>CAYXXY010000013.1:0-75909 GCA_964469175.1 uncultured Flavobacteriaceae bacterium
ACAGAAATATTAACAACCTTAAAATTAATCTCGTTTAATAATGCACTACGGGTTAAAATTTAATTTCAGGCACCAACTGCTTGCTGATATTTTTTATCTTCGTAGCCTATGAACAAAGAACAGATTGCCTCCTTAAAATCATTTTTAAGTACCCCTAAGAAAATAGTCATCATTGGCCACCGCAATCCTGATGGGGACGCTGTGGGATCTACTCTGGCCTTGGGTCAATACCTGAAGAAAAAAGGTCATGAGGCAGTAGTGGTGATGCCCAATGACTTTCCTGATTTCCTCAAATGGATGCCCGGGGCAAACGAAATCAAACTTTTTGAAAACGACCGAAGTAAAACTACTGACCTTATCCAGGAGGCTCAACTCATTTTTACCCTCGATTTTAACTCACTTTCCCGAGTGGGCGATGAGCTTCAGCAAGTCCTTGAAAATCTTGATACTCCTTTTGCTCTAATAGACCACCATCAACTACCCGGCGATTATGCAACTTATATTTACAGTGATGTGAACATTTGCTCAACAGCTCAAATGGTCTATCATTTTATGGAAATGATGAAAGACCTCCCGCTTTTGGACAAAGACATTGCATCTTGTATTTACACGGGTATAGTGACTGACACCGGTTCCTTTCGCTACAGCTCAACTACGGCAACCACTCACCGGGTGGCTTCACATTTGATAGAACACGGAATTGACAATGCCTTAATCCATCAATCATTATTTGACAACAATAGTGCAGAACGATTGCAACTGCTGGGTGTGGCATTACAGAACCTTGTAATATTGAAGGAATTCAATACGGCTTACATTACAATTACCCAGGATGATCTCGACAAACACAATTTTCAGAAAGGCGATACAGAGGGTTTTGTCAACTATGGGCTTTCAGTCAAAAACGTAAAATTTGCAGCAATCTTTATTGAAAACCGACAAGATAAAATTACCAAAATCTCATTCAGAAGCCTTGGTACATTTGATGTTAACCAGTTTGCACGAAAATATTTTGATGGTGGCGGACACATCAATGCCGCAGGTGCAAAAAGTAATCTAAGCCTTGATGAAACAGTTAGCTATTTTATTAGTAAATTGCAAGACTATAAAAAGGAATTGTCAAATGTTTAAATCATATATATTTATCTTTACAATCGCTTTACTCGCCTGGAGTTGTAAAACCCCCGAGGCAAGAAGACCTGTGAAGACAACTTCAGGCAGTTACATCAATACCTCTGTTGAACGGAATAAAAAAATGATTGCTGAAGAAGAAAAAGACATACTCGCTATAATCAAAGCAGACACTATTAATGATATTATCAATTCTGAACACGGCTTTTGGTATTATTTTGTTGAAAAAAAATCTGATAATGATGAGAAAGCAGATTTTGGGGATATAGTCGAGTTTGAATATGAAATCAAAGATTTAAATGGTAATACTATTTACAGTAAAGATGAACTAGGCAAGCAAACTTATCATATGGATAAAGAAGAACTATTTACCGGCTTGCGGGAAGGATTAAAACTACTTAACGAAGGAGAAACAGCCACATTTTATTTCCCTTCACACAAAGCATACGGCTACTATGGAGACTTAAATCGAATTGGCACAAATATGCCAATCGTTTCCACGGTAACCATATTAAACATCAAACAAATCAATTAATTTTTATGAAAAAAACAACTTTACTATTAGCACTATTTGCTGTAACACTTTTTGCATGCCAAGAGCAATACCCAGATCTTGAAGACGGTATTTATGCCGAATTTGTAACAAACAAAGGAACTTTTATTGCCAAACTTCACCACGAGCAAGCACCTATGACTGTAGCCAATTTTGTCGATTTGGCAGAAGGCAAAAACGGAATGGTGGATGAGCAATACAAAGGTAAGCCTTATTTTGACGGACTTGTGTTTCACCGTGTCATCAAAGACTTTATGATTCAAGGAGGTGATCCTTTGGGTACAGGAACAGGCGGACCCGGTTATAGATTCCCGGACGAAATTGTGCCTGAATTGAGACATGACAAAAAAGGAATTCTATCTATGGCAAACTCAGGTCCTGCAACCAATGGAAGCCAATTCTTTGTAACCGTGAGACCAACTCCACACCTTGACGGCGGTCATGCAGTTTTTGGCGAAGTAGTTAAAGGAATGGAAATCGTTGAAGAGATAAGTGTAGTGCCAACATCTCAGGGAGACCGCCCTGTAGATCCGGTGGTAATTGAAAAACTAAATATCATTAGAAAGGGCAATGTGAAGCTGGACTCTTTTGAAAAGCAAATGGAAAGCATTGAAAAAGAACGTAAAGAAAAAGAAGCCCGCCTTAGCAAAGTCAAAGAAGTCAAAGCAGCTGAATTTGCAGCCCTAAAAGACAAAGCTACTGAGTTCCCATCAGGTTTAAAAATGCATTTTACCCAAAAGGGAGATGGTGTGCAACCACAAGAAGGACAAGGTGTTTTAGTAAATTATGAGGGCTACTTATCAAACGGAACACTGTTTGACTCAAGTAAACTTGAAGTTGCAGAAGCTTTTGATATGGTTAACCCAAGAAGAAAACAAGCCAATCAATATACTCCAATGCCGGCAGATTACAGCTTAAACGCTGACCTAATAGCCGGATTTAAAGAAGGAATGCTTAAAATGAAAGTTGGAGATGAGGCTATTTTATTTATCCCATCACATTTAGGCTATGGCGAATCAGGTGCAGGAGCATTGATCCCGCCAAATTCAGACCTTATATTTGTACTTGAAATAGTTGATGTGATCAACTAAAACTTCAATAAAAAATAGTTAAAGCGCCTCTATCTTTTGGGCGCTTTTTTTTTATGACTTATAGTCTATGCTTCTTGTGATTTTATGACCCTCGTCATTCTATTCTCTTCTATATTAGTTATCTTTAATCCAAGAATATAAATTCACTTATGAGTAATTCTTTAAAACTCCACTTCTTTGGTGCGGCACAAACCGTAACCGGCTCCAAATACCTCTTGGAAACTCCAGAAAAAAACATCTTGATTGATTGTGGAATGTTTCAGGGGATTAAAGAACTTCGCCTGCAAAACTGGAATGACTTTCCCTTTCGTGCCAACGAAATAGACACTGTACTCCTCACCCACGGCCATCTGGACCATTGTGGATATCTGCCCCGGCTGGTCAAACAAGGATTTAACGGTCCCATTAAAGGAACTGCCCCAACTCTGGCCATTGCCTCAGTTATTTTACGCGACAGTGCAGTAATTCAGGAAGAAGAAGCAGAACAAGCTAATGAAGGAGGCTACTCAAAGCACCATCCTGCCTTACCACTCTACAATCAGGAAGATGCTGAATCTGCAATCGATTTATTCCGACCCATTGAAACTGACCAATGGATTTCTGTTTCCGAAAACATCAAATGCAGGTTCAATAAAGTGGGACATATTATTGGTGCTACTTTTATTGAACTGGAGGTATTTGGAAAAATTATCGTTTTTTCAGGGGATATTGGGCGTAAAGGCGACCCCCTGCTCTACCCACCCGAAAAACCCAAATGGGCAGACATTGTTGTGATGGAGAGTACCTATGGAGACCGTCTCCATCCCGAAGATGATAGTGAGTCTGTCTTGATAGAGGCTGTTCATCAGGCCATAAGGGATAAGGGAACGATTATCATTCCCAGCTTTGCAGTTGAGCGCCTGCAAACCCTGATGTACAAGCTTTGGATCTTGTACAAAAAAAACAAAATACCCAACATACCCGTGTTTGTTGACAGCCCAATGGGTAACGAAGTTTTGGATATTTTCAAACGCTTTGATTCTTGGCACAAACTCACATCATCTGAATTTACAGCAATGACCCGACATTTCAACATCATTACTTCATACAAAGATACCTGGAAAACCATTGACAATAAACGCCCCAAAATTGTTATTGCCGGAAGCGGTATGGTAACAGGTGGAAGGGTGCTCACCTATCTTAGATACTATCTTGAAAATCCGCTTACTCAGGTTTTACTGGTAGGCTTTCAGGCTGAAGGCACAAGAGGCAGAAGGCTATTGGATGGCGAGCAGGAAATTAAACTGCAAGGAAAATACATTCCCGTTAAGGCACAAATCAAAACCATCGAAAGCCTTTCAGCACATGCTGACCAAGGTGAGCTTATCGACTGGTTAATTGAGCTAAAAAATATCCCTGAACAGATTTTTTTAGTTCATGGTGAAAGCCAGGCAATGGAGGCATTACAAGAGAAAATTGCGCAAACATATAATTGGAAAACAGTGCTTCCGCATCTGAATACTACATTTAAAGTAATTTAATAGAATGTGTTTATTAACACCCTTTTAAGATTTAATTTTTTACTTTGCGAACGCAAATTTTTACACCAGTTACTAATCAAAATCTTGAAAATGAATTCAACTTTACACAAAACAGCACTTGCTTTCAGTCTTCTACTTATAATGCAAAGCTGCGACACCAAAGAAAAACAAGAAACAATGTCAGAAAACTTGCTGCTTGCTGAATGGACAGGCTCCTACCAAGGGGTTCCTGCATTTGATCAAATGAACATAGATGACCTGCAACCTGCTATGGAATATGCCATGCAAAAGCACCTTGAGGAGATTGATCAAATTGCTAACAATACCGAAGCCCCAACATTTGAAAACACCATCCTCGCTATGGAAAAAGCCGGGCAGGAATTTAATCGTGTGAGTGTTTATTACGGCATCTGGAGCAGCAATATGTCCACTCCCGAGTTTAGGGAAGTGCAGACAGTACTCTCTCCCAAACTCTCTGAATACCGTTCTAAAATCCAGCAAAACCAGGCCCTTTTTCAACGCATCAAAACCGTGTATGAAAATGCTCAAACCTATCCCCTGAACGCCGAACAACAACGCCTGACCGAACTCACCTACCAGGAGTTTGAAATGAATGGTGCCAACCTTGATGAAGAAGGCAAAGCCCGCTATGCCGAAATCAATATGGAGCTTGCCGCACTTTACACAACATTCTCAAATAATGTACTGCACGATGAAGAAAATTATGTGACTTACATTACCGGTGACCAACTTAGCGGACTTCCGGAATCTTTTGTCAATGCCGCTGCCAAAGCTGCTACAGACCGTGGTCGTGAAGGTGAATATGCCATTACCAACACCCGTTCATCTATGGATCCTTTCCTCACCTATTCTGACGAAAGAAGCTTACGCGAAAAAGTATGGCGCACCTATTATTCCCGCGGTGACAATCAAGATGAATATGACAACAACGATGTAATTGCACAAATCCTGAGACTGCGTCACGAACGTGTACAACTACTGGGGTATGACAACTTTGCGCAATGGCGTTTACAGGATCGTATGGCTAAAACCCCTGAAAATGCAATGGAACTAATGGAAACCGTTTGGCCGGCAGCGCTCGCACGTGTTGATGAGGAAGTCAATGAAATGCAAGCCATCGCCAAAGCCAAAGGACACAACATCACCATTGAACCCTGGGACTACCGCTACTATGCTGAAAAAGTACGTAAAGCCAAATATGACCTCGACTCAGACGAAGTTAAACAGTACCTTGAACTCAATAATCTGACTGATGCCATTTTCTTTGTGGGTGGTGAACTCTTTAACTATAGCTTTACACCCATCACAGACGGCAGTGTACCTGTATTCCACGAAGATGTAAAAGTGTGGGAAGTGAATGATAAAACCACTGGTGAAAACATTGGATTATTTTACCTTGACCCTTATGCCCGAACAGGAAAACGTTCAGGTGCCTGGGCTACACAATACCGCAGCCACGCCAACTATGATGGTAAACGCACAGTATTGGCATCAAACAATTCAAACTTTGTAAAACCCGCACCCGGAGAGTCTGCTTTGATTTCGTGGGACGATGCAGAAACGTTTTTTCACGAGTTTGGTCACGCCCTGCATTTCTTTGCATCAAACGTAACCTACCCCACCCTAAACGGTGGTGTAAGGGATTATACCGAGTTCCAGTCACAGTTGCTTGAGCGTTGGCTATACACTGACGAGGTGATTAATAGGTTCTTGAGGCATCACAAAACAGGTGAGGTTATACCTGCTGAATTGGTTGAGAAAATCAAGAATGCTTCCACATTTAACCAAGGTTTTGCCACTACCGAGTTTTTAGCTTCTGCATTGATGGATATGAAATACCACACTACTGACCCTGAAAATATCAACCCTCGTGAATTTGAAAAGAAAACATTGGACGCTTTGGGTATGCCCAGCGAAATTGTGATGCGTCACCGCACGCCACATTTTGGACACGTGTTCTCGAGTGAGGGTTATGCCACGGCTTATTACGGCTATATGTGGGCGGATGTTCTAACCAGTGATGCCTCAGAAGCTTTTGAAGATGCCCCCGGCGGGTTTTATGATCGGGAATTGGCTGATAAACTTGTGAAGTATCTTTTTGCGCCACGTAACGCTATGGATCCGGCAGAAGCATACAGAAAATTCAGAGGAAGAGATGCTACTATCGATGCACTGATGCGTGATAGAGGTTTCCCTGTTCCGGCGAATTGATTTAAAAAAACAATAAATATAGACCGCACTTGTTGCGGTCTATATTACTTTAACTATTCATATCGTTTAACTGAATCAAATGAAAAACAAAGTTTTAATAACAATTAGTTTACTCTTAAGTTTACATTCAGTTTGTCAGACAAATTCAATTACTGAGGAATTAACCAAAATGCTCGAAACTTTCCTGGAAGGAGCATCAAACAACGACCGGGAAATTCACTACAACTTCTGGGCAGAAGATTTGATTTACACCAGCTCTGCCGGTACACGTTTTGGCAAAGCAGAAATTATGGCCGGGTTTGAAAATGAAACAGAGGTTTCAGATGCTCCAAAAACCATCTATACAGCAGAAGAAATTCAAATCAATGTCTATAGTGATATGGCAGTTGTAGCTTTTAAAATGAAGGGTACAAGCGGCGAAGCTGTTCAATATTATTACAACAGCGGCACCTTCTTAAAACGCAAGAGCAAGTGGCAGGTAGTAAACTGGCAGGCGACAAAAGTGCCCTAAATCAATTAATCTTCTCTGGTAATTTTTGCACCAATAGCCTGCAATCGCTCAACGATATGTTCATAACCACGATCGATTTGCTCTATATTATGAATAATGCTGGTACCGGTAGCAGAAAGTGCTGCAATCAGCAAGGATATCCCTGCTCTAATATCTGGAGAAACCATAGTCGTGGCTTTCAGCATAGACTGGAAATCGTGACCAATGACAGTGGCTCTGTGTGGGTCGCATAAAATAATTTTAGCTCCCATATCAATTAATTTATCGACAAAGAACAAGCGGCTTTCAAACATTTTTTGATGAATCAAAACACTTCCTCGTGCTTGTGTACAAACCACCAGGACAATACTCAATAAATCGGGTGTAAATCCCGGCCAGGGAGCATCGGCAACCGTGAGAATTGAACCGTCAATATAACTTTGAATTTCGTAGTGGTCTTGCTCAGGAATATAAATATCGTCACCTCGCTTTACAATCGTGATGCCCAGTTTTCTGAAGGTATCAGGAATAATCCCTAAGTTTTCCCAGCTTACGTTCTTGATGGTGATTTCGCTACGGGTCATAGCTGCAAGTCCAATCCAGCTGCCAATTTCAATCATATCAGGTAAAATGGTATGCGTGCAACCCTCTAGTGATTTCACACCTTCTATGCTCAAGAGGTTTGAACCCACACCGCTTATTTTTGCGCCCATGCTGTTAAGCATTTTACATAATTGCTGTAAATAAGGCTCGCAAGCGGCGTTGTAAATAGTTGTGGTGCCTTTTGCAAGAACAGCTGCCATAATGATGTTGGCTGTTCCGGTGACTGAGGCCTGATCGAGGAGCATATAAGTGCCGGTTAATCCATCTGGAGCTTCCACACCATAAAAGCGTTCTTCGCGGTTGTAACGGAATTTTGCACCAAGATTGATAAAACCTTCAAAATGGGTGTCCAATCGGCGTCTTCCAATTTTATCCCCTCCGGGTCGTGGTATATAGCCTTTTCCAAAACGGGCAAGCAGTGGTCCCACAATCATAATGGAACCCCTAAGTGAACTTCCTTCCTGTTTAAAAAGTTCAGACTCGAGATAGTTTAAATTCAGTTCGTCTGCCTGAAAGGTAAAGTGTCCTTTTCCTATTTTTTGGACTTTTACACCTAAATTTTCAAGCACCGATATGAGTTTGTTCACATCGATGATGTCGGGAATATTTTTTATTTCAACTTTTTCTGGTGTTAGTAAAACAGCACAAAGTATTTGAAGTGCTTCATTTTTTGCACCCTGCGGCTGGATTTCACCTTTTAGTTTATGACCGCCTTCAATTTTAAAAATTCCCATAAATGATTTGCTTAATAACGCTTGCGTGGTCTGTTTTTGTAATTTTTCTTTGAAGCAGTCCCATTGGTATACTTCTTCTTGCTTTTCATCAAGTCTGTAGCATTAGACAGATCCTCATTTCCTTCTTTCAGGTTGATTTTACCTCCTGATAGCTCAAACAAATGCCCAAAAATCACATCATCTTCAACGGTGTCTTTATTCCAGTTGAGGTAGGACTTTTTCATATGGTTTGCAATTGTCAAAACAAGAGCTTCCTTTTTTTCGCCTTCCTCCCATTCGTTAGCAACATCAATCATTCGCTTTATGTTATTACCATAAAAACGGTATTTTGGAAAGTTTTGAGGATAATCCAAAGGCTCCGGTCGTTCCATTAATTCTTCTTTAGTGGGAATGGGATATGGTGAGTCTACGTCCAGCTTAAAATCTGAAATGATAAACAGCTGGTCCCAAAGCATGGGTTGGAAATCAGGCACATCACGCAGATGAGGATTTAAATTGCCCATCACGGCGATGATACTTTTGGCAATTTTGTTGCGCTCTTCACGATTTTCAATAGTAACGGCGTGATCAACCATTTTTTGTATATGGCGCCCGTATTCAGGAATTATGAGTTTGGGTCTTTCGGTGTTGTATTCTAACTGGTCTAACAAAATTGTATAAATTAAATATGTAGTAAAACTTGTTTTTTGCTTTGCGCAAAGTAGTAAAAAATATTTCTTTTATGCTAACCTAAAGTGAAATTATTCCTTCAATATAGGAAACCTCAAGGTATTTTTCAATCACGGCATCGGGGTTTTTCATTTTTACCTTCACCGAAACACTGATGTAGTTTCCATTGGAAGAAGACTTGGTTTCAAAATCGGCATCATGATTTTCAAACGCTTGTTTAATCTGCTTTACCTTTTCGTCTTCAGATGGCACTATAAACTTATAGAGATACTGTGAGGGCCACAAGGTGTTGTTTGTTAATTGCTCTCTTAAACGAATATAAAATTCTTCAGTTTTTTGATTTTGGTGCATGGCAAAACGTTGAAGTGAATCAAATCGAATACAAAGATACAACTTCGGTTTCAATTCTTTTTCCGTATTTTGTATTTTAAAACATTCAATAGTTGAATCCAAAACGCATTGTCATAACAGGTGGGCCGGGAACAGGAAAGTCAACCCTTATTAAATTGCTTGAAGAAAGTGGTTATCCTTGCCTGCATGAGGTTTCACGCGAAGTGATTTTACAAGCCAGAAAAGAAGGTCACGAGCAACTGTTTTTGAACAACCCCATTCTTTTTAGTGAGAAATTGATTGAAGGAAGGCTTGAACAATTCCGTCAGGTTACAGATTTTAAGCAAGACATCCTTTTTTATGACCGCGGTTTACACGACGTTATTGCTTACCTAAACTATATTGAAAGTGCTTTTCCTGAAGAAATGCATAAGACCTGTAAAAATCATTCTTATGACTTGGTTTTTATACTTCCGCCCTGGAAAGAAATTTATACTACCGACAATGAGCGTTATGAAAGCTTTACAGAAGCTGAAAAAATTCATTCTCATCTCAAAAACACATATAAAAGTTACAACTATTCGCCCATTGAAGTACCAAAATTGCCCGTAAAACAAAGACTCTCATTTATTCTTGAAAAAATAAAAAACAACCTATGAGCCCTGCTGATGTTTTATACCAATACTGGGGCTATAGAAACTTCAGACCGCTACAGGAAGAAATCATAGAAAGTGTTTTAGCAAAACAGGACACCATTGCCTTGCTTCCCACAGGTGGTGGAAAGTCTGTTTGTTTTCAAATTCCGGCAATAATTGAAGATGGAATTTGCATAGTGATTTCTCCCTTAATAGCATTAATGAATGATCAGGTCAATGCCTTAAACAACAAAGGGATAAAAAGCATGGCCCTCACCGGCAAAATAACTTACAGCGATTTGGACCGCATGCTCGACAATTGCATATACGGCAACTACAAGTTTCTCTACTTGTCCCCCGAAAGATTTCAACAGGAACTCGTGCAACAGCGCATTGAGTTGATGAACGTCAACTTCATTGCCATTGACGAGGCACATTGTATTTCCCAATGGGGCAATGACTTTAGACCGGCTTACAAAAACATCGTGATGCTTAGAACAATCAAACCTGATGTTCCATTCATCGCTGTAACAGCTACTGCAACTCCTGAAGTTTTAAGAGACACTATTAATGAACTTCAGCTTAAAGAACCTGAGGTATTTCAAAAATCATTTTACAGGGAAAATCTGGCCTATTTGGTCTTCAAAGAAGAAGACAAACATTATCGCTTACTACAGCTATTAAAACCCGGAGAGCCTTCCATAGTCTATGCCAGAAACAGAAAAAGCACAGAGGAAATCAGCAATTTTCTCAACCGAAACAACTATGACAGCACCTTTTTCCACGGTGGTATTTCATCAGAAGACAAAAACAAAAAGCTGGCCAACTGGCTCAATGAAACAACGCCGGTAATGGTGGCAACCAATGCATTTGGGATGGGGATCGACAAGCCCAATGTGAGAACGGTTATTCACATCGACCTGCCCGAAAGCTTGGAAAGTTATTTTCAGGAAGCCGGTCGTGCCGGAAGGGACGGTCAATATTCAAAGGCCATTTTACTTTACAATGAAGCCGACAAATCACAAGTCTTTAGGCAATTTATAAGCACGTTACCAACTGTTGATTTCCTTAAACTGATATACAAAAAGTTATGCAACCATTTTTTTATTGCTTACGGCGAAGGAGAATTTGCAACTCACGACTTCAATTTTGAGAAGTTTTGCATAAAATATGAGTTACATACAATAAAAACTTACAATGCCATTCAGACCTTAGACAGGCTGAGTATAATCAAACTTTCGATTGAATTTGGAAGAAAAACAGAAGTACAGTTTTTGCTTCCATCTGATCAAACCCTCCGGTACCTGGAAAGCAATATGAAAAAATCCATCATCGGTAAAACAATTCTTAGGCTTTATTCCGGTATATATGAAAGGGAAGCTTCTGTTGACTTAGAACTCATTGCCTCAAAAAGCGAACAATCTACCAAAGACATCATCGATGAGTTAAAAGAGTTTGAAAATGACAGTGTAATTAAACTAAACCTTTCAAATACAGATTCCACTTTAACTTTTATTGAACCTCGCGAAGACGACAGGACCATAAATCGAATTGCTAAAACTGTTGAGGCTCTAAATAAATTAAAAACTGAGCAAGTTCAATCTGTTTTGGCATTTATTGAAAACACTAAAATGTGCAGGAGCATTCAATTGCTTCAGTATTTTGGGGATTTTTCTGATTTGCCTTGTGGAATATGCAACGTGTGCTCAAAACAACAAGTTTTTCCAACCGAAAGGGAAATAAAACTTATTGCCGGCGAAGTCCTTTTACTATTGGAAGAAACCATTTTAAGCTCGCGTGAAATTTGCGAAAGGCTTACTTTTGCAGAATCAAAAGTTATTTTTGTCTTACAAAGCCTTTTGGAAACCAAAAAAATAACCATTACCCAAAACAACAAATACACCCTGAAATAATGTCCAAACTAAAAATTGTTTTTTACGGAACACCTGATTTTGCAGTTGCAACCTTAAAAGCATTGGTTGACAGCGGCAAAAAAGTCGTTGGTGTTGTTACTGCTCCAGACAAACCTGCCGGAAGAGGAAGAAGTTTAAAACAATCGGCGGTGAAGGAATATGCTTTAAGTCAAAACCTCAACGTTTTACAGCCTGTAAATTTAAAGAGTGAAGAATTTCAATCAGCACTCAAAGCACTTCAACCTGACTTGCAAATTGTGGTTGCCTTCAGGATGCTTCCGGAAACGGTATGGAAACTCCCTAAATGGGGTACTTTTAATTTGCATGCTTCATTGCTTCCACAATACCGTGGAGCGGCACCCATCAATTGGGCCATCATCAACGGTGAAACAAAAACCGGAATCACCACCTTCTTTATAGACGACAAAATCGACACCGGTGAAATTATAGTTCAAAAGGAAGTTGAAATTTCAGAAACAGATAATGCAGGAACACTTCACGATAAATTAATGAATGCCGGAAGTCAATTGGTTTTAGAAACAGTCAAACAAATTGAAGGAGGAAAAATAATTACCCAAAAGCAACCCCTTTCCAAAGACTTGAAAACAGCTTATAAGCTAAACCCAGAGAATACAAAAATCGACTGGTCCAAATCAGGTAAAGAAATTTATAATTTCATACGTGGTCTGAGTCCATACCCGGCAGCCTGGTGTTATTTTAATCAGGACGAAAATGCCATTTCCATAAAAATATACAAATCATCTTTTGAAAGCAGCATGCACAATGACCCCTCAGGAACAATTTTAACAACGCGAAAAACAATGAAAGTAGCAGTCAAAGACGGTTATATTCATATTGAAGAGATTCAGTTTCCGGGTAAGAAAAAAATGGATATTACATCCTTTTTAAACGGGTTTGAAGTTAAAAATCCAGCTGAAGTCTATTAAGTACAAGTGGTTGCTGATTTTCTCAAAAAATCAAAGAAAAGTCCTCAAGTTTATTAACAAAGCACATAAGTTATCAACAAAAAGTCTGTTTTCCCCCGTTATTACTTGCATGAACCGATAATCCGATTAAATTTGTAAAGCGAAATAATTTTACGTTTAACCAACAATTTAATTTAAAAATCAAATTATGAACAAATCAGATTTAATCGATGCAATGGCTGCAGACGCCGGAGTCACTAAAGCAGCTGCAAAAAAAGCCCTGGAATCTTTCCTTGGCAATGTTCAAAAATCTCTTAAAAAAGGGAACAGAGTGTCTCTTGTAGGCTTTGGTTCTTGGTCAGTTTCTAAAAGAGCTGCTAGAGAAGGTAGAAACCCACAAACAGGTAAAACTATTAAAATTGCTGCTAAAAAAGTAGTTAAGTTCAAAGCAGGTGCTGATCTTCAAAAATCAGTCAACTAGTTTTTTGCCTTAAAAATCTTATTATCAAGCCCTGACATAGTTCAGGGCTTTTATTTTGATACAATTCCCGAAAATAATTTTTCATATGTTGTAAAAATTGGTTAGATTTAGTCTAAACTAAGCCTTATTTCCTATGTTAAAACCTGACAAAGGACACTTATTGATAGCCGAGCCTTCTATTATTGGAGATATATCTTTTAACAGAAGTGTTGTTTTATTGGCAGAAAACAATGAAAGTGGTTTTGTGGGTTTTATTTTAAACAAACCGCTGGAATATACCATCAGCGATTTGATCCCAACAATCGATTCAGAATTGATAGTTTATAACGGCGGACCTGTTGAGCAAGACAATATGTATTTTATCCATACCATTCCTGATTTAATCCCCAATAGTGTGGAAATTTCAAACGGCATCTACTGGGGTGGTGATTTTGATACAGTTACACAATTGTTGCAATTCAATAAAATTAACTCTTCTGAAATCAGGTTCTTTTTGGGGTATTCCGGATGGGATATTGGTCAACTAGAAAAAGAATTGGATATAAATAGCTGGATAGTAGTTAAAAACACCTACAAAAATGCCATATTCCTGAAAGACAACGAAACATTCTGGAAAGAAAAGATGGTGGAGTTTGGCGGTGAATATGTTATATGGGCAAACGCTCCTGAAAACCCTAATTTCAACTAAGCCTTATTTTTACATTTAATTTGGTTAGTAAGTCTCTGGCAACTTCAGTTTTATAATACTTTTTTCTGTATTTGGTGACCGGCTGTATGCCAGAAATTACATTTGTTATAAATAGTTCATCCGCCTTTTGAAGTTCAAATGGAGAAATGGTTTCTTCTACAAAACTATAATCAGGCAGTTGTTTGGCCATATCAAGCAGTTGCTTTCTTATAATTCCTCTCAGGCATCCGTCTGAAATTGGAGGGGTTTTAATAACATTGTCAAATACAAGAAACAGATTGCCGTTTAATGCTTCAACTATCATTTTGTTTTCATTAAGTAACAAGCAATTTTGAAACCCGTTTTCACTGGCATAAATTCCACCCAGAACATGAATCAATTTATTGTTTGACTTGATTGTTGAAAGCAGGCCTGAGTTTAAATAATGGTCTTTAAAAAGCTCCACTTCATAGTTGGAATCATTTATAAGGTAAAAGGGAGTTTCCATTTCAGAAACTGTAACTAAAAAAGATACAGAGAGGTTTGAAGGGGTGTATAGGCCACCTTCATTTCTAAAAACAGTGAACCTTGCTCTTAGGGCAGTTGAATTTGGAAAAATTTCAGAGGCAGTTTTTAAAATTTGCTCCTCAAGGTATTCTAAAGTGAATTCCATGGGGATTTCCATTCTCATAATCCTCATCGAAGCCATCAATCGCAAATAATGGTCTTCCCAGAAAAGAATTTTTCCTGCCGATATCCTCAGGGTTTCAAAAACAGCATCACCATATAAAAGTCCGCGATTGTAAGGGGAAATTGATATTTCGTTATCAGTTAAAAGTTTTCCGTTAAAATTAATCATAAATAAGCCCCGTTAAACGAGGCAAAGATACAATGAATTCGGGAAGCAATTAAGTAGAACCTAAAGTATGTTTCAAATCTGAAACCATATTTTCCCAAAGCATTTTATTTTCATCCAATTCCTCGGGAATAGAAAAATCTGTAATCATCAAAGAGACATCTTTGGTAATTTCATCGACCTGAATTCTCATTTCAAAAAAGTAGTCTGTTCCTTCATCGGCTACCCATTTGAACTTTATACGTTCTTCATTTTTTTTGCCAACAAGTTTGGCGTTTTCTTCAGAACCGTTCCAAATAAAAGTAAAAATTTCACCTCTGGAATTTACATTTTCTGCATACCATTCAGACAAACCTGAAGGTGTGGATATGTATTGATAAAGAAGAGCCGGTGAAACCTGTATCGGGAACTCCATCTCATATTTTTCTTTGGTTTGCATAGCAATCAAGTTAGTTGAAGCACAATATAGATATTAAATTGATATTAGAAAAGATTTTAAAATTTATTTTCTGAAAATAAAGCTTTGTGCTGCTATAAATTGTTTTTATATTTGCGCACTCAAAAAATGGAGTTTGAGATTCTCATTAACACTAGGAATTAACTAGACTCTCGCCTTCACCATATTTTTTGGCGTGGTAGCTCAGCTGGTTAGAGCGTCGGATTCATAACCCGGAGGCCGGGGGTTCAAGTCCCCCTCACGCTACAAAAAATCCCCTGTTTTTCAGGGGATTTTTTTATTTCTATAAATCATGGAGAATTTTTTATGGCTGCTTCAATTATTTCAACTTTTTTATTAATCCTTTCAAGTCAAAAGTTTGTTGCTCACCTGAAATCATATTTTTAAATGTGTAAGTGTTACTTTTTAACTCACTTTCACCGGCCAAAACCACAAACGGGATACCTCTTTTATCGGCATAGGCCATTTGCTTCCCCATTTTGGAGGCATCCGGATAAAGTTCTGAAGCGATATTGTTCATTCTTAATTCTGCAATTGCTTTTAAAGAATAAACAGATTCTGCTGTACCAAAATTGATAAAGAGCACTTTAGTATTTTCTTCAACTGTTTTTGGGAAAAGCCCCAGCTCTTCAAGCACTAGATAGATTCTGTCCAACCCAAAAGAAATGCCCACTCCACTCACGCCCTTAAGGCCGAAAATTCCGGTTAAATCGTCATAGCGACCTCCTCCACCAATGCTTCCCATTTGTACTCCCTGTGGTGCCGTGACTTCAAATATCGCTCCCGTGTAATAGTCAAGCCCCCTGGCCAAAGTGACATCCAATTCTATTTTGGAGGCTTTTAATCCAAGTTGCTCAATCGTGTTCACTACAAACTCAACCTCATCAATACCTTCTATTCCAATTTTTGAATTTGACAACAGCTCTTTTAATTGAGAAAGTTTTTCAACTGAGCTCCCGCTGAGAGTGAACAGCGGTTTTAATTTATCAATGGCAGAGCTTTCGATACCTTTGGTTTTCATTTCCTGAATGACCCCCTCCTCGCCTATTTTGTCGAGCTTATCGAGTGCCACCGTGAAGTCAATGAGTTTGTCTTCTGCACCAATACCTTCTGCAATACCTGACAGGATTTTTCTGTTATTGATTTTTATGGTGATGCCCTGAAGTTTTAACTGATTAAAAACGTCGTCATACAATTGCACCAGCTCTATTTCCTGCCACAAGGAGCCGGATCCCACCACATCGGCATCACACTGCCAGAACTCCCTGAAACGTCCTTTTTGGGGCCTGTCTGCACGCCAAACAGGTTGCATTTGGTAACGCTTAAAGGGAAAAGTGATTTCATTTTGGTGTTGCACCACATAGCGCGCAAATGGAACGGTGAGGTCATAGCGCAGGGCTTTTTCAGAGATTTGTGTGGAAACTTTATTACTATTTTTTTCGCTTAAAGCGAAATCATCGACTTTACTTAAATAATCACCACTATTGAGGATTTTAAAAATCAATCTGTCACCTTCTTCTCCATATTTTCCCAATAGCGTTTCTGAGTTTTCAAATGAAGGAGTCTCAATGGGTTGAAATCCATAAAGCTGAAATTTGCCTTTAATGGTTTCCATAATGTAGTTGCGTTTTGCGACTTCTGTGGGTGAAAAATCGCGAGTGCCTTTGGGTACAGATGGTTTCTTTGACATACTTGAGATGATATTGCACAAATATCACATTATATCTGCCAATTTCCAAGAGTCGCAGATGGTTCTTTGATACCTTATCATAAAAAGTGTTACATATGATGAAAAAATATCATTGAAAAATGTAACTTATACAGCTTTTTTGTGACCAATCCATAAACTTAACTGAAATGTTTCCACTTCTTAGGGAAAATATAAGAATTGCTTTAAATTCAATCCGCACTCAGCTGCTAAGAACCATTTTGACAATATTGATAATAGCTTTTGGAGTGTTTGCCTTGGTTGGGATTTTGAGTTTTATCAAATCATTTGAAAACACCATAGCGGGAGATTTTGCCTCAATGGGTTCCAATACTTTCTCACTGCAACGCTACAGTTTTGATTTACAGTTTTCAGGTCAGCGTGACCGTGTTCATCCCGTAATTAGCTACCGGGATATTAAACAATTTGAAGACACCTATCATTTTCCAACTTCTCGTGTTGGGGTTTCTTTTACCGGAACAGCTGCTGCTGAAGTAAAGTTTGAAAATCTAGCTACAGACCCAGAAGTACAGATTATGGGTGTTAACGAAAATTTTATAATAAATTCCGGTCTTGAGCTAACAGATGGGCGGGAATTCAATCAGTTTGATATCTCAAACAACAATAATGTTTGTGTAATTGGTTCTGACATTGTAAAAAGCCTGTTTCCAAATGACAATCCCATTGGAAAAACAATCAGTGTAAGAGGTGCAAAATTCACAATAATTGGAGTTTTAAAGGCAAAGGGATCCACTTTCGGAAACAATCAAGACCTGCGCGTGTTGATTCCCATTCAGGCTGCCAGAAGCATTTTTTCGAGACCAAACATCAACTACAACATTAGCGTGATGATAGACAATGCTGAAATGCTTGATGCAGCTCAGGAAGAAGCGATTATTGTTTTTAGAAACATCCGCGGGTTGAATCCCATTGAGGAAAATAATTTTGGGATGGTGCGCAGTGATGACTTAATAAACAGAATCGCAAGTATTACAGGCTATCTGGAGGCTGCAGCCTGGATTATAAGTATAATCACCATTTTGGGATCGTCTATAGCTTTGATGAATATCATGTTGGTTTCTGTGACTGAGCGCACTAGAGAGATTGGTGTACGTAAATCATTGGGTGCCAAGAGAAAAACCATTGCCAATCAATTTATTATTGAAACGGTGATTATTGGTCAGTTGGGTGGTTTGGTTGGAATCTTTTTTGGTGTTGTTGGGGTTTATCTATTGGCTACAGCAATAAATTTTGAATATTCAATCCATTGGGCCGCAATGATTGCTGCAGTAATTATTTCATTTGTTGTTGCAGTGATTGCAGGTTCTTATCCTGCAGCAAAAGCCGCAAAGCTTGACCCCATAGAGTCTTTGCGATATGAATAATTATTTGAGAAGATTATTCAACGTGTTATAAAAGTCGCCTTCAGTTATTATTGCCCCTTCTTTTATGAAATTGAATTTCTCCAGATTAGGTTCCAGAGTATATTTTTTTTTGGCTTCAAATATTTCCACTTCATCTTCACCAATGTTTTTCTCGAGCCAATGAAGACCGGCTTCAGTAAGAAAATTAATGGTGGGATCT
The DNA here is from genome assembly GCA_964469175.1 of uncultured Flavobacteriaceae bacterium. Classification (GTDB taxonomy): domain Bacteria; phylum Bacteroidota; class Bacteroidia; order Flavobacteriales; family Flavobacteriaceae; genus Planktosalinus. The sequence continues at coordinate 18,581 of CAYXXY010000013.1, forward strand.
GAAATTTTTACGGCAATGAGGTGTATGTTGTTGTTTTTGAATTGAAACAAAAACACTTGCTGTTCACTCCAGTTTTCTAAAAATTGAACCTTGTTTAAAGTGCCTTCCCAAATCAAATCACTGAAGACATCCAGTTCATCTTCTGCCACATTGGGTTTTTCAACTTTTAGTTTTTCCCATTCATCTGCAGTGATGGACTGGCTTGCCAGAAACCTTGCAAACTCTTGGTGTAGTGCTTCAAACTGTTCTTTAGTGAGTCTGGTGTATTTCATTTAGGTTAAATAAAAAAGCCTTTTGAATTTTAATCAAAAGGCTTTCGAATTCATATAAAATCTAATTATTTTGCTTCTGCAACTACCGTGAAAGGCAGGGTTGCAATAACATCTCTATGGAAACGTACTGAAGCCTCATATTGACCAATTCTTTTGATAAGCCCACCCGGTATAGTGATGTACTTTTTTTCAATAGTGATCCCTTCATTTTCCAATGCTGTTGCAACATCGGCGCTTGAAATTGAGCCAAATAATTTATCTCCCTCTCCTGCTTTAGCAGTAAGTTTAATGTCAAGTGATGCCAATTTTGAAGCAATTTTCTTTGCGTCATCAACAATCTTTTGCTCTTTGTATGCGCGTTGCTTCAAGGTTTCTGCAAGCATTTTCTTTGCAGAAGGTGTTGCTAAAATAGCATGACCTTGTGGAATCAAAAAGTTTCTTGCATAACCGTTTTTTACAGTTACCACGTCGTCTGTAAATCCTAGATTCTCGACGTCATTTTTTAATATAACTTCCATGTCTTGCTATTTTTTATTTTAATAAATCGGCTACATATGGCATTAAGGCCAGGTGACGTGCTCTTTTAACAGCAACAGCCACTTTTCTTTGGTACTTCAATGAAGTCCCGGTAAGTCTTCTGGGCAATAATTTTCCTTGTTCATTCACAAATTTCAATAAGAAATCCGGGTCTTTATAATCGATATATTTAATGCCTGATTTTTTGAAACGGCAGTATTTCTTGTTTTTGCTTGTATCGATATTCAAAGGGGTAAGGTATCTAATCTCACCGTCTTTTTTTCCTTTAGATTGTTGTTCTAGTGTTGACATAATTAAGCAGTTGCTTTTTCTTTGTTTCTGTTTCTTCTTTTCTCTGCCCACTCAATGGCATACTTGTCAAGCTTTACTGTTAAGTAACGCATAACACGCTCGTCTCTTTTAAAAGTGATTTCAAAAGAATTGATTAACTCTCCGGGAGCTGTAAATTCAAACAAGTGGTAAAAACCACTTTTTTTGTGCTGAATTGGGTAAGCCAGTTTTTTTAGGCCCCAATTTTCCTTGGATATCATCTTAGCTCCGTTTGAAACAAGAAAATCTTCAAATTTCTTTACTGTTTCCTTTATCTGATCTTCAGATAAAACGGGATTTAAGATGAAAACAGTTTCATAATGATTCATAAATAATTGTTTTAATTAATTAACTAATATTCAGTCACCTAATCTACTTAGGCAAACGAGGGTGCAAAAATAGAATTAAATTATCAATTTACAAAAGCTTTTTCATCCATAATTTTTGTTCTTACAAAAGACACCTAAACATCTTAAATTTTAAACGATTAACATAAAAAATGTTGCAGTTTATCGATATTTTACTTAATATTGTCCTACTAAATAATTGGGAAATTAGTGGAAAAAGTAATACTAAATTGCGTAATTGTAGACGATTCCAGTTTACAACGCCTTTCTATCGTTAGGTTGGTTCAAGGTCACCCTTCTTTAAATCTTGTTGCAGAATACAACAATGCCATTGAGGCCAAAATGGGTTTACTTAACAACAAAATTGACTTGGTTTTTCTAGATATAGAAATGCCGATACTTTCAGGTTTTGACTTGCTCGATGATTTGCAACAAAAACCTCAAATCATTTTTATTACAGGTAAAACCAAATATGCTTTTAAAGCATTTGACTATGATGCAGTTGACTATTTAAGAAAGCCAATTACCAAAGAACGATTTTTAAGTGCTGTTCACAAAGCCATCACCAATTTCAAACTCAAAAACGAGGAAGGGTTTGATGATGAAGATTTTATTTTTGTCAAAAGCAATCTAAAAAAACGAAAAGTCTTTTTAAATGAACTTAAGTATATAGAGGCGCTTGGCGATTATGTTAAACTAGTTACTGACCATGAATCTCTGGTAGTGCTTTCAACAATGAAGTCCTTTGCATCATTACTCCCCAAGGACAGGTTTATGAGGATTCACAAATCTTATATCGTTAATTTGGAAAAAGTTGAGCGGTACAACAGTAAAGCAGTTGAAATTGAAAAAGAGTTTTTACCTCTGAGCAGAAATAAAAAAGCTGACTTGGTTGAAGCACTCAGCTCTTCATTTGGTTAATAATTATCAACATCCAACGTAAGCTTTACACTCCTAAACTCCTTTATCGCCTGAAACGATTTTTCAATCTTCCTGATTGCTTGTTTCGATTTTGAAACAGAGTAGCTTTTGGGAATCTTTATTAGAATATGAGAAATGTATTCATTCCTGATTCTTCCCACAGGAGGTTGCTCAGGCCCTAAAACATTTTCCTTAAATACAGTTTTTAAAGACAACCCCAACCAGTTTGCTGCTGCTTGCATTTTATTAAACTTGCGGTCTTTAACAACAATTTTTATCATTCTGTAATAAGGCGGGTACTTAAATTGAAATCGTTCTTCAAGTTGTGAATGATACATTCCTTCATAATCATGTTGAACCACCTTTTGCAAAATTGCGTGTTGCGGATTGTATGTCTGTATAATCACTTTTCCCTGCTTTTCTGTTCTTCCTGCCCTACCTGCAAATTGGGAAAGCAATTGATAACTTCGTTCTAAAGCCCTGAAATCAGGATGGTTAAAAAGGTTGTCGGCGTTCATCACGCCCACCAATGTAACATTTCTAAAATCAAGCCCTTTGGTAAGCATTTGTGTGCCCACCATGATGTCTGTTTCTCCCTGTTCCAATCCTTCAATCAGCTTTTCAAAGGCGTGTTTGCCCCGGGTGGTGTCCTGATCCATTCGGGTGATTTTTTTATCGGGAAAAAGGGCTTTCAGTTCGGTTTCAATTTGTTCTGTGCCCAATCCTTTGGTGTCGATGTGGGAACTTCCACAGGCCATGCATGATTCCAGCATGGCAATGTGATAACCACAGTAGTGGCAGCGAAGTTGCTTTTTTCCCTGATGGTAAGTCAATGTAACATCACAATTGGGACACTGGGGCGAGTGCCCACATGTCATGCATTCCACTGTAGGGGAAAACCCCCTCCTGTTTTGAAACAACAACACCTGCTCCCCATTGTCGAGTGCCTGTTGAATGGCTTCAAGAAGTTGAACCGAAAAATGCCCTTTCATTTTCTTTTTTTGATAGTTTTCGCGCAAATTAATCAACTCAATAGCAGGCATCTTGATTTCACCAAATCTTTCAGAGAGAGTAACCAATCCATATTTATTATCACGGGCATTGTGATAGGTTTCCAGAGCAGGGGTTGCAGAACCCAGAAGTACTTTAGCCCTATGAAAACCCGCAAGCACAATGGCACTGTCACGGGCATTGTATCTTGGCGCAGGGCTGTACTGTTTGTATGAGGGCTCATGCTCTTCATCAACAATCACCAAGCCGAGGTTTTGAAAGGGCAAAAACAATGAAGAGCGTGCACCCAATACAATTTGTGCTTTATTGTGACTATTCATCACATTGTTCCACACTTCTACCCTCTCGTGAATGGAATATTTTGAATGATAGACTGAAACTTTCTCTCCAAAATACAATTTCAAACGGCTGATGATTTGAGTAGTAAGTGCAATTTCCGGAAGCATAAACAACACTTGTTTACCGGCCGAAATGGTTTCACTTATTAGTTTTACATAAATCTCGGTTTTACCACTTGAAGTTACGCCATGAAGCAAAGTGATGTTTTGGGTCTGAAAACATTCTTTAATTTCTCTATACGCTTTTTGCTGAAATTCATTCAGTTGCTTTTTGGATTCTAATGCTTCCCCTTGAAACTGAACACGGTCTTTTTGAATTTCAAAAACCTCAAGAATTCCTTTATCAATCAACGACTTGATCACTGAAGCCGAAACATTGCTTCTATCCTGTAATTCTTTTAGTAAAACCGTTTTTTTAGTTGCTGATTTTAGCTGAAAATAGGTCAATAGAACTTCCCGCTGTTTTCCGGCATTGGAGAGTTCTTCAAACAATATTTTAAGACCGGAATCTGAATTGTATTTAGGTTGAACCGAAACATATTTCACCAACTTGGGCTTGTATTGCTCAATGGCTTCTTCCTTTGCCGTGATGATGTTTTTTTCAATCAAGCGATGCAACAAGGGTAAAATCGATGGTGTATTTACAATGGATTGAATTTCCTGTATCCTTAACTCCTTTTGCATTTGCAAAGCGTCAACAATTAAGTGCTCATCTTCGGTAAGGGATTCAAAATTTATTTTTGCATTGGAATCCAGTGAAATAATAGTTTCGCTTTCAAGCAGAAAAGCCCTGGATAGTGCTGCTTTCATGACTTCGCCCACAGTACACATATAATAGGATGCCATCCATTCCCAATGCTTGATTTGTATTTCAGTGACTATGGGTTTTTCATCAAGAATTTGTTCAATATCTTTGGTTTGGTACAAACCGGGTGCCTGCGTATGAATGCCATAAACAATGGATGTATACACTTTTGATTTACCAAAGGGAACTGTCACCCGCATTCCGGGCTTTAGGAACAAGGCTTCATCTTTATTTATGCTATACGTAAAAAAATTCTGGATAGGGACAGGCAATATGACGTCAACAAAATAATCCATCTATTTTGTTTTTTTTCGGTTTTTCAACCTGTGTATGGTGACATTTAACTCAAAGCCTAGCAACAAAAGGTTTGAATTGATCCAAACATACAGCATCATAATAAGCAATGCACCTATGGAACCATATAATTCATTGTATGCTGAGAAATTTTCGATATAAACCCCGAAAAGATATGTAGTCAACATAAAAAGCCCTGTGGTAATTACCGCTCCCAAAGAGAAAAAGCGATAGTACCGGCTCTCTTTGGTTCCAAAATAATAAAGTGTAGCGATAATGATATATATCAACACAACAAAAGAAACATACCGCAGCATTGAAACCCAAGCCAAATTATCAAACAAACGGGCTTCTTCATTCAGGTTCATTATGAGGTACTGCCCAATCAACAATCCAATCACAGAGGCAAACAATACGAAAGCGAGAAAAATTGATACTCCAACAGCTATGAGGTATTGACGGGTTACAGAACGCTTTTTTCTTACATAGAATGAATATTCAAATCCGCTGAAAATGGCGTTTACACCATTTGACATTAAAAAAATAGCTAAAATCAGTGTTAATGACAATAAACTACCCCTGGGATTTGCTGCAATATCGAGCATGATGGGGTGAAAAAATTCAGCTGTTTGTGGCGGGAGCAATTCATCAATGAGCATTAAAAATTCCTGTTGAAAATTTTCAATTCTAACATAAGGAATAAGGTTAAGCACAAAAAGTATGAATGGAAAAATAGCCATAAAAAAACTAAACGCAATTCCACCGGCACGAGAGGAAAATGTGCCTTTGGCTATACCCACGATATATGTTTCAAGTAAGTCGTAAAGAGTAAACTCTTTGATTCCGGGCAATGAAATCTTATTGGCAAGTTCTACCAACTTGTTTATAACCGGAATTTTGGAGAGACTCTCTTCGATACTTTTTGTCATAGTAAAATTCCTAAAATTCCACAGCCTTTAAGCTTAAATCCATATTGTGTACAGAATGAGTAATGGCTCCTGTGGAAACAAAATCCACACCACACTCAGCATAAGCACGGGCAGTTTCAAGGGTGATGCCTCCTGAAGATTCTGTTTGACACCTTCCTGAAATCATTTCAACGGCTTTCTTGGTGTCTTCAATATTAAAATTGTCAATCAGAATTCTGTACACTCCCTCATTTTTTAAAATCTCTTCAATTTCTTTAAAACTCCTTGCTTCAACAATGATGTTTAAATGAAGTTTATTTTCTTGTAAATAAATTTTAGTTGCCTCGATTGCTTTAGTAATGCCTCCCGCAAAATCGATGTGGTTGTCTTTAAGCATAATCATATCATAGAGTGCAAATCGATGATTTTCACCACCACCAATTTTTACAGCCCATTTTTCCAACGCCCTGATTCCGGGTGTGGTTTTTCGGGTGTCGAGCACTTTGGTTTTTGTGCCTTCTAGAACCTTGACAAACTCGTTTGTTTTTGTTGCAATTGCACTCATGCGTTGCATTGCATTCAGCACCAAACGTTCGGCTTTTAATATGGATTGTGATAGCCCTGAAACATAAAAAACAATGTCACCATACTTTACTTTGTTTCCGTCTGGAATCAAAACTTCGACCTCGAGGGTTGAGTCAACAAAATCAAACACTTGTTTGGCAAATTCCACCCCGGCAATAATGCCCTTGTCTTTTACCAAAAGTTTGGCCTCACCAACGGCATCATAGGGAATACAAGCCAGCGAACTGTGATCACCATCTCCCACATCTTCCCTGATGGCATTTGAAATGATAAAGCTAAGCTCCTTGTCCAGTAACTTTTGAGAAATCATAGAGATTATTTTTTAGCTAAAATAGGGAATTCACAAAGAAAATTAACTAATTTACACCACCAAATTATTTTGCAATCTGATATTCTGAATTTCAGCTTTCAATAGTGCTTTTATGAAAATAAAATTAATTGCAGTAGGCAAAACAGACAATAAAAACCTCCAGTTGTTTATGGATGATTACATCAAACGGCTGGGGTTTTATATTTCTTTTGAATTTAAAGTCATTCCCGATTTAAAAAACACCAAATCACTGTCTGAACTTCTTCAAAAACAAAAGGAAGGCGAACTTATCTTGAAGCAACTGGAACAAAGCGATGAACTTTTTCTTTTAGACGAAAACGGAAAAACTTACTCTTCTGTGGGCTTTTCTCAATTTCTAAACAAAAAAATGAGCAGTGGTTTAAAACAACTTGTGTTTGTGATTGGTGGTCCATACGGTTTTAGCGAAGAAATCTACCAAAGGGCCAATGGAAAAATCTCCTTATCACAAATGACATTTTCTCACCAAATGGTAAGGCTCTTTTTTTTGGAACAATTGTACAGGGGTTTCACCATTTTAAAAAATGAACCCTATCACCACCGTTAGAAATCAATTATGAAACTAGTATTTGCCACAAACAACCTGAACAAACTCAAGGAAGTAAGGAAATTGATTCCCGAAACCATTGAATTATTGAGTCTTGAAGACATTGGGTGTAAAGAAGACATTCCTGAAACTGCACCAACTATTGAAGAAAATGCCATTCAAAAAGCAAATTATTTAAAAAAACATTATGGTTTTGACTGCTTTGCAGACGATACCGGCCTGGAAGTGCATGCACTTAATGGAGCACCAGGTGTGTACAGCGCCCGCTATGCCGGTGAACACAAAAATGCCGAAAACAATATGGACAAATTGCTTACTAACCTCCAAAATAGTAATAACCGTAGCGCACAATTTAAAACGGTCATCGCGCTGAACCTGGGTTCAGACACCTATACCTTTACCGGAATTTGCAAAGGAACAATTACCAGGAAAAAAACCGGCAACAAAGGCTTTGGCTATGACCCCATATTTAAACCGGATGGCTTTGATGAAACCTTTGCCCAGATGGACCTTGCACTAAAAAATAAAATCGGACATCGTGGAAAAGCCATTCAACAACTTATTGCTTTTCTGCAAGCGCTTTAGTTTTTAACTAATTCACAAAATAGTATTAAGATACAAATATTGAAGGTCGCAGTTTACTGCAAACCAATAATTAAGCGTACCTTTGCACCCAATTTAAAAAATAATATGACAAATTTTACAGATTTAGGTCTCAATGAGGCCTTATTGCGGGCAGTGGCCGACTTGGGTTTTGAAACCCCTTCAGAAGTTCAAATCAAAACAATCCCCATACTACTTAGTAAAGAAACCGATTTGGTTTCATTAGCGCAAACAGGAACAGGAAAAACAGCCGCTTTTGGCTTTCCACTAATTCAAAAAATAGATCCAAAAAGCAAGACTACTCAAGGTCTGATACTTTCCCCAACAAGGGAACTTTGCTTGCAAATAACAAACGAATTAAAACTTTACAGCAAATATGTACCCGGCTTGAATGTGGTTGCCATTTATGGAGGTGCCAGTATTTCAGAACAGTCCAAGGACATCAACCGCGGAGCACAAATTATTGTTGCCACACCGGGAAGAATGAAAGACATGATCTCCCGCAGGATGATCGATATTTCAAAAATTGAGTATTGCATACTCGATGAAGCAGATGAAATGCTTAATATGGGCTTCTATGAAGACATTACGGAAATCCTTTCTCATTCACCCAAAGAGAAAAGCACCTGGTTGTTTTCTGCAACTATGCCAAAGGAGGTGTCCACTATCGCTAAAAAATTCATGCGCACCCCGGTTGAAATTACCGTGGGCACAAAAAATACAGGTTCAAAAAACGTTTCACACGAATATTATACAGTCAATGCACGTGACCGTTATCAGGCACTTAGAAGACTGGCTGATGCCAATCCGGATATATTTTCAGTTGTGTTTTGCAGAACCAAAAGAGATACCCAAAAAGTTGCTGAAAATTTAATTGAAGACGGTTACAACGCTGCAGCACTTCACGGTGATTTAAGTCAGAATCAGCGTGATATGGTGATGAAGTTATTTAGAAACAGACAGATTCAAATGCTTGTTGCTACTGATGTGGCAGCAAGAGGAATTGACGTTGATGATATTACCCACGTAATCAACTACCAGCTTCCAGACGAAATTGAAGTTTACACCCACCGTAGCGGAAGAACCGGTCGTGCCGGAAAAACCGGGGTTTCTATGACAATCGTTTCCAAAAGTGAGGTTAGAAAAATTCGTACCATCGAAAAAATCATTCAGCAGAAATTTGAGGCCAAAGAAATTCCTAATGGCATGGAAATCTGTGAAGTTCAATTGTTTCACCTGGTCAACAAAATCAAAAACACCGAAATCAATCACGATATCGATGCATATTTACCCAGTATTGAAGAAGTTTTGATGGATTTTAGCAAAGAGGATTTAATCAAAAAAGTGTTTTCGGTAGAATTTAGCCGCTTTTATAGCAGATATAAAAGTGCAAAAGACCTCAACGCTTCAGAAGGAAGAACTTCAGAAGATCGTGAAGTTGCAGATACTACGAGATATTTCCTAAATATCGGTGCCAAAGATGGTTTTGACTGGATGAGCCTGAAAGACTTTTTAAGGGATTTGCTTAATCTAGGAAAAGACGATGTGTATCGTGTGGACGTTAAAGACAGCTTTTCATTTTTCAATACAGATGCAGTACATCAGGATTTGGTATTGGGCATTTTTGAAAACTTCAAACTTGAAGGCAGAAATGTGAATGTTGAGGTTTCAAGTGAAGGTGCCGGAAGAGACAGGGGCAACCGAAGACGCAGGGATGACAAATCTTTTGGAAAAAAACCAAAAGATGACAGTTTTAGAGGCGACAGAAATAAAGATAAGGCCAAGCGCGATTTCGGTAAGAAAGATGGCTCCAAATTTGCAGGTGGTGGCAAAAGAAGATCGGGCGATTTTAAACCACAAGGCACGGGAGGCAGACGCAGAAGAAAAGGATAGCCTTGTTAATTTTTGTATAATATCAAAATTATTATACTCCATTTGACGCTATATTTTTATATTTAGCACTCTGTTTATGCTATGAAAAAACTATGTTTATTTCTTGTTTTCCTTGCTTTTTCGGGAATACTCTATTCTCAGGAAGGTAATAATTTCATAAAAGGCCAAGTTTTAAATGATGCCAATGATGTGCCAATTGAGAATGTTCACATAGTCAATATGAATCAAGTTGTGGGTGCTATATCCAAAGAAGACGGTTCATTTTCAATTCCAGCCCGCGTAAACGACACGCTATATTTTAGTTATTTAGGTTTTAAATCTATAAGGGTTAGGGTAACTAACGACTGGTTTAGATTTGGTGATATCAAAATAAAAATGACAGAACTGGGCATTGCTTTGGAAGAAGTGGTGCTCAGGCCTGTTCAGTTAACCGGCTATCTTGAAATAGATGCCAGAATTATCCCGATCTATGACAATTACAGATACAGCATTTCAGGCTTAAACACCGGATATGAAGGTGGTCAAAGCCAGCCGGGTGCTGTTTCTAAAGTGCTTGGCGCCATCTTTAATCCCGCCGATTTTCTCTACAATGTCTTTGGAAAACGACCGCAACAAATGCGGAAATTGCGCCAAATGAAAACCGATGTCAACATTAGAAACTTACTTCAAAGCAAATTTGACCGTGAAACTCTAATGGTTGTGCTCCAACTTGAAAAAGTCGATATTGATGAAATCTTAAACAACTGTAACTACTCAGAAACGTTTATCAGAACGGCTAACGATCTTCAAATACTTGATGCCATTAGTGAGTGTTATGAAGAATATCGAGTGCTTAACAGAAGGAGAAATTAAAATATTTCAAATTAATAATTTGAACTTTTCAATTATCAAATGAAATTTTAAACTATCTATTCTTCCAAGTGCTTTTTTAATGCTTTTAGCCCATCTTCAAAATCTTTACCAACAGCCTTATCCATATTAAAAAATAACATAAACACATTGGCAGGTGCTTTATTGACACCGCTAAACCCCCAAGTGACTTTGGTAGTTTCAGAGCTCAACTCTTCAACTTTAATATAAGCATCACTTTCAGATTTCCATGGTTTAAAAAAACGAAGTTGTGATTCCATACGGTCATTGACATAAATACCTGTAATCTCCTGTTCACCTTCACCCACCTGTTTGTTGCCTTTCCAAGACGAGACAAATCCCACTTCACCATCTTCACCTATGTATTCTTTTTTCATATCGGGGTCCTTATGATCCCAGGGCGACCAATGTTCTTGATTTTTAACATATTTAATAAAATCAAAAACTTCCGGCAAAGGTTTGTTTACTTCAATTGTTCTATAGACGTGATACTTTTTCGGGGCAATAAGTGAGAGAATCAAATACAATACTATGATTCCGGCGAGGATGTAAAGAAAAATCATGTCTTTGTTTTTTGGTTAGTTTTCAAATTTAATCATTTTTTTGCTTTTCATATCTTTCGATGATTTGCTCGATGCTTTTCACCGTTTTTTTGGTCCAGTCCAAGCGCTTTAAAAGCTGTTCTTCTTCACTGAGTTGCCAGTTGACTTCAGTGTTTCTTAATTTGGAAACCACTTGTTGTAAAATAATTGCTGCCGAAACAGAAATATTTAAACTTTCGGTAAATCCATACATCGGAATTTTTAAGAAGGTGTCAGCCTGTGAAAATACTTTTTCCGAAAGCCCGTCAGATTCTTTTCCGAAGAAAAATGCAGCTTTTTGAGTGACGTCAAAATCTTCCAAAAACTGTGAATCTTTATGTGGTGTTGTAGCAACAATGCGGTAACCCTGATCCTTTAGTGTTGAAATACATTGATCAATGTTATTGTATCGGTATAAGTCCACCCACTTTTGTGCGCCCATGGCAATCTCTTTATCGATGCGCTTCCCTTCTATTTCTTCCACCACGTGTAAGTCTTGAATTCCAAAAATATCACAAGTGCGCATCACGGCACTGGTATTGTGAAGTTGATAGACATCTTCAGTAACCACAGTAAAATGCTTGGTGCGATTTGACAGCACCTCTTTGAACAATTCCCTGCGGCGTTCGGTGAGGTAAGATTCCAGATAGTACAAAAGTTGTTTATCAATCATCATTTTTCTATTTTCGGCATAAATATAACTAAATGAACAAAAAGAAACTGGTAGTAATGACCGGTGCCGGAATTAGTGCTGAAAGTGGCATCAATACGTTCCGCGATGCTGATGGTCTTTGGGAGGGACACAATATTATGGAAGTGGCTTCACCTATTGGCTGGCAAAAAAACAGGGCATTGGTACTCGATTTTTACAACAAACGACGTAAACAGTTGCTGGAAGTGCAACCCAATGCAGCACATTATGCACTTGCAGCACTGGAAGATGATTTTGATGTGCAAATTATTACCCAAAACGTAGACGACCTGCACGAGCGTGCAGGAAGTACAAAAGTGTTGCATCTACATGGTGAACTCCTGAAAATGAGAAGTACATTGGATGAAAACTATATCGTTGAATGCAGAAATGACATTCTTGATGGCGATTGCTGTCCCAAAAAAGGGCAATTGAGGCCACACATTGTTTGGTTTGGTGAAGCTGTGCCCGCCATTGAAGAGGCTATTTTCATCACTGAAACCGCAGATGTAGTAGCCGTAATTGGCACATCGTTACAAGTCTATCCCGCTGCCGGATTGATGAATTATGCACCTTCAAATTCACCTGTATTTTATATCGACCCAAAGCCGGCAAGTGTTTATGGTTTGTCAAATAAAGTCGAAATCATTCCGGCGACAGCAACCCTTGGGGTGCCCGTTTTTATAGAAAAATTAAAGACCCTGTGAGTTTATTTTGGAAATGTTTATTCAACAACTGAGGCAGTTAAAAGCTTATAGGAAAGACCGTGAAGTTCTTGCCCGGTATATTCTTGACCATCCTCAATATTTTGAAATTTTATTTGATAACTGTTTTAAAATTGATGATGACATCTCTTACAAGGCTGCCTGGATACTGGAAATGGTTTGTCTTAAAAACATAAAAATATTAGTGCCTTTTTTGGATAGATTTTTTAATAGTCTTCCAAAAGTTTATAAACAACAGGCAGTAAGACCTTTGGCAAAAATATGTGAGGAACTCACAATTGCCGTTTACAAAAAACAAGACATTGGACTTCAGAAGGTTATAACTAAAAATCACCGGGAACAATTGACTGAAATTTGTTTTGACTGGCTCATCGGTCAGAAAAAAGTGGCCGTTAAAGCTTATGCAATGAAGTGCTTGTATCTTTTGGGCAAAGAGTTTAAGTGGATTCACCCAGAATTGAAAATCATCCTGGATAAAGATTTTCATCACCAGCAACCTGCATTCAAAGCACGAGCAAGATATATTTTGAAAGTTTTGAAAGGCTGATATAGCCTGTAAATCAAAGCTGATAGGCTTTTAAAACCTGTCAGGTTTTGACTGGATTTTTGACTTCAAATTAAGAGAATTGGTTATCTTTGCAGCTTATTTCAAAATAGTATGGCAACCAACGCATTACAGGCAATTTCACCTATTGACGGTAGGTATCAATCCAAAACCGCTTCATTGATTCCTTATTTTTCTGAAGAAGCATTAATAAAATACCGGGTACTCATAGAAGTAGAATATTTTATAGCCTTGTGTGAACTCCCATTGCCACAGCTCTCTTCATTTGACAATAAGCATTTTAAGGCTTTACGCGAAATGTACCAAAACTTCTCTACCGCAGATGCCGAAAAAATTAAGGAAATTGAAAAAACCACCAATCACGATGTAAAAGCCGTGGAATATTTTATCAAGGAAAAGTTTGATAAACTGGGGCTGCAGTCATACAAGGAATTTATCCATTTTGGCTTGACTTCTCAAGATATCAACAACACAGCTATTCCCCATTCCATTAAAGATGCCAATCAAAAAGTATATATTCCTTTACTGAAAGAATTGATTGACAAGTTGAAGCAACTTGTCCTGGATTGGAAACACATCCCCATGCTGGCAAAAACCCATGGTCAACCGGCTTCACCCACTCGTCTGGGAAAAGAAATCGAAGTGTTTGTGGTTCGGCTGGAAGAGCAGTTAAACCTGCTTAAAGCCAATAAGAATGCAGCAAAATTTGGAGGTGCCACCGGAAATTTCAATGCCCATATTGTGGCCTATCCCGATGTGAATTGGAGAGCTTTTGGAAAACATTTTGTTGAAACGGTATTGGGTTTGAACCACTCCTTTCCCACTACCCAAATTGAACATTATGACCATCTTGCTGCATTATTTGACGGATACAAAAGAATCAACACCATACTCATTGACTTAAACCGGGATATGTGGACTTACATCTCCATGGACTATTTCAAACAAAAAATCAAGGAAGGCGAAATTGGTTCATCAGCCATGCCGCATAAAGTCAACCCCATTGATTTTGAAAATTCTGAAGGCAACCTCGGGATTGCAAATGCCTTGTTTGAACATCTGTCAGCAAAGCTTCCCATCAGTCGTTTGCAGCGCGACTTGACAGACAGTACTGTATTGAGAAACGTTGGAGTTCCCATGGGCCATACACTTATTGCCTTTCACTCCACTTTAAAGGGCTTGGATAAATTATTATTAAATGAAACTGCCATTGCCAACGACCTTGAAAACAATTGGGCCGTGGTGGCAGAAGCCATACAAACTATCTTGAGAAGGGAAGGGTACCCCAACCCTTATGAGGCATTAAAAGGCTTAACCCGGACTAATCAAAAAATCAACGAGCAATCCCTTGCAGATTTTATTGGCACCCTTGATGTTTCAGAAGCAATTAAAAAAGAGCTTTTAGCAATTAAACCAACTAATTATACCGGTATCTAATGAAATCAAAACTTTTTATGGCTGTGGCAATCTTACTATTGCCGTTTTACACTTTTTCGCAAAAAGTGGAAGATTCTATAAAAAAAGTAATTGATAATGACATCAAACTTTCAGCACTACCCTATTACAGTTATGGAAAAGGACTAGGGCTCACCTCAGCAGATAGTTTATTTCAATTCAACATCAGATTTAGGATGCAGAACAGGGCTTCCTTTAATATTTCTGAAAATGAAGAAGGTGAGATTTCGGCACAAATAAGACGCTTGAGACTTCGTTTTGACGGTTTTGTGGGAAACCCAAAATTTTTATACGTCATACAACTTTCATTTGCCCCGGGTGATGTGGGGGTTATTGAAGACGGGCAAAATCTCAATGTAATCAGGGATGCTATTATGTTTTACAGACCCAATAAAAACTGGAATATTGGTTTTGGTCAAACAAAACTTCCGGGAAACCGTCAACGCATCAATTCATCCGGTGCGCTACAGTTTACAGACAGAAGCATCAACAATGCAAGATTCAATATTGACCGTGATTTTGGTTTACAAGTTTATTATTTGAATTCACATCCAGATCGCTTTGGTTATGAAATTAAAACAGCCATATCCACCGGAGAAGGAAGAAACTGGACACAAACCTCAGATAATAATCTGGCTTATACAGCCAAACTGGAACTACTTCCCTTCGGAAGGTTTTCAAAAGATGGAGTCTATTTTGAAGGAGATTTGATGCGTGAAACCACACCTAAATTAATGCTTTCAGGAGCATATCATTTTAACCACGGTGCTATTAGAACTCAAGGCCAATTGGGAAATGAACTTTTTGAACCCAGGAATTTAACATCCATTTTAATCGACGCTATTATTAAATACAACGGATGGGCTTTTCAAACCGCTTATATGTCAAGAGACACTAAAGACCCAATAACCATCAATCCTGATAACAATCTTGAAAGACGCTTTGTTATTGCAGGTAGTGGTTATGATGCACAGCTGAGCTATATATTCCCAAACAATCTGGAATTTATGGGCAGATATTCTTTAAGTACACCTAAAAATGAGATTGCCGCATTTTTGCCTGAAAGTCAACAGTTCAGTATTGGTGCTACTAAATATATTTGGGAACATGCTTTTAAACTACAGGCTGAGTTGACCCACGAACAACTCACTTTAAATAATGGCCCTGTTAAAAACAACTGGTATTTTAGATTCCAGATAGAAATGGGGATATAAAATTAAAAGACACTGAAATTAATGACGTTTCTTAAAAAAGTGGTATCTTCATTCTACTTTTTGGGGTAACCAATGAAGCGTCTTAGCATTTATATCTTTTTCTTTAGTTCAATCTCGTTTTTTTCTCAGGATCTCGTTATTGAAGGAAAATATTACACCTCAACACGAGGTGAACCCATCTATATGCCTATTGGAAAAATTTCTTTTGCAGATAAGGTAATTGATTTTACAATTGGAAATCCCGCTGCATCTGATGAATTTTCAAACCCTGAAGAAGCTTTGGGCGAACCCAATTACACACACTATCGCGTCCCCAGATATGTTTCTCTGGGTTGTGGCGGTCAACTTACACTGGAGTTTACAGACAACGGCTTTATTGATATGGAAGGGCCTGATCTTTATGTCTGGGAAGTTGGCCCGTCTGAGGAATCTTTTCAGTTTGAAATTTCCAAAGATGGCAAGGAATGGCTTGACCTTGGTATAATTAGCGGTGGCAAATCTTTTATTGATATAGCACCTGTAGTGACAGATGATAGAGATATTTTCTATTTTGTTAGAATCACTGACCAAAAAGAAATTTGCTCAGGCGACACTCCAGGCGCAGATATCGATGCTGTCGGAACCATAAGTGGAGTGGTTAAAATCAACCTCAATGCCGACGTGCTTTTTGATTTTGACCGATTTAATTTAAAAGAAGGTGCGTTGGAAACAATCGACAGTTTGGCTTCACAAATTGCACGGGTGGGAATGGCAAAAATCATAGTGGAAGGTCATACAGACAATATTGGTTCTCACGACTATAACATCTATCTCTCACAGCGCAGAGCAAATAGCGTATTAAACCGATTAAAAAGAGGACTCAAGGATAAGGGCATTTATGATTTTGAAAGTGAAGCACACGGCTTCAAAAAACCCAGAGCAACCAATGAAAATGCTGAAGGCAGGCAACTCAACCGCCGTGTAGAAATTATAGTCCTTCCACATCGTGATTTTTATAAAAGAAGGGACTAATCAGGTTTTAAAGCGTAAACCATTCTGTCTTTACCAAAAACATCCTTCATAAGCTTCACGTTTTTATACTCCAAAGTTTCCAATAATTTGACGACTTCCGTTCCATATGCTTCATTGATTTCAAAATAGAGGCTTCCGTTTGAGGCCAAATGTATTTTTGCAATTTTGGTGATTTTCCTGTAAAACAACAAAGGATCTTTGTCAGTCACAAAGAGTGCGGTGTGTGGTTCATGTTCAAGTACATTGGCCTGCATTTTTTCCTTTTCGGAATTTCTCACATACGGCGGATTGGAAACTATGACATCCCATCGTTTATCGGGAATTTCATCATTTAGAATATCAGCCTGATAAAAATCAACCTGAACCTGATTCAAACGAGCATTTTCTTCGGCTACTGCTAAAGCTTTTGATGAAATATCCACTGCAGAAACTTCAGCTTCCGGAAAGTGTTTAGCCAAACTGATGGCAATACAACCACTCCCCGTTCCTATGTCCAGAATAAAAATTTTACCCTGAGCTGTTTCCTTAATAATCCAGTCAACGAGTTCTTCGGTTTCAGGACGTGGAATGAGAACATCTGGTGTAAGCCTGAATTTCAATCCATAAAACTCGGTTTCACCTATTATATATTGAATGGGAACATCCTTTTCCAATTGACGCAGGGCGTTGTCAAAAAGTGATTGCTCTTCATCGGTTAAACTTCTTTTTAGTTCCAAAGGAATTTCTGCACGTTTTAAAAAGAGGTAACTTTCGCATAGCCAATTAAAAAAAGAAATCACTTCCTCAGTTGGATATTTTCCTTCCAACCTCGATTTAAAATGTTGCCTGTATTCGCCTAAATTCATAAATTTTTAATCATCCAGACATTGCAGGAATAATGTCCGGTGTCACCCATAGGTTTGTCAAGATTGGCAAAACCATTTTTATAATACAGTTTTCTGGCATCATCCATATAGGGCATGGTTTCCAAATAACATTGTTCAAAACCCAGTTCGCGGGCTTTGTTTAAACAAATTTTCATCATTTCTGAACCGATTCCCCTGCCCCGGGCTTGCGGTGAAAAATACATTTTTTGAAGTTCACACACATTGCCCTCAAAGTTATCCAGCGGACTAACTCCCGCACCACCTATGATTGCTCCGTTTTCTTCAACCACAAAATAGGCTTTGTTTCCGGTGTTATAAGTTTCAAACATACAGTCCAGGCTTTTATCGGCAAAAGCAGTACCTACTTTGGGCACACCAAACTCGATCAAAACATCCCGGATTACCCGGGCGATTTGAGGATTATCCTTTTGTTGAATGCGGCGGATAATATAGGTCTTCATTCGGTTAAATTGTAGTATTTTTGTTGTTCAAAGGTAATGCAATTTTCTTGTCCAAACATCAAAAATACATACAGCGCTGCATTGATTTGGCCCAAAATGCTTTGGGCAAGACTTACCCCAATCCCATGGTGGGAAGCGTTGTGGTTTATGAAGATAAAATCATAGGTGAAGGCTGGCATCAAAAAGCCGGTGAAGCCCACGCCGAAGTCAATGCCATAGCATCAGTAAAAGACAAGTCACTATTAAAAAAATCAACCCTTTACGTAAGCCTTGAGCCTTGCAGCCATTTTGGGAAAACCCCACCCTGTGCAGACCTGATTGTGGCCCACAAAATCCCAAAAGTGGTGATTGGCTGTCTCGACCCCAACGAAGTTGTGGCCGGTCGTGGGGTTAAAAAATTACTGGAAGCCGGTTGCAAAACAAAAATCGGAATCCTGGAAGAAGAATGCCAAAAGCTCAACAAACGCTTTTTTACCTTTCACCAAAAAAAAAGACCCTACATCATTTTAAAATGGGCACAGACCACCGATGGTTTTATAGCCCCTAAAACCCAGGAAAGAGGAAAACCATTCTGGATTACCGGCGATGCGTCAAAACAACTGGTGCACAAATGGCGTAGTGAAGAGCATGCCATCTTGGTGGGAACCAACACCGTTTTGAAAGACAATCCGCAATTGAACACACGACTATGGAAAGGAAATAGCCCTGTAAGGGTTGTTCTTGACCAGCATTTGAAAATTAACCCCGGTGCTGCTGTTTTTGATGGACCTTCAGAAACCATCGTGATCACTTCAAAACATCATACTACATTTCCCGAACTACCAAAAGTGAAATTTGAAGCGATAAATTTTGATGAGAATCTGCCATTTACAATCTGTGAAGTGCTTTTTAAGCACAAAATACAATCAGTAATCGTGGAAGGCGGCGCAATGACATTGAATTCCTTTATTCAAGCTGGTATGTGGGATGAAGCGAGGGTTTTCACAGGAACCCCTCAACTAAAAACCGGTATCCCGTCTCCAAAATTTGAAAACAAAACTTCAGAAACCATAAAAGTTGGTGAGGACACTTTAAACTCGTACTTCAATGATTAAGGCTCTACTACTTGATTTTGGCGATGTATTTTTAAAACTGGACAAAGAAGCTACATTTCGTGAATTGAAAAAATTGGGGTTGAATACCTTCAACCCGGAAATGGAACAACTCAATGACGCTTACGAAAAAGGGGAAGTAACCTCAGACAAATTTGTGGAATACTATCAAAAGTGGTTTCCACAGGCAAGCAAACAAGAGCTTGTTTCTGCCTGGAATGCCATCTTAGTCGATTTCCCGAAACACAGGATTGAATTTTTGGAAAACCTGGCAGCCTCAAAAAAATACCGCTTGTTGCTTTTAAGCAACACCAACGAGATTCATATCGATTGGGTTAAAAGCAACATTGAATATTATGAACAGTTCAAAAATTGCTTTGAAAAGTTTTACCTTTCACACGAAATCGGCCTCAGAAAACCCGATGCCGAAGTCATTGAGTTTGTTTTGAATGAAAACGATTTAAGCCCTGAGCATTTGTTTTTTGTTGATGACACTAAAATGCACACTGACTCGGCAAAAAATTTAGGAATACCAGTGTGGAACTTAAATCCCAAAACTGACGATATCACTGAATTGTTTAACAAAAACCCGTACTTACTGTGATTTACCTCTTTTTCAGTGTACTCGTTTCCAGCCTGCTGTATGTGATATTCAAATTGTTTAAACACTATCAGGTCAACACCTTTCACGCCATTATCATCAATTATTTTGTGGCTTTTAGCTTTGGTTTTTTGATGTCAAACTCCAAGTTAAGCCCTACTGAAGTTATCTCAAGTGATTGGTTTATAGGAAGTATATTTTTGGGAATGCTCTTTATAGTCATCTTTAATATTATGGGGATAACAGCTCAGCGCAGTGGTGTCGCTGTCACTTCTGTGGCTACCAAAATGTCAGTGGTTATTCCGGTTGTTTTTGGACTGATTGTTTATAACGAAAGTGCAGGTGTTTTAAAAATTACCGGAATCGTTCTGGCGCTGGTTGCGGTATATCTCGCCTCTGTTAAAAGCAAGGAAGGCTTTAAATGGCGGAATATCATTTTTCCCATTTTGTTATTTCTGGGTTCAGGGATTATTGACACTTCGTTGAAATATATGGAAACCACCTATGTTTCAGTTGACCAATTTTCAATTTTTTCAACTACTATCTTTGGCTTTGCAGGGCTTTTTGGTGTGATTTTTTTTCTTATCAAACGAAATCAAAAAATCCTATGGCGCAGCATCTTGGGAGGAATTGCACTGGGTATCCCCAACTACTTCTCCATTATGTTTCTATTAAAAGCCCTATCCTCTGAAGGTTTGGAAAGCTCAATGGTTTTTACGGTGAACAATGTGAGTATCGTAATGCTTTCTACTTTAGTGGGTTTAATTGCTTTCAGAGAAAAGCTGCTGCCCAAAAACTGGGTGGGAATCGGCCTGGCCATCGTAAGCATTTTTCTGGTGATTTACACTTAAAACATGAATCCAAAAGACACTTTTAAAACCATTTCAAAACCTTCAGAAGAAACTTTACTCAAAGAAAAAGGAAGTAAATTTTTTGGCTATGCCTTTCCTGTGGAAACCGAAGAAATGGCTATGGTTTGTCTTGAAGGTATCAGGGAAAAACACAAAAATGCGCGACACTTTTGCTATGCTTATCAGCTGGGTACAGATCAGATTTACTTTCGTGCAAACGATGATGGCGAACCCTCAAACAGTGCCGGAATGCCCATCTATGGACAAATACAATCGTTTGAACTCACCAATGTGTTGGTAGTTATTGTGCGTTACTTTGGAGGAACAAAACTGGGTGTCGGCGGACTGATAAGTGCTTATAAAAACAGCGCTAAACTAACTTTGGAAACCTGTGAAATTGTTGAGAAAACAATCGATTCAATTTACGAAATCCGGTTTGATTATAAAGATATGAATAAGGTGATGCGAATCATTAAGGAGAAAAATTTGAATGTACTGGAACAACAACTTGAGTTGGATTGTAGCATTAAACTATCAGTAAGAAAGTCGTTGACTGAAGTTTTGGAAAAAGCCTTTGAATCTTTGTATGAGGTTCAGGTTAAAAAAATCAATTAGCATCAAAGTTGATGTGTCTTAATTTTTCAAGAAGATACTCCGGTGCTTTAATAATTTTTTTGGTAGTCTTATCGACAAAAACCAGCGTGGTTGATCCAGTAGTAATAAGTTCGTTTTTTTCGTTGAATATTTCATAATTGAAGCCAATTCTAACTGTAGGAAGATTCTGAAGCTCTGTAACTACAGTTAAAAGGTCATCATAACGGGCAGGTTGTTTAAAATTAACCTTCAAATCTACAACAGGTAGCATGATGCCATTATCTTCCATCCACTTATAGGAAATACCTGATTTTCTTAACCATTCGGTGCGTCCCATTTCAAAATACTGGGCATAATTACCATAATATACCACGCCCATTTGGTCAGTTTCGGCGTATCGTACGCGCACTTGTAAAAAATCTTTTTTTTGCATTTCTTTTTTTTGAAAGGGAACTTTTTTTTCGTATGTTTATAGAGTCACAGTATGGGAAAAATATTTTAAAAATTCAATAGGGTTTCGGTTTTTTTTTTAAATAATTTGTTCACATATTTGCGATAACAAAATCCAAGAGAAATTCATTTTCTCTTTTTTTTTCATAACTAACTAAATAATAAAATCTCTAATCCCGGCATGAGCAAAACTGCGCAATCAGTTTGGACGAATTGTCTGTCTTTTATAGCGGACAACATATCCCCACAAGCATATAAAACTTGGTTTGAACCCATACAGGCTGTAAAATTAACTGATAACGCATTAAGCATTCAAGTACCCAGCAAATTTTTCTATGAATGGCTGGAGGAGCATTATGTAAAACTTTTAAAAGTTGCATTAATCAAAGAATTAGGTGAAAGTGCTAAATTGGTTTATGTTATCAAAATGGAGAATACTTACGGTAATAAACAGCCCTTTACCGAAAAAATTCCAAGTACCAATCGCAGTCAAGTGAAATCACAGGAAGTAGATGTTCCTGTTAAAAATAAAAATCCTGAACTCAAGAATCCTTTTGTAATTCCGGGGATAAGAAATGTAAAAATTGAGTCACAACTCAATCCAAATTATAATTTTGAAAACTTTCTTGAAGGCGATTCTAACCGTTTGGCTCGCTCAGCAAGTTTAGCTGTAGCCAACAAACCCGGCGGTACTTCATTCAACCCTTTATTGGTTTTTGGCGGTGTTGGACTTGGAAAAACCCACCTTGCCCACGCAATTGGCGTTGAAATAAAAGATAAATATCCTGAAAAAACGGTTTTATATATCTCTGCTGAAAAATTTACGCAACAACATATTGAAGCCGTAAGAAAAAACAACCGAAACGACTTTATCCATTTTTATCAAATTATGGATGTGTTGATTGTAGATGACATTCAGTTGCTTTCAGGTAAATCTGGAACACAAGATGTGTTTTTCCACATTTTCAATCACTTGCACCAAAATGGAAAACAGGTAATTTTAACCAGTGACAAGGCTCCTGTGGATATGATTGACATTGAGCAACGCTTACTTTCCCGTTTCAAATGGGGACTCTCTGCTGAGTTGCAACAACCTGACTTTGAGACACGGGTTTCTATAATAAAAAATAAACTCTATCGTGATGGGGTTGATATGCCTGAAGAAATCATTGAGTTTCTGGCAAACAATATCAAAACCAACATTCGTGAGCTGGAAGGAGCCATCATTTCATTGATTGCACACTCCTCATTCAACCGTAGGGAAATCACTCTTGATCTCGCGCGCAAAATTGTTGACAATTACGTAAAACACACAAAACGTGAAGTCTCAATTGACTACATTCAAAAAGTGGTTTCAGATTACTTCCAAATGGATGTGGACACCCTCCAATCCAAAACAAGAAAGAGACACATTGTACAGGCAAGACAACTGGCTATGTTTTTTGCAAAAAAATACACCAAAGCATCTTTGGCAAGCATTGGCTCACAAATCGGAAGAAGAGACCACGCAACAGTGTTACACGCCTGTAAAACTGTGGATAACTTAACTTCAACTGACAAGCAGTTCAGAAAATATGTTGAAGACCTCAACAAAAAATTCACCCTTTAAAGAAGCCAACAATGAAGACAAGAATCTTAATGGTCTGTCTTGGCAATATTTGCAGGTCACCCCTTGCTGAAGGAATTTTAAGATCTAAACTCAACCCTGAAAAGTTTTTTGTTGATTCTGCCGGAACCGGTCATTGGCATGTGGGTGAACAACCTGACTCAAGAAGTATTAAAGTTGCCAGAAAATATGGTGTTGACATAAGCTACCAGCGTGGCAGGCAAATTTCAGCAGATGATTTTGAAAATTTTGACCTCATTTATGTGATGGACAGTGAAAACAAACGTAATGTTTCATTACTAGCGCCAAACGATGAAGCAAAAGAAAAGGTCAAACTGATTCTCAATGAACTTTTTGAAAACGAAAACGTTGATGTACCCGATCCTTACTATGGCGATGATAATGATTTTGAGCACGTTTTCAAACTGCTCGACGATGCTTCAGAAATTATTTCCAAAAAATTAGATTACTAACTTCTTTTCTAAAATTTAGTTAAATCAGTTTATCTTCATCACAAATCACTCATAAATTAATTACATTAGTGAACTAAACCAAATATAAATGCTATGAAATTATTCTATGCTATTGTTTTAATATTGATTTTTCCCTTTAGTAATTTTTCACAAGAACTTCAATTGGAACTTGTCGCAAGTGGCTTTAGTTCTCCATTGGAATTAAAGCATGCCGGTGATGAAAGAATGTTTGTTGCTGAACGTGGTGGGCAAATAAAAATATTACTCGCTGACGGAACCGTGAATCCAACACCCTTCTTGAATATATCTTCTATTATCACTTCAGGAGGAGAAAGAGGATTATTGGGGCTTGCTTTTCACCCAGATTACTCTAATAATGGGTACTTTTATGTTTATTATACCAACCTTTCAGGTAACACTCAAATATCAAGATTTACAGTTAGCAGTAATCCTGATGTGGCAGACCCTGCTTCAGAGCTTCAAATGTTGAGTTTCAATCAACCTTTCACCAATCACAACGGCGGCCACTTAGCCTTTGGTCCTGATGGAATGCTCTACATCGCAAGCGGCGATGGTGGCAGTGGTGGTGACCCGCAAAACAATTCACAAAACCTGACCAATTTATTGGGCAAATTATTGCGAATAGATGTTGATTTACCGGCACCATATATCCCTGCTGACAATCCTTTTATTAGCAATTCTGCTGCTCTCGATGAAATTTGGGCCTATGGTTTAAGAAATCCCTGGAAATTTTCATTTGACCCTGAAACTGATGATCTATGGATAGCCGATGTAGGCCAAAATGCCTGGGAAGAAATTAATAAAGAGGCTGCAACTGAAGCGGGGCTCAATTATGGCTGGAGATGTTATGAAGGCAATGCTCCCTTTAACACAAATAACTGTCCTCCTCAAAGTGAACTTACTTTTCCTCTTGCTGTTTATGCAAACGCCGGTTCCAGATGTTCAGTAACTGGAGGCTATGTCTATCGCGGCAATGAATTTCCGGCTATCCAAGGGTTGTATTTCTTTGCAGATTTATGCAGTAACGAAATTGGAACCGTGGATCAAAGTGGAAATTTAACTTTCCACGGAACTTTTGGAGCCAGTTCTATCACAAGTTTTGGTGTTGATATTGATGAAAATTTATATGTTGTTGCTTTTGGAGGTGGTGGTAGCGTATATAAAGTAATTGACAATACACTTTCTTTAGAGAATAATGAAACTCAAAACATAGCTCTATTTCCTAATCCTGCTAAAGAAGTTGTTAATATTGATTTTGGTAATCTAAATGTTGCTGAAGTCTCTCTAATTAACATCAATGGAACCATTGTCAACACTTTCAATATCGAAAACAATAAAGTGATGCAAATTGATGTTTCTGCTTATAGCGCCGGGGTCTATTTTGTTAAAATTACAGACAATGCCGGGCATCAGTCTTTTAAAAAATTAATGATTAACTAGTGTCACCGAAATTGAAAAATGGTAGTTTATATCTCATCCCCACTACCCTTGGAGAAAACAATCCTCTGGAAGTGCTCCCTTTTTCTGTAAAAAAAATTATTGACAATATTAATCATTACATTGTTGAAAATGAAAAGTCTGCTCGTGGTTTTATTAAAAGCATACTCCCCGGAAAATCACAACCCAAGCTGATCATTTCAACCCTTAATAAATTTACTGACCCAGCCGAGATACCTGAACTTTTGGAACCCTGCTTTGAGGGATTTGATGTGGGTGTGCTTTCTGAAGCCGGATGTCCCGGAATTGCCGATCCCGGTGCTGAAGTGGTAGAAATTGCTCACCAAAAAAAAATTAGGGTAATCCCCCTAGTGGGACCTTCTTCAATAATTTTGGCTTTAATGGCAAGTGGATTAAACGGTCAGCAATTTGCTTTTAACGGTTACCTGCCTATTGATAAAGACAAAAGGAAAAAAGAAATAAAGCGACTTGAAAAACTTTCGTCTGATTTTAACCAAACACAATTGTTTATCGAAACACCATACAGAAATGATGCTATGTTAAACGATTTAGTCAATACCTTATCACCAGGAACAAAAATTTGTGTGGCTTGTGATTTGACATTGCCAACTGAAATGATAAAAACACAAACTGCAGACTCCTGGAAAAAAACAAAGGTTGATCTTCATAAAAGACCAACCTTATTTTTATTTCATAAAGAAGTTTAATTATCCTCTGTAAACTACTTTAGCGTTTCTATTTGGTTTAATAAAAGAAGTATCATAACCTGAAAATCTTCTTAAGTAATTTCTTACTGATGTTCCAAAGGCATCCTCAAATACATCTTCTCCACCACTTCTTAAGAATTTTTTGACATTACCCGGTCCTGCAAGATGGGCAGCAGCAAGTATCCCTGATTCAGTAATATAAACTCCATTTACATATTTACCTGAATATCTTTCAATGTCCCTACTCAATACCCACTTATTTCTGGCAGTATAAGCTTTGAAAGCAGACTCCTGTAATTTTGGGTCATTTAAAAACTGTTCAGTGTCCTTAATTCCAATCATATTTAAAGTAGAACGACCAAACTGGTATTTACCCATATATCCAAAATCATTAATCACAAAATAGTCTCCTCGTGACTCTCTGAAAGCTAATGCCTCCCTAAACCCTACGAATGTTTTACCCAAATAAGGATAAATAATAAAATCTTCCTCATTTTCATCAAAATCTAAATCAAACGGAACATCATAAAATAGTTCTAGTCCCTCGGTGGAATAATGTGATAAATCAACAGTATTCCTGGACAAAAATCCCCAGCTAATCATTAAAGCAGCTAGTGGAAATATTAATAATATGTGTTGTAAATTTTTCATTGTTTTTTTAAACTCTTAGGTTGATATTACCACCTAAAAATCGCCTGCAAAGATACAACTTTTTATAATATAATGAATTTCAGTATGTTAAAGATATTTTAACATTTGTTAAGGAGAAGAAAAAGGCTCTTAGACCCCATTATAAAAGGGTTAAAAAATTAAATAACATAAAATTATTTGCAAATAATTACTTTTTATCAGGAAGGCATTTTATCACTTTTTCAAAAAAAAACACTAAAAAAAGCAGATTATCGTCTCACACCCTGTCTATTTATCCAATTGATGTATTGTTGCCTGTTTCGATTGTGCTGGGCCAGTGTTTTACCAAAAATATGGTAACCCGGATTTGAAACATCGGCAACAAAATAGAGGTAATCGTGTTTTTCAGGATTCAATACCGCATCAATGGATGAAATGTCAGGCATAGCAATAGGACCTGGTGGAACACCCGGGTATTTATAAGTATTATAAGGTGAGTCTATTTCCAAATCCTTAAATAAGACCCTTTTAATTATTGTATCAAAATCACCTGTTTCTTTTTTAATTGCAAAAATAACCGTAGGGTCGGCCTGTAGTAACATCCCAATCCTTAAACGGTTTAAATAGACCCCGGCCACTCGAGGGCGTTCATCAGCCATAGCAGTTTCCTTCTGTACTATGGCAGCCAAACTCATAACTTGTAGCGGACTCATATTTAATGCTTCAGCTTTAGCGCGTCTGCTCTCATTCCAAAAATTGTTGTATTCTGTCAGCATTCTATTTCTGAAGGTTTCAGCCGAAGAGTTCCAGTAAAACTCATAAGTATTGGGAATGTACATAGCCAATGCAGTTTCAGGATTAAAGCCATTTGTAGAAAGATAAGCCTCATCTTTCATAGTCTTTAAAAGCGAAATACTATCTGCTTCAATCTGTTCAGAAACTCTTCCTGCTAACCGCTCCAGTGTCTCCTGATTGTTAAATGAAATTCTAATGGGAATGTTCCTGCTACGAAGGCTGTTCACAATATCGTTGTTATTCATCCCCTTTTTAATCTGGTATTTTCCGGGTCTTATATTCTGAACATAGCCTTTCTTTTGCGCCACCTTGTCAAAACTTTCAATGTCATTCAATAAAGGTTTCAGCTGACTGCGCACATCTGCATAAGACCTCTCACTGCTCACAAAAACAAATGCCGTTTCATTTTCAAATGCTGTATTGGGCAAAAAAACTGTTTTGTAGATATAATAAGAAAAAATACCAGCAGCAACCAAACCGGCAAGTACAATAATGAGTAGGATTCGTTTGATATACATTGAAAAAGGAGCTTGAATTTATTTCCGCCAAAGTTAAGACAAAATAAAAAGAACTATGTTCTGAAGGGTTTTAAAATATTGGTAAAACTATTTTGAATGAACTTTTACTTAGTATCTTTGAGTTTTAAGTCAATTCTATGGAAAGCATCAGCGTTTTTGATATGTTGAAAATCGGTGTGGGACCTTCAAGCTCTCATACTTTAGGGCCATGGCGAGCCGCACAACGATGGGTTGAAGAACTCAAAACCGAAAAACAATTTGACCTTGTTCAGGAAGTTTTTGTGGATTTATACGGTTCTTTATCCCTTACGGGAAAAGGCCATGCCACCGATTTGGCTTCCATACTCGGCCTGAGCGGCTATGACCCGGTGACTATTCCCGTGGAATCTATTGATGCTGAAATTGAATTGGTGCGAAAAAATAATCACTTGGTGCTAAATGGCGAAAAAATCATTGATTTCACAATCGACAAACACGTGGTTTTTCATAAAAAATTCCTTGACTTTCATCCAAATGGTATCACCTTCAGGGCAATACTTAATGACGGAAAGAAAATCTCATCCACCTTTTATTCAATTGGCGGTGGGTTTGTGGTCAAAGAAGAACGTAAAAACGCCAAGAAAAAGCTGGAGGACTTCAAAAGTTTCCCTCATGCTGTACAAAAAGGAACCGAATTATTAGAACACTGCCTGCGTGACAACAAAAAAATCTCTGAAATTGTCATGGAAAACGAACATTCCCTGCGTTCAGAAAAAGAAATTGACGAAGGCTTGCACGCTATCTGGAAAGTCATGCTGGAGTCTATGTATATTGGTTGTCACACTGAAGGCACCCTTCCCGGAGGATTGAATGTGACCCGCCGTGCTTACACCACCCACAAATCCCTCATCAGTGATGCCACTTATAATAATCCTGAAGAATGGATAGAAGCCATTCGCAATACCGAAGTTAAATTCAGGCAAATCCTGAAATGGGTGACTTGTTTTGCACTGGCAGTTAACGAAGTCAACGCTTCACTGGGTCGAGTTGTAACTGCTCCCACAAATGGTAGCGCCGGAGTAATCCCGGCTGTTTTAATGTATTATATGGTCATTGAAAACCACGATGCCGATTTTAATGACATCAAACAATTTCTTTTGGTGGCAGGAGAAATTGGGAGTTTGTTTAAAAAAGGAGCCACCATCTCTGCAGCTATGGGTGGCTGTCAGGCAGAAATAGGGGTTTCATCCTCCATGGCTGCCGGTGCTTTAACCGAATTGATGGGAGGCACGCCCGAACAAGTGCTTATGGCCAGTGAAATTGCCATGGAACACCACCTGGGACTTACCTGCGACCCTATTGCCGGACTGGTGCAAATCCCCTGTATCGAGCGCAATGCCATGGGTGCAATTAAAGCAATCAACGCTTGTGAAATGGCATTGGACGGCGATGCTTCAAAAGCCAAAGTGCCACTGGATAAAGTCATTGAAACCATGTGGGAAACCGCTCAGGATATGAGCTCCAAATACAAAGAGACTAGTGAAGGTGGTTTGGCAGTGCGGGTGAATATGAGTGATTGTTAATTTTGAAAATTTGAAATTAAATCTTTAATTTCTTTATCCATTGTTAACTCTAAAGCTGTTTTTTCCTGATTGTTTTTCACAGATGTCTCTACCCCGTTCTCTAGGAGAATTGATATAATTGGGATATTTTCAGCTCCAACACTAACTGCTTTATGTAATGGGGTCTCATTTCTTTCGTTTTTTACATTTAGATTAATGTTAGAATCAACCAAAAATTTCAACATATCCAACCGATTTGGACTGAAAGACATGACCAGTTGATGAAGCGGTGTTTCTCCTGAACTAATTTCAATTGGGTTTATACCATTTTCGATTAAAAAAATAAAGCCATCAGTATAATCAGTTTTGATTGTAAGAACCAGATGATTTGTTGTTATTTTAGCTTTATATGAAAACAGGGTTCTTAGAATGTCCAATTGACGGTAATAAATTGCCATTTCTAATGCCAAATCTGAACCTGTTCCATTTTTGAGCAAAGCTTCCACGACCTCCTTCTGTCCCATTCTTACAGCAGAAGAAAGCATTCTTTCATTTTTGATTTTTAAATTTTCAATTATTGTAATTGCCAATTGCTCATTGCCTTGCTGAATGGCATTTATGGCGTCTTGTTCAGTTTGTGTAGTTAAATCTATATAATCTTCTAATGTAACTGCTTCTTGATTAGTTTCAGGCAGATTTTCCTTATTATCTGAGCTAATGCTAATTTCGTTGATTTCTGTGAGTAAAACATCATTTGTTTCATCCTCAATTTGATCTTCAAATCCAACTATCAGAACTTGATTCACATCAATGCGGTTTGTTGTTAAGTTGTTCCATTTCTTTAAGTTATTTACAGTCACATTGTTTTCCTTAGCAATCTTTCCTAAGTAATCACCACTAATCACTTTATATAATTTGGTGTTTTGACTTTTTAAAGGATTGGCTTTAGGTCCCAAAAAAACATTTGCATCTTGAGACTTTTCCAAGTAGATTATCAGCTTTTGATTAACAAAAATAGTGTTTGATTTAAGGTTGTTCCATTCTCTAAGATTAACTACTGTTGTATTGTATGCCTTTGCAATCTTCCCCAAATAATCACCTTTTTTTACAACATAAGTCACAATTGTATTTTCAGGCTCAATGATTTGATTGTTTTCTCTATAAGTGATTTGACCATCAGTAACGGCAACAACATCCTTTCCTGTGAGTGCACTTATCAATTCAAGGTCTTTAAGCCTAATCGCAAAATTTAAGTCATTGTTTGCCGGCTCTGCTCCTTCTCTAATGAGTGCTTTAATAACATTTGGCGACCTGTAAGCGACAGCTTTAAATATCATATTATTTTTTGGTTTTGCGCCACGTTCCAAAAAAATCAAAGCAATGTCTTTGTTGTAATATTCGGTTTCAAAAAGCAAATCCAGATCTTCTAAAGTGGGTTTAATTCCCAAATCAAATAACCGATTGTAAAATTCAACAGGTTGATTTGCTAAAATAGCCACCTTTACTAATCTATTAGAATTTATACTAACTCCGGATTTATTCAGTTCCTCTAACAAAGAAACATCCCCTACAGATGCTGCAGCGAGTAGCTCAGATTCCATTACATAATTATGTATTGGATTAAGTTTTTGGATTTCATTTGAAACGTTGAGATGTTGAAGGCTGTAAACAATTTCATAGAGGTCGCTGTCTATAGTTTGAAGTAAAATTGTTTTTTGAACATTTTGACGTAATGCTTCCTTAAAGTAAATCCTGTTTTCAGGTTCACCTGAAATTATATAATCTTTACGGCCTACTCCTCTTATTAGCTTTTGAGCTTCATCCCAAACGTTTGCAAAACCATTTTCAAAATTAGCATGTGGTACTATATAATCTAAAATCTTATTGACCTCAATTTTTTCATCTGTTATAAGTGTTTGAAGTTCGACTCCTCCACGATCAATAGCGCCGGTAGTTGCAATTGAAATTTGGGGATCAACAAATCCACCAAAAAAAATATCACCTGTGTAAGAAGATGTATTATCACCTTCGCTTCCGGAACTTATTTTCATTAATGAAATTAAGCGTTGCCTAAAGGGTATTGCAAATTTTGTAAAGAATTTATTTTCAGTTGGCTTTAGTAAATCGCGTTTTAAATTAAACTCGGCAAAATTGATATATAGATCCAGTGCTTTCCGCTTGCGGTCTATCAAGGTATCCTTCGGAAAATTCTCTTGGGTAAGCAAACGGCTTAATCTTTCTTTTTTAACAATCAACGGCACCAGATTTTCATTCATTGATTGTTGCCATTCTTTTAATGTTTTGAAATTTCCTTTTCCATTATTGTGGTATTGATTTGTTGAGCTAATCTTCAGAAAAGGATCAGAAAAATTTTCACCGGCCTGATGAGCTTCAAAAAAATTGGAAACAGATTCTTTAAACCGTTTTTCATCATAAGGTGAATATATAAACTCATCGCTATTGATAGTAGCCCGGTTGATGTAAAAACCACCATAGGTAACCTCTAATGCAAAGTGTGTCCCAAAATGATGAACAAAACCCGGAATTGTCATATCTTGAAAAATTCTCTCAACCGCATCTATAAAAAGAGAATCCAACTTTATACCACTCATTTCAATTGATTCTTTATAGATTGTAGATTTATTAATGGAATAAACCAAAATAGGCTTTGTAGCACTTTTTAAAATCCTGTTGCTGAACAAATCACTATTTCTGCTAAGAAACAACTTTGAAATTGTATCTGCTTTTAAAACCCTTTTTTCAAAGTCAAACGCTGACGATACATATTCTATTGAAGAAAGTATTTGGCCATCGAGTCTAACCGAAGCCTTATGTGGTATTTCAAATATTTTTTTAAACTCCCCATTAACAACAGTTGGGCTTTTTAGATTAAAAACATCAATATTTCTGATGTCATAACCAACTGTCAAATAATCAACCTTAGAATCATTGGATTCAGCAGTTTGACTGAAATTAAGAAATGGAATAAAAAAAATTATGAGGCTTATTCTAAAACCCATTGTAAATAAATGCATTACCTACTTGCCTTATTATAATTAAAAAAAGAATTTGGGACTTAGAATCTGGGAGCAAGTTCAAATTTAATATAAATTTTTAGACTTTCACAATATTTCATTTTTATTAATTTTAATTTAATAATCCCCAATTTACGATCTATTATTTGTAGTGTATTCACTGAATAAAGCTCACCATTTTGGAAAGAAGTTTACTTATTTACTACCTTTACCTTCTGAAAATTTATTTTATGTCTGTAGCGAAAAAGGAATACAAGCGCATCACTACCAAAACCTTGGTGGATATGAAATCCAAAGGCGAGAAAATCTCTATGCTAACAGCTTACGATTTTTCGATGGCAAAAATTGTTGACAGTGCCGGGATTGATGTGATTTTAGTGGGCGATTCGGCATCTAACGTGATGGCGGGACATGAAACCACCTTGCCAATTACACTGGACCAGATGATTTATCACGCGGCCTCTGTCGTTCGTGCCATCACCCGGAGTCTGGTGGTTGTGGATTTGCCTTTCGGAAGCTATCAAAGCGACCCTAAAGAGGCCTTGCGTTCGGCAATCAGGATTATGAAAGAGAGTGGCGGTCATGCCGTAAAACTTGAAGGTGGTAAAGAAATCAAGGAGTCCATCAAACGCATACTCAATGCCGGGATTCCTGTGATGGGTCACCTGGGATTGACACCACAGTCCATATATAAATTCGGGACTTATACCGTGAGGGCGAAAGAAGATACCGAAGCCCAACAACTCAAAGAAGATGCTTTATTGCTTGAAAAACTGGGTTGTTTTGCCATTGTATTGGAAAAAGTGCCTGCCAAACTCGCCGAAGAAGTCGCAAAAAGCATTTCCATTCCGGTGATTGGCATTGGTGCCGGTGGTGGTGTGGACGGTCAGGTGTTGGTTATCCACGATATGCTGGGAATGACCCACGAATTCAATCCTCGCTTTCTTAGACGTTACCTCGATTTATATACCGAAATGACCCATGCATTTCAACAATACAGCACCGATGTTAAATCAGGTGATTTCCCTAATGAAAATGAGCAGTATTAAAAAATATCCGTGAAAATCCGCTGAATCAGTGTCATCAGCGTTCCATCCAATTAATGACTAAAATTGCACGCAGATGACGCGGATGAAACAGATAAACGCTGATTTTTTTGACATTGAAACCCATTAATTTTTGAAAACAATCTCGAATAAAGATAACCTCCAAATCCTCTATGAAGACAATCATTTGATTGTGGTCAACAAACGTGCGGGTGATTTGGTGCAGGGTGACAAAACCGGAGACCTTCCCCTGGGGGAAATCGTCAAACAATACATCGCTGAAAAATACAACAAACCCGGGGCCGTTTTTCTGGGGGTGGTGCATCGTCTGGACAGGCCAACTACAGGCATTGTTGTTTTTGCAAAAACCTCCAAAGCGCTGGAGCGTCTCAACAAAATGTTCAAGGAACGGGAAACTCAAAAAACCTATTGGGCTGTGGTGAAAAACCTGCCTCCCAAGGAAAAAGAAACCCTCACCCATTTCCTGAAAAGAAACCCCAAACAAAACAAGTCCTATGCTTACGAAAAAGAAGTACCCGAAAGCAAAAAAGCCATTTTGGAATATCAAATCCTGAAAAAGCTCAACAACTACTTCTTGCTCGAAATCGACCTTCACACCGGGAGACACCATCAAATCAGAAGTCAGTTGGCGGCCATTGGCTGCCCCATCAAAGGCGACTTAAAGTATGGCTTTGACCGCAGTAACCCTGACGGCAGCATTCACCTTCATGCGAGAAAACTGGTGTTGATTCACCCGGTAAAAAAAGAGGAAATGACCTTTCTGGCACCACCGCCTGATGAAGTTATTTGGAATGCCTGCTTATAATGCCAACTTAAACATCACCTTTGAACCCGCAGGTTTTTGAGCCAAAATACTGATAGCCATTTCAGTAAGCTGAAAGATGCGCGCATAGCCTCCTGTGGTTTGTGCGTCCTGCATCAGCACAATGATTTTTCCTGAAGGGGTAAGCTGAACTGTTCCCGGCTGCACAGGCGAAGTAATGATTTCTTCAGCTGAAAAATTGGTTTGACTGTCGAGTAAGCAAGCCATACGGTTGCTTTGGGGATTTATTTTAAATGGACTTTTAAAAAGTTGCTTCTGCATTTCCAAAGGAAGCATTTCAAATTCAGGACCTTTAAACACTTCTATTTTATCGGTTTCATAGTTACCAAAATCAAATGCAGTGACGCTACTTTCAATTTTGCTTTTCAGATTTTTATTAATTTCAATCTTGCTTCCTTTTAGAATGTTGAGTTGCGGTGAAATCATCGGATAAAAACTTGAGCTTCCCAATATTTTTGGAATTTTAAATCCGCCGCTTACTGCAAGATATCCCCTCACTGAAGCGGGTGTTGCCCCTATCTTCAGGATGTCCCCGGCTTGAAGTTGTAATTTTTGGTTTGGCGAAATTGGCTTTCCATTTAGTAGAAGTGAAAAACCCTTGCCGGCAACAGCCAGTTCAACGTCATCCAGGATTTCGAGCGTGGGACCAATAAGCGTAAACTCTACCACTGTCTCTTCCGGGGGATTGCCCGTCAATTGATTGGCATAAGCAGCCAGGTTTTGATCCATCACCCCACTAAGCGGAACGCCCAGGTTTCTGTAGCCAAACCTTCCCCGGTCCTGAAAAGTTGTTTGAAATCCGGTGGATAGTACTTTAAACATCGGTGGTTTGGATTTTGATTACATAATCTCCTTTTTTATCCGAAGCTTCAATTTCCTGAAATTCAGCTGTTGAAATGGGAAAAAACCGAATCCAATCCCCGGCCTGAACCCGGTTGGGTGGGTTTTTGGTCACATCAAAAAAATGCAACGGACTTCTCCCGATAATGTTCCAGCCTCCCGGCGAGTCCATGGTGTAAACACCGGTTTGATTGTCTGCTATTCCCACAGAACCGGCTTGAACCAGGGTTTTTGGGGTTTGCTTTCTTTTAACGGCAAGTGCCGGATCAAGTCCGCCCAAATAGGGAAACCCAGGTAAAAAGCCCAGAAAATATACCGGGTACTCACCGGCGGTGTGTCGTTTGATGATTTCGTCAACAGGCATTTTGAGTTGTTGCGTCATTTCAGGCAAATCCACTCCAAATTCCAAATCATAACACACCGGAATGTGAATGATTCTCTTTTTATTCTGAACGCTTTCCGGCTTAACAATACCGGAATTAAGTGTGGTAATAAATGTATCCCTGCCTGTTTTCTTTTTCAGGTAAACAGCCAGTGAGCAATAAGCAGGGACGGTTTCAACAATTTGATTCTTAAACGCTTTATTGATGTGGTGCTGAAAGTTGATTACCTCAGAGTGAACAGAATGTGAAATTTCATTTTGCCATTCAAGCAAAACGGCATGCTCACCAAAGGGTTTTATTTTTGGAAAGCCACTCATCGAAGTTCAATTTGATATTTTGCCAGATGCTGATGCAGATACTTTAAAATGGCCACTGAATTTGGGTGGTCACCGTGAATGCAAAAGGTTTCAGCCTGCAAAGCAATTTGATTTCCTTCAATAGTTGTCACTTTGTTTTCAGTAACCATTTCCACGAGTTGTTTCAGGCATTTTTCGGGGGTGTTCAGTATGGCTCCGGGTAAATTTCGTGCAACGAGTAGGCCACTTTCGGTGTAACTTCGGTCGATAAAAGCCTCGCGTTTTAATGGCAGGATTCCTTTCGCTTTAGCGAAAAACACAGAATTCCCCAGAAGGTAAACGGTAGTTTTTGAAGTCACCTTGAGTATGGATTGTATGACCAAATCGGCTGTTTTTTCATCAATGGCGGCAAGATTGTACAAAGCACCGTGCAGTTTAATATGATTGACTTCTATTTGCTCTTCGCCACAAATCCTGAAAAAATGTTTCATCTGTTGCACCAAACTTTGCTGCAATTCACCTTCGGTTATTTGAATTGCTTTTCTTCCAAAGTTTTCGGTATCGGGAAAAGATGGATGGGCACCCACTTTTACATGAAACCTTTTGGCCAGTTGAATCGTTTTGCGCATCGAGTCTTCATCACCAAAATGTCCGCCACAGGCAATACTGCATGAACTAATCAACGGCATGATTTCCTTATCAAAAGGAAAGCCTTCACCCAAATCGGCATTGATATCGATTGAATAGTTCATTTTAAAATTCATTTTATATTTCTCTGCGACTTTGCGACTTTGCGAGCAAAATAAAAGGTGCTTCTCGCAAAAACGCTAAGACGCAAGAAGTATTTCTAACAGTAATTTGTCTTTGTCGGTATAGAATTTATAATTATCACATTAAAAAATATTCCATTGAAAAACCCGGTCCAAACTTCTGATGCTTAAAACCAAAGTGGTCAACACAATCAAAATTCCCAAAATGTTTTGAATGGTTGAGTTTTTATACTTGCCCAGCAATTCTTTTTTGTTCATCACCCAAAGCAGAAATCCGGCAACCACGGGCAGTAAAATCCCATTGGCCACTTGTGCAAATTTGATAATTTCTATGGGCCTGAATCCCAATGAGGATATAAAAATACCTAAAATGAGAATAGTCATCCAAACCAACCTGAATTTTCTGGATTTC
The DNA here is from genome assembly GCA_964469175.1 of uncultured Flavobacteriaceae bacterium. Taxonomy (GTDB): domain Bacteria; phylum Bacteroidota; class Bacteroidia; order Flavobacteriales; family Flavobacteriaceae; genus Planktosalinus. Next base: position 55,701 of record CAYXXY010000013.1, read on the forward strand.
AACCCACCTTGCCAGTTGAAACATTCCATGGAAACATAAGCGGCTGCCAAAGGCGCTGTAATGGCCGAACTGATTCCGGCGGCAAACAAGCCGATGCTCAGAAAATAAGTCGCAAATTCTCCATAAAGCGGTTGCAATCCCAAAGCGAGGTCGGCTGCATTGTTGACACTTGCCCCCTGAATGGCGGCTCCGCAAACGATGATTCCCATAGAGACGATGCCTCCCAGTAAAATTGCTACATAACTATCTATTTGAGCAGTTCTCAATTGCTTGACAGAACTCCATTTTTCCCTGACCAGGGCTGCGTGTAAAAAGAGGTTATAAGGCACCACGGTGGTTCCCACCAGCGCAATGATAGTCAATAGACCCTCTTCGGGGACTTTGGGTATAAAAATACTTTTTAGTAGAAGAGCCACATCCGGTCTGGTGAGTATGGCTGTTAGGAGAAATGACAAGCTCATCAAAACTACTAAGCTGATTAGGGCACGTTCTATAAGTTTGTACTTGCCGCTGTAAAGCAAGAGAAAAGCAATGATTCCGATAAGGATACTTAAGTAATTTAATTCAAGGTTCAGGAATGAAAATGTGGTTTTCTCAAAAAATGTTTCCAGTCCAAGCACACCACCACTGATGTTTCCGGCCTCATAAGCACCGTTTCCGATAACGATGGCACTTAGGATCAATACAATTCCGAGAATTTTCAGTGCAGGTATTTTGATTTGATTTTTTACGGTTTCTGCCAGACCCTTTCCGTGAACGAGCCCAAGCCTCACTGTCATTTCCTGCAAAATGAGGGTAGCAATAATGGAAAGCCCCATCGCCCATAGCAATGTGAAGCCAAACTCCACCCCTGCCAATGTACAAACGGTAACGGTTCCCGGCCCGATAAAAGCGGCTGCAACCAGAGGCCCGGGACCAATTTTATTGAGAAACTTCATCATTGAGTTGTAAAAGCGCATAAATGGCAAAGCTTCCCAGCCAGTGTCCGCCTTCATAGCTGTCATCTACCAGGTTGGGCAAGGAGAAGTTCATATGCTCATTGGCTACGTTTTGTAAATGGGCATATTCTTCATATTGATTGGCAAGCGCATATAAACTCCACGCCCTGCTGAAGTTAAGCCCGTCAAGATGTACCAGTTTTCCGTCTTCACGGTCACTGACTTTACCCACTTCCAGCTTGTAATTTTTATCCTTGAGTTGTGGCATAAACCGGTCGAGCCAGGTTAAAAACTCGTTTTTATCCAATACCCTTCTCATAATGTTGATTTCTTCAAAACAAGGTGAGAGAAAATCAAATCCGCTGGGTTCCCAGTCGATTGGGCAGTTTTCGTCATTTATATAAAACTCTTTTGCCCGTTTTTTAATCAGGTCACGTAGTTCATTTTCTCCGGTTGCAACTGCATAGTCATAAGCAAAGGTGAGTCCGAATGCCGTATTTGTGTGTTCCCCAACCCTGATGGGATAGATCAGTTTTGGCAAAAACTCTTTGTAACGCTCAACAAATAAATCGGCTAAGGGTTGGATGTTTTCCTCCAGTTCTCTTGCAAGGGGGTCATCCCAGGTGTGGAGTTCTTCAGCGAGTTTCAAGAACCAATTCCAGCCATAAGTGCGCTCAAAAGAAGCATTGACACTGCGGTTGAAAAAGGCCGTTTCAATATCCATATTCTCTTTGGTGATGGTGGATTTTAAAATCTCTTTTACTCGGGCTGCTTCTTCAAGTTCAGGAAAGTTTTTGACCAAAGTAATCATGGACCAATACCCATGAACGGCACTGTGCCAGTCAAAACAACCGTAAAAGACGGGGAAATTTTCAATGGGAGCCTTAACATCTTCCCTTGTTTCAAGAACGGTTCCGGGTTTATAGGGAAATTCCTGATTGTAGCATTTTAAAGGAAGTTCGAGCAGGTTTGATGCTTCTTTTAGGCCAAATTGAGGTGTTGCTACTTCGGTGGAGACTGCATCTTTTTCTTCCGGTTTGTCGGTGTTTTTCGCGCAAGCGAAAGTTAGAAAAAGTAAAAGTGTGGCTGTGATTTTATTTATCATGGACTTGAAAGTTAATTTGCTTATTTTAGCTAAAGCTAAGTAAAAGAAAGAAAACTAAAAAACGGTTGTTTTGAAACAAATTCCCGAAGTACTTAAATCACAGCAACAATTTTTCCAAACCGGGAAGACCAAAGAGCTTGTTTATAGAAAACAAATGCTAAAAAAACTGCTTCAGGCCATAGAAAAGAAAGAGGAAAAAATATGTGATGCACTATATGCCGATTTTAAAAAACCCAGATTTGAAGCTATCGCTACCGAAACAGCCCTTGTAATCAAAGAGCTCAAGACGACCATCAAAAACCTGAAAAAATGGTCAAAACCTGAAAGGGTACCTGCATCCATTTTGAATTTTCCATCGCGGGACTATATTTATTCTCAGCCTTATGGCACAGTTTTGATTATTTCGCCCTGGAACTATCCGTTTCAGCTGGCCCTGTCACCACTCATTGGGGCGATTGCTGCAGGAAATACAGCAGTTTTAAAACCCAGCGAACACGCGCCAAATACCAACAATGTATTAGAGGAAATCATTAAAAAAGTGTTTAAGCCGGAGTATGTTGAGATGATTACCGGCGGAAAAGAAGTTTCCAAAGAATTGCTTTATCACAAATGGGATTATGTGTTTTTTACCGGAAGCGTTCAAGTGGGAAGAATTGTTGCCAGGGCCATTGCCGAACATCTCACGCCTTCTACACTTGAGTTGGGTGGAAAAAACCCAACTATTGTTGATGAAACTGCAAAAATAAAATTGGCCGCCAGACGCATTGCTTTTGGAAAATTCATCAATGCAGGCCAGACCTGCATTGCACCGGATTATGTATTGGTTCATGAAAAAATCAAGGAGCCGTTTGTTCAGGCTTTAAAATCAGAAATTCAGCGATTTTATGGTGTTGTTCCAAAAAACTCCAAGGATTTTGCACGGATAATAAATCGTGAGCATTTTGAAAGACTCACCGATTTAATTGACAGTGAAAAAGTGATTATTGGGGGTGAAAATGATCCTGACGAACTGTATATTTCCCCCACAGTGATTTTAAATCCGTCGTTGAGTAGTGAGGTTATGCAGGATGAAATTTTTGGACCTGTGTTACCTATTCTGGTATATCAAACCGAAAGCGATATTGAAGTTGTTTTAAAACGCTTCCCCAACCCTTTAGCCATCTATATTTTTAGTGAAAACAATGCGTTTTCAAAAAAAATCATCAATACCTACTCCTTTGGGGGTGGAACTATCAATGATACTTTGGTGCATTTTGTGAATAATAAACTGCCCTTTGGCGGTGTGGGAAACAGCGGAATGGGTGCTTATCACGGTAAGTTTTCATTTGATATGTTCTCACACAAAAAGTCAATCACCAAAAGAGCAACTTGGCTGGATCTATCTTTGAGGTATGCGCCTTACAAGGATAAAATCAAATGGCTGAAAAGGTTGATATAGATTATTTTGCCGCTTTTTTCTTTACCAAAGAGTACAAATCTTTTCTTCTGTCTTTTAAAATCCTGACACTACCAAAGTTGTGAAGTTCTTTGAGTAAATCGAGATCGACATCGGCAATTAGAGTACTTTCGGTATTTGGTGTTGCTTCAGCTTTTATTCCGTTTACGGGAAAAGCAAAGTCTGAAGGTGTAAACACAGCACTTTGTGCATACTGAATATCCATATTGTTTACCCTTGGCAGATTTCCGACATTTCCAGCAATGGCGACATAGCATTCATTCTCAATGGCACGGGCTTTGGCGCAATTTCGCACACGCTCATAACCGTTTTGGGTATCTGTCATAAAGGGCACAAAAAGCATTTGCATTCCCTGGTCTGACAATAATCTTGACACCTCCGGAAATTCAACATCATAACAAATCAACACCCCGATTTTCCCACAATCTGTATCAATGACTTGTATTTTATTGCCTCCTTTAATCCCCCAGGCCGATTCTTCGGCCGGTGTGATGTGCAGTTTTTCATATTGTTCATAGCTACCATCTCTTCTACACACATAACCAATATTATACAAATGTTCTCCATCACTGTATGGCATGCTTCCGGTAATAATGTTGATGTTGTATGAAATGGCAAATTCCCTGAATTTTTCCAGTAAGGGTTCTGTGTATTCGGAAAGTTTCCTGATGGCTTCAGACTCCTTCAGGTGATTGAAATCTGCCATTAAGGGTGCATTGAAAAACTCGGGGAACAACACAAAATCACTTTGGTAATCTGAAATGGCATCCACAAAAAATTCAATCTGATTGACCACGGCATCAAAGTTTTTGAAGAGGCGCATTTGCCATTGCACCAGTCCTAGTCTAACGACTCTTTTGTCGTGTGTCAATATTTTATCAGATTTGGTGTAGTATATGTTGTTCCACTCCATCAATACCGCATAGTCCATGGATTCTTTATCGGCATCCAAATAGCCCTTGAGTACTTTTCTGACATGAAATTCATTGGCGAGCTGAAAAAGCAATACGGGGTCGTCAATTTCTTTTCTTTTTACTTTTTCAATGTATTGTTTTGGTGTGAGTTCGTCTGCATATTTGTTGTAATTTGGAATTCTTCCGCCGAAGATAATTGAGCGTAAGTTCAATTGCTCACAAAGTTCTTTTCTGGCTTCATAAAGCCTTCGGCCCAGCCTAAGCCCTCTAAACTCAGGATGAATAAATACATCAATACCATAAAGCACATCGCCATCGTCTGTATGGGTATTGAATGTGAAGTTTCCGGTGATTTGAGCATAGGAATGGTCGTCGTGGTATTTTGAGGAATCGACTATTATGCTTAGCGCACAACCGGCAATTCTTCCGTCAATTTCAATACACAGTTGACCATCGGGAAATTTTTTAAGGAGGCTTTTGATTTCGTTTTCAGTCCAGTATTCTTCAGGCATTTCATTGTAAGACTCTATCATCGATTTTTTTAGTTCGATGTAATCTGAAACCAAAAGATTTCGCAATTCTATTTTTGGGGCTTGGTCGAGCATTTCCATATTATGGGATTTAGTTTTTCATAAATATAAACGAATATCTGAATGTTAAAATTTTTTAATACCACTTTAACGCTTAGCCATACCAGCCTTCGCGGTCGAGACTGCGGTATTGAATGGCTTCAGAAATATGTGTTCCAGTAATTGCTTCACTGCCTTCAAGATCGGCTATGGTGCGGGAGACTTTTAAAATCCGGTCATAAGCCCTTGCCGAAAGGTTCAAGCGTTCCATGGCAGTTTTAAGTATGGCCAGCGAAGCCTCATCAAGCTTGCAAAATTCCCTGATTTGCTTCACCCCCATTTGGGCATTGTAATGAATGTTTTCAAGATTCTTAAAGCGTTGGGTTTGAATTTCCCGGGCATTTGTAACCCGCTCCCTGATGACCACACTACTTTCACCTTTTCGTTCCTCACTTAATTTTTCAAAAGGCACCGGGTTCACTTCAATATGAATGTCGATTCTGTCCAGTAAAGGACCGGACACTTTACTCAGGTACCGCTGCATTTCTGCCGGAGATGAAACCACAGGGGCATCTGGGTCGTTGAAATAGCCACCCGGACTGGGGTTCATACTTGCCACCAGCATAAAACTACTGGGATAGGTTACTGAAAATTTTGCCCTAGAAATAGTGACTTCTCTGTCTTCCAAAGGCTGACGCATCACTTCGAGTACGCTGCGTTTAAATTCGGGCAACTCGTCAAGAAAAAGCACACCATTGTGAGAAAGCGAAATTTCACCGGGTTGTGGATAGGCCCCGCCTCCGACCAAAGCGACATCGCTGATAGTATGATGCGGGCTCCTGAAAGGACGTTGCGACATAATCCCGGTTTGTTCTTTTGTGCGTCCGGCAACACTGTGAATTTTAGTGGTTTCGAGGGCTTCATCAAGGGTCATGGGCGGTAAAATTGACGGCAGTCTTTTCGCCAGCATGGTTTTTCCTGAACCGGGTGGCCCAATCAGGATGATGTTATGACCACCTGCTGCAGCAATTTCCATAGAGCGTTTGATGGATTCCTGCCCTTTTACGTCAGAAAAGTCAAACTCAGGGTGGTTTAAATGCTCATAAAATTCGGCTTTGATATCTACTACTGTCTGAGTGAGCGGAATGCCTTTGTCAAAGAAATCAATCACTTCTGCAATGGAATCGACTCCATAGACTTCAAGACCGTCGACTATTGCAGCTTCCTTGGCATTTTGATTTGGAAGGATAAATCCTTTGAACCCTTCTTTCCTAGCATTAAAAGCAATGGGCAGAGCAGCTCTAATGGGCTGAAGATTACCATCCAGCGAGAGTTCACCCATAATAATATAGTCTTCAAGCCTATTTTGAAGTTGGATTTGCTCGGTTGCGGCAAGAATTCCGATAGCGAGCGGCAAGTCGTATGCCGAACCCTCCTTTCTAAGATCGGCCGGAGCCATATTGAGTGTGATTTTAAAACCCGGTATTTTGTATCCGGTATTTTGAAGTGCTGCGGCAATGCGAAAATTGCTTTCGCGTATAGCGTTGTCAGGTAACCCCACCAGGTGATAACCTACTCCTTTTGAGGCGACGTTAACTTCGATTGTAATTGTTGTGGCATCGACACCCAAAAATGCACTTCCATAAACTTTTGCAAGCATAGATTTAAAATTCTAAAAATTACTTATTTATAGACAGGTTTAAAATAAAAACCTCCTCATTAAAAAATGGGGAGGTTTAAATTTAATAAAAAAAGTTGAGTTTATCTTTTTATGAACTTATAAACTTTAGATGCATTATCAATGGTTACTCTAATGAAATATGCTCCGGATTTAAGTGAGCTGATATCCAGTTTTGCATTGTTTGAATTTATCTGATGGATTCCCATTGATTGCCCAAGGACATTCATAATTTCAACATTAGAAATTGTGGTCATCGCCTGAATATTCAATTCGTTGTATGCGGGATTTGGATAAATTGCTGCTTCTACAAGAGCGTTTGAAGGGGTTCCCAGAGTTACATTTATATTTTCAAGACCTGAAATTATTAATGAAACTACTTGTTGTCCTTCATCCAAAGTACCTTTGTGAGTAATTTTTAGAGTATAGTCGCCATTTGGATCGTCTATTTCAACCTTTTCAATATTATCTCTATAGTTATCTCCTCTGGTTGCGGGAGTTGCATATGATGAAGGAACAGAATGATCAAATTCAATTATCCAGGGCATATGCACTATATCGTCTTCATCGATGATTCTTAAATCAAGATCGTTAATTAGCATAGGTGTATCATCATCTACTACTGATCCGGAAACGGGATTTCCTTCTTTGTCTGTCCAGGTAATAGAAGCAACAAGTCTTTCACCATCAACGGCTGTGCCAGTAATTTCATAACTTTTTCCATCTTCAAGTGTTAACTCAAGAATATGTGAAGTAGTTCCGTTATCTGAAATCACCTGAGCAGCTCTTTCAATATTCATCAATCCCCAACCGAAACGAAAATCAGGTCCGGGTGCTGTACCTGCTTCATCTGCAGTATGAAGTATTAATCCTCTTAAGGTGGAAGACAGCATAAACTCTTCATTCAAATTATTGTAATGCTGTTGAAGTAAAATTGCACCTCCTGCAGCACTTGGAGCTGCCATTGAAGTTCCTGAGAAGTTAGCATAACTGGCATTTGAAGTTGCTGTTGAAGAAAATGTATTCACTCCCTTAGCTGAAATATCAGGCTTTACTCTTCCGTCATCTGTTGGACCCCAACTGCTGAATGATGACATATTTACACTATTTGGTCCTGTGTAATTCAATACTTGAAAGGTAGCTGCTACAACAAGTGTATTTTTTGAAACTGCCTGATTTGTTAAAATATCAAAACCACCATCACCTTGATTGTTGTGTGCAGTATTTCTTGCATTACCTGCAGCCCAAACAGAGAGGTAGTATGGAGCATTAAACTGTATTTGATCCCAATATCTTGAAGAACCGGTATACTTTCCTAACATCCAGACCGGTAGAGGCGCACCCCCTCCGCCATCAGGTGGGACACCATAGGAATGATTGGAAATCAACATTCCATAATTAGCAATTGCACTTATAACCTCTCCGGCATCATTACCCACATTAAACGCATGATTTAAGGTTTCTGCTGCTGGCGCCATTCCTTTGGCATTTTCATTTTGAAAAGCTGCTGAACCAATGATTGTACCTGCCACGTGTGTATGATGAGAGCCCGGTGAAGTAGCACCATCTATTTGTGTGGCCCTACCTTCAAGAAGTTGATGTGTGTCTCTCACTTTATTACCGTCCCATACACCCACCAGCATGTCTTCACCATTTAGGTCTAGTCCGGCTGATCCCCCTGAATGAACCCGATCTGCCCTGATGGTAATTCCGGCTGTCCTGTTCATAGTTTCAAGATAAATGGGTTGACCATCCTGAACTTCAATTAAGACACCAACACCACCGTCTTCAAATTCATAACTCTCAGGCCAGCCATGTATTGCCGCCAAAGCAATAGCTTCTGCACGTTTTCTTTCAAAATCTTCCTGAATTTCTGCTTGGAGCTGAGCCAACTTATTAAGGTCGTAATGTGATTTAATCTGCTCACGTTGCTGAGGTGTTTGTGCATTTGACTGAAATGCAATAACAACCATAACCAACAACAGCAAGCACTGTTTTAATAGATTCATTGTTTGTAAATTAAGTGAATAACAATTTTTTTGCTAATTTAACAAATTTATGTAATTATGGGTATTTATATTGAAAAATAAATTGAATAATTCTGATTTAACAATTAAATTTTTTTCTTAAAACATACGTATAAATACGTATTGAAATGGTTGATTAAATTTTATACATTTGACTTGTGAATTAGTAAAAAGGCTATGCCGGTTTTTAATTAAATTATTGTGGGGATGATGATTTAGTTTTTTTATGGCATAGATATTAACTTAACTATTTTACTAAGCTTAGCAAAGCGTAACAGATTTATTCTGTTACGCTTTTTTTATTTTTTGCTTAGTTCAGAAAAACGTTCTTTTCCACAATTCAAAAAATCATTAAATGCAGTTTTATCCGGCAAATATCCAACAGGTTGATTCAGTATTTCACCATCTGGAGTAGCCAGCACATAGTAAGGTTGAGAATTTCTATTGAAATGGATGGCTTGGAAATCTGCCCATTTATTGCCAACGTTTCGCATTTGTCTTCCGCTTAAAGCAGAAGTATAGGCTTCATCAAGCGGTGAACGTTCATCCACATAAAGCGAGATCAACACATAATCATTACTAATTGAATTGTAAATTTCGGGGTCGCTCCAAACCTGGTCTTCCATTCTTCTGCAGTTCACACATCCGTGTCCGGTAAAATCGATCAAGACGGGTTTATTAGCAGATTTTGCATAAGCAATGCCTTCCTGAAAATCTTTGATGCAATTTAAGTTTAACGGGCATTTTCCGGGGAATATATAACTATGACCTGCCGGTGGTGCCAGACCACTCAACAGGTTGGGGGTTATAAATCCGTTTGTTTGGTCACTTACTTTGAAACCCATTGCCATATAAACAACCAAGGCCAACATAGATACTGATAAAACACTTCTGGTAAGCGTGATTTTTTTAACAGGACTGTCAAGCGGAAACTTGAGTATCCCAAGAAAGTAGAACATCATTCCCAAAGCACACAAAATCCAAAGAATTAAAAACAATTCATAAGGAAGTATCTTCCAACCCATAATCATATCTGCGATAGACAAGAACTTTAAAGCCAATGCAATTTCAATAAAACCTAAAGTCACTTTGATATTATTCATCCAACCACCAGACTTTGGCATCGAGTTAAGCCAACCCGGGAAAGCGGCAAACAAGGCAAACGGTAAAGCCAGAGCCAAAGAAAAACCAAACATCCCAATGAGTGGTCCAATTGGAATTCTGCCAAAAAGTGTTGGCCCGCCTCCAACTGCGGTTTCAACCAATAATGTTCCAATTATTGGACCTGTACAAGAAAATGAAACCAGTGCCAGTGTAAATGCCATAAAGAATATCCCCAGTAATCCTCCTTGATTGGATGCTTTATCTGTCTGGCTTACCCAGGCTGTGGGCAGCGTAATTTCAAAATAACCAAAAAACGAAATTGCAAAAACAATAAACAACACGGCAAACGCCAAATTAAACCAGGCATTTGTTGACAACAAATTGAGTGCATCAGCACCAAATATTGCAGTAATAAACAGGCCTAAAATCACATAGATTACAATAATGGAAACCCCATATATTATTGCATTTTTTATACCTTTTGCCTTACTGGTGCTGCTTTTGGTAAAAAAACTAACAGTAAGCGGAACCATTGGAAACACACAGGGGGTCAACAATGCCAGCAAGCCGCCTAAGAATCCTGCAATAAACACCCACCAAAAATTACTTGAATCTTCTTTGGCGATTTCAGAGCCATCGCAATTACTATTTGCAAGTGTATAATCAAACTCATAATAGACCGGTGTGCCTTCACCGGTAACACGGTTTGATGAAGATTTTAATCCCTCACCTTCAAAAATAAATTCCCCGGTTTCAGGGTTAAATGTAAAATCAAGACCTGTGGGAGGCAAACATTTTTCGTCATCACAAGCCATAAACTCTATAAATCCAGTTATGGGTTTACTTTTATCCAATACCCTGACTGATATTTCAAAACGTCCATCATCCCTTAGTTTGATGGTTTCCATTTCAAACAACTCATCAAAACCGGCAAAAATATTTGAACCGGTTTCTGAAATTTCTTTGAAAATCTCAAAACCTGTATAATCATTAAAAACAACTTCTGTAGGCAATGGCCCCAATAAATCGGGATCCATTTTGTGTGAGTAGATGGACCATCCTTCATCAATGACCGCATCAAAAACAAAGGTGTACACATCGTCTGAAACGCCTATCAGTTTTCCGGTCCAACTCACAGGGTTCTCAAATTGTGTGTCATCCATAAAGAGTGACATTCCACCTAAATTTACTCCCTGCTGCCCTGTCTCGTTTTCATCAAAAACAAACCTGAATTCCATCAAATCCGGCGGGAGGCATTTTTCATCATCACACACCATATAATAAACCTCTGCATCAATGTAAGCCAAATCAGAATCCACTAATTTTATATCCTGATAAAATTGAACCACACCCTCAAATTTTTTAATCATCATTTCAAAGATGGGATCAAAAATGGGGTCGCCTTCAGGTTCAACGGTAGAACCAATAAGATTATATTGCCCTGAATCCAGACCTTTAAATTCAAATTCTGTGGGTATTGGGCCTTCATCACCCACATCTTGCTGAGCATACAAGTACCAACCTGCATCCAGAGTTGCAGTGAAGTGAAGCCTGTAAGTTTGGTCGTCTATTTTTTCAACATCGGATTGCCATTTAATGGGGTCAAAAATTTGGGAATAACCTGAAGCAAAAATGAGTAGCGTTAAAATTGAAAGGATAAAATTCTTCACTTTAAATCTAAAAATTAAATTGATTGATAAATTTGAGGAAAAAATACAATCAATACATTCATGGAATATTAAGATTCTATTTTTAAAATTCTCTTTGTTTTATTTGTTACCCTAAAGCGGTTATCGGCTCTTAAGCCAACGACCCAGACAATCTCATTTTCACTACAGAGCAACCATGTTTTTTGCTTGTCAAGCAAAGATAACTTTTCATCTTTAAAGTATTTACTTATTTTCTTTGTTCCGTTCATTCCGAAGGGTCTAAACACATCACCCTTTTTCCATTTTCTTAATATTAAAGGGAACTTAAGTAAATCAAAGTCAACAAAAATAATGTTTTCTGAAGAATCTCCAAGCTTTGTTACACTTTTAAAGAAAAGAGGTATTGGAAAATCAATTTCGACAGTGTTCTCATTAATGATAAATTCATCATTTTTTGATTCATTTCCAATGGCTTCCAAAAAAAGAAAATCCCTGTCTTTCAACAATACGTGAGAGGGTGAAAATACCTTTTTTCCAGCTTGGGCCGAAAGTAAGTTGTACACATCATCAAACTCTGTAAATCCAAGCGGGGAAAATAATTCAAACAATATTGCTTTATTATTGGGAAGAGATTTGAGCTTATTTGTTGAAAATTTATACCCATTCCGGGTTTCTTCAGCCAAATAGTTGAATATAAGTGCCAGATAATCTTCAACCAAAGTACGGCTTTCAATCAGGTTTTTTTGAGTGGTTTCAAAATTTTTCAACAAGTTTGGGACTGTCTCTTTCCATTTTGGAATGACTTCATTGCGCAATGCATTTCTCAAATATTTATTGGAAGCATTAGAACTGTCTTCACGCCAGCTGAGATTATTTTTTTCGGCATAATCTAAAATCATTTCTTTGGAAAATGCCAGTAGAGGCCTAACCAATTTATCCTGATTGACCGGAATGCCTGTCAAGCCTTTTAAACCGGTTCCTCTTGATAAATTGATGAGAAATGTTTCTAAATTATCATCAAGATGATGTGCGGTCAATATATATTTGATATTTAATTGGTTTGACAATTCATCAAACCAACGGTAGCGCAATTCTCTCGCAGCCATTTGAATACTTAACCCGTGATCGTCTGCAAAAGTCTCGGTTTCAAAGGTTTCGGCAAATACAGGAATATTAAGTTTTTTTGCAAGTTGAATGACAAAATCAGAATCAGCATCACTTTCATTTCCACGTAAAGAAAAATTACAATGTGCAAGTGTGATTTCAAAGCCTGATTTAACAAGTAAATGAGTAAGCACCACACTGTCCAGACCACCACTGCAGGCAACCAATAACTGATTGCCTTTCAATAAAGGAAAATGATTATTAAGATGCCTCTGAAACTCCTTTATCATGAGTTTTGAAAGTTAAATCATCCAAAGTTAAAAAAACAATCTGCCAATAATGCTTAATAATTCCGGTTTTGTGAAATGAAGTTATGAGAGTGTTAGGTTTTTTGTTTTTTCTTTTCTGCAGCCGGGAAAAGCACATTGTTTAAAATCAACCTGTAGCCGGGAGAGTTTGGGTGTAATGCTAGTTCAGTTGGGGCATCCCCCACACGATGCTGATAATCTTCCGGATCGTGACCTCCATAAAAGGTAAAAAACCCTTTACCTTTTATACCGTGGATGTATTTGGCTTCGCCGTTAATTTTGCTTTCTCCCATCACCAAAACATTGGGTTTAATTTGAGTTGGGTCAAATGAGGTTGTTTGTCCAAAGAATCCCTTTACCAGTGAAGTGTGGTTTTGAACGAGCATAGTGGGGATTGGGTCCCATTTTGCTGAATAATCCATCAAAGAAAAGTAATCAACTTCTTTTTTGATGTTTCTTTTAGTGGTCATATCAATGGAACTGAACTCATATACCATCGGGTCGCGTTCAAGTATAAAATCTGTGAAAGCAAAAGTTTTGCTGAAATCTATTTTGCTTTGGTAATTGGGTTCACTGGGGTCACCATCAAACATGGGTTCACAAATATCGACGCCTTCTGCGGCAAGGGCTATGTCAAAAGTATCTGTGGCACTGCACATGGCAAACATAAATCCGCCACCAATGACATAGTCTCTTATTTTTAGAGCAACAGCAAGTTTGGCTTCTGAAACTTTATCAAAACCCAGACTCGCTGCCAGTTCTTCAGCACGCTTTTTTTCTTCAATGTACCAGGGAGCAGTGCGATAAGCACGATAAAATTTTCCATACTGACCTGTAAAGTCTTCGTGATGCAGGTGGAGCCAATCATACAATAAAAGTTGGTCGTCGAGCACTTCCTTATCATAAAGCCTGTCATAGGGAATTTCTGCATAAGTGAGTACCAAAGTTACTGCATCGTCCCATGGAAGAATTGAATCAGGTGCATAAACTGCAATGCGAGGTGCTTTTTCAAGCAAAACTGCATTCATATTTCTTGAAGGACTATCGATTTCTTCGAGGATTTGTTCTGCACGTGCAGTTGAAATCACTTCAAAACTCACTCCCCTTATCTGGCATTCCCTTCTGATTTCTTCCACATCGGGCATTAAAAAGGAGCCTCCGCGATAGTTGAGCAACCATTGTACTTTTTGCTGTCTTTCAAGCACCCAGTATGTGATGCCGTATGCTTTAAGATGTTCACGTTGGCTTTCAGCATCCATCGGGATTAAAATGTATGATGCAAATCCCTGGATACTAAACAGTAAAATAAATAAAAATGCGATTTTCTTCATCTTAGCAAGATAGAAAGTTTTTAAATTATAGCGATGAAGTTAAGCAGATTTTAACTAAAACGGAACATCGCCATTGCCATCAGGAGGCAATTCGTCTAAATTATCAAACGAATCTGCTGAAGGAATATTTCTTTCGGGCTTGAAAATATCATCATTTGCAGCATTATTCATTGAGGATGGGAAAAATTGAGTGGTATCAATATTGTCCTCCAGATTATCAAACTTACCGAGATTTCCGATAAATTTCAATCTCACTTCGCCCAATCCTCCATTTCGGTGCTTGGCAACGATGAGTTCAGCTTGATTTTCTGTGGGTGTTTGTGCATCATCGTCCCAAGTGTCTATTTTATAGTATTCGGGTCTGTAGATAAAAGACACTATATCAGCATCCTGCTCGATAGCACCGGACTCCCTTAAGTCTGAAAGTAGGGGCCTTTTGCTACCTCCTCTGGTTTCAACCGCACGAGAAAGCTGAGAAAGGGCAATTACAGGTATGTCAAGTTCTTTGGCAAGTGCTTTTAGATTACGTGAAATAGTAGAAATTTCCTGCTCCCTGTTTCCTCCACCCTTTTGGCTTGTACCGGCTGTCATTAATTGCAGGTAATCCACAAAAATTATTTTAATTCCGTGTTGAGAAGCGAGACGTCTGGCTTTTGCCCTAAGGTCAAATATGGATAATGAAGGTGAATCGTCTATGAAAAGTGGTGCTTTCTCAAGGTCTTTCACTTTTACGTTAAGTTGCTCCCATTCATACTTGGTCAAATTTCCTGTTCTCAACTTTTCTGAACTCAATTCAGTTTCAGAAGAAATCAAACGGGTAATCAACTGAACAGACGACATTTCAAGTGAGAAAAATGCCACAGGTATTTGATTGGCTACAGCAATATTTCTTGCCATAGAGAGCGTTAATGCCGTTTTACCCATACCGGGACGTGCAGCAATAATGATCAAGTCACTGGGCTGCCAACCCGAAGTGATTTTATCAAGCACTTCAAACCCTGAGGGCACTCCAGAAAGACCTTCTTTATTTGAAATTTCTTCAATACGTTTTTTAGCCTGGATTACGAGATTCTGAGCAGTTTCTGAAGAGCGCTTGATATTGCCTTGTGTAACTTCATACAATTTAGATTCTGCGTTATCGAGAAGGTCAAATACATCTGTTGAATCTTCATAGGCATCTTCGATAATTTCATTTGAAATTTTAATCAGGCTGCGCTGGATGTATTTCTGTAAAATAATTCTTGCGTGGAACTCAATATGTGCCGAAGAAGACACTTTTTGAGTCAATTGAATCAAATAAAATTCACCACCCACGATTTCCAGGTTTCCTTCCTTCTTAAGTTGGGAAGCAACGGTTAATAAGTCAATGGGCTGCCCTGTTTTAAAGAGTTGGTAGATGGCTGCAAAAATGTGTTGGTGGGCCTCACGATAAAAAACATCAGGGTTGATTAAATCGATGATTTCATCAACACCTTTTTTATCAATCATCATGGCTCCCAATACAACTTCTTCTAAATCAACCGCTTGTGGGGGTATTTTTCCTTTTTCCAAAGAAATTACCTGTGATTTACGGGCAGAAAATTCTATGTGAGGCTGTACTTTTTCCATAGTGCGAATGTAAATAAAATGTTAAGATTAATGTTCGGTTCTGCGAGTTTAACTCTTAACAGTTCATCAACAATTTAACTGTTAATATCTTAAAAAAATTGTTGATAACCAAATAAAAATCCGATTCGTTTGAACCGGATTTTTGTAAACTTGTGAAAGAATAGGTACTTAGCTTTTATAAGGTCCCATTTCAAAATATTTATTCATTCTTTTTTCGACCAAATCTTTTGGGGATAAGTTTTTTAACTCTTCATAAGCCTTTAAAATTTCTTTTGCAACAGTTTTAAAAGTTGTTTCCCTGTCACTATGAGCTCCTCCAAGAGGCTCTTTAACAATAACGTCAATGAGTTTGTTTTTCTTCATATCAGAAGCAGTAAGTTTTAGTGCATCTGCTGCTTGCTCTTTAAATTCCCAACTTCTCCAAAGAATGGATGAGCAGCTTTCCGGTGAAATTACCGAATACCAAGTGTTTTCAAGCATCAACACCCTATCTCCCACTCCTATGCCCAAAGCACCACCGCTGGCACCTTCACCCACAATCACACATATAATGGGCACCTGAAGCCTGGACATTTCAAAGATATTCCTGGCTATGGCTTCTCCTTGACCGCGTTCTTCTGCCTCAAGACCGGGATATGCACCGGGCGTATCAATAAATGTGACTACAGGTATGCCAAATTTTTCTGCAGATTTCATTAATCTAAGGGCTTTTCGGTAACCTTCGGGATTAGCCATACCAAAGTTGCGGTACTGTCGGGTCTTGGTGTTATAGCCCTTTTGCTGGCCAACAAACATAAAACTTTGGTCACCAATTTTTCCTAAACCGCCAATCATCGCCTTATCGTCTTTTACATTTCTGTCGCCGTGTAGCTCAAGAAAAGTGTCGCCACAAATGGCTCTGATATGATCAAGGGTATATGGTCTGTTGGGATGTCTGGATAGCTGAACACGCTGCCAAGGGGTTAAGTTTTTGTAAATTTTCTTTTTGGTTTCTATAAGTTTTTTCTCAATTTTCTGGCAGGTTTCAGTCACATCAACGTCACTTTCCTGACCAATTATATTGCATTTATCTAACTGTTCATTGAGTTCTTTAATGGGGAGTTCAAAATCAAGATATTCCATCAGTTTTGGTTTTAGTAAAGAGATACAAAGATAAAAACTTTGTTTGATTAGTGACTGCTTAATTCGTCGCTTTTTGTTCTATTGCGGGTTTTGATAATTCCATTTACAATAACCGTAGCAAGTATAATTAGGGCGCCGTAGTAAAACTGGTTACTCATGTATTCAACATCACCCAATATGAGAAGTGCAAGTATGATCCCATAAATGGGCTCCATGTTTATGGTAAGCATCACCGTATAGGGTTTAATCCATTTCATGACGTGAACCGAAGCAATAAACGCATAAGCCGTACAGGCTGAAGCCAAAATGAACAAATACAACCAGTCTGATTTTGATACGGTGAAAAATTCAAGGTTAAAGCTATTTGTAAACACAAAGAAAATGGAAATACAAATTGTTCCAAAAAGTAGTTCCCAAAACGAAATGGCTGTTGCAGCATATTTTACGGCAAACTTTCCGTTGATTACCGAAAACAAAGCACTTAAAAAGGCCGAACTGAGAGCAAGTAGAATTCCGGTAAAGAAATGGGTTTCCACATCAAAAATCAAGTAGAGCCCAAAGATGACTATAATTCCAAACAGTACTTCATACCAGATTACTTTTCTGTTATAGAAAATGGGCTCCAGCAATGAAGAAAAAAATGCACCGGTTGAAAGCACTGCAAGTGTTACCGAAACATTAGACGCTTTGATGGCAGCAAAAAAAGTAATCCAATGAAGTGCGATTATCAAACCTGCCAGGGCAAATCCCACTAAAGTGATGGTTCTAAACTTGAGATTGATTTTTCTCCAAATCACAAATATATAAATCAACACCCAGGCAATTAACATCCTGTACCAAACCAAAGGGGTGGCATCAAGTGAAATCAATGCTCCAAGTACAGCTGTAAACCCCCATATAAAAACGATGAAATGGAGGTGCAGATAGTTGAGTAGTTTATCGTTTTGCGACATAAAGCAAGTATATGGCTAATACTCCAAACAACATATTGGGAAACCAGGTGGCAATAAAAGGGGAAAAATCAGATTGCTCTGCCATAGTACCAAAAACTTTATCAAAAAACACAAAAATCATCCCGATCAATATACCAATGGCAAGATTGACACCCATACCACCACGTCGCTTTTTGGAAGAAACAGCAACTGCAATTAAAGTCAAAATATAAGCACTCACCGGCAAACTCCAGCGTTTTTGTCTTACGACCTCATAGCGATTTAAGTGTGATGAACCCCTCAATTGTTCCTTGGCAATAAACTCGTTAAGCTCTCTGTAATTCAAGGTTTCAGCGATATAATTAACCGGTGTTAAATCGTCAATCTCAAAGGGAAGGATGGTGTCTAGTCGGGATTTTGTAATAATTACATCATTCTTTTCACCAATCTTTCGCTTCACATAGTTGAACAAAGTGTAAGTAGTATCAGCCGGATTGAAATTAATCCGGTTTGCAGAAATTTTATACTTAAGCACATTTCCGTCAAAGTGCTCCAGCGTAAAAAAAGTCCCTGAATTGTTTTCAGCCACAAAGTTGCTTACATAAATCACCTCGTTTTCATTGATCTGTCTGTAAACATTGACCTGATCACGATCTGACCTGCCTTTCTTTAAATATTGATAAGTAAACTCATTGTATCCCTTACTGGCCATTGGGGCGAGATACATACCCATGAGTAAAGCCCCAAAACAAACTATGGTAGCGCCAATAAAGTAAGGCCTTAAAAATCTGTAATACGAAATTCCACTACTTAAAACCGCTACAATCTCAGTATTATTGGCCATTTTTGAAGTAAACCAGATAATAGAGAGAAACAAAAATAAAGGAAACAGCAGATTGGCAAAATAAATAGTAAAGTATCCGTAATAAGCCAAGACTTCTCCAAGCGGAACTTCATTTTCCAGTATCCTTCCAATTTTTTCGGCCAGGTTTACCGTTATGCCAATGGGTATAAACAGCAATAAAAGCATTACAAAAGTGCCCAGGTACTTTTTAAGAATGTATCTGTCTATAATTGTAAACATTATGCTTCTTTATGCAATTTTATAACCTGTTATCCATTTGTTTAACCATCTTTTTTTTCCAAGCGGCAAAATCCCCCGCTAATATATGTTTTCTGGCTTCACGAACCAACCACAAATAAAACCCGAGATTGTGAATAGTAGCAATTTGCTTGCCTAATAACTCGTTGACTGAAAACAAGTGCTTCAAATAAGCTTTGCTGTATTCTGTATCCACAAAGGTCATACCCATTTCATCCAAGGGTGAAAAATCATCTTCCCACTTTTTGTTTTTGATGTTGATGGTGCCGTGTGCCGTAAATAAAGTGCCATTTCTTGCATTTCGCGTAGGCATCACACAATCAAACATATCAATACCTAACGCAATGTTTTCCAAAATATTGATGGGTGTACCCACTCCCATTAAGTACCGGGGTTTTTCTTCAGGCAATATGGCTGTAACAACTTCGGTCATAGCATACATCTCATCTGCCGGTTCACCTACAGACAGTCCGCCAATGGCATTGCCAACGGCATCAACACTTGCAATGTATTCTGCCGATTGCTGGCGCAAATCTTTATATGTACTTCCCTGTACAATGGGGAAAAACGCCTGGTCATACTCATATTTTAAAGGTGTTTTCTCCAAATGAGCAATACAACGATCCAACCATCGATGGGTCATATGCATGGAGCGCTTGGCATAACGGTAATCACAGGGATAAGGTGTACACTCGTCAAATGCCATTATGATATCTGCACCGATAGTGCGCTGAATTTCCATCACATTTTCCGGTGAAAAGAAATGATAACTGCCATCGATATGCGATTTGAACTTTACACCTTCTTCCTTGATCTTTCTATTTGCCGAAAGCGAGTACACCTGATACCCGCCACTGTCTGTCAGGATGTTTCTGTCCCAATTCATAAACTTGTGCAGGCCACCGGCTTTTTCAAGAATTTCGGTTTGCGGTCTTAAATAGAGGTGGTATGTATTACCAAGAATAATGTCGGGATTGATATCATCTCTGAGTTCGCGCTGATGCACCCCTTTAACTGTTCCCACAGTACCCACAGGCATAAAAATGGGGGTTTCAATAGTGCCGTGATCTGTTGTAATTGAACCCGCGCGTGCTGAGCTGTTTGGGTCTTTTGCTTTTAATTCAAACTTCATGGAGTAATCATAAATGAGCGGCAAAGATAGTGATATGGTTTCAGGTTTCTTGTTCAAGGTTTCAAGTTTGGGGTCTGAGCATGCCTGAATATGGTTGCCCTTTTTTTGGTTAATAATTAATCTTAAATAT
>CAYXXY010000014.1:0-69126 GCA_964469175.1 uncultured Flavobacteriaceae bacterium
TATTAATATGAACTGCAATTTTAGAGTATTTATTTCTTTTGTATTTTTTGCTTTTTTTCTCCCCCAATATATTTATTCTCAAAGCTATAAAGAATATTTAAGCCCCAAATGGGATACATATTATAACTCAAACCCTAGTGGTATAAGTCAAGATTTTCAAGGAAGAGATTTTATAAAAATTATTGATGAGGTTGGTTTTGTTCCGCGAAAGAATTCTTACTTTAATGGAGATTTAAATTTGTTAAAAAGATTGCTTTTAGCTTTAGACTTTACAAGTTTAAAACAAATGTCTATTGATGGTGACTTTTATTGTAGGACAAGAAAACATGATGATTATTTTGAACTTTATAATTTGTATTATAAAAATATAAATGAATCAACTTGGGTGAATAATTGTCCATGGCTTATAATTTTGATGTCACTTGATGATCTTATAAAATTTAATTAAAATGAATTGTCTTTTTAGGCTTTTATTATTTTGTTCAGGACTTTTAATTCTTTTTTTATGGTATGTATATTTAGATAACAGACTCAAAGGAGTTGTTTTTTTTTGGTTCATACCTTTACTTGGAGGATTTTTAATTATCGCTTCAATTGCTGAGGGTGGTGATAAAGAAAAAGATTAAGAAAAACTAACAAATTTATTTAGTTATTAAACGTATTAAAACTAATGCATTAATAAAATTGTAACGTGCTGAACACAAATAATTTTGAGAATGAGTACGTTGATTTTAATGTTTAACAAATAGGACTTTAAAATATATATTTAGTAGAATAAGAATTTAACCAACTCAATAGTGCTAACAATATGATATTCTCTCAGGACTTTAAATCAGTAGATCAAGCAATTGACAAAATGAAGGTATTCAATTATGGTAAAATAGAGAAATGTGAGATAGGTATGTCTTCTTATACTATCTCAAACGAAAAACCTCGTGAATATAAAAATGATCTTTATTATTTTTCAGAAAATGAAAATGGAATTTATGATTATACTATAGAAAATCACATTAATTTTTTTAGATTAAAAATCTACAAAACATATAAACATAAAATGATTTCAGCAGCGAAAAGTGGTAATTTGGAGATGTTTATTAAAAATTTTTTGAATACAGAAAAAATGAAAGGCTTTTCACTATCGGAAGCGATAATTAACGGTCACTGGAACATCGTGAAGTATCTCATTGACAATTATGATTTTAAAAATAAGCCTATTAGTCAAGCAATAAGATATGATCAAGTAGAAATTGTTAATAATCTACTAAACATTAGAAGCATATTACCAAAGGACTGGTTAGCATATTGTATATATTATGATAGTATTGAAGTTGCAAAAGAATTACTTTTAAAGAGAAAAGCACATTTAAATTTTTCAACAGATGAGTTAAAGACTAATTGGTTTAAGAGGGAAATTTATAATAGAACTAAAACTGCAGAATTTGTTAGAAGTTTTTTTGTTTCAAATAAATAATCATTCTAAAAAAAAACTTCATTCAACCAAAACACAAAAATTCTTACTCGTAACATAAAGTTAATAATTTATTAGTTTCGATTAATACCACTACATTGCTTAAATAATTTTTATTATAATTACTTTTACACATTAATCAATAAAAAGAAATGACCCTCACCATCCTCGGTTGTTATTCTGCCACACCAAAAACCTTCAACAACCCCACGGCTCAGTTGCTTGAGGCACGGGGGCATTTGTTTTTGATAGACTGTGCAGAAGGTACCCAGGTGGCACTCAGGAAATCCAAGGTGAAGTTCGCCCGGGTAAAGCATATTTTTATATCCCATCTGCATGGCGATCATTTTTACGGTTTGATTGGTTTGATTTCCACTTTCACCCTCCTGGGTCGCGAAGCCGATTTGCACATATACGGGCCCAAAGGCATCAAAGAAATCATCACCCTGCAACTCAAGCTGGGCAAGGCCTGGACCAATTACAACCTTATTTTTCACGAACTCGATTCAAAAACACCCCAACTGCTTTTTGAAGATGATAAAGTAGCAGTGCATACCATCCCGCTGAACCATCGGGTGTATACCAACGGGTTTTTATTCCGCGAAAAACCCGGCGAGCGAAAATTAAACCTTGAAGCTGCCGTTGCCGCCAAAATTGACAACAGTTATTTCAGGAAATTAAAGTCCGGTGCAGATGTGGTCAACTTAAAAGGAAAACTTATTCCCAACGAAAGTGTGACTTTCCCGCCTGACCCGCCCAAGAGCTATGCGTTTTGCAGCGATACCGCTTATTATCCGGAAATCATCCCTCAAATTCAGGGGGTTTCTGCTTTGTATCACGAAGCCACATTTCTGGAAGAGCACTTGCACTTGTGCGAAAAAACCAAGCACAGTACGGCAAAACAAGCTGCCACCATAGCCCGAGATGCCGGAGTGGGGCAATTGATTTTAGGGCATTTTTCCACCCGCTATGACCGCTTGGAACGCTATCTGGAAGAAGCACAACCCATTTTTGAAAACACCCAACTCGCCGAAGATTTTAAAGTATTTGAAATTTAATAATCGGCGCCCTTTTCAAAGATATGTCATCCCTACGGGACTTTTCAAATAATTTTAATTTGGTTTATTACCAATATCTTATCCCTAACGGGATTGAAACCCCGTAGGGGTTATATCTCGGTAAAAAAATACCATCACAACCAATTAAGTCCCGTAGGGATGGACTATTGTATAGTTCTAAAGATGTTTTCTAATATTTAGAGGACACTAATGAAATTTAAGTGTTTCTTCACACCGCCTTGTTTTAATTTCTTTTAAAAACACGTAAATTGCAATCCAAATTCGCAGTATGCAAAACGATTTAAGCGATTTCCGGAAAACATACAAAAAGAAAGAACTTCTTGAATCCACCATTGATGCAAATCCTTTGCAGCAATTCAGGACGTGGTTTTATGAAGCTGTGGAACACGGCGGGGCCGATGAGCCCAACGCTATGGCAGTTGCTTCGCTTGGTACTGACGGCTTCCCGAAAAACAGGATGGTATTGCTGAAAAAATACAACGAGGAGGGTTTTGTGTTTTACACCAACTATGACAGCGAAAAAGGCAAATCCATACTGGCACACCCCAAAATTTGTCTTTCGTTTTACTGGCCTTCCCTGGAGCGTCAGGTCATCATTAAAGGCATAGCAGAGAAAACCTCTGAAATGGATTCAGAAAACTATTTTCAGTCACGTCCGAAAGGGAGCCAGCTGGGTGCGGTGGTTTCAGACCAAAGTGAAGTGGTCGCTTCACGCGAAATTTTGGAAAATAAATTGGCTGCACTCGAAAAAAAATATGAAAGCACCGAAGTGCCCCGACCCAAAAACTGGGGCGGTTTTCTGGTGAGGCCACAAACCATGGAGTTTTGGCAGGGGAGGCCCAACAGGTTACATGACAGAATCAGATATACACTCACCGAAGAGTTTGACTGGAAAATAGAACGTTTAGCACCATAGAAACTGAAAAATAATTAATTGATTTTCGCTTTCGCGAAAGCTAAGAAGATGAAAACACTTTATATCACCCGCCACGCCAAATCCTCATGGGAGGAAAACGTGAAAGATCACAAACGGCCGCTCAATGAGCGCGGAAAACTGGATATTGTTTTGGTTTCAAATTATGTTGCAGCCAATTTCAAAAAACCGGACCTCATTAAAACCAGCGATGCCAACCGGGCGCTCACAACGGCTATACAGTTCAAAAAGGCGTTTTCCCTTGAAGACGATAAGTTTATTGTTGACGAGCAGATGTATGACTTTTCAGGAGCAGGCGTGATGAAAGCCATAGAAAGTACACCCGATAATGTAACTATTTTGATGGTATTTGGGCATAATTACGGGCTGACCCATTTGGTCAACAAGCTTGGTAATGAATACATCGACAACCTGCCCACCTGCGGATTTGTACAAATAGATTTTGATACAGACAGCTGGAAAGGCATATTTCAGGGTAAAACCAAAGCAATGGTTTTCCCTAAACACCTTAAATAATGACAAAAGATTACAATCGCTATATAAACAGGGAGTTGAGCTGGTTGCAGTTCAACGCCAGGGTACTTCAGGAAGCTGAAGACCGTTCAGTTCCTTTAATTGAACGACTGCGTTTTCTCGGTATTTTTTCAAACAATCTCGATGAGTTTTTTAAAGTGCGTTATGCCACCATCAAACGCATTGACCTTGCCGGAAAAACCGGTAAGAGCGAGTTGGGAGGAATCAGAGCCAAGGATCTTCTGGAGCAAATCACCAAAATTGTGATCGACCAACAAGCTGAAAGTTTAAAAATACTTGATGACATTCAAAATGAACTCAAAAACCATGGTGTTTATGTAATCAAAGAAGATGAAATCACTGAAAGTCAAGGCGAATTTATCAAAGACTTTTTCATTCAAAAGGTCCGTCCGGCTTTAGTGACTATTATTTTAAACGAAGTTCACGAGTTTCCGGGACTTAAAGACAGTGCTGCATATTTGATTGTGAAGATGACAATGAAACCCGGTGACCAGGTTTTTGATACAGACAAGGTATATTCATTAATTGAATTGCCCAAATCCATCGAGCGTTTTGTAGTGCTTCCGCAGGAAGGGGACAAGCATTATATTATACTGCTTGATGATTTAATCAGGCATTGTTTGCATTATATCTTTAATATTTTTAATTATGAAAGTTTTCAGGCTCACATGGTGAAAATAACCCGTGATGCCGAATTGGATTTAGACAGTGATTTGAGCAAAAGTTTTCTCGAAAAGCTATCTTCAAGCGTTAAAGACAGGCGTATTGGCGATCCTGTGCGTTTTGTTTACGACAAAGAAATAGACCCCGAAACACTTGATTTTTTACTCCAAAAAATGGGGATTGAAGAAACAGACAGCATTATTCCCGGTGGCCGCTACCACAACAGGCGCGATTATATGAACTTCCCAAACCTTGGAATGAAACAACTTTTTTACGAAAAACACGAACCTCTACCTGTTCCCGGGCTGGTTTTACAGGGAAGTGTTTTGGAAAAAATCGCCAAAAAAGACTTTCTGTTGTATGCGCCTTACCAATCGTTTGCTTATTTGATTAAATTTTTACGAGAAGCAGCTTTAGACCCCAAAGTCAAAAGCATCAAAATCACCATTTACCGTCTGGCAGAAATTTCAAACATTGCCAGTTCAATCATCAATGCCAAAAAGAACGGTAAAGACGTGACCGTTCAAATCGAGCTTCAGGCGCGATTTGACGAAGAGGCAAACATCAGGTATGCAGAACAAATGCAATTTGAAGGGGTAAGGGTAATTTTTGGAGTGCCGGGATTAAAAGTGCATTGCAAAGCCTGTGTGATTGATCGTGTGGAAAAAGGAAAGGTTGTGCGTTACGGATTTATAAGCACCGGAAATTTCAATGAATCCACAGCAAAATTGTATACCGATTACACCTTGTTTACCTCAAACCAGAAGATTTTGAAAGAAGTCAATAAAGTGTTTGATTTTTTCCAAATCAATTACAAAGTAAAAAAATACAGGCATTTGATAGTTTCCCCACACTATACCCGCAATGCCATTTATTCAATGATCAATACCGAAATTGAAAATGCCAGAAACGGCAAGCCCAACGGGATTCAGTTGAAGTTGAACAGCCTCTCAGACATTGCCATGATTGACAAACTCTATGAGGCAAGCAAGGCCGGGGTGAAGATAAAAATGATTGTAAGAGGTATTTGCAGCCTGATTCCCGGTGTACCCGGAATGAGTGACAATATCGAAGTAATTAGCGTGGTGGATAAATTTTTGGAACACCCACGACTGTATATTTTTGAAAATGGGGGCAAGCCAAAATATTACATTTCCTCAGCCGATTTTATGAGCAGAAATCTGGATACCCGTGTTGAAATTGCCTGTCCCATTTATGATTTGGACATACAAAGGGAACTTCAGGATACGTTTGATATTTGTTGGAAAGACAATGTCAAGGCACGGATAATTTCAGAAAAACAAGATAATGCATATAGAAAAATTGATCTTCCGCCTTTCCGTTCACAAATTGAAACTTACAATTACTATTTGAATAAATTAGAGATAACTATTTAAAAAAAAAAAAATCAGGATGAAGGTTCAAAAATATGGTGCCATAGATATAGGTTCAAACGCAGTCAGGTTGCTTATTGCAACTATAATTGAGCGTGAAAACCAGGAAACCATATTCAAGAAAACTTCGCTGGTGAGAGTACCCATTCGGCTGGGGGAAGATGTTTTTCAATCTCAAGCCATTTCGCCGGAAAATGCTTCCAGACTTACTGACACCATGAAAGCTTTCAGGTTGCTGATGAACTCTCATAGGGTTGTAAAATACAGGGCTTGTGCCACATCTGCAATGCGCGAAGCAAACAATGGACCAGTTGTTGCCCGTGCTGTTGAAAAAGAATCAGGAATCAATATTCAAATTATTGACGGTAATGATGAAGCAGCCATCATTGCTTCAACAGACATTAGGGATTTGATTATGGTTGACAAAACATTCCTCTATGTGGATGTGGGGGGTGGAAGTACAGAATTCACCATTTTTTCCAACGGAAAAACCATTTCTTCCAAATCGTTTAATCTGGGAACTGTGCGATTGCTTAACAATATGGTTTCAGACACCATCTGGAATGAGGTGGAAGAATGGATTAAAAAAGAAACCAAAAATTACCATAAATTAGCTTTGATTGGCTCCGGTGGAAACATCAACAGTATTTTTAAGCAAAGCGGAAAACCTATGGGTAAATCACTTTCTTATATTTATTTATCCAATTATTATGAACTTATTCGCACTTACTCTTATGAAGAGCGGGTAGTTGAAATGGATATGAATCCAGACAGGGCTGATGTGATTATTCACGCAACACGTATTTACCTTTCCGCAATGAAATGGAGTCGTGCCCGAAAAATCTATGTTCCAAAAATTGGGCTTTCAGACGGTATTGTCAAAAGTCTGTATCGTGAAGAATTGGCCAATAGAATGGAGGTCAATACTTAATTTTCTACTCTTTTTTTCGCCAAAACAATCCGAGAGGCAACAAAACAAGTAAAAAGAAAAATTGACCGGTTAGCAAGCCGTAAATAGTGACAGCCGCTGCAACAACCATCAGCATATACATCCATTGTGATTTTGGCATAAGAATTCTTTTATCCGTGAACGCGTTCGGTATTGCCCAGGTTTTTCATGATTTCTGCCTCATAAGCCAGTAAATCTTGCCATTTTTTATTGACTTCATCCAGATTACCATATTTTCTGGCAAAGCCGAGAAACATAGTGTAATGGTTGGCTTCAGAAACCATCAGTTTTCTGTAAAAGTCCCTCAGTTCGGCATCGTCAATTTCTTCAGAAAGCAATCTGAAACGTTCACAACTTCTGGCTTCAATGAGTGCAGCATAAAGCAGCCTGTGAACCAATTGAGTGGTTCTGCTGCCTCCCTTTGGAAAAAACTTATGTAGTGCGATGACATATTCATCCTTCCGGTCCCTGCCCATTTTCCAGCCCCTGGCCAAGATTCTGTCGTGTACCATCTTAAAATGGCTGATTTCTTCTTTGACAAGTGCAACCATTTCTTCTACGAGTTCAGAATATTCAGGAAAGGAGACAATTAACGAAATTGCTGTAGATGCCGCTTTTTGCTCACAATAAGCGTGGTCTGTGAGTATTTCTTCTATGTTTTTTTCAACTATTCTAACCCATCGGGGGTCGGTGGGAAGTTTTAAACCTAACATGTGTTGTTTTTTAAATGTCTAAATCAAATGTTTTTTTAATCTTATCCATAATGGGATATTTCTCACGAAGTTTATCAAACCGTTCTTTTGGTGTGTAAACATAGTTGCGTTGTTCACTTTCGTTCACATCAATTTGAATTGAAAGTGAAAAATTATTCAACTTCTTGGAAAGGAAATTCAGTAAGGATTGCTGGGCTCTTTCGAGTTCGATTTTTATACTTTCGTTGGGATAAGTCACCTTAATAATGTTATTCTCTGCTGTTGGAAGTACCATATCCAAATGTGAGGCAATGATGCGCTCTCCCTTATGCTGGAGTATTTTTGCATATTCGTGCCATGCAGCCTGAAGGTCAGCTTCAGAAAAGTCATCTTCAGGAAGGGTTTCTGTAACTTTTTTAGTATTTTTTTGCTGTAGCATTAATTCCCTTTTTTGCTGGATGCTTTTCAGCGAAAGCGCAGAAATACGTTCTGCATTGCGTTCGGGAACTGATTTTTGGTTGGATTCAGGCTCAGGAGTTTGTTGAGCCGGTTCTTCAGCTTCAGCTACTTTTAATTCTTCAGATTTTTGGAGTTTACTGCCATTTTCCTGAGTGGGATAGGGTTTAGGTTCACTCTTCAATTCAACCTTTTGGGAAACAGTAGTTTGAGTTTCTTTTATTTTAAGTTGTGGAGGTTGAATGTAGGGTTGCGGCTTTTTTTTTTCGTCCATTTCCGTGGCTGTCGGGACAGTGATGGATGCCAGTTGCATCAGACACAATTCTACCAAAAGCCGCTGGTTCTTGCTGGATTTGTATTTAAAATCACATTCGTTGGCCAATTCGATGGCGCGTAAAAGGAAACTTTTATCAGCTTTTTGGGATTGCTCAAAATAACGGGCTTTGATTTGTTCCCCTACTTCGAGTAAATCAATTGTTGACGGGTGTTGACAGACCAGTAAATCCCTAAAATGTGATGCCAGTCCGGAGATAAAATGGTGTCCGTCAAAACCTTTGGCGAGTATGTCGTCAAAGAGCACTAGAGCACTTGGAATGTCATTATTGAGCAAATGCTCGGTGGTTTCAAAATAAGTGGTGTAGTCAAGTACGTTCAGGTTTTCGGTCACTGCCAAACGAGTGAGGTTGTTTCCGGAAAAACTTACTACACGGTCAAAAATCGAAAGCGCATCCCGTAAGGCACCATCAGCTTTTTGTGCGATGATATGTAGCGCATCGTCTTCTGCCTGAATGCCTTCAGCCTCGGCTATTTCTGCCAGGTGATTTTTGATATCGGAAACCGTAATTCTCTTGAAATCAAAAATTTGACAACGGGAGAGAATGGTGGGTATGATTTTGTGTTTTTCGGTGGTTGCCAGAATAAAGATGGCATGTTTTGGTGGCTCTTCAAGGGTTTTCAAAAAGGCATTAAAGGCTGCCTGTGAAAGCATATGCACCTCGTCGATGATATAGACCTTATAATTTCCCGTTTGTGGGGGAATACGCACCTGATCTGTCAGGCTTCTGATGTCATCAACTGAATTGTTTGAAGCCGCATCCAATTCAAAAATATTGAATGCAAAATCTTCATTGGGGTCTTGAACTTCTTTTTGATTAATGCGTTTGGCCAAAATGCGGGCACAGGTAGTTTTTCCAACACCTCTGGGTCCGGTAAAAAGCAAAGCCTGAGCCAAATGGTTGTTTTCTATGGCGTTTTCCAGCGTATTGGTTATAGCCTGCTGACCCACAACACTTTTAAAGGTTGTCGGGCGGTATTTTCGGGCAGATACTATAAAATGTTCCATAGAATTTGTAGTCTTCACAAATATACATATTGAATTAATTTTTGCGGGTATTGTCAGACAATTTTTCAGGATAGATATTAACAAGTTAGTTGTATCTTTGCACCGCAGGCCGCCTTATCGCTCTGGGATTTATTTCAGGGAGGAAAGTCCGGACACCATAGGGTAGCATAGCGGGTAACACCCGTCGTTTTCCGGGCAACCGGAATTCAGGACAAGTGCAACAGAAAGGATGTACAGGTAATGCTGTAGTGAAATCAGGTAAACTCTATGCGGTGCAATGCCATGTATACCGGCGTTTGAGGGCTACCCGCCCGATGCCGGAGGGTAGGCAGATAGACCCCAACAGCAATGTTGTGGCCAGATAAATGATAAGGGTGATCCTCCTTCGCCTTAGGCTTCGGAGGATGATACAGAATCCGGCTTACAGGCCTGCAAAAAAATAAAATTCCCGCATTGTTGAATAGCAGCAAGCGGGTTTTTTTATTTGTTCAGGCTTTCAATTTCATCCAAAACGGCTTGAGCTTCTGCTTGTTTTTTATCACTTGCAGACCTGTCGGTTTTGGATAAATCAAACGATTCTTTTAATAACTTCCTATACTTCTCCTGAAGCACTTCTTCTTTACTTTTCTTTTTAAATAGTCCAAACATTTTTTCTTTTAAAAGTACCTAATCGAAAAATGATGGTCAAAACTTTAACTTCATTTTTTGCTTTCCCCAATATTGCAGTTTCCTTTCGCACAACCAAAGCCAAATAATCCCATCAAAAGAATGTAAGCTCCCAATATAACACCAAAAAACTGATGATCCATTACAGTTTGGATTATTATGGCTATTCCGATTAAACTAAATATTATTCTGGACGTTGTCCAGCCTGCAAGCAATTTTTTAGTCATTGATTTTATTTTGCAGTGATTGCCAGGATCCTCCATTATGTACATTGGTGTATCCTTTTGATTTTAAAATGCTTTTTGCTGTCCCGCTTCTCATCCCGGAAGCACAGCACAAAATATAAGGTTTGTCTTTGTCTTTGAATGTTTTAAGGTTGTTGCTTAGTGTGTTTAATGGAATGTTTTTAGAGCCTTTGATATGTCCTGAGATAAACTCGCCTTTTGTTCTTACATCAACAATTTCTGCGCCTTGTTGAACAAGGGTTTTATAATCGGTTTTTGGGCCAAGGCCAAACAAGTTTTTAAATAACTGTATCATATTTATACGCTAAGGGATTGATAATAATTAATATCCATCCAGGAGCCACCATTTATACAATCAATGCCTTGATGGATTAAATATTGAGCTGCCATACCGCTTCGGTTTCCGGAGGCACAACATAAAATTAGCGGGCCTTGAAGTTTTTTAAATTCTCCAACACGTTGTTGCACTTCCTGTAAGGGAATATTGATTGAACCCACTACATGGCCGCCACTAAATTCTTCTTTAGTGCGAACATCAACGATGGTTGCGTTATCCTTAATAAGTTTTTCTAAGTTCATTTTTAATTTGTTTAAAATTACAGCGCAAAAATAAACAGCAAACAAAATGTTCACAGTTACTTTTGTTACAAACAAAAAGACTTCACTGAGGAAGTCTATTTATAAGTGAAACCCGATACCTAATTTTCAGAAGGCGTCCATAATTCATTGACCTGATCAACAGGCTCAATAGTCTGCAGGAAGCTGAAAATGGCTTCCAGATCAAATGTTTCCATTTGTCCATAAAACGTCCAGGGCATTACGGTTTGAAACTCCCCGGGACCAACAGGATGCGGTACAAAGGAGGAATCTGTGTATGCTTTAAACCGCTCTACAAATTGCTCTTTGGTCCAGTTACCAATTCCTGTTTCATGGGGGGTGATGTTTGCAGAGCGTAAAATGGAACCGTCGGGGAATTTAAACTCAAACCCACCGGCAAAATCCTTACCCACAAATTTTCCTTTTTCTTGCTTGGTATGGCAATCAAAACAGGATGCTGCCCCGGCAAGATAGCGTCCATAACTGACCACATCTGTCCTGTCGGGGATGGTTGTAAATTCAGGTTTTTGAGGAATAGTATTTATAATAAAGTTCATCGGGAAATCCGGTTTTGATTCCTCGGGGTTGGTTTCTATGGGTTCAAGAGTGCGCAGGTATGCAATAATGGAATATATATCTTCTTTATCCATTTTTCCGTAAGCGGGATGTGGCATCACCGGGAATAGGGCTTT
The DNA here is from genome assembly GCA_964469175.1 of uncultured Flavobacteriaceae bacterium. Lineage (GTDB taxonomy): Bacteria > Bacteroidota > Bacteroidia > Flavobacteriales > Flavobacteriaceae > Planktosalinus. The sequence goes on from CAYXXY010000014.1 coordinate 11,712, forward strand.
TCCGTCTCTTGAAACTCCTGAGGTAATTGCTCTCAACACTTCGCCATCTGTCCAATCACCAATACCATAAGGTGTGATGTTTTTGGAGACAAACCTTCCGGGGAAATTCATCGACTGATCAAAAATTTCACCGCCTTCGCCTTCAGTTCCCGGAATCAAAGACCCTGAAAACAAACCCCAGTCCCTGCCGGAATGACAATCAATGCAAACGGCCACATTGTTGGCCAGGTATTTTCCTCGTTCGACACGATCAGGAGTTACTTCAATGGAGATGACCGGTGCATCACCCACATTTGGCAGGGCAATTTTCACATAGGCGAGTAGCCCTCCAATCCCAATGACAATAATGACGAGTAAATACAAAAAAATCTTGAGAACTTTTTTCATTTTTAAAGGGTTTTGGTTAGTTATTGTTCAGCAAAAATGAAAAAGTGGATGGTGATTTGAGGATATTGAGCTAATGTATAAAAAAATATAAATAATTCACTTCGAAAAAAGTAAAAATTTATGAAATTGATTAAGAAAAATTGAAAAAACTGAACTTTGAGCCGCCGTATTTTCTTTCTTCAGAAAACTGTTTTACCAATGATAAATCAGTGTGTTTGGAATGTTCTATTACTAAAAACCCGTCGGGTTTTATGAGATTGTTTTCAAAAATTGCAGTGATGATTTTTTCAAACTGCTCGACAGTAAAATCATAAGGAGGATCAGCAAAAATTACATCAAAGGGTTGTTTGTTTTTTTCCAGAAATGAAAATACATCAGCTTTTATGGCATGAATTCCAAAGTCGAGTTCGCTGCTGATTTTCTGTATATACTTCACACAGCCAAAATCTGCATCAACGGCAGTAATCACTGTTGCTCCCCGTGATGCCATTTCAAAGCTGATGTTTCCGGTTCCGGCAAATAGGTCAAGAAATTCGGTTTCACTGAAAGCAATGCGATGATTCAGAATGTTAAACAGCGCTTCCTTGGCAAAGTCGGTTGTTGGCCTTACAGGTAGTGTTTTTGGTGCAATCAGTCTTTTGCCTTTGTATTTTCCGGAGATGATGCGCATTAGTTTTCGATTCTTAAATGAGGGGTAGCGTTGTTTTCAATAGTGACAAATCGAATGTAAGTATAAAGCAATTCAAAGTTGGAGTCTTGTTCATCAATTTGGCCACTCAACTCCAGGTGAAATACTTCAGGATTGAGTTCTAGTTGTTCAGCAACAAAAAGGATGTAATAAGTTAAATCTTCAGGAGTAGTATAAGAGAAGCTATTACTAAGCAAAATTTTTTTTCCAGAGGTAACAATTACATCTACTTGATGACCGTGCAAGTGAGCATACATTTTTACCGGGTTTCCGGTTTTTTCCTTTTTTAAAATATTTTCAAGAAAAGTGGTGGTGAAATGATAAAATGAAAACTCGCCATATCGCTCAAAAAAGTAATTGTTTACATTGGCAAATGGCACATAAACATTGACAAGTTCGTGATTTTCAAGACTGTCAAAAGCAACAAAGTCTGTTGTAAAAATACGGCTGTTAATTTTAAGGTAGGATGCAGCTTCTTCCTCTTTGAACAAAGAGTTGGGAACCAAGGTGTATAAAGGGTTTTGATGGATAATAACCAAATCAAAGACCGGTTGATTCAGTGTTGGATTTTGTTCAAAAGCAGCCTCAATATCCAGAAGAATTTCGTCCGGGTTTTTGGTTTCCCGGAAGTTTATGGTTTTACTGAAAAAAACAGCATCTTCTTCTTCCAGCAAAAAAGAAAGCCCGGTCAAGCTAACCTGAACGGACATTCTATATGTTGAGTTTAAATCTTTTCTTTTATTGCTCTCCGGGACTGTCATATTGTATTGGCCAGTTTCCACCTGTATTTACATCTGTCATTGAACCTACCCTGATGTGGGTTCCGTTTACACCGTCAACAGAAACCGTTTGTTTTTCTTGTATAATCAGGTCTCGGCTTAAACCGTGAAGGATTTCATCTTTACTGGCAGTGGCTTCAAATACAGCTATTCTTCTTTCTCCTCTCATAATGAATCCTGCATCAAGAGAAATGTTTACATATTCACCTTTAACATTGACTCTATCCATTGTTTTGTATCGGTCTGAATTCCTGAAAAGTGAATCTTTAACCGATTCAAACCTTAATGTATCTACAATTACATCCTCTAGATAATATCCACCTGTTATTGGGTGAAGTCCAAAAGCCCTGTTGCGCTCCACGTCAGGGAACATAGTGTCCCTTCTTTGAGTGATTGCAAATTGAGCTGTGTCAACAAAACGAATTAGAGAATCAAAACTACTGTTGAATTTTCCGGTTATCTGAAGGTGTGCCAGCTCTGCAGCTCTGATGTCTTTAAGTACATCAATGACTTTTGCATAGCGAATTTCTTTTTCTTGATTAAATTTTGTGGGTTCATAAACTGAATTGAAGAGTTTGTAGCCAAGAAAGATGATAACAACCCAAAGAACAATTTGAATTAAAAGTTTCATTATAGAAATCGTTTTTTATTTGACGTATTAATGGTATATGGCAAATCTACAATTTTTTTTCAATCACAAAAGTATAATCTATAAAAATCATTTTCTGTTGTGGGAATTGTTAATCAAAGCGTAACTTAGCCTTAAAGTTTTCAACCCATAAAAACTGAATGAACCCGAGCCTTTTTTATAAAGAATTAAGCAAAGATTTTCCACATACACCCACAGGAATACAGGATGTTGTCCTTCAAAAGCTGTCAGGTTTTGTGTTGAGTAAGAGTCCTGATGAAATATTTTTATTAAAGGGTTATGCAGGAACCGGAAAAACGACCATTATCAGCACTTTGGTCAGAAAGCTCAGCCTGATCAATTCAAAAGCGGTGTTGCTTGCCCCAACGGGGAGGGCGGCCAAGGTTATCAGTAACTATTCTGATAAAGAAGCTTTTACCATTCACAAAAAAATATACTACCCCAAAGCCCAAAAGGGAGGTGGGGTTTCTTTTACGCTTCAGCAAAACAAGCACCGCAATACCATTTTTATAGTCGATGAAGCGTCAATGATTTCAGATACTGCTTCAGATTCAAAACTTTTTGAAAACGGTTCGCTGCTGGATGATTTGATGCAATATGTCTATTCAGGCTTTAACTGTAAATTGATTCTTATAGGCGATACAGCCCAATTGCCTCCGGTGAATATGGATTTAAGCCCTGCACTTGACGAAAAATTATTGAGCAATCAATACAACAAACAAGTTACTGCCATTGAACTTGATGAAGTGGTGCGCCAGAAATTTGACAGTGGCATTCTTCACAATGCAACTTTGTTAAGGGAAGCTTTGGAAAGCGGTTTTTATGAAGATTTTAAGTTTCAAATAAACGATTTCAAAGACATCATCAAGCCCGAAGACGGCCACACACTGCTTGATGCCATAAACGATGCTTATGCTTCAAAAAGCAAGGAAGATGCGGTGATTATTTTGCGTTCAAACAAAAGGGCCAATTTGTATAATGAAAACATCAGGGAGCGAATTCTTTTTCAGGAAAACGAATTGTCAACAGGTGATTATTTGATGGTTGTAAAAAACAATTATTTTTGGATAGCTCCAACCAGCGAGGCTGGTTTTATTGCGAATGGTGATATTATTGAAGTGCTAGAAATTTTCAGTTTTAAGGAAATCTACGGCTTTAAGTTTGCCGAAGTTTCAGTGAGGATGGTTGACTACCCAAAGATGAAACCATTTGAAACCGTTTTACTTTTGGACACACTCACCTCAGAAACACCTTCACTTCCTTATGAGGAATCCAACAGGTTGTATCAGGAAGTGATGAAGGATTATGACGATGTGAAGTCTAAATACAAAAAATTTATAAGCGTAAAAAACAACAAATACTTCAATGCGCTTCAAGTGAAATTTTCATATGCCATAACCTGTCACAAGTCGCAGGGAGGGCAGTGGAATACCGTTTTTGTAGAACAACCCTATTTGCCTAATGGCGTGGACCGAGACTACCTGAGATGGCTTTATACAGCAGTAACAAGGGCACAGGAAAAACTCTATTTAATTGGTTTTAAAGAGGATTTTTTTGAATAAGATCAATCGTCTTCTTTCAAGATTTCTTCGTCAATTTTTAAGTTATTGTTTCCGGCGAGTTTCAGGAAGAAATAACCAAAAACACCTGCAATTAACGAAGCGGAAAGAATACCAATTTTTGCCTGGGTTTCATAAACCGCACTTTCATAAGCCAAGTCTGTGATAAACAGTGACATTGTAAACCCAATAGCTGCCAGAAATCCGAGACCGAAGACGTGTTTCCAGGTGACGCCTTCCGGTAACACACACAGTTTAAAGAAGACCATTAATCTTGTAAAAAGGAAAATACCAAATATCTTTCCAATGATTAATCCAAATATAACCCCCAGGGTTACCGGGCTGTAAAAATAGCTGAAGGCTTCTGCATCAATAGTTACGCCTGCATTTGCAAAAGCAAATACCGGAAGTACCACAAAACTCACAAATGGATGCAAGGCGTGCTCAAGTCTTTGAAGGGGAGGAGTGGCATCTTCGGTAAGCTTTGAGAATTTTTCGATGGTATCAGAAATTTTTTGGTCTTCTTCATCATTATCTTCTTTAGACTTTTTCTTGATGGTTTTAATTTGTTCTGAGAGTATCCTTACTTTCCTTAAAAACAGCGAGGTGTTTATTTTTTTACTTGTAGGTATAGTGAAAGCTGCCAAAACAGCAGCAATAGTAGCGTGAACACCGGAAAGTAAAACAGCAAGCCATAACCCTCCAATTCCCATTACGGCATAAAATAAAGTGTTTCTCACACCGATTTGATTTGCCGTAAACAATGCCAATAAAAAGAAACCGCCCAGTGCCAGACTATTCATAGAAATTTCTGATGTATAGAAAAAGGCAATCACCACTACGGCGCCTAAATCGTCAACAATGGCAACCGCTGTTAAAAAGACTTTGAGTGTTAATGGGACTTTATCCCCCAATAAATACAAAATTCCCAAGGCAAAAGCAATATCAGTAGCCATAGGGATACCCCAACCGGAAACAGCATCTGTTCCCTGAGTGAAAAAGTAAAAAACCAAAGCCGGAAACAACATTCCACCTATGGCAGCGCCAACCGGCAATAAAGCGCCCCTGAAACTAGCCAACTCGCCGTGCATTAGTTCCCGTTTGAGTTCCAGTCCCACCAAAAAGAAAAACATCGACATTAAACCATCGTTGATCCAATGCAGCAGGTTTTTCCTTATGACAAAATCATCAAAACCAATGTAGATATACCTGCCCCAAAAACTATGGTAACTGTCAGCAAAAGGGGAGTTGGCAATTATCATTGCAAATACTGCCGAAAAAATTAGTAGTAAACCTACAGATGTTTTTTTCTCAATAAAATTTTTAACCGGAAGCAGCAGATAAATATCTAAAGTAGACTTTTTCATGAAAGTAGGTGTTCAGTTGATGTCGTCAAATCATCAAAACATAGAGCGCAAATTTAATTCAGATTGCAGTAAAATTGTATGACTAATGTCAACTTTATTAGTTTAAGATTCAGACTTCAAAGATAATTCAAACCAGCGTTCAGTTTTCTCATTAATTTCTTCAATAATTTTTTGAAGCTCAATGGATTTCTCATTAATTTCTTCAGTAGACCAGGATTGATTTGAAAAGCCTGCTTCAATTTCATCCCTTTTTTGCTCCAATTTTTTTATATCAGCTTCAAGATTTGTAAATTCTTTTTGCTCTTTGTAAGTTAGTTTTGCCTTATCGGGTTCTTTTTTCCAGGTTTTTTGAGAAGGAGAATTTTCAGGGGTTTCGGGTTTTTCTTCTTTTTCGGTCAATGATTCCATTTCCCTGAAGTCACTGTAATTTCCCGGGAAATCATCAACCACTGCATTTCCTCTAAAAACAAACAAGTGATCCACAATTTTATCCATAAAGTACCTGTCGTGTGAAACCACCAACAAGCAACCCGGAAAATCGAGCAGGAAAGATTCAAGTACGTTTAAGGTAACAATATCAAGGTCATTTGTGGGCTCATCCAGAATTAGAAAATTGGGGTTTTGGATCAAAACTGTACAGAGGTAAAGTCTTTTGCGCTCACCACCGCTTAATTTTTCTACAAAGTCGTACTGTTTTTTGCGGTCAAAGAGAAACCTTTCCAAAAGTTGCTGTGCAGAGATTTGCCGCCCCTTTTTCAAAGGAATAAAATCACCAAACTCCCTGATTACATCAATGACCTTTTGTCCCGGTTTGATGTCAATACCATCTTGTGTATAATAACCAAATTTGATGGTTTCCCCCACGGTCACTTTGCCCTGATCAGGCTTTAAGGTTCCCGTGAGTATATTTAAAAAAGTAGATTTTCCGGTGCCATTTTTCCCTATGATCCCGATGCGTTCACCTTTGATAAAGTTGTAGTTGAACTTGTTTAAAATTTGAAGTTGGTCATAAGATTTTGAGACGTTGTGAAGTTCAACAATTTTACTGCCCAGACGTTCCATATTGATTTCGAGTTCAATCTGGTGGTCGTTCCTACGTTTTTTTGCCCGTTCTTTAATTTCGTGAAAACCCTGAATGCGCGATTTGCTTTTGGTGGTCCTGGCCTTGGGTTGGCGGCGCATCCAGTCGAGTTCTTTTTTAAAGAGTTGTTTTGCTTTTTCGGTTTCAGAAATTTCTGCTGTGATGCGTGCTTCTTTCTTTTCGAGGTAATAAGAATAATTGCCTTTGTAACTGTAGAGTTTACCGTCTTCAAGTTCGACAATTTCGTTACAGACCCTCTCAAGAAAGTAACGGTCGTGAGTCACCATAAACAGGGTAATGTTTTCTTTGGCGAAAAATGATTCTAACCATTCAATCATCTCCAGATCAAGGTGGTTTGTGGGTTCATCAAGAATGAGTAAATCAGGCTTGCTTAAAAGGGCGTTTGCAAGCGACAATCTTTTTTTCTGTCCGCCACTCAGGTCTGAAACTTTTTTGGAAAGGTCGTTTAGCTTAAGTTTGGATAAAATCTGGCTATATAATGTTTCAAAATCCCAAGCCTGATGTGCTTCCATCGCTTCAAAAGCCGTCTGGTATGCTTCGGCATCTTCAGGTTTTTTTAGCGCTTTTTCATAGCGCTCTATGACTTTTAATATTTCGTTGTCTGAATCAAAAACGGCTTGTTCAACGGTAAGGTTTTCATTCAGAACCGGTTCTTGCGGCAGATATGTAACTACAATATTTTTTCTAAAAACCACCAGACCATTGTCTGGAGCGTCAAGTCCGGCGAGGATGTTGAGCAGGGTGGTTTTACCTGTTCCGTTTTTGGCTAGAAATCCAATTTTTTGACCTTGATTAATTCCAAATGACAAATTTTCAAATAGTTGAAGTTCGCCAAATGACTTAGATATATTTTCGACAGAGAGGTAATTCACTTGATAATAATTTTTTGCAAATGAAGCCAAAATAAAACTAAAAGCACTAAAAAAAATATTAATTTCAATTGTTTATTTAGTTTAATATCTCTTGCAGGTAAAGAATTTATTATAAACTTTAAAAATTTTATAATTGAACTTGTTAACCTATATTTGTTTTTTACTTGACAGCATAACTATGAGTAAATATACCACTATATTTTTCCTTCTTGTCTCACTATTTTTGACTTCTTGTATTCCAACAAAAAGTCTGACATATTTGCAACAGGAAGAAAGCCAAATAAGTTCAGATTTTGCAATTACCAAAAAGCCGGATCCATACCGCATCCAGATTAACGATTTATTGAGTATTAGAATCAAATCGCTTGACCAAAGCCAGGTGGGTATGTTTAATCCTGTGGGCGATCAAAACCCTAATGCTACCGGTGAGGAACGTTTGTACTATGATGGTTTTCGTGTAAACGAGCATGGAAACATTAGAATGCCCACACTGGGTGAGCTTAATGTTTTGGGCTATACTGAAGATGAAATCAGGGAGATGCTTGAGAAAAAATTACTAGAAGAATATTTTACTGAAGAGGCCAATATTTTTGTAACTGTAAAACTTGCCGGTATCAGATATACAATTATGGGCGAAATAAGTAACCCAGGTTCAAGAATTATTTACAGGGACGAACTCAGTATAATGGAGGCTATTGCAAATTCCGGAGATATAACACTTACAGGCGACAGGAAAAACGTTGTGATAGTGAGACAATATCCATATGGACAACGTGTACATCATATTGATTTAACCACTATTGAGGCTGTAAATTCGCCTTATTATTACATTAACCCCAATGATTTGATTTTAATAAATCCATTGCCTCAAAAATCGATTGGAACAGGAACAACAGCTATTCAATCCATTACAACATTAGCATCGATTTTGAGTTTAATTACTACAACTATTATTTTAATTAACAGGTTATAATTGATGAGTGAAGAATTTGAAATAGACCAGCTTCAAACCAATTTTGATTTTAGAGGGTTTTTGGTAAAGCTTTTGTCTTACTGGCCTTTGTTTTTGGTTTCACTATTAATTGGTTTTAGCATTGCCTACTATGTTAATGTTAGAAAGTTGCCTGTTTATCAAATGTCAAGTTTGATATCAATTAAAGATGATCAAAACCCATTTTTTACTACTACAACCAGTTTAACGTTTAATTGGGGTGGAACCACAGATAAGGTTAACACCGCAATGATTACTTTGAGAACGCGTTCGCACAATGAGAAAGTTGTTGATCGACTTCAATTTTACCTGCAATATTTAAAACAAGGAAAATATCAGCTTGAGAATGCTTATGCTCAAACTCCTTTTGTCGTTGAAGTTGATACTTCAAAGCCACAGGTTTTAAATACTTTAATTACCATTAAGGTAAAAGATACTGCCAGATATAATCTAAGTGTTTCTTTTGAAGAAGGAAGTTATCCTGTACAATTTTATGGTTCTAAAGAAAGGAGCAGGATAGATATGCCTACTGAAAACTTTGAACGGGACTTTAAGTTTGGACAAAAGGTAGTGTTACCGTTCTTCAATGGTACAATTAATCGTTCAGATCAGGGTTTACAAGTTGGAGAACCCTATTTTATTCGTTTTCAGAACTTTGATGGGGTTGTGGGAAGATATAGTAATATTTCCATTCGGCCGGAGTCTCAAGGTTCATCAGTATTGAATTTAAGATTAACAGGACACAATAAAGCCGAATTGGTAGATTATTTAAATGCAACAGTTCAGGTTTTGGGTGAAGAAGTGCTTGAACGAAAAAACCTTTTTGCTACTAAAACCATTCAGTTTATAGATAGCACTCTTGCAATTAAATCTGGTGAAATTTCTGAAGTTCAGGATGAGTTGGATGCTTTTAGAAGTAAATCATCTGTTTTTGATTTAAGTTCTGAAGGGCAAGAGCTAAGCAGTAGACTTAGAATGCTTGATTTACAAAAAAATGCAATTGAACAACAAATCAACTACTACAACACATTAGAGGACTACTTATTAAATCGCACAGACTATTCTGATGTCCCGGCGCCATCTGTTGCCGGTATAAGTGAGGCAAGCATAGTAGCCGGTGTAAGCAGGATTGTAACTTTGGCTGAAGAAAGGAATAGACTTCAATATTCTTTCAGAGAAGGTGCACCGGTGTTTGCTGATATTGACAGGCAAATAAATGCTGTAAAAGCTGTATTGCTTGAAAACATAACATCAACTAAATCTATTAAAAACAGGGAAATAAACGAAATAAACAGGGAGGTTTCGCAGGCTGAAATTGGTATTAGAAAACTACCCAAAGAACAACAACAGCTTTTAGGTATTCAACGTCGGTTTGACTTAAGTAATCAGGCCTATAACCTCTTTTTGTCCAAGCGGAGTGAAGCTGGTCTTGTAAGGGCAGCAAATGTAAGCGATGTGATTGTCATTGATCCGGCGAAAGATGTTGGTGGAGGGCAAGTTGGCCCAAACAATCAGTTGAATTATGTGATGGCCGGTGTTTTTGGATTCTTTCTTCCATTTGTTGTGGTTTTTGTAGTAGTTTTTTTTGATAACAAAATTCATACTACCCAAGAAATTAACAGGCTTTCTCCAATACCAATTTTAGGGGTTGTTGGCAAGAGTCACAAAAATGAAAACCTTGTTGTTATTGATAAGCCAAAATCTGCTATTTCAGAATCATTTAGATCAATTAGGTCAAGCCTTCAATTCATGTATAAAAAGCGTGGCATAGAAGGCACTAAGACTGTATTGATAACCTCTTCTGTTTCAGGTGAGGGAAAAACATTTTGCTCTATTAATATTGCATCTGTTTTTGCCTTGAGTGAGAAAAAAACTATTTTGTTAGGCTTAGATTTACGTAAACCAAAAATATTTGATGATTTTCATATTAAAAATGATAAAGGAATTGTCAATTATTTAATTAATGATTCAAGTCTCGAGCAAATCATTCAAAAGACTAAATTAGATTACTTGGATATTATCACCTCGGGGCCTATTCCTCCAAATCCTTCAGAATTAATTATTGGTGAGAAAATGGATGAATTAATTGAGGAGCTATCAAAATCATATGATTATATCGTTATAGATTCACCTCCCTTAGCCTTAGTTTCTGATGCTTTAGAATTGGTGAGGTATGCAGATGCCACAATTTATGTGGTAAGACAAGATTATACAAAGAAAGGGATGCTTTCAGTGATTAACGATAAGTATAAAAAAGGAGAGGTTAAACACATAAGTTTTGTTTTAAATTACTATCAGCAAAAGGCTAAATATGGCTACGGCTATGGTTACGGCTATGGATATGGTTATAACTATGGTTACTATACATCTGACAAAAAAGACAGTTTATTAAAACGTATTCTTAAACGCAAGTAGAATTTTGATTTTACCTCCATTTGATGCTCACCAATAGGCAACAGTTATTTAAAAGAATATTTGATGTGGTTGTTTCGTTTTTTTGTTTACTTTTTTTTATAATTCCTATAGTTTTATTGATAGCAATAACAAGAATGGAAACCGGTTTACCCGGTCTGTTTATACAAAAACGGATTGGTAAAAATGGAAAACCTTTTTTAATGTACAAAATCAGAACCTTAAAGAAAAATAAAAGCCATTCTATAGAAGAATTGTCAAGTCACGGCACTTATATAGGCAAACTATTAAGAAAATCAAAACTTGATGAATTGCCTCAATTGGTCAATGTTTTAAATGGGGATATGAGTTTGGTGGGTCCTCGTCCTGATATTCCGGGATATGCAGACCAGCTAAAAGGCAGTGACAGAATCATATTGTCTGTGAGACCCGGAATTACGGGCCCTGCGACAATAAAATATAAAAATGAAGAAGAAATTCTTTTAAGACAATCAAATCCTCAACAGTACAATGATACAGTCATTTGGCCTGATAAAGTGAAAATCAATAAAGACTATGTTGAAAACTGGTCATTTCTAAAGGATTTAAAATATATTTATCAATCAGTTTTCTGATTAGAGTAGAAAACAGTTATAATATAATTTACATGTTTAAAAACATATACCACACAACTGATTTATCAAATTACAATTTTCTTGTAACAGGAGGAGCGGGATTTATTGGTTCTAACCTAGTAGCATACCTTATAAAATATGGAGCTAAAAAGGTCAGGGTTCTTGATAATTTGGCAACCGGATTTTATGATAATATCAAGGAATATGAAAATTTAGCCAACTTTGAATTTGTGGAAGGTGACATACGTGACTTGCAAACTTGCAAAAAAGCAATGGAAGGCATCCACTTTGTATCTCATCAGGCAGCGCTTGGTTCAGTACCTCGTTCAATTAACGACCCCATAACTTCAAATGAGGTCAATGTGAGTGGATTTCTGAACATGCTTGTTGCCCAAAAGGAATCAAAAACTGTCAAAAGATTGATTTATGCAGCTTCAAGTTCTACTTATGGTGACAGTAAACAATTGCCTAAAATTGAGGAAAATATAGGAAACCCTTTGTCACCTTATGCTGTAACAAAACTGGTTAATGAACTCTATGCCGATGTGTTTTATAAAACATATAAAACAGAAACCGTTGGTTTGCGTTATTTTAATGTTTTTGGACCCAGACAAAGTCCAACGGGAGCTTATGCAGCTGTAATTCCATTATTCATGCAGGCACTAAAAGATAAAAAATCGCCCACAGTCAATGGAGATGGTGAACAGACCAGGGACTTTACCTATGTTGAAAATGCAGTTCAGGCTAATATCAAGGCCTTTTTTGCTGGAGAAAGTGCGGTAAATCAAGTTTTTAATGTTGCTTATGGTCAGCGAATTAGTTTAAACGAGCTCTGGAGCAACCTGAAAGAAATCTCAGGTCAAAACATAGAAGCAATTTATGGTCCTCCCAGAGCCGGGGATGTAAGGGATTCTTTGGCCGATATTTCCAAGGCAGGGAAATTAATGGATTACAAACCTGAATTTAGTGTCATTGATGGTTTAAAAATAACCTGGGAAAATTTTAATGATTAAAATGAAAAACATATTGATTACCGGAGGTGCCGGATTTATTGGCTCTCACGTGGTACGCCTTTTCGTCAACAAATATCCTGATTATCACATTTACAATCTGGACGCACTCACTTATGCCGGAAATCTTGAAAACTTGATTGATGTTGAAAATAAGCCTAATTATACCTTTTTAAAAGCCGATATCAACGACACTGAAACTATTTTTTCCCTGTTTCAAAAACATCAATTTGATGCCGTTATCCATTTAGCTGCAGAATCACACGTTGACAGGTCAATAACTGACCCGCTTTCTTTTTTAAGAACCAATATTTTTGGAACAGTAAATTTGCTGAATGCTGCACGCGAAAACTGGAAAAACTTTTCCGGTAAAATGTTTTACCACATCAGTACAGATGAGGTTTATGGCACCTTAGGCGAAACAGGGCTGTTCACTGAACAAACCCCATATCAACCCAACTCACCCTACTCAGCTTCAAAAGCGGGCTCAGACCACTTTGTAAGGGCATATGGCGAGACATATGGTTTGCCATATATTATCTCCAATTGTTCAAACAATTACGGCCCCAATCAGTTTCCTGAAAAATTGATTCCATTGTTTATTAACAACATCATTGATAACAAATCACTTCCGGTCTATGGTGACGGCAATTATACCCGCGACTGGCTGTATGTCATCGACCACGCTCATGCCATTGATCTGGCGTTTCATAAAGGTAAAGAGGATGAGACTTATAATATTGGCGGTTTCAACGAATGGAAAAATATAGATTTGGTTCAACTGCTTTGCTCGCTTATGGATGATAAACTTAACAAACCCAAAGACAGTTCACGTCAATTAATTACCTTTGTTGCTGACAGGCCCGGTCACGATTTGAGGTATGCCATCGATGCCTCAAAAATCAATACAGAATTGGGATGGGTACCATCAGTAAGCTTTGAAGAGGGGCTTTCAAAAACCATAGATTGGTATCTTGAAAACAAACTGTGGCTGAAAAACGTCACTTCGGGTGCATATCAGGAATACTATAAAAAACAATACAAAACCCAATAATATGAAGGGAATTATTTTAGCCGGTGGCGCCGGAACCCGATTGCATCCTTTGACGCAGGTAGTTTCAAAACAATTGCTTCCGGTTTATGACAAACCTATGATTTATTATCCACTTTCGGTTTTGTTGCTGGCCAATATAAAAGACATATTAATCATTTCAACCCCTTCAGATTTACCAAATTTTAAAAATCTTTTTGGTGACGGAAGTCAGCTGGGGATTTCTATTTCTTACGCAGAACAACCATCTCCAGATGGTCTAGCGCAAGCATTTATTATTGGTGAAGAATTTATAGGCAACGATGATGTGTGCTTGATTTTGGGTGATAATATTTTCTTTGGCGCCGGTTTTCAAAAATTACTGGCAGAGGCCAAAAATCAGGTAGAAGAATTCAAAAATGCGACTGTTTTTGGATATTATGTAGATGACCCGGAGCGCTATGGTGTTGCTTCTTTTGACGAAAACGGCCAAGTTCTTAGTATAGAAGAAAAACCGAAAAACCCTAAAAGCAATTATGCAGTTGTTGGGCTCTATTTTTATCCAAATTCTGTAATAGAAGTGGCCAAATCTGTGAAACCATCAGACCGTGGTGAACTTGAAATTACCTCAGTCAATGCACATTATTTACAGGAAAACCAATTAAAAATGCAAATCATGAGTAGGGGGTATGCATGGCTTGATACCGGCACCCATGAAGCCCTTACCGAAGCAACAGAATTTGTAAAAACCATTGAAAAACGCACCGGATTGAAAATTGGCTGTATAGAGGAAATTGCTTTTCGCAAAGGATTTATCAATGCAAATCAACTGCAAAAATTAGCTCAGCCATTAAGCAAAAGTGGTTATGGAAGTTATCTGAAACAACTCCTCAAATAAAGGCTGTTAAACCTTTTTTAAAAATTAGTCTGTGCCTCAATGTTTTGGTAACTTAGACAAAAAATTTCTAATGAAGGTTTTAATTACTGGCGCAACGGGCCTAATTGGGAAAGCAATTACCAATTTGTGTCTGAAAGAAAATATTGATGTTAATTACCTCACAACATCATTTACAAAAATTGAAAATGACCCCCACTACAAAGGATTTTACTGGAATCCTTCTGAAGGTGATATTGATATCAATTGCTTACTTGAAGTAGATGTCATTATTCATCTTGCAGGTGCAACCATAGCAAAAAGATGGACTCCTAGTTATAAAACTGAAATCATTGAAAGCAGGATACTCTCCGGAAATTTATTGTTTAATACACTTCAAAAAAACGAACATAAAGTCAAACACTTCATTTCAGCCAGTGGGGTTGATATTTATCCGCATAGCTTAGATAAAACTTATGATGAATCTGAAAAGGAAACAAACGATACCTTTTTGGGAAATGTAGTGCTTAGGTGGGAAGAAGTGGCTGATAAGTTTTCTTTGGCAAACATAAAAGTAACAAAAATAAGGACAGGAATGGTGCTTGATCAAACTGAAGGTGCTTTGCCGCAAATTGCAAAACCAATCAAACTTGGTTTTGGTGCAGCATTGGGAAGTGGAAAACAATGGCAGTCTTGGATACACATTGAAGACATCGCTGCTCTGTATTTGTTTGTTATAAAAAACAAATTGGAGGGGATTTACAACGGGGTTTCACCAAATCCGGTAACCAATAAAGAGATGACCAAAGCTATTGCCAAGCAGTTAAACAAGCCTTTATGGTTGCCCAATGCACCTGGGTTTGTATTAAAAACCATTTTAGGCGATATGTCTGCACTTCTTTTAGGAAGTAAAAAGGCAAGTTCAAAGAAAATACAACAGGCCGGGTTTCAGTTTAAATATCCACATTTAGATTCTGCCCTTAAAGGTTTAAAATAAAAAACGCCCGATAATTCGGACGTTTTTTTTATACTTAAATCATCTTATTAAGCCTTGTCAGCTTCAAGATAAACAGTAAGTTTAATATCGTCAAAAATCACTAGATCACCAACATTAGGAAATACTGAACGTGATCTGAAGTTGACATCCCACTCAGTTCTATCAATTTCAAATTGTTCGCTTTGAAGGATAAGTTTGTCTCCATCAAGAGAAAGATTCACCGGGAATTTTACGTTTCTGGTTGTTTCCTTCAAAGTCAGGTTACCCACCATCCAGGTTTTGCCATCTGCAACTTCCATTCCTGTAACAACAAATTTACCGGTAGGGTATTTAGTGATATTGAAGAAATCACCCTCCTGACCTTCTACAGTTCCTTTCAAGTGTCCTTCCAGCCTTCTTTTTCCTTCACCTTCTTCAAGGTCGGTAACGGTTATGGTGCTCATATCAATAACAAACTCACCACCTGCGATTTCATTATTTTCGTTTAGATTAATATAACCCTTAGCAATATTTAGGTATCCGGTATGGTTTCCTGTTAATTTACGACCTTCCCATTCAATTTGAGTGCCGTCAACATCTGCAACATATGTAGTTGCATCTGACGTGGCTTCCATTTTATCCTGTGGGTCACCGGTTTCTGATTTTTCATTTCCTTTACAAGAATATGCCAAAACAGCAATAAAGGAAAGAAGTGTTAATTTTAAAAAGTTCTTTTTCATGGTTTGTGTTAATTTTTAGTTATCATACAAAATTAGTTAGGCCACATAGAAATTTTCTTAAATTCATATTAAAATTTATAAATGACAATTTGACACAAAACGGGTTATGGCAATACTTTTGCTTAAGAGCATTGAAGAATAAGACTAAGCATTTATAATAATGAGCAAAAAAGATACTGCCAAATCGGCTACAAAATCCAAAAAGGATAAATCCGAAAATAAAATTGAAATTCTTGAAAATGAAAAAAACCTCCTGGAAAATGAGTTAGGTCAGGAAAAGGAAAAGTTTTTAAGGCTTTTTGCAGAATTTGAAAACTACAAAAAAAGAACAACCAAAGAACGCATAGACCTTTTTAAAACGGCAGGTCAAGAAGTGCTTCAATCACTTTTACCTGTCATGGATGATTTTGATCGGGCTTTGCTTGAATTAAAAAAAGCTGAAAATGATGCCTATTATAAAGGTGTTGAATTGATTCACAACAAATTCAGGGACACCCTGAAATCCAAAGGGCTTGAAGAGATTTTGGTGCAGAAAGGCGATTCGTTCAATGCCGATATTCACGAAGCCATCACTCAAATTCCAGCCCCTTCAGAAGAACTTAAAGGGAAAATCATTGATGTGGTTGAAAAGGGTTATCAACTGGGAGAACGTGTTATTCGGTTCCCAAAAGTTGTCATAGGTCAATAATAGCTTAAGCGTTAAAAGATGAAACAGGATTATTATGAAATATTGGGCGTAAACAAAAACGCATCGGAAGCTGAAATTAAAAAAGCTTACCGCAAAAAAGCTATTGAATACCACCCTGACAAGAACCCCGGTGACCCCAAGGCAGAAGAAATGTTTAAGAAAGCTGCCGAAGCTTATGAAGTACTAAGCAACCCCGAAAAAAGGTCGCGCTATGACCAGTTTGGACACCAGGCATTTGATGGATCTGGAGGATTTGGCGGCGGTGGCATGAATATGGAAGACATATTCAGCCAGTTTGGTGATATTTTTGGTGGCGCTTTTGGTGGCGGTGGCGGATTTTCAGGTTTTGGCGGTTTTGGTGGCGGTCAACGCCGGATGAAGGGCAGCAACCTTAGAATAAGGGTAGCTTTAACCCTTGACGAAATCGCAAATGGTGTTGAGAAAAAAATCAAAGTAAAACGTAAAAAACAAGCTCAGGGTACCACTTACAAAACCTGTTCTGCTTGTAATGGAAGTGGGCAAGTAACTAGAATTACTAACACCATCCTTGGTAGAATGCAAACTTCCTCGCCTTGTAATGCGTGTGGCGGTTCCGGTCAAATGATCGATTCAAAACCCAATAATGCTGATGCTGACGGGATGCTGCTTACAGAAGAAACAGTTTCAATCAAAATCCCTGCGGGTGTGGTTGACGGGATGCAACTTAAAGTATCAGGAAAAGGAAATGAGGCTCCCGGAAACGGAATCCCCGGCGATTTAATTGTTGCCATTGAAGAAAAAGCCCATCCAACTCTGCAAAGAGAAGGTGACAATTTACACTATGATTTATACATCAGCTTTTCTGAAGCGGCTTTAGGCACATCAAAAGAAATTGATACCGTAACCGGAAAAGTGAGAATTAAAATTGAAGAAGGCGTTCAAAGCGGAAAAATTCTTCGTTTGAGAAACAAAGGAATCCCAAGTCTTAATGGATATGGTTCCGGTGATTTGCTTGTGCATGTCAATGTGTGGACCCCCAAGTCACTTACTAAGGAACAAAAAGAATTTTTTGAAAAAATGGCAGGTGACAGTAATTTTCAACCAAAACCCGAATCTGATGACAAATCATTTTTTGAAAAAGTAAAAGATATGTTTTCATGAAAAGGAGGTATTTAAATTTTTATTTTTATATTTGTTTGTGGTTAGTTTAAAATATTAGCCATATTTTCTTTTTCATAGCAATTTTTTTTCCCATCCTAATTCAATGCATTGTTTAGGGTGGGTTTTGCTTTTTAAGAAGAATTATTTTGTAACATTATTCTTTTTGGCCTACTAATAGGGCATCCAAATTAAACTAACACAAATTACATGAGTAACATCTTAGTTGCAGAATCCGTCACCAAGAATTACGGTAAATTCAGGGCATTGAATGAAGTGTCCATTGCAGTCCCAAAAGGAAGTATATTTGGACTTTTAGGACCAAACGGCGCCGGAAAAACCACTTTTATAAGAATTATTAACCAAATCACTATGCCGGATTCCGGCAAGGTTTTTCTCGATGGTGAACCACTTAGTGCACATCACATTCAGCAGATTGGGTATTTGCCTGAGGAACGCGGACTTTACAAATCAATGAAAGTGGGGGAGCAGGCACTTTATTTGGCACAACTTAAAGGATTAACCAAAAGTCAAGCTAAAGAACGATTAAAATACTGGTTTGACAGGCTTGAAATTGCCGGATGGTGGGACAAGAAAATTGAAGAACTCTCCAAAGGAATGGCTCAAAAAGTTCAGTTTATAGTTACAGTATTACACCAACCAAAACTCCTCATTTTTGATGAACCTTTCAGCGGATTTGACCCTGTGAATGCCAATTTGATAAAAGATGAAATACTTGAATTGAGAAATCAAGGTGCGACTATCATTTTTTCGACTCACAGAATGGAATCTGTTGAAGAATTGTGTGACCATATTGCCTTGATAAACCACTCAAATAAAGTGCTTGACGGAAAGCTCACAGATATTAAGCGCAGTTACAAATCCAACACTTATGAAGTTGGATTAATTACAAACAATGAAGAAGTATTGAGAACCGAACTCTCAGAAAAGTTTTCAATAACTCCGGCTGAGTTTAAAACCATTGAAGATGAGCTTAAATTGAGGATTAAAATCAATCCCGGTGATTCACCCAATGATTTGATAGGGTATTTAGCAACAAAGGCACAGATAAACCACTTTGTTGAAGTAATTCCCAGTGTTAACGATATTTTCATTCAAACTGTATCAAAAAAATAGGCTATGAACAATCTGAGTTTGATTATAAAAAGGGAATTCAATTCCAAAGTCCGTAAAAAGTCCTTTATCATAATGACCATTTTAAGCCCTTTGATAATTGTGGCTATGATTTTTTTGGTTGTTTTTTTAAGTAATCTAAATAGGGAGGAATCAAGAACAGTGGGTGTTTTTGATGAATCAGGATTGTTTTTTGATGCCTTGGAAGAAACCGAAACTTTAAGGTTCAATTTTCTGACAGATATTGACCTTGAAACCGCCAAGACAATCAGCCAGGAAAGCAATTTTCACGGATTGCTTTATATTCCTTCTGCAAATTCATTAGAAGAACTCGACAGAAGAATTCAGTTTTTTGTAGAAGGCTCTCCAAATATTGGAACAGTGCAGTACATAGAAAAAAGCCTGAGTGCCAAACTCACCAATATGCGACTTGAAATAGCCGGTGTTGATTTAAGAAGCATTGAGTCATCACGTTCAAATATGGACATCACCATTGAAAATTATCAAGGTCAGCAAACTTCCATTATGTCCAGCTGGATCAAGGCCATATTTGGTGGTGCTGCCGGTTATTTGCTGATGATGTTCATCATCATCTATGGCAATATGGTAATGAGAAGCGTGATTGAAGAGAAAACAAACCGCATTATTGAAATCATCATTTCCTCGGTAAAACCTTACCATTTAATGATGGGGAAAATCATTGGTACATCGCTGGCAGGGGTGACACAGTTCTTAATATGGGTGGTTCTTGGTGGAATTTTTATGGTAATCGCCACAATGGTATTTGGGGTTCAACTTGAACCTTCAGCTATGGCAAATCAGGAAATGATGGATCAGGCCAATACTTCGGCAATGCAGGCCATAGTTTATGACATTGCCCGCTTACCAATAGCTACATTAATAGTGTCGTTTCTCATTTTCTTTATTGGCGGTTATTTTTTATACAGTTCAATTTATGCCGCCATTGGTGCTGCGGTTGACAATGAAACAGATACCCAGCAGTTTATGTTCCCCATCATCATACCGTTGATGTTGGCCATGTATGTTGGTTTTTTTGCAGTTATTGAAAACCCACATGGCACCGTTTCAGTAGTGTTTTCACATATTCCACTCACATCACCAATAGTCATGTTGATGCGCATTCCATTTGGTGTGCCCTGGTGGGAAATTCTCATTTCCATGTTAGTCTTATTTGCTACATTTGCTTTGGTGGTTTGGTTTGCCGCAAAAATATACCGCGTGGGTATATTGATGTATGGTAAAAAACCAACATACAAAGAATTGTACAAATGGCTAAAATATTAATGCTTTGAATGAAACGGCTCTAGATACAGTCAAAGAAGTTATTCCGGAAACTTATTGGGATGTATTTCAAAATATTATTCAATTTGAATTATTGAAGTTTGGAAGGGACAAAAATGAAATTGTAATAACAGTTGGCCTTGTCATTCTACTGTTTCTTTCGCTCTTCATAGTGAAGCTTGTTCTGAGGCTCATAAGAAGAATTTACACCCGAAAAATGGATGCTGAAGAGAAAATCCGTTTTCTCTCCGCTTATAATTTTACCGGTTACTTTGTTTATATACTGGTAATTGTATCCCTCATCAGTACTTCGGGAATTGACATCACCCTGCTTTTAACCGCTACTGCTGTTTTATTTGTTGGACTTGGTCTCGCAATGCGCGAAATCTTTCAGGACATTATAGGCGGTGTGTATATCATTTTTGATAAGTCTGTCCAGGCCGGTGACATCATTGAGTTGAACGGGACAGTTTGTAAAGTTTTTGATACCAAGCTTAGAACCACACTGGCAGTAACCCGTGATGATAAGGTGATAGTTATTCCAAACCACAAGTTTGTAACAGACCCAATAATCAATTTTACACAAAATTATAACAACACCAGGCAAAGTGTGACCGTAAGGGTCGCCCTTGATGCCGATGTGGAAAAAGTAAAAGAAATTCTAATTAAGGCAGCAAAATCTCAAAAGAGAATACTTAAGTCGCCAGAACCCTTTGTAATGCTTGAAGAATTTGGCGAGTATGCACTACATTTTGGAATTTACTTTTACATTTCCGAAACTTTTTTTGAACTCAGGATAAAAAGTGAATTGCGATTTGAGATTGAACGACAATTCAGAACAAACAATATTAAATTTCCTTACCCCCAAAAGGATTTGCACATTAAGCAATTCCCCGAAAGGGAAAAATAATTGGTTAAACATTCTATTATGCCTAAAATACTTATTATCGAAGACGAAGCTGCCATCAGGCGTGTTTTAGTTAAAATACTTTCAGAAGAAAACAATACCTATGAAGTCTTTGAAGCCGAAGACGGATTATCCGGAATACAACTTATCAAAAATGAGGATTTTGATTTGGTGCTTTGCGACATCAAAATGCCTAAAATGGATGGGGTGGAAGTACTCGAAGCCACCAAAAAAATCAAGCCCGAAATTCCTATGGTGATGATTTCCGGTCATGGCGATCTGGATGTTGCCGTAAACACCATGCGTCTTGGCGCTTTTGATTATATCTCAAAACCCCCTGATTTAAATCGTTTGCTGAACACCGTAAGAAACGCCCTCGACCGAAAAGAACTTGTGGTTGAAAATAAACAACTTAAAAAGAAGGTGAGCAAGAATTATGAGATGGTGGGTGAGTCAAAGGCCATTCAACAAATCAAGGATATGATTGAAAAAGTGGCTCCCACAGAAGCCCGCGTTTTAATTACGGGACCCAACGGTACCGGAAAAGAACTTGTTGCCCACTGGATACACGAAAAAAGTGAACGCTCAAAGGGCCCTATGATAGAAGTGAACTGTGCAGCCATTCCGCCTGAGCTGATTGAAAGTGAACTTTTTGGTCACATTAAAGGCGCATTTACCTCAGCCATAAAAGACCGCGCCGGAAAATTTGAAGCCGCTAATGGAGGTACATTATTTCTTGATGAAATTGGCGATATGAGCCTGGCTGTTCAGGCAAAGGTTTTAAGAGCCCTTCAGGAAGGTAAAGTGCAGCGAGTGGGTAACGATAAAGACATCAAAGTGGATGTGAGGGTTGTCGCTGCGACAAACAAAAACCTAAAACAGGAAATTGAGGAAAAACGCTTTCGCGAAGATTTGTACCATCGATTGGCTGTTATCTTAATAGAAGTTCCGGCATTAAATGATCGCAGGGAAGACATTCCGCTTTTGATTGACTTTTTCACTGAAAAAATAGCAGAAGCCCAGGGAACAGCCAAAAAGAATTTTACTAAAGATGCCGTAAAACTATTACAGGCTTATGACTGGACAGGAAACATCAGGGAGTTGCGCAATGTTATTGAAAGGCTGATTATTTTGGGAGGCAAGGAAATTACTGAAGATGACGTAAAAATGTTTGCCAGCAAATAGGGTAAATAAATCTTTAGTATATTTAGCATTTGATGCAAATCCATAATGAAAAACATTTCACTAGAACAATTTAGAATTAAAGGCAAGGTCAGTATAAAAGATCTGCCAACAACTTATCCGCTTGAAGCGAGCTCAAAAAAAATTGTCAACGAACTAAGAAAGACGAGCAAACAGCTCGGTGACTTGCAGAATACACTCTATGCCCACGGCAAATATGGTGTTTTAGTTTGTTTTCAGGCCATGGATACCGGTGGCAAGGACAGCCTTATCAGGGAAGTTTTTAAGGATTTCAACGTTCGCGGGGTTGTCAACCACAGTTTTAAAGTGCCTTCAGAAAAAGAATTGCGGCACAATTACCTTTGGAGGCATTATGTCGCTCTTCCTGAAAGAGGAAAATATGCCGTGTTTAACAGGACACACTATGAAAACGTTTTGGTAACCCGTGTGCATCCGCATTATATTCTTAACGAAAATATCCCCGGAATAGAAAGTGTTGACGATATTGACGATACTTTTTGGGAAAAACGTTTTGAGCAAATCAATAATTTTGAAAAAACCATTTCTGAAAATGGTACTATTATACTTAAATTCTTTCTGAATATTTCCAAAGAAGAACAGAAAAACCGATTGCTAAGAAGGTTGGATAAACCAAACAAAAACTGGAAGTTCTCTCCGGGTGATTTAAAAGAGCGAAAACTCTGGGACACTTATATGAATTACTATGAAGATGTTTTTAACAAAACATCAAAAGAATATGCGCCCTGGTTTTCAATTCCTGCAGACGACAAAGACACTGCCCGAATGCTGGTGGCAAAAATACTCCTGGAGACAATGGAAAAATATAAAGATATAGTCGAGCCGGAATTACCTGACGAGTTAAAAGCACAAATTCCAGATTATATCAAACAACTTGAACATGACTAATTTATTCAATACAATGAAAAGACTATTTTTTATTCCCATTTTAATCCTTATTTCTTTTAGTGCAACTTCGCAAAAGGTCAATCAGGAAGACTCCCTGATGATTAGAAGTATTTATGACCAAGCTTTGGTAAACGGTCAGAGTTATGAATGGTTACGCCACATAACTAAAAACATTGGTCATCGTCTTTCAGGCTCTATTGGAGCAGAAAGAGCGGTTGCTTATACTAAAGAAGAACTGGACAAACTCAATTTGGACAATGTCTGGTTGCAATCGGTGATGGTGCCCAAATGGGTGAGGGGCGTTAAAGAATATGCCTATATAGAAACCTCTCCGGGAAACACAACTGTAGTAAACATAAGGGCTTTGGGTGGTTCAACCTCTACACCTCAAGGCGGACTTAAAGCTCCAATAATCGAAGTTCACGGTATCGAAGGCCTGGAAAAACTCAGCCGAAGCGATGTAGAAGGAAAAATAGTTTTCTTCAATAAAGCGATGGATCCCAGGTTTATTCAAACTTTTGGTGATTATGGTAATACCGTGAGTCAACGATCAAGAGGAGCATATGAGGCTTCTAAATTAGGAGCAGTCGGGGTAATTGTGCGTTCAGTCACTTTAAAGGAACATGAATATCCCCACACTGGTGGTATGTCATACAGAGACTTGCCACTTGATCAGCACATCCCTGCAGCAGCCATCAGCACCACACATGCCAATTTGTTAAGTAGTATGCTCAAGTTACAGCCCGATTTACAATTTTATTTCAACCAAACCAGCAGAATGATGCCCGATGTGGAATCACACAATGTGATTGGTGAAATCAAAGGAAGCGTTCATCCTGAACGCATTATCCTTGTTGGAGCTCACCTCGATTCCTGGGATTTGGGTGAAGGTGCTCATGATGACGGTGCCGGGGTAGTACAGTCGATGGAAGTGATGCGTATGTTCAAAAACCTGGGTTATCAACCCAAACACACCATCAGGGTTGTGCTGTTTATGAATGAGGAAAATGGCACACGTGGCGCACAAAAGTATGCTGCTGAGGTAGAAAGAAAGAAAGAACCCCATATTTTTGGTATTGAAAGCGACGCAGGCGGATTTACGCCAAGGGGATTTTCAGTGACAAGTTCTGAAGCAGAATTAAAACACCTACAACAATGGGCACCCCTTTTTGAACCCTATTTCACAGACTTAATAATTGAAGGATTTAGTGGTGTTGATATTAGACCTCTAGAAAAAGAAAACAATATTATGGCAGGACTCAAAGTAGATTCTCAACGCTATTTTGACATTCACCATGCCGATACCGATGTGTTTGAACAAGTAAATAGAAGAGAACTGGAACTGGGTGCAGCAGCCATGGCATCGATCATTTATTTGGTTGATAAATATGGGACAGTTAATTATCCGGTGGAGTAGGAAAAAATTTAGGTAATAAAGTGTTTTTTAAAAGTTTTATATTAATTTTAAGAAATGCTTTATATTTATAACACTAGGTTTAAACAAAAGACCACAATGAAAATTATTTTCATTGTGGTCTTTTGTTGTTTTAATATTTCACTCCAAGCCCAAAAATTACTAGAAAGCAGGAAAACAAGCCATTACACTTATATTTTTAAAATATCTGATCAGGAAGCTGAAAATATTTATTCTACAAAGGATATTCAAATTGACAATAATTTTTTTCACACAGTAATAGATTCTTTTCCGACAGGTCAAACCTTTGATAAAAAATTAGACCCAGGGCATTACTTAAAAGCATATTCAGATTTGAATATACAAAAAATTGAAATCACCACTATTCAAAACATTGATGTCTTTTTGCTGAACAATTATCAGGATTTAGTCATTCAGCTCTATGATTTAAATGGAGAAATTGTCAATACTGCTGATGTACAAGTTAAAAACCGGACAATAAAATACAATAATGAAATCGAGGCTTATTTTCATAGAAAATCCAATAAAAGAGGATTGTTAAAGGTTACCTATGATGGCACCACAGCCTACTATTATTTAGACAGAGGGCATAATAATTCGGTTTTTAAGAGGAATTCCAGAAAAGTTTTGTACGGCACACCATTAAGATATGTTTGGACACCAATAGAATTTGCTGCCAAACTTCCGGTTGATGCTGTAAAATCTATTTCTGACGGTTGGTCTCAAGGAACAATCAGAAGTTCTGAAAACTTTTTTGTAAGACTATATAGAAATGTAGCTTGTGTTTTTGATGACTACCATTGTGATTATTATGGTAATTCATACAGAACAAATAATGAAGGATATTTAGTCTTTAATAAGCCTAAATACAAGCCGGGTGATACAGTAAAGTTTAAAAGCTTTATTGTAAATAAAAGAGGGAAGCCGTTAGAAAAACCTCTTTCTGTTTATCTTCAGGGAAACAGGCAAAAAGTTAAATTAACAACCTTAAACCCTTATGATAAAGGAGGATATGAATTTAATTTTTTTCTTCATGATTCATTAAAGCTAAGGCTTGATACCCAATATTCTATACAACTGGAGGATCACAAAGATAATATCCTTATTTCCGGACAATTTAGATATGAGGATTATGAATTGGCAAAAAACCAGTTACATATAAGATTGCCTCAAAAAAATCAATATAAAAACAAATCCTTTGAAGTCTATATAAGGGCAACTGATGAAAATGAATTGGTTCTTCAAGATGCAAGGTTACAGATTTTAAAGCGCTTGAAAACCCCTTTAAACTATTATAAAAACAAACTTTTTATTCCTGACACCTTAGGCTATTTAGAAAGAAAACTTGAACCTGTTTCAGAAACAAAAATTGAAATTTCAGACTCGTTATTTCCCGCTTCCAATTTTGAATATGAGCTTATAGTAAATCTGTTGACATCAGATAATGAGTTGATGTCAAAAACAGAAAGTGTCATTTACTACCATTTGAATGAAAAACTGGAAGCTGATTTGGTGAAAGACTCCATCAGCTTTTTTTACAGAAAAAACGGTCTATCTGCCAATAGGGAGATTCAAATTTATGGAAAAGATAATTTTGGAAATCAAACATTGGTTTTTGAAGGGGAAACCCCTGTGCAACTTAAGCTAATTCCATTTTACTCGTCATACACTTCAGAATCAGGTGATTTGGAATTGGAGTATAGAATTTCAGATAAACCCTCAATGGTTCAGGTTTCAGGTACTCGTACATCAGATTCTATTAGACTGGAAATATTCAATCCGCGGAAAATATCTTTTAACTACAACACCTATTTAAAGAATAGAATGATTTCGTCTGGATATACAAATGAATTGAAAATAGCCGAACCCCTGAATTCACTTGAAAATTATCAAATTTCAATTCAGTACATCTGGGGTGGAAAAGTTAAAACAGAAAATATTACGATTCCCCTAAAAGACAAAACCCTGAATGTAGAAGTGAATCAACCGGATTTAGTTTACCCGGGTCAAAATTCCACAATTGAAGTATCAGTGACAGATTATAAAGGAAACCCTGTAGAAGGTGTCGATCTCACAGCATACTCCATGACCAAAAAGTTTAATTACAATCCACCCACCTTGCCCTATTTGGGAAAAAGCAGAAAAAACAGAAACATAATAAACACCTTTAGTTTAAATAATCAAAAACTATACACACCTACAGAGAGTGACTTAGATTTTGAATACTGGAACAAAATGGCGGTTTTAGATTCCATTGAGTACTATAAATTTTTATACCCTAAAAACGAAATTTATCAATTTTCATTTACCCCAAACGATTCCATCACCCAGTTTGCGCCATTCGTTTTTTCAAATGGGAAAAAGTTGCCTATCCACGTTATTTATGTGGATAACAAACCTGTTTATTTCAGTTGGTCAACAAATGAACGACCCTATTCTTTTAATGTTAGGGAAGGATATCATCAGGTTAAACTAAGGACAACCCATAAAATCATCACGATTGACAGTTTGTATTTTCCTGAAAACAAAAAACTGATTTTCAGTTTGGATGAATCAATCTCCAAAAAAGGAATTGATATCAAAGAGCTAAAAAGTGAATTGAGTGAACAAGAACAAAGGTCGCTTTACAATTATGTTTTTCCTTATCGGAATACATTTAACAATAGGATTGCTTACCTTGAAAATGGAGATAACACCCTATTGCTATCATCCAACCTAAGACGTCAAGCCAATAATCTTGCCGGACCTGTTTCAGGAACAGTCGTTTTCAGGATGCTTGATGGCACTACCAATGTGTTTACACATGAACCCTATTTCGAATATGAATTTCAGTCAGACTTATTAAAAATGAGAACATATGATAAGTCACGATATCCTAATAAACTATCCAGTTACAACAGGAGTACCGGTATTCAAGACTTAGTACTCACTCCGGAAAAAATAAATGACATCTATCAAAATTCAATTGAAACATCCCGAACAACCATTCATTATTTTCCAAATCCCGGAAACACAACTGCTGGCTTTGGCAGGTTAATAATTGAAATTGAAGATGAAAAAAAAGTAGATGAAATTCCTTTAAATATAATCGTTTTTAGTCATGACGACCCTGATTTTGTAAGGGTCTATCCCGGAAATTCACGTTTGATTCACCAATTAAGCAACGCAAATTACAAACTGATTTTCTTCTATTCTGAAAAAAAATACCATACCGTTGATTCTGTAGCTGTTTTGCCTGATGGTTTGAACTTTTTAAGGGTAAAAAAGCCTGAGGTTTTAAAAACAGATGATTTTAGTTTGACCATTGATGAAATAATCAAAAATGCCATAATCACTGAAAAAGTTGATGATAAAAGCAACAGGATAAATTTGAATCGCATCAACATTGCTCATCAGCAACAATATATTTATGGACAAAGTGTCATTAGGGTAGAAGGGACAGTCACAGATGATATTGGATTGCCTTTGCCCGGAGTGAATATTATCGTTAGAGGAACAACAAAGGGTACACAAACCGATTTTGACGGTAATTATTCCATACTTATCAATGCCGGAGAAATTTTGGTGTTTAGTTATGTGGGATTTGCTACTCAAGAAGTAGTGCCACGCACTGATTTATTAAATATTGAAATGGGAGCTGCTGAACAGCTTTCACAAGTGGTTGTAACCGGGTATTCAGCTTCAAGAGAAATGAGGGCTTTGAGTCATTCTGTTACAAGTTCTGAAATTCAACAGGTATTGGCAGGTGTATCGTCAGGTGTTCAGATAAGTGGTATGGAAAAATCTGAAACACATGTTACAATAAGAGGGATGAATAGTGTTTCTGTCAATTCGCAGCCGTTATACATTGTAAATGGAATGATTTATACAGGAGATGCCACACAATTGAATAATGACCAAATTACTTCATTAACAGTGCTTGAAGGAACTGCTGCTGTTGAAATGTATGGAGCACTTGGAGTCAATGGTGTGATTGTTATAGAATTAAATGATGAGGAACTTTTATCCACTTTACAACTTCAAGACAAAGGTGCAGATTTTGATGAAACCTTTTATGAAAGTGCTCTTGCTGCGGGTTCGCTGAGGCAAAACTTTTCTGATGATGCCTTTTGGCAACCAAAGCTTAAAACAGACATAAACGGTAAAGCAAGTTTTGAAGTAACTTTTCCAGATGACATCACCAACTGGGAAACTTTTTATCTGGCAATGAATGGCAACAAACAAACCGGGCAAACAAGAAAATCGATTAAATCTTACAAGCCTTTGATGGCCCAGCTCGCAATTCCAAGGTTTTTAGTGGAAAATGATACTACCTATGCTATTGGAAAAACACTCAATTATATGGCTTCAGAACAAGAAGTCACTATAACTTATGAAGTGAATGATGTTGTTCAGTTTTCAAAAACCGAGCAATTTAAAAATGCAATTATTGACACCTTATTAATTACTGCAAGGGATTCTATTTCAGTTAAATACATCATCGAAAAATCAGACGGTTATTTTGATGGCGAGTTGAGGGAAATCCCGGTTTACCCTAAGGGGCTTTTTCAAACTTTTGGTCATTTTTATGTTTTGGAAAATGACAAGAAAGTCGATTTGACATTCAATCCTGATTATGGAACGGTAAACCTATATGCGAGGGCAGATGTTTTGGAAGTTCTCGACGAAGAAATCAATCACGTCATCAGGTATAAATATCTGTGTAATGAGCAAATAGCTTCAAAACTTAAAATGCTATTGATGCAGAAAAGGTTGGCACAATATAAAAATGTACCCTTTAAAAATGAAAAGGATATAGATAAACTTATTTCCCTTTTATTGAAAAACCAGAAAAGATCCGGTTTATGGGGTTGGTGGAGAGACTCTCAAAACAGCTACTGGATCAGTCTTCAGGTGCTTGAAGCACTGGCCCGGGCAATAGATGAAGGGTATCCCGTTGTGCTAAATATCACGGAAACAACCCGGGAAATGATATGGAGACTGGAAACTTCTTCAGATTTTGATGAGAAATACAGAATCTTAAAAGCATTAAAATTACTAGATGCAAAAATTGATTATAAATATTACATAGAAAAACTGGAAAGAAGGGAAGAGATAAAGTTTAACGAACGATTGATGCTCACTGAACTCCAACAAGTTCACGGTATGAACTACCAAATAGATTCAATCATTAAATATAAACGCACAACCCTTTTCGGGAATGTTTATTTTTCTGATGAGAAAAGTATTTCAAGTCTTTTGAACAATAACATCCAGAATACCCTTTTGGCTTATAAAATATTAAAGAAAGACACCTTGGATCATACAAGTGAACTTTCAAAAATGAGAAATTACTTTTTTGAACGTCGCAGTTCAGGTTTTTGGCGAAATACATTTGAATCAGCTCAAATTATTGAAACAATTATTGACGATTTCATTCAAGTAGTCACAAAACCTGATACTCCAAAATTATTTATTGAAGGCGATGTTTCCAGTGTAATCGAAGCCTTTCCCTTTGAGCTCATAGTTGATCCCAATCAAAAAATCTCAGTTACTATGACCGGTGATTTTCCTGTGTATTTTACGAGTTATCAATCATTTTGGGAAAGCAATCCAATAAAGAAAAGTGATGAATTTGAAATTCATACACAATTTGGGCAAGCCAACAGAACAATTTTGAAGGGTGGAGAGGAAGTTTCCCTACTGGTAAAAGTCAAAATAGAAAAGGATGCCGAATATGTAATGATAAACGTCCCTATTCCCGGTGGATGTTCTTATGCCAACAATCAATCAAGACACAGGTTTGAATCTCACAGGGAAAACTTTAAAAATGAGACAACAATCTTTTGTGAAAGACTTCCGATTGGTGAGCACACCTTCGAAGTAAAATTAGTTCCCCGGTATTCAGGAAGCTATACGCTCAATCCTGCAAAAATTGAATTGATGTATTTCCCAACGTTTAATGCAAATGACACACTAAAAAAAGTAATGATCGAATAACTAAGAAGGGTTGTTTTTCTTTTTAAAAGGATACACCACCTGCTTCCCAAAATCCTCGGGAAAGTCATCGTCGCCGTGAAAACCAAGTTCAATTTCTTTTCCGTCTTCGGGGATATATGCCGTTTTAAACAGGTAATCCCATATACTTAACGAAAGACCGAAATTCATTCCGTAGGGGTGTTCTTTTGGAAGCTCTTTAGCGTGATGCCAGATGTGCATTTTTGGGTTGTTGAATATATAGCCAAAAACACCATAACCCCAACCCACATTTGCGTGATTCAAATGTCCGACAAATACACCAAACATATGCACGATAAAAAATTCCTGTATGCCAAAGCCAATCATCGCCAGTGGCACATATTGCACGGTTTTGTAAATGATGGTTTCCATAAAATGAAACCTGAAATGGGCTGCAAACCCCATCTCCTTGACACTGTGGTGTACTTTGTGAAACTCCCACAGCCAGGGGCGCAGATGTAATTGCCGGTGCACATTCCATTGAATAAAGTCGGCGATGATAAACATAATGAGCAGTTGTGCCCAAAGCGGAAAAGTTTGCACGTTTATGGCAACGATGTTGGTAATTCCAAACATGCCCAGAAAATCGTTAAATAGTTCTACACCAATATTCGAAATGGCATTGTAGCCTATCAGGGAAAACAGGAAAAAATTAAAAACAATATAAAAACTGTCGAGCCAAAAACCTTTCCGGAATATTTTCTGATTTTTACGCCAGGGAATAATGATTTCAATGACCCAAACCAAAAGCGATAAAGCGATTAACCAATAGAAGTAATTGTTCCAGGAAGGGTTTGAAATTTCATAAACCAGATAGTTGTAGTACCCTGCAAAAGATTCTTTAGCGATGTGTATGTATTTTTCCAACTCACAAAAATTTTGTCAAAATTACACAAACAGCACTTTTTTTAAAGTAACACAGGTTACAAACAATTTAGAGTTTAGAATCCAAATCGGCAATGGTGTTGGTAATAAACTGAACAACATTGTGGTAGAAGTCTTGCGGGATTTTATCAAATGTGTCAGACGGTTTGTGGTAGTCGTCATGGTCTTCAACACCAAAATACAAAAATGGTATGTTGTTTCTGTAAAAGTGAAAATGGTCAGACTGTGTGGTCCAATTGCTTTTTCCGTCAAGGCCGTCGTGCCCAAGATTTACTTTTATGGGCAAAGCATCTTCAGGTATTGAATTAAAGTACTCTCGTAAAGTAGAAGTGAACCGAGTGCCGGCAACATAGATTTCGTTATTGTCATTCCGGCTAATCATGTCCATATTGATGTTGAGCAGGATGTTTTTATCGCCTTTGTTTTCCACATAATATTTTGCACCCTGTAGGCCCAGTTCTTCAGCATCCAATGCTAAAAATATCAAAGAGTTTTTTGGCGGGTTTTCCTTAAAATAGTTGGCAATCACCATAAGGGCTGCTGTACCGGAAGCATTGTCGTCTGCACCGTTGTATATTGAATCACCTGCTATGGGTTTGCCAACACCTTCGTGGTCATAATGTGCAGTAATAGCAATATATCGCTCAGGATTTTCAGTTCCTTTGATAGTGACAATTATATTGGTGGCATCATACTCCTTATTTCTCCTGCTGAACGAAAAAGGCTGTAAAACAACTTCCAAGTCATTTGATTTAAAATAATCTACAATATAGTTTCTGGCTTTAATATTTCCGGGTTCTCCGGTTCTTCTACCCATAAGTTTGTCTGATGACAAAAATTCCAAATGACCAAGGACCTCTTCTTTTGAAATATTACTTCCGTCAAAGCCCACTATGTTTTGAAAATTTGTTGATTTGAGGTCTAAGGGAAGTTTCTGTGGTAAATCCTGTGCAGTTGAATT
Source organism: uncultured Flavobacteriaceae bacterium (assembly GCA_964469175.1). GTDB lineage: Bacteria > Bacteroidota > Bacteroidia > Flavobacteriales > Flavobacteriaceae > Planktosalinus. Next base: position 44,317 of record CAYXXY010000014.1, read on the forward strand.
CCACGTAAACAAAAGAAATATAAAACCGGATACAAACTTTAATGGCATTTTAATCGTTTTTTTAATTAATTCCGGCTAAAATACAACTTTACGTAAAGCAATTTGTGGCTTGTTTAAAATTATCCCTCCATAAGTTGATTTTAAAAGTATAATTGAGTTATTTTTAGACAGGAAAATGAGTAATGAGAGCGATTAGAATCAAACCCATTAGAAGAATAACTTATCTGCAATTGCTGTTGCTGCATATTGGCATTGCATTTTCTGTGTATCTCTTTCCTTTTTCCTCAAAAATTATTTACCTGTTTACGGTTGCTTTTTTCTTTTTCCTGATTGTTTCCAAAAGCAATAAGAATGATGAGGCATTACTGGCAGCAGCTTATGTAACGGGTGCTGAGTTGTTTTTTAGGATGACCGGAGGTGCATTTTTTTATGAGTCAGGTAAATATTTGGTGATAGCCTATCTATTGCTCGGACTTTTTTATAAAGGTGCATCTAAGCGTACCCTTCCTTTTTGGATATATCTCTTTTTGCTTATGCCGGGTATTTTGTTTTCGGCTATCAACCTCAACTATGAAACGAATATCAGAACTGCCATAGCGTTTAACTTGAGTGGTCCCATTACGGTTGGTATAGTAGGCATTTATTGCTTTTTTAGAAAGATTTCTGCAGAAAGAATCCATCATATCTTCCTTGCTGTTTTGTTGCCCATTATCGCTCTAACATTTTATTTATTTATCTTCACACCAAGTATAAAGGATGCTCTTAGTGGAACAGCTTCAAATGTCGCTGCTTCAGGTGGTTTTGGTCCAAATCAGGTATCAACCATCATGGGACTTGGTGCTATTATTCTATTTATCAGGTTATTTAGTATTCAAAGTAGATTTATCAATATTATAGACATAATATTATTGTCATTTGTCTGCTATAGAGGTTTAGTGACGTTTTCTCGAGGGGGTATGATAAGCGCCTTAATTTGCTGCATTGCTTTTTTAATTGTTTTTTTCTATAAGTCTGATGCATTGACTAAAGCCAAACTGATGCCTCGAATTGTTGGAATTGCTTTTGCCTTAATTATCACCTGGTTGTTTACCTCTGTTCAGACTTACGGATTGCTGAATTTAAGATATAGCAATCAGGATGCGGCGGGAAGGGTGAAAGAAGATATCACTACCGGTAGGGCTGAACTAATAGCAACTGAAATGGATGCTTTTTTTAATGCACCACTAACAGGAATTGGAATCGGTAAAATAAAAGAATTTAGGGAAGAAATAACTGGAGTCTCTGCTGCAACTCATAACGAACTTAGCAGGTTGCTCTCTGAACATGGAATGCCAGGCCTGCTAGCGCTTATTATTATTGTGTTTAGTCCACTAATCTATTGGCTGTTTTACAGACCCAATGTTTACTTCTTTGCATTTTACTTTTTTTGGCTGCTTACTATCAGTCACTCATCAATGAGGTTAGCCGCACCGGGTTTTATTTATGGACTTTGTCTATTATACATAATTCATGAAAAAAATACTCTACATAGGAAACAAGCTCAATAACAAAAGTAGCACTGTCACATCTATTGATACACTGGGCTTGCTATTAAAAAAGGAAGGCTATTTAGTTGAAAGTTATTCAAGTAAAAAAAATAAATTAATTAGACTTTTTGATATGTGTCTGGCAGTTTTTAAAAACAGAAGCAATACAGACATTGCTCTAATTGACACTTATAGTACCCAAAATTTTTATTACGCGTTTTTTGTTGGTGGAATTTGTAAATGGCTATCCATTCCCTATATTCTTATATTGCACGGAGGTAATTTGCCTGAACGTTTAAAAAACAACAAACGCCTTAGTGATTTCTTATTCAAAAACTCTAAAAAAAACGTTTCACCTTCTAAATATTTACTAAAGGTGTTTGATGATTTTGGTTATACTAATGTAATTTATATTCCTAATACAATCGAAATAAAAACCTATTCCTTTTTAAATAGAGCCATAGAACCAAAATTACTTTGGGTTAGGTCTTTTTCAGAAATATACAATCCTATGATGGCATTGAAAGTTGTTGAGCAACTCTTGCCTCAATTTCCACAGACCAAGCTTTGTATGGTAGGGCCTGAAAAAGACGGTTCGCTTCAGAAATGTAAAGCTTACGCGAAAAAAAAAGGTTTACCGGTTACTTTTACAGGAAAACTTGAAAAAGAAGATTGGATATCACTTTCTGAAAACTATTCCATTTTTATTAATACCACAAATTTTGACAACACACCAGTAAGTGTTATTGAGGCTATGGCTTTGGGGTTGCCGGTCGTTTCTACAAATGTTGGAGGAATTCCCTTTCTTCTTGATCACAATGAAGATGCTTTGCTTGTTGGACAAAATAATATTGTTGAATTTTCAATTGCTGTCCAAAAAATATTGTTAAGTCAAGAATTGGCTCACAAACTCACTATCAATGCAAGGAAAAAGGCTGAATCTTTTGATTGGGAAAAAGTTAAACATTATTGGTTTAAATTATTAGACGAATAAGTTGTATTTTTAAATCCCAAATCAACGAAATACATGACAAAGACTTCAAAAATCCATTTTGAGATTTCTGAACGAAAAGTGCTTTTACGAATATTGGACATCGTAACAGTATTTCTTGTTTTGTATGGAGTGGGCGTTTTATTTGTTTTTGATTACTTTAAAATAGCTGATGACCGATGGGAGTGGTTGATTGTTTTAGCATTGTACTTGTCAATTTTCGGGACTATTTTTGAACTATATGATCTTCAAAAAGCCAGCAAAATAGATATTGTTTTTAAAAATATCGTACTCACAAGCTCTTTAACTGTTTTATTTTACTTGCTCACACCATTTTATACGCCACAGCTACCAGGTAATCGCTTGCAAATTATCTACTTCTTTTTGGCAATAGTCATAGCTTTGTTTTTATGGCGATTGGCATATATAACATTCATCTCTTCGCCAAGGTTTTATAAGCGGATTTTGATAATAGGAAATTCTGCTAATGCAAGAATAATGACTGACGCTATTGAGAAATCTGATCCCAATTATAAAGTTATTGGGTTTTTAAATACCGGGAAAGAAATGACCTTTGAAGATTCTGAACTTCTTGAGTTTAAATCAAATGACTTAAAAAAAATATTAGTTGAAAATTCAATATCAGAAATAATCGTTGCTGGAAATTTAACCAAAAGACTATCAATACAAACTTACAATCAACTATTAGACCTTCTTGAGAAAGGCTTTTCAATCAAGGAATATACACAAGTTTATGAAGATTTAACACAACGTGTGCCTGTGCATCATGTAGATAAAGATTTTTACAGGTATTTTCCTTTTAGCAGAAGTAATCAAAATAAACTTTATCTTTTTTTTCACCGAATTATGGATGTTGTATTATCAATAATAGGTTTATTAATTGGACTTGTAATATTTCCATTTATTCTTTTCGGAAACCTTCTTGGCAATCGAGGCCCTTTACTTTATTTCCAGGAAAGGGTTGGTAAAAACGGAAAATCTTTTTTTATCATTAAGTTTAGAACAATGGTGAAAAATGCAGAAAAGCACGGTGCTGAATGGTCCACAGAAGGTGATACAAGGGTAACAAAGTTTGGAAGAATTTTAAGAAAAAGCCGACTTGATGAAATACCGCAATTTATAAATATTTTGAAAGGAGATATGAGCGTAATAGGCCCAAGACCAGAGCGCCCGGTTTTTGTTAAAGAGCTTTCTGAAGAAATCCCTTTTTATGAAATCAGGCACATTATTAAGCCCGGATTAACAGGCTGGGCACAAGTGAAAAGTAATTATGCAGCATCAAAAGAAGATGCTCTTGAGAAATTACAATATGACTTGTATTACATCAAAAAACGCAGTGTTTTTCTGGATATAAATATTTTAATAAAAACACTAAGCACAATATTATTTTACCGAGGACATTAATAATGAATATGTTATGATTATTTATAAAAATGTTGAAGAAATAAATTGTGTTAAATATTGAAATTTTGAAGCATTGAATTCGATTTTTTACTAAATTGTGTTGGTTAAACTAAAACTACTTGCCTATTAAACACATATACTCTAGTTAATTTATTTAAAATTATTCTAATACCATTTATACTATGGCTAGAGCAATGTTTGATTACACCAAAGCTGTACTTGCAAAAGTTAGTTTTGACGCAAACCTCTTTTGCAAAGAACTTCAAAAAGCATTAAAGCGATTACTCCCTTATGAAATTGAGGAGTTGAAAGTTTGGGTAAATTCACTTATTAAGCAAAACCCCGAACTTGATCAATGTTTAATTTATTTAAAGCCATAGAGCTTTAAACTTATTTAGCTTCCTAAACTGTTGGTTACAGTGTTTCGGTTGGTTTTAAGTGTTAATGAAATTTTCCCATTTTTTGTCACAACGGTTTAGGAAGCTTGTTTTTTGTTTTTCAACGGGCTTATGATTTTTACATCCTGAAAAGCAATTGCTCCACGAATTACTCCTGAGATCACACTGTAAAGCGCATCGACAATCTGAAGTTTAAGTTCGCTTTTATGTTGCAATAAACTCACCTCTCTTGCCGGTGCCGGTTCTTTAAAATAATGCAGATACTTTTTCTCTTTTTCCTTAATATCAAGTGTGTGCAGAAATGGCAAAAGTGTCATACCCAAACCTTCATTGGCGAGCTTGATGAGTGTTTCAAAACTGCCGCTTTCAAGTTGAAATTTGTCAATTTCAGATCTATTGGAGACTTTGCAAAGATTGATTACACCATCCCTAAAACAGTGTCCGTCCTCAAGTAAGAGTATATCGTCAATATCCAAATCGGAAATCGTAATGTCTTTTTTTGAAAAAAGCCGGTGGTTTTCTGTGATATATGCTACAAAGGGTTCATAATACAACACACGTTCCTTGATAGAATCATTGAGTAGAGGGGTAGCTGCAATAGCAGCATCCAGATGCCCCTCGTTTAATCGTTTGATACATTCCTCGGTGTTTAATTCTTCAATTTTTAAATGCACTTTGGGATGGCGGTTGTTAAATGCTTTTAAAAACATAGGGAGCAGGGTGGGCATCACAGTTGGGATGATTCCCAACCTGAATTCACCTCCCACAAAGCCTTTCTGCTGGTCAACAATATCCTGCATCCGTTCTGCTTCATTGACAATCTTTCGGGCTTGATCAACTATTGTTTTGCCTATATCGGTTAGTTTTAATGGCTTGGTGCTCCTGTCAAAAATAAGGATATCGAGTTCTTCTTCAAGTTTTTGTATTTGCATACTGAGCGTGGGCTGGGTCACAAAAGTTTTCTCAGCTGCTTTTGTAAAGTTTTGATGTTCTGCCACCATCAAAACATATTTCAATTGGGTAATGGTCATGGTATTTGTTTTGCTGATGTAAATTTAAAAATATTATAAGAATATCTTATAAAAAAAACATTCTAAATCATTCCCCTGGCTTTGATTTCCAGATATTTGTTGATGGTGTTTATTGTAAGGTCTTCGGGGGAGGTGAGTACGGTTTGTATGCCTTTCTGTTGCAACTCTTTAACTATAAGTTTTTTGTCGTGCTGAAATTGTTGTGCAATGGTGCTTTCATATATCTCAGTGAGATTTTCGGCTTTTTTTTCTGCCAACTTAGCCAATTCTGTATTCTCAAAAAAAATGACAACCAACACGTGTTTTTTGGCTATGGCCTGAAGGTATTTTAGCTGTCTTTGAAGTGAAGAAATATGCTCAAAATTGGTATAAAGCATAATCAGGCTTCGGTGATTGATGTTTCTTTTTATGGTTGCCTGTAACAATCCAAAATCAGAATCCAGAAAATTGGTATTTAAATTGTAAAGGGTTTCCAATATGGTGTTTAAATAAGTGCGTTTTGCCTGTGCAGGGATTATTTTGTGAATCTTATTTGAAAACTGAACAACTCCCACTTTATCACCCTTTTTAAGGGCAATATTTGAAAAAGCAAGCGTGCTGTTGATGGCATAATCAAGTAATTTCAACTCGTTGAATGGCATTTTCATTACCCTTCCGGAGTCGATGATGGAGTAAATGGGCTGCATTTTTTCATCCTGGTACTGATTGACCATTAAATGTGATTTCTTGGCCGTGGCTTTCCAGTTGATCGAGCGGATGTCATCACCGGAAACATATTCCTTGATTTGTTCAAACTCCATAGTGTGGCCAATGCGCCTGATTTTTTTCAAGCCCAGAAAACTTAATTTACTGTCCATGGCCAGAAAATCATACTTTTTCATTTGAATGAAGGAGGGGTACACCTTCACCATTTGATTGTAATTGAAGCGGTTTCTTCTTTTTACTAATCCGATGGAAGTGGAAACATAGCAATTCAAATTTCCGAAGAAATATTCACCGCGCTCCACAGGCCTTACATCATAAGTAAGGGTTTTTTGTTGATTGCCGTTGAGGGTGGCTGTCATCAGGAAATCCCTTTTTTGAAATTGGATTGGTAATTCGTCAATAATTTCAACCTGAATTTTAAAATTGTATTGGTTGTGAAATTTCAATAAAACATAATTGGCATCACTGTTGGAAAATTTTTCGGGAAGGATTCGCTCTCCTTTTAAAGCAGCCGATTTGTAGAGCATGGATATTTCGGTTAAAACCAAAACTATAAATGCCAAAACCAATAACCAAACCACACCATAAAACCCCGGAAACCAGTAAGACAGCAGAAACAAAAGTGCTATTCCGGTCAGGATTTTAAAAAACCTTTCGGTAAGGTATAATGATTTTATGAATTTCAGCATTTATCTGGGTATTTCTACAGATTGTGTAATCATTTGAATGACTGTTTCTGGGGTCATGCCCTCCATTTCCCTTTCGGGGGAAAGAATGATTCTGTGGTTCAATACCGGATGGAGTGTTTTTTTAATATCATCGGGAATGACAAAATCCCTGCCTGCAATGGCGGCATAAGCTTTAGAGGTATTCATAATGGCGATTGATGCCCTGGGAGATCCCCCTAAATATAAATGAGGGTGGTTTCTTGTTTTGTCGATGATCTGAGCGATGTAATTAAATAATTTTTCGTCAATCAGAATATCCTGAACCTGCAATCTGAATTTTTTTAATTGCTCAACACTAAGCACGGCCTCAACTTCTGCTTCAGGAAGACTGAGTTTGCGAAGGTCGTGTGACTTTAAAATAATTACTTCCTCTTCAACAGTGGGGTAGCCCACCTTTATTTTAAACAAGAAACGGTCGAGTTGTGCCTCGGGCAGGGCATAAGTTCCTTCCTGCTCCAGCGGATTTTGTGTAGCAACCACCATAAACGGATAATCCATAATGTATTTTGTACCGTCCATTGTGATTTGGCGTTCTTCCATCACTTCAAAAAGTGCCGACTGAGTTTTTGCGGGGGCCCGGTTGATTTCATCAATCAACACCACACTTGAAAAAACAGGGCCTTTTTTAAACTCAAACTCGGTGGTTTTTGCATTAAAAACTGAGGTTCCCAAAACATCACTGGGCATCAAATCCGGTGTGAACTGGATGCGGCTGAATTCTGTTTGCAGGGTTTTTGCAAACAATTTTGCGGTGATGGTTTTTGCAATTCCGGGAACACCTTCAATCAAAACGTGGCCGTTTGCCAAAAGACATACAATGAGTTGTTCAATAAACTCATTTTGACCAATAATCACTTTTCCGAGTTGTGACTTGATGGACTCGACGGCTTCTTTGAGTTCATCCAATTGGATTCTGTTTCCAAAATTTAGCTCATCATTATTGTTTTCAGGATTTTCCATCTGTTTTTGTTTTAAAATTATGTATTTTATTGTAGAAATCTTCTAATTCTAGGTTGGTAATTTCTTTGCGGTTTTGAATGGTTTTAATGTCACTGAATAGGGCCATCACTTCCTCTTGAGTGTGATTGCTTCTGGAGGCCACTTCTTCAAAAAAACGTTTGTTAATGTGTTCTGTCTGCACCCTAAGTTTTAACCTGATGTGTTCCAGAAAACCGGCAATCATTTTTGTGGCAATCTCCCTGTTGTCTTTTTTATCCAAATAAATAGACGCTATGGTTTGGGTGTATTCATAGGTCTTGTTGTTCAGTTTGGGGATGATGGGTAGGGGACGCTGTTTGCGCTTTCCTTCAAATATAACAAACAACAAAACGCCAATTAGCACAAAATAATAAGCCCATTTAAGGGATTTAGTACTCAGTAAAATTTTAAGTGGTGACACATCAAAACGGCGACCGGTTTTGTAGTAATTGTCCCAGTAAATGGTTTCACCGGTGTTGATGTATGACAATACATTCTCGGTGAGTGAGGTGTTTTTTGGGTTAACCAAAAAGTAATTTGAAAAAATTTCAGGTTGGTTATACAAGAAGATTGCGCCATTTCCAAAAGGAATTTTCAAGAAATTGGGACGCGCTTTATCCATAATGTTGTCATTTTCAAAAGGCTGGGCGATTCCCAGCACAATATGGGAGAGCGTGTCAATTTTGCTGAAATAAGGAATACTTAAGTCTTGCGGAATGTGATAGGGTACATCTGCTTTGAGATTATTGTTCACCAAATTGATTTGAGGTTCGGTGCTAAAACGATCAATAAGCAAAAAAGCTCTTATTTCTATGCCTAAAGTATCCAGTAAATTGCGAGAATATCTGTTGGCAGAGAGAAAAAGGGTATTTCCATTATTGGTCCAATCAAGTAAACTGTTTAGTTCTTCATCATCAAAAAACAGGGCGTTGTTAATGAATAGGTAAGTTCCTTCAGGCTTGTTGTCCATCAGGTTTATAAATGGCGGTATATTTGAATCGACAAGTTTTTCCTTAAAATGTGATTTCAGGTGGTCATAAATAATAAAATTACCAAGGGGAACTTTATCCAGTTTGTTATAACTGGGAAACCAATTGAGTGGTGGTGGTTTGGTAGCTTCCACATACACCAGCGCTCCGATAACAATCAGAAAAAATATCAATGTTATTTTTTGAAGCTTACTCACTTTTCTTACTGATATTGTTTTTGAGAGTTACAAACCGGTGTTTTGCTTTTGTAAAATCTGTTTCTGAAACTTCAAAATTGCCATACCAAACATATTCATAAATAAACGCTGATTTTTTGAATTGAGCCGAGAGGTGTTCCTGCTTTATTTCCTTAATATAGTCTGTATTGGTTTTGTCAAATTGGTAATTAATGATTTCTTTTTCGCTTAAGCTTTTAAGAATAAGTAAAAAATAATACCTTACGGCGAGTCTGTAGTTTTTATTTGCCAGCGCTTCGTCAATTAGGGCCTGAATATCTTCAGACTTTATGATTTTTTCTTCTTCGGTAAAAAACACTTGAGCTTCTTCTTTTGAATACAACAGACCGGAACCGGGATTTAACCTGTAAAACAGCCAGATTAGAAAAACAACGATTCCGCCAATGATGATGTAAGGCATGGCCTGATAAAGAAAATAGAGAAATGAATTTGATTTAAAATCACCCAACAGCCAGGTCCAAAAGCTTACCCAATGCCTGTATAGCCATCTTTTGAATTGTTGCCACCAATTGTCTTCCTGAATTTTTTCTGTATAATCAAAATAAGGGTCATTTTGGTATTTTTCGGTTTTAACAGGGTCAAAAGAAACAGGTGTAACATCAGAAGACTGGTCATATTTAACTTCCGGGTGCAACTGAAATTCATTTAACGAAAATGAAAATCCGGAAACCCCGAAAATTAAAAAAAACAGTATAAGCAGGTTTAACCTCATTCTAGCGAATTCTAACTTCTAACTTTGTACTTCTAACTTTTAAACATCATTCTCTCTTTTACCAAGGTTGTCAATAGTTTCAAGAGTTCCGGTGAAGTTTTTCTTTTCATTTAGATTAAAATAAACAAATGCAGTCGCTATGAGAATTAATGCGAAAAGAAAATATTGAGCAATCATTGAAAAAACATCCAGGCTTATGGAAATCCAGTCAACTATTTCAAAAGGATTTATAGAAACTTCATTCATCATTGTAAACATTTTTACTAAATAATAGATGAGTTGGGGTAACTGAAAAATAAATGCAATTACATAGTACAAGATGTAAATAACAAAGAGCGTTGCAAATGTGATCCACCATTCATCTTTGATGAGTTTAAAACTATTACTGATGGCGTTACCCAAATCTTTGCGTTCAAACATCATCATCGGAAAAGTCATAGATAAACATACCGCCAAATAAATACCCGGCAGGAAGCACAATACTAGGCCAATACCAACCATGAGTCCAACAATAATATTCAAACCTATGTAACTCCAAAAATGGTTTCTAGCCAGTTGTGTGACTTCGTTTTCATTTACATTTCCATTGTTTTCAATATAGTTTTTAATATACCCAAAAACAGCACCATAGAGTAATGCATAAAAAGCGATGTATGAACAGACTAACAGTATACTTGAAATAATCATGTTTGAGGCAAGTGAAGGAGCGGAAAATATGCGTTCAAAATCCCCCATAGTTGCTTGTGCATAATACACATAACTAGCTATCATCACCAACATGGCCGGCCCTGAAATTTTTAAAATAAGTAGCCCAAGGGTTTTGCCTTCAACCCTGATAAACTTGAACACATCGGTAATGATGGCACCAATGTCGCGCTGTTGTTTAAAATCTATAACTTCTTTCATGGATGGTTTTGTTTTGCTTTATTTAGTTTGATTGGGTAGAAAACATAGTAAAAAAGAATAAGGTACAGCGATCCTCCAATAATGAGAATTGCCAGCCAGTCGGGCATTTGGGTGTGGCGGGTTACAAACCCTTCCAAAAACCCGGCAATGATAAAAAACGGAATGGTACTGACAATGATTTTTAATCCGTCTTTTGCCCCTCTTACGAAAGATTGAAGTCGGGTGTAGGTCCCGGGAAATAAAATGCTGTTTCCAAGAACAAGTCCCGCACAACCGGCAACGATGATCACTGAAATTTCAATCGTTCCGTGAATCCAGATGGTTCTCACTGATTCCCAGAACAGGTTGTAATCATAAAAAAAGTATTGAAAGGAGCCTAACATAATTCCGTTATTCATTAAAACGTAAAGGGTTCCAATACTTAATAATATGCCAAACACAAATGCGAGGAGTGCTACCTTAATGTTGTGTACAGTAATTCCCAGAAACATATCCACTTCGCCCATTTTTTTGTAAACCGCCATCGGGTCTCCTTTTTCAATGTTGCTGATGGTCATATTCACATAGCCGTCTCCCATGATCAACCTGACAAAATCGCCGTCAGTAGCTGCAGAAAAGGCACCGATTGCCACAAACAAGCTGAAAGATAAAAAAGCAACAAGCAACTGCTTGTGGTATTGATAGAAAAACAATGGAAATTCTTTGGTGTAGAATGTGACAAGCTTGTTTCGGGACTCTTTCTTGTTTTTGTAAATCTTGTTATGTGCTAAAATTGCCAGACTGTTCAGGTATCTTAAAGTCTCGCTTTTTGGATAAAATGTCTGGGCATAACTCAGGTGGTCTGTAACTTCAATGTACAGTCCGCTGAGTTCATCCGGATTAATTTGAACATTATTCCTAAGAACACTTTCAAATCTTATCCATTTATCTTTATTTTGTTTTACAAATGCTGCTTCACGCATTTAATAAGAAATTACTTTTTCAAAGAAACAGATTAAATGGATAATTTTCAAATAGAAACTGCACAAAATGTTACGATTTCTCAAAATGTTGCAGGCATTGGTGACCGCATACTGGCTTACATACTTGACAACTTGATAATTGGGGTTTATATTATCCTTATTTTCTTCTTAATTTCAGCAACAAATGTTAGTATAGACAGTATGTTTTTAATTTCCACAACAGTAGGCTTGCCCATTTTTCTTTACCATTTGCTTTGGGAAACATTATGGAACGGGCAAACCCCCGGAAAAGCTGTTATGAAAATCAGGGTGGTTAAACTGGATGGTTCAAAACCCGCATTTTCAAATTATTTATTGCGATGGTTAATGCGATTGGTTGATATCAGTTTTACAAGTGGGGCAGTAGCTGTAGTCACGATTTTACTCAACGGGAAAGGACAACGTTTGGGGGACATTGCGGCCACTACAACAGTGATTTCAGAGAAAAAAAATACCGGAATCACAACCATCAGGCACATAGAGGTTGAGGAAGAATATTTGCCCAAATATCCGCAGGTCACCGTTTTTAATGACAGTGAGATGCAAACCATTAAAAAGCTTTACTTTGAATCAAAATATAAGGGAAATCACAATGTGATTTTGAAACTATCTTCAAAAGCTGCTGAAGTTATGCAGGTTAATTTTGATGAAAATCCCATTGATTTTTTAGACAGAATCATTAAGGATTATGCCTTTTATACCCAAAGCCTATGAGTATATTCCTAGTTATAGATATATTGGGTACCGTTGCATTTGCCATTTCAGGAGTGCTGACGGCTATGCACAAACGTTTGGACTTGTTTGGTATTTTCATCATTGCATTTGTAACTTCTGTTGGAGGCGGAACACTAAGGGATTTACTGCTTGATGTTCATATTGTATGGATGCACAATATGACATATGTTTATGTGATATTTTTTTCTGCAACTTTTGCTATTATTTTCAGAAACAAGCTCAATTATTTTAGAAGAACATTGTTCTTATTTGATACAATTGGTATTGCGTTATTCACGATGGTGGGTATAGAAAAAGGCGTTCAAATGGATTTGCATCCCATTATTTGCGTATCATTGGGAACAATGTCTGCTTGTTTTGGTGGTGTGATCAGGGATATATTGTGTAATGAAATTCCCATAATTTTTAGAAAAGAAATTTATGCCACTGCTTGTATTTTGGGTGGAATATTCTATTTCTTGTTAAGCCTTACCTCTTTGGATCCGAGTTGGATTGTCATTATTTCCGGATCAGTGGTTATTACTGTAAGAATTTTGGCGGTGAAATTTAAGTTGTCACTGCCATCAATTTACCCGAAAAACGAAATCAATTCTTAAGAACCGCATTGATATTTACATTATACAAAGGCCAGTCACCTTCGTCTGTATCGAGTGCTGCAATTTCATCCACCACACTCATTCCTGAAATCACTCTTCCAAAAACCGTATAGTTAGGATCAAGGTGATGTGCACCGTTTCTGCTTTGAACGATATAAAACTCAAATGAAGAAGACCGGTCGTCGGGATTGTCCCTATATTCTTTTGCCGCAGCCAATGCACCACGGTTATGACGATGAATAATTTCAGCAGGTAGTGTATAACTGCCCATACGGTTTCTCATTCTACTGGTTTCAACCCTGTCACTGTTCCCTCCTTGAATCATAAAGTTGTTTACTACCCTGTGAAAAACTGTTGTATTTAGATACCCGTTTTTTACAAGATAGATAAAATTAGCACGATGTAATGGGGTGTTGTTAAAGAGTTCAAGCTCGATATTACCGTGTTCAGTTTTAAGGGTTAAAAATCGTTCAGGATTGTTTTTACCATATTCAATTAGAAATTCCTCGACAGTGCTGTTTGTTAGATTTACTATTGGGTGTAAAGTATCCTTAATTTCTTCAGTTACAGCCTCCTGTATGGTTTCTTGTTTAATCTCAATTGTTTCTTCATTGGAAGTTTCATTTTTTTCAGGGGTATTTTTTTTATCTTCACAATTCAGAAATAGAAATAAAGAACTTAGAATAACAAGATATTTTTTCATCAATGGAGTTTAACAGGTTTAAATCGTCGCTTTCAAAGTTAAAAAATTTGGAGTTACCGGGAGAGGAAATTCAAATGAAAATGGCTCCAATGGAACGCTTGGTAGAGTTAAAGCGTCTTGCGCAAAACAAATCCAACGCCAATAAAGCAGGCGTGATGGTGCTTTTTTACCCATCACTAAGCAACCACACACAATTTGTTTTGATATTGAGAAAAACATATCGTGGTGTGCATTCCGGGCAGGTGGGGTTTCCGGGGGGAAGGTATGAACTCCAGGATAGAGACCTCTTAAATACCGCTTTACGCGAAACAGAGGAAGAAGTGGGCATACCAAGAAGCCAAATGAACGTTATTAAGCAACTTACTGAAATGTACATTCCGCCAAGTAATTTTGTTGTGTATCCCTATCTTGGAACCACAGACATTAATCCAAAGTTTGTACTTCAGGAAGATGAAGTGGAATCAATAATAGAAGTAGATTTGAACCATTTTTTGGATGATAATAGCATTATTTCAAAAAAAATAACCACTTCATATGCCTTAGATCTAGATGTGCCTGCTTTTCAGCTCAATGGACACGTGGTTTGGGGGGCTACTGCAATGATACTTAGTGAAGTAAGACATCTATTACAAAAAACTTTATAAACTTCGATTTTTAGTATATTTACGGCTTGTAATCTTTCAAAAGAAACACATACATATATGGGATTGATTAAACGAAATCCTTTTGGACACATACTCTTTTTTAAGCTTTGGTTAATAAGGTTTATGGGAGCGATTACTCATCGCAGGTTTAAAGGTTTTAATGAACTTCAAATTGATGGCTCTGAAATTTTGAGAGCACTACCTGATAAAAATGTATTGTTTGTTTCAAACCATCAGACCTATTTTGCAGATGTAGTTGCTATGTTTCACGTGTTTAATGCCAGTTTACATGGAAGGGATGATTCTATAAAAAATATTGGGTATTTGTGGAGACCCAAACTCAATATCTATTATGTAGCCGCAAGCGAAACTATGAAATCAGGTTTATTGCCAAAAATATTGGCATATGCAGGGGCAGTTCCAATAGAGAGAACCTGGAGAGCCGGAGGAGAAGATGTAAAGAGGCAAGTGAAAATGAGTGATATTTCAAATATTGGTAAAGCCCTTGATGATGGTTGGGTGATCACTTTTCCACAAGGAACGACAAAACCATGGAAACCCATTAGAAGAGGTACAGCCCATATCATCAAAAAGTTTAAGCCAATTGTTGTACCAATAGTAATTGATGGGTTTAGACGTTCTTTTGATAAGAAAGGAATTATGATTAAAAAAAGGGGAATACTCCAGACATTGGAAATTAAAGCACCTCTTGAAATTGACTATGAAAATGAGTCTGTTGATGATATCATTTTAAAAATACAAATCGCCATAGAGCAACACCCTTCATTTTTAAAAGTAATACCTGCTGAAGAGCTCAAGAAAGCAGAAGAAGAAAACGTTCAAAGGCAATGGAAATACTAAAATTTCCAGTCGGCTATTTCCTTCCTGAAGGTTTTACGCCTGATGATTGTTACAGGATTGAAGTTTTTCCATAGGTTTTGTAGAGCCAGATTTTCAACGAGTATTGGTGTCAATATGCAGTTTTTTACTCCATCTTTTGTAAACGTTTCATAGTATTCTTTGAAAATTAAAGCTGTTACACCCTTGTTTTGGTATTCAGGAAGTATTCCGATAAGGTAAAACAACACAGTATCATTTTTCTTCTTAGCCTTTAAAAAATGTAAAAATCCAAACGGGAAAAGTTTTCCTTTCGACTTTTGCAAAGCTTCCGAAAAAGATGTCATCACAACACTGAACGCAACCAGTTTTCCATCTTTATCCATTATAAACTTAATGTGTTCTGGATTAATCAGGCTAATGTATTTGTTTTTAAAATATTCTTTTTGACGATCTGTAATAGCAACAAACGAGGAGAGCGAAGCATAAGCACGGTTAAATACATCAAACATTTCTTCTACATAAGGTAAAATGTCTTTTGACGAAGTAAATTTCAAAGACTTCACACCATATTTTTGACTTACGATTTTTTCTGCCCTGTAAAAGGTATCCGGATTGTTGACATTATTAAATGAAAATTCATTTTCTATGTATTCCTTTTCGGTATTAAAACCCAGGTTTTCAAAATGTGTGATATAATAGGGGTAATTATACCAGGTAATCATGCTACCCATTCGGTCATACCCCATAGTTATTGCACCCACTTTGTCCATATTTGAAAATCCCATGGGGCCTTCAGCATAAGTGAGGTTTTTTTCTTTTCCTTTTTCAAAAACTTGATTAAGTAGTGCTTTGCTTACTTCTAAGTCATCAATAAAATCAAACCAACCAAAACGGATTTTGTCAATTTTCTGGGTATTTATTTCGTGCCAGTTAATGATTACTGCAATTCTCCCAACAATTTTATCATTTTTGTAAGCCAAATAAAGCCAGACTTCGGCATTTTCAAAAGCGGGGTTAATGTTTTTGTCAAAACCCTCAAGCTCGTCTTTGATAAGTGGTGGCACCCAACATTTGGAGTCTTTATAAAGGTCAAAAGGAAAAAGAACAAATTGCTTTAACTCCTTTTTAGTTATAACTTCTTGAATGGTAATCATAAATAAATTTAGTTTCGTCTTGGGGCTTTTTCCGGATGGTTGTCTATTCTGTATGAACCGCCAATTCCCACAAAAAATCTGGAAGGGGTGTCTTTAAAATTCACCATTGATAGTATATCCAGTTGAAAATCAGGACCAAAAAGATAAGCTGCACCAAACCGCAACAACTGGTCTGCATAAAAATCACTTTTAATTCCTTGATTTTCAACAAACATTGAAAATCTGGGATTAAATGCATGGGTAAGGGTTAAAATGTATGAATAGGTTGGGAAATCAGTCGTGACACGGTCAACAATAAAGTTGGTAACAAAAACAAAACCCCCTTCAAAATTGTTTTGAGTCATCAATACAAATTTTGGGCTGAATCTTGGGTCTTCAGGTGGTAAAAAGGGATTTTCTTCAGTATCAAAATTGACCCCTGCATAGAAAGATATTGCCGGAATTAATTCTTCCCATTGAAATTTGTTGTTTGCCCTCCAACTGTATAGATTGGGTGCTCTTTGATCCCTTTCTTTATAAGGGTCATAAATTAGATATTTTGCCCCAAGTGTATTTGCCCTGAAATTACTTCGGTTGTATTCAAATGGAACGGCACTTCGGTTGTCAACCACTTGTTCTGCCACAAAGGACCCTGTTAAATTAATCTCCAGGCGATCCCAAACAAGTCCATGCCTGATAGCATAATCGATATAAAATGCGTCAGTTTTAGTCCTTAAAAGTGAATGTTCTTCCCAGCCAATGGAGACACCGGTTTCTATATGTGTAACATTTTTACCAACGGCAAAAGCACCTTGAGAGGTTCCCGGGCGGTTTGAATTGATAATGTCTGTATATTGAGCATTTAGGTTTATGGAACTGCTTATCAGCAAGGTAAAAACCAAAAATTTTAGATGATGCATAAGCTTGTGATTTGTGTAAATATAACGCATTTTATCATTTAATTAATAGCTGAAATTTCCTTTTATTTATTAGGATTGCCTATTTTTGAAAACTATTAAAAATCTTTAAACTTTACAGATGTTGTCGTTCTTAAAAACGCTTTTAATAATCATTTTAGTTTATTATGCAGTCAAATTTCTTTTTCGATTGTTGCTGCCCTATTTTTTAAGGTATATTGCTAAAAAAGCCACCCAAAAAATGGAAAGGACCTTTAGTGGCATGCACAACCACCAAACCGAAAAACCCAAGGAAGGAAAAGTAACCATAGACCACCCGCCAATAAAGCAACGAAAAAACAAGAAAACCGTTGGTGAATATGTGGATTACGAAGAAATTGACTAATTTTCACCGTCTTAATCAGATTCAATGAAAAAATCTCTCCAATCCGTTTGGCCACATCTGGCAGTTTTATTGTTTTTCACCATAGTTTCATTGGCTTATTTCAGTCCGGTACTTCAGGGTAAAAAAATATTTCAGAGTGATATTGTTCAATATACCGGAATGGCCAAGCAGCACAACGATTTCAGGGCTGAAACAGGGGAGGAGACTTACTGGACCAACTCGGCATTTGGCGGTATGCCCACTTACCAACTCGGCGCTCAATACCCTCATAACTACATCAAAAAACTGGATTTAACCATCCGTTTTTTACCACGCCCGGCTGATTATTTGTTTCTCTATTTACTTGGTTTTTACTTGCTGTTGCTTTCGCTTAAAATGGATTTTAAGCTTGCGGCAGTAGGAGCATTGGCTTTTGGTTTTTCTACTTATTTGATAATTATACTTGGAGTGGGCCACAATGCAAAAGCCCACGCCATTGCCTATATGCCCATGGTTTTGGCAGGTATTTTCCTTGTTTTTAGAAGGAAGTACATCCTCGGATTTTTTGTTACCTGCATTGCCATGGCGCTTGAAATTTGTGCCAACCACTATCAAATGACCTACTATTTGTTGTTGTTAATACTGGTCATTGGAATTGTATATCTCATAGACGCTGTCAAAAAGAAGACATTGCCACATTATTTTAAATCTGTGGGTATTATGGCTGCCGGTGTACTTATTGCTATTGGTCTTAATGCAACCAATATACTTGCAACACAAGAGTATGCCAAAGAATCTACAAGAGGTGCATCTGCACTTACCATTAACCCTGACGGCAGCCCTAAAGAAGGCAGTAGTGGACTTTCAAAAGAATATATTACAGAGTATTCCTATGGAATAACAGAATCCTTCAACTTGTTCATTTCCCGTTTTAAAGGAGGAGGAAACGTAGAGGATGTAGGCACAAATTCGGCAACATATGAATACTTGATGAAAAGAGGGCTAAATCCAAATCAGGCATCTGAAATCGTTTCAGCAGTTCCCACATATTGGGGGCAACAACCCATAGTTGCAGCTCCCGCATACATTGGTGCGGTGGTGTTTTTTCTGGCTTTCCTGGGTATTTTCCTTTTGAGAGGTAAACACAGATACTGGTTGATTGTAGGATCTGTTATGGCTTTGATGCTTTCCTGGGGGAAAAACTTCGATTTTTTAACCAATTTGTATATTGACTATTTTCCATTATACAATAAGTTTAGAGCGATTTCATCCATTCAGGTGATTATAGAATTGTGTTTTCCGGTTCTTGCCATATTTGGTGTTTATAAAATGGTTTCTGCCAAAGTTTCAGAAGAGGATAAATTGAATGCATTAAAATATTCTGCAGGAATTTTAGGAGGAATTTGTTTGTTGTTTTTGTTTTTCAAAAATAGTTTTTTCGATTTTGTAGGCGGTAATGACGGGTTATATATTCAAGCTTATGGGCACGAATTTATGGATGCAATAAGGGAAGACAGAAAATCCCTCTTTGTAAAAGATACACTGAGAAGTTTAGGCTTTGTAGTTGTTACAGCAGGACTGATGTGGATGTTTTTGAAAGAAAAACTCAAATTGAATACTCTATATGTTTTGATTGGGCTTTTATTTATTTTGGACTTGGTTCCGGTAAATAAACGCTATGTAAACAATGATAATTTTGTGGCAGCCAGACAGATGTCAAATCCGTTTTCAGAGTATCCTGCCGATAAGGAAATCTTAAAAGATGACGGGCATTACAGGGTGTATGATTTGACTACAAGTCCTTTCGCAAACGCAAGGGCTAGTTTTTTTCACAACTCATTGGGGGGCTATCACGCAGCAAAGCCCGGCAGAATGCAGGAGTTGTATGAATTTTACATGGATTTTGGAAAACTGGAAGTGTTCAATATGTTTAATGTCAAATATTTCCTTGAACAAGATGATGAAGGTAGGGTACTGGCTTCAATGAACCCTATGGCCAATGGAAATGCGTGGTTTGTTGAGGAAGTCAATATCGTTGAAACTGCCGATGAGGAAATTTTAAGTATTGGTGAAACCAACACCAAGCAAACGGCGATTGTTCACCAGGAGTTTGAGTCTTTAATCCCAAACAGGATTTTTGAAGTTGATTCTTTAGCCTCTATAAAACTGATTGAAGTCCGCCCTAATTACCTGTATTATGAAACCGAAAATACCTCGCCCGGATTGGCTGTTTTTTCTGAACTGTATTATCCTTATGGTTGGAATGCATACATCAATGGGAAAGCCGTTGAGCATTTCAGAGCAAACTATGCAGTAAGGGCGCTGATGGTTCCGGAAGGATATAATAAAATCGAATTTAAATTTGAACCTGAAGTCGTTCAAAAGGGGAGTAGTATAGCTTTGGCAAGTTCTATCTTGTTGTTTTTATTGCTTATTGCAGGGGTATTTTTCGGGATTAAATCAAAAAGAGGTAAAGGTTTAAACGAGGATAATAAGGAGGTTTAATTAACGAGATTTCTCTCGATAGCTATCGGGACGGGAATTCCACTATGAAAAAGGTTCTAATCATCACTTATTATTGGCCGCCCGCAGGAGGACCGGGAGTACAGCGATGGTTAAAATTTGTAAAATACCTCAAAGATTTTGGTATTGAACCTGTTGTCTATATCCCTGAAAACCCACATTACCCGATAATTGACAATTCTCTGCTGAATCAAATTCCGAAAGGGATTAAAATCATTAAGCAGCCCATTAAGGAGCCTTATGGTTTTGCTAAACTGTTTTTCAAACAAAAAACCCAAACCATAAGTAGTGGAATCATACCTAAAAAAAAGCCTTCAGCCATTGAAAAGTTAATGTTATATGTAAGGGGAAACTTTTTTATTCCCGATGCACGGGTAGGATGGGTGAAACCATCAGTAAAGTTTTTAAATAATTTCTTGATTGAAAATCCTGTAGATGTGATTATCACTACCGGCCCGCCACACAGTTTACATTTGATAGGTAAAGAGTTAACAAAACAAACGCAAATACCCTGGATAGCCGACTTTAGGGATCCCTGGACAACGATTGGGTATCACAAAGAACTTCGACTCACCAAAGCCTCGCAGCAAAAGCACAAACAACTTGAGAGGGAGGTGTTGCAATCGGCTGACAGAATTATTGTTACAAGTCCCACTACCAAAAAAGAATTTGAGGCAATTACTCAAAAACCAATTGAAGTCATCACCAATGGATTTGATGTAGAAATTTCTACTGAAACTGAACTTGATAAAAAATTCACTCTTGCGCATATAGGTTCTTTGCTTTCAGAAAGGAACCCGGTAATGTTATGGAAAGTCTTGTCTGAGTTGTTAGATGAGAATAAAGAATTCCAAGCGGATTTTGAATTAAAACTTGCCGGAGTTGTAAGCGATGATGTCTTGAAAAGTATAAACAGCTTCCGGTTAAGTAAACATTTAGATAGTTTAGGATATATTTCACATAAACAGTCAATTGAGTTGCAAAGAAAATCTCAAATTTTGTTATTGATTGAAATCGATAGCCCTGAAACCAAAGCAATCATTCCCGGAAAACTATTTGAATATCTTACAGCAAAACGACCTATCATTGCTATCGGCCCAAAAGGGAGTGATATTGAAGAAATTTTAAATAAAACCCAAGCGGGGATGTATTTTGATTCCTTTTGCGAAAGCGAATTGAAACCACATATTTTAAGTTTATATCAAAACTTTAAAGAAGGAAAACTTGAGGTAGATTCCAAAGAAATTGAACAATACAGCCGGAAAAACCTTACCAAAAAGCTGTCAGAAATAATCAATTCCACCGCTTTATAAAACATAAATTATGGGAATTGTAGTCAGACAGTCCATTCAAAACACTATAACCACTTATATTGGTTTTGCGGTTGGTGCATTGAACACCCTGTTTTTATACACCAATTTCCTTACCGACGAATATTATGGGCTGGTGGGGTTTCTGCTTTCGGCTGCAACCATTATGACACCCTTGATGGCTTTTGGTGTTCATAACACACTGGTGAAATTTTATTCCTCTTATGAAGACTTAACCCAACGCAATAATTTTTTGAGTTTTATGATTTATTTGCCATTGCTAATGATTATTCCGGTAGGGTTGATAGGTGTTTTTGCTTATGAAAGTATTTCCTCATTTTTGTCAAAAGAAAATGAAGTTATCAGTAGTTATGTGCCTTCTATTTTTCTTATTGCAGTAGCAATGGCTTATTTTGAAGTGTTTTATGCCTGGTCTAAAGTGCATATGCGAAGTGTGTTTGGTAATTTTATGAAAGAGGTATTTCACAGGGTTGTCATTATGCTGCTTTTGTTTGCTGTTTATTTTGAGCTTATTGATGCCAATGAGTTTGTTTGGTCGCTTGTGGGAGTCTATTTTTTAAGGGCTGTTGTCATGAAATTATACGCCTATAAGTTGAAATTTCCCAGGATCATTTTCAAGTTTCCAAAAAATTCAAAACAGATTTTTACGTATTCTTCTATGATCATAGTTGCGGGTTCAATTGCTTTAGTATTGCTGGATATAGACAAAGTAATGATAGGGAAGTATATACCCATTGAAAATGTGGCTTATTATAATGTGGCTATTTTTATTGCTATGGTGATTATTGTTCCTGCAAGAGCGATGCATCAGATTACTTACCCCATAACTGCTGAACTATTAAATTCCCGAAATTGGGAAGAGCTGGAGAACTTGTACAAAAAGAGTTCGTTAACGCTTTTTGTTATTTCAGGATGGGTATTCTTAATGATCGTGCTTAATGTGAATCAATTGTATGAATTGATTCCAAATGAATACAGCACCGGGCTTTTTGTTGTGCTATTGATTTCAATTTCAAAACTTTTTGACAATTTATTGGGAATAAACAATGCCATTTTATACAATTCAGATTATTACAAATGGACAGTTGTACTTGGAGTCCTTTTGGCAATTCTAACCATCACGTTAAATGTGATTTTTATTCCCAAATATGGCATTAACGGAGCTGCAGTTGCCACTTTTTTATCTTTGTTTCTTTATAGTTTAGCGAAAATTATTGTGGTAAAGATTAAATTCAATATGCACCCATTTAGTAAAGAAACCCTGAAAGTATCGTTGGTGTTGGGACTGTTTTATGCACTTTTTTATTTGTGGGATTTTCAATTTCATCCAATTGTTAATATAGGACTAAAGTCTTTAATTTTTAGTTTGGTTTATTTTATTCTAATGTATAAAGGGAAAATATCTAATGATATCAACAGTTTGTTTGATGCAATCGTAAAGAGGATTTTCTAAAAAAAGAAACCCTTCATCCTGTTTTCACATTCAAAAGGGCTTCCAACCAACCAAAACTTAACTTAAATTTTTATCCTCTGCCACCACCTCTTTGGGTAGCTCCACCGGATGTTCTCGACGGCGTGTTATTTTGTTGCCTCACAGTCGCTCTATTTGCCTGCGTGTTTTGAGGCTGCGTTGCAGCAGGTCTCGTTGTCGTTTGCCTGTTTACCTGCGTGTTTTGAGATTGCGTTGCAGCAGGTCTCGTTGTTGTTTGCCTGTTTGTCTGCGTGTTTTGAGGCTGAGTTGCAGCAGGCCTTGTCGTTGTTTGCCTGTTTGCCTGCGTGTTTTGAGATTGTGTTGCAGCAGGTCTCGTTGTTGTTTGCCTGTTTGCTTGCGTGTTTTGAGGCTGAGTTGCTGCAGGTCTCGTTGTTGTTTGCCTGTTTGCCTGCGTGTTTTGAGATTGTGTTGCTGCAGGTCTCTGAGTACTTCCATTCCTCACTGTGTTGTTATTTTGAGGCGTGCCTCTTTCAACACGTTCATTTCTTACAACATTATTTGTTGCAGGAACACCACGGTGTACATTGTCGTTTCTCGATACTGTATTACCTTGGGGAGTTCCTCTTTGAGCATTTTCACCTCTTGAAACAGTGTTATTCACTGGAGTACCTCTTTGAGTATTTTCACCTCTTGAAGCTGTACTGTTAGAAGGTGTACCGCGTTGAGTGGTTTCCATCCTGGATGTAAAGTTTGTTCTGAGAACCTGATCATCTCTTTTATAAGTAGTTGAAGCTACTTGGCCGTTTCTACCTGAACCTCTAAAATCCCTGTTAGTTGAAACACGTCCATCTCTATGGTGTATTCTACTTCCGGGTCTGTGAAACTCACGTCTTCCGTTTACATATGCATATCCGTTTCTATAATGTGTTCTGTGGTAGCTATAGCTGTATCTCACAGGGGTATAATACCTTCTGTATGGATAAGTGTAAACTACACAGTAAGTATAATATGGCACAGCATAGTAAACGTGCCAGGGTCTGTAAACATAATATCTGTTGTAAACGTTAATATAGCCGGTATAATGTGTAAAGTAACCATAAGGGTTGTAGTGATAGTACAAACCACCCACTTGAACCAATCTTCTGTTGTTATATCTTATTGTAACATCACCAGCTCTCACAATTCGGCCATAATAGTCATAATAGATTGGGGTGTTTTCAATTTGTATTACAGCTCCATAGCTGTCATATTGAACATACGCATCATAGTTATAACCTGAATTAAAATTTACCGCTACATTTGGAGTGGAAATTGTAACCTGAGAATTTTGATGACCCAAGTAAACAAAGTCAAACTGACCATCAGGAAATATTGAAAACTCAATACCACCCTCAACAAAAATTACTCTGGTACCATCGTAAGAAGCATAGTAGCCTACATCATTTGCTGAACCTTTTATCGTACTTAAAAATAAGCAGACACTTGCGAATGTTAAAATTAGATTTTTCATAATAGCGGGTTTTAAGATTAGTAATTGCTTTTTATGGTTAGCATTTATTACCGCTATTGAATTTACAAAGGTCGTGCCAAAAGATTTAGACGAAGCTTAAAGTTCAGATTATCAATAAAATAAAAAAGCCCTCCTTATGGGAGAGCTTTTGTGAAAGTTAAAAGGTATATATTAAAAACTGCTATTAAGCAAGTTTAACATTTACTGCATTTAATCCTTTTTTACCTTGAGCTGTCTCAAAGGTAACCTCGTCGTCTTCTCTAATGTCATCAACTAGACCTGAGATGTGTACGAAGATTTCTTCGTTTGATTGACTGTCTTTAATAAATCCAAAGCCTTTTGAATCGTTGAAGAATTTTACTGTTCCTGTTTGCATAATAAATAAAAATTGTTTTAATAAAGGGCAAAACTACTACTAATTATTTTTACAACCAATTGTTTTACAATAAATTATTA
>CAYXXY010000015.1:0-68677 GCA_964469175.1 uncultured Flavobacteriaceae bacterium
CAAACACCATTAACGTCACCGGGTGATGGCTCCAACCTGCTGAATGCCGTGCCCTGATCCAAAGTCAGGGCAAAACTTCCCATTTCAACCCAGCCGGTCGTATTATTGATTTCCAATATGGTTTCAGAATAAAACTCAAAATCAAGCGTATGTATGGAAGCATTGGAAATTTGCCATCTTACCGCCCTTCCGTTTTCAAACAATAATTTCAAGGGGGAATCAAGTTCATCATCCGATATGGTCTTTCTATTGGTAACCACTTTATTCGCAACCAAATCGTTTGTACTGACAGATAACGTTTCCACTTTAAAAATCCTGTCTGGGGCTATTCGCGTAGAAAAATTAATAGTAACGGCAAAAAATAATTCTTTGATGTTCTCTATTTCGATAAGCTCGCTTCCATAATGTCCTATGAACTGGGAGGGGTGGGTCATTGGGTTTACGGTTGACCTTACCTGGTCATATTTTGCCGTATTCCTGAAATACACATAAAACTCCTTTCCCTCGATCCTGTATATCCATAACCGGTTGGCATTATCAACAACTTCGGGAGAATCTTGAATGAGATTAAGCTGAATCACTTTTTTTCTATATGCCGCTTTGTATATTTTTACAAAATCTTTCGGCTTATTGAAATTTACATAATCAGATGCATAATTTCCCTTGGGCAAGTGCTTTTCACCCAATACGCCCCTAAAAGCCCAGCGGAGATGCCTCCCTTGGGTACTGTCGTTACCTTCAGAGCCGGAAGCCTGTATGTATAGGTAAGGAGACTGTATCGCCGTTATTTTTGATATCTCAATGCTCACTCCCTCAGCAATAAATTGTACGGTCGCGGTATTTGGACTAAGTCCGTAATTATCGACCTGAAACTGTAAAAAGGAAGTTTCTTCAACAACTGAAGATCTGAGTTGCGTTGTGAATTGACCATTCCCATCTACATTACCTGTATCAATAATCATTGAGCCTGCTGAAAAAAGAATTTCAACGGTATATGGGCCTCCGGTAGTTATCGGATTTCCTGACGCATCATTAAGCTGCACAGTAATTTGAGATTCTGAAATACCATTAGCGAGTATTGATGTGGGGTTTGCAGTAATGGTGCTTTGTTCAAGATCCGGTTGAGGGTCGTCTGAAGGGCACAGTTCCTCTGTTTCAGAGCTTTCAAAGTCGGCAGGTTCTATTTGTGGTTCATCATATTCTATGGGAGAATATTCTTTAATCACAATTTCAATATCTTCGATTGCAAAATCCTGACTGATTAAATGGACAGAATCATCTATGATTTCTGTTTTACAGGAATTATAGTCAAAAGACGTGGAAGCTACAGAAAATTTACCTCCGGATCCTTGGTAGCTATATGCATCAAAGGTGTTTCCTATGCTTTTATTAACTGTGAGATAAGTCGAACTCAGGGCCTGAACCCTGATCGTTTTTACCCAATCAGACGATGTCAGGCTACTGTTTAATTTGAATAACCGATTAGAGATACTGAAAAACACCCCACTGGTGTTTTTATGTATGGTTTGGTATGTTGCAGTGAAATCTTTATCCAAAAGCCTTTCATTGACAACATTACCATTGTCTTCTTCCAATTCAGCAATAAAAAACCGGGTAAAACGGTTGGGAAGTGGCTCGGAAAAATCTATGAGGTGTTCAAGCACAGAGCGAGGGGTGGAATCATCCCTTTCATTTAAGGTAAATTCCAGGCCATCTTCTTCACTTCTCATATTCTGTTCCGGGTCGTAATGATAAAAAGAGCCTATGACAGAATATCTCCCATTATGGATAGGGCTGGCAGCATAGATATGTAAGTAGTTAAACCCGCCTAAATCTCCATTATATGCTATTCCTACGGACTGTGTTATATTTAAGTCAGGGTCTATGGTAAGTATAGCCGCCTTACCCCCCCTGTAACCAAAAAGGACAAGGTTATCCCCACGGACTTCTTCATCCCGAATTATCAATAACGGATTTTGTGAAATTATTTCTTTGGAAGAAACGAGCTCACCATCATTTGGTTCTATATTCAGGAATTTATGGTCAATCCTTCTTACCCCTCCATTTTGAGAATGGGTCTCAGTAATCTTTAAGACAAGGGTCTTCTCATTTAATTTAAAAAGCCGGGCCCTTGATGTCAGGTTAGTAAATATAACTTGGGCATCTGATCTGTCATAATATTTTTTCGCCCATATCAAGTCCCCATCTTCTGTTAATTTTATAAGCAAAAAGTTATTCTGATCAGAACCCAAAAGTATCAGTTCACCTGATTCCATTTCTACGATGTCCGTAAAATGGGTTTTGTACCAAATCCATCCACCAACAACAGTATTGGGAAAAATAAACCTTTTTTGCCAGACCATGTTCCCGTTCAAACTTAACTTGGCAATATAAAACTGGTCAGAAGAAACCCATATTCGCCCTATTACATAGGTAAAAGAACCAAATCTTACTAATCGCCGTATATATGCGGTTGATGCTGGATTATATAAATTAACGTAAGCCATTTTGTTTCTTTTTAATCGTTAATATTGATATTTTCTGCCAAAACATTATCAGTTTCTTCATATTGATTCCCGTCCCATGTATAATATTTAAACCTGAAATTAAGTGTGCCGGCAGTAATCCCGGCGCTGGTGCGCATAATAACAGCCTGCGAATAATCTTTGCTGTATAATACTTTATAAGCATTGTCCACATTTCCGTTACTATGCACTACGGCGATCATTTCCGATAATTCCTCTAATGGTATTTTCGGGATATTGAATGGTTCCGGGTTCTTTATCAGCAAAGCGACAACATTTCCGGTATTCAGGTTGATTATCTTGTGGAATTCAGTCCTTACAGGAGGATCTTTTGGAGGTATTTCAAACACGCCTTCAATGACCCTGTCAAAAAGATGCTGGAACTGGTTTCCTAACGGGTCTCCCGCTTGGTTTGCAGGATTGGAAACAATATCCAGCGCTTTTGTTACAGTAGCATTATCCAAAGAAAGCTCTATGTTATAGACTGCTTGTCTTTCAACCAATGCTTCCTCACCCTGTATCAGGTAACTTTTGACCTGTGACTCAAAATTCAGGTACCTTGATGTCTGGAACACAAATTCGTGTACCGGTTCATTCACTACGTTATTATTGGTGACTTCAAATGCATTGTATAGCAGTGCTGTGTAAAGCTTTTGAGGCCTCAGGTTGGTGAGTGTTACCGTAAAGTAAGAACTTGCAGGAACAATCGGGTTTCCAAGGTCAATTTCACAAGGAAGCTCGCCGTTTTCAATCATATTATTTATAACCTGAATATGGGCAGGGAGCAAAGGATCATTGTCTCCGTTCCAGGTATAACCTCCATCGTCAGGAACCGGAACGGTTTCCCCCGGGTCAAAATCAACCGGAAGTGGATACGGAATGATCACATCAGTAACCGGGTCTTTAACAGCGATATGCAACTGGCCTTCCAATTCGGGCATATTGAGGTATTCGTGCCAGATCTGGAACATATGATAGGTCAACGGTTTGTTGAAAAAAACCGAAATTTTACACTGCTGATTTCCATAGAACAGTGGTTTTGCTTTCAGGATATTCCCGTCGGCATTGGGGTATGAACGGTTGTAATCTATATATGACCTTAAAGATGTTAATGGATATTCGTCGGCTTTGGCTCCCGAAGGTATATAATGGGATTCCGGATTTTTGTGGTAATGGCCTAACGGCCCCACTGTTTTAAAACCGTAATAATAATTGTAAATCCCCGGGTTGCTGTCCCCATTGTCAACTTCATCTTTTAATTGAACCCTGATATAATAGGTTGTATTAGGCCTCCATACCGGCTGTGCTACTTTTTGTAAGGCTGCTGTCATATCTTCAAAATCTTCCTCTATGGCTTCCGATCCGGGAACGGTTTCGTTCCACTGGTGGTTTTCAAGGGTCATCCAGCATATTTGCTGAAGGGAGGTGGCACATCTTAGCCCCGGTTTATCATCACAGTCGCAATTTCCAAGTTCTTTGATATACTCTAATATTAAGATGGTCTGTTCCCTGAGTTCATAGTAGTGGTTGATTATAACAGTATCGCTTATACCTCCCGGATAATTATTGAGCATAATGTTTAGAGATTCTAATAATTCGAGAAATCTTGCGTACAATTCACCCATAGATTCAATAAGGTGGTATTCAGGGTGGTTCCGGTCAAATATTAGAATCAGCTCGTGGAATTGGTTAAAACATTTTTGATGTTTCAACAAATCTTCAATCTTAAGAACAGGATAGATAAAACACTGTTCAAACAATAAAAGCAACTGATCGTAAAGCTCACAAAGTATATCATCCCGGTTACAGTCTCCTTCTATCTCCGAACAACCGACTCTCTTTAATTCTTCCAGTTGAGCAAGCAGCTGATGGTATAGCCTTGTATCCGAAGGTTCGGTAATATTAACTTCTCCCTTAGCTTCATCATAAGTGGCCTCAAACAATGCCGCTATTTGTTCCATAATGTCCAGCATGGCCTGTACATTCGGGTCATCAGGCTCAATAATCACTTTGCTGATAAATTCTTCTTCGTTATCGTATTCCACTACGAAATCAAGCTGTGATGCTGTCTTGTACTCTTGATGAATTAGGGTGTACTGAACAAGGCTTGTGGTATCATCTAAGACGGACTTATAATATTTAATGGTAACTCCATGGGCATTGGTTGTTAATCTCAGCCTTGTCTTTACAGAGGGTTCCGGCAAAATAATTACCATACTGTTATAATTGTTGAATGAGAGCGATTTTGCAAATCCATGTATGTTGGTAACATCAGTTACTTCCATATATTCATTTTCAACGACCACAACATTGCCGTCAACGATCTCATATCCTGATATGTTGGACAAAGTGTAATAGGCTCCGTTTATAAAATGCCCGATGTATTGCGTAGGCGGGTAATAAACCGTTCCCAATGACTTGTTCAGGACATTGGAGCAATCTTCGGTACGCAGTTCCTCCTGACAGTACAAGACAGAAGGCGTGATACCATATATTTCAGGAATGTGCCAGCCCGGTTCTCCGGCTTCCATATAGTTGAAAGGGCTGGTTGCCAGCAGGCGGATGGTATCATATTGCTTTTCTTTGATTTGCCAGTAACCAACCCGTAAGCCCGCCACTACGGGACGGTCATCGGGAGCAACAACGGCTTCAAAAGGATGGTAGTCCTGCCAACCACTGTTATTCCAAGCTTTTATCTCGATGTCTTCTATGGAATACCTGTGCTTTACCTGCCTTAGCTCACGGCCGCCCCGCACTACTTTTTGGGGTGGGATCAAATCCACGCAGTTTTCAGGAGCGAACGTATAGCCGCCGATTTTTCCCGATACGGCTCCCGGAACCAACCCTTTTTCGACTTTAAACTCTATATAAGTATCTAAAGGGATCACTTTGGTGATCTGACCGGCAGAAGGAGGCGAACTCATCCCTAAATAATCCAGGTCAAAAGCCTCATTGGTAAGCATGTGAATGCCTTTTACCAATTCTTCGGTTCTGTCTACCGTCCCTGAAAATGGAAGCGGCGGTACCGGGGTACGGTCAACACTATTGTCTTTATCCCATTTCAACTTAACCGTAAAGGACTTGCATACTTTCACAAAAACCAGTTTAACACAAGCCCTGAAATCTATTTCGGCATAGATAAGGAAAGGCTTGGCGGCTTCGGCTGAGAAAATAGCATTTAAGGAAAGGGAAATCCCTATAATCCAGATGTCCACATCAATACCACCACCCGCAGCGATATAACCCCCGATTTGTGGGCGTTCAAAACTGATATATCCTCCAACTTCGATATATGCATATAAATGAATTTTGGCAGGCCCGAAACGTTTTTTTAATTCAAAATGCACACGTGCCCCTGCTTCAATACCCTGAGCTGATAACATCAGGTAAGTCTGTGCTGTTACAATAGTGAGCACACGGGCGCTTATGGGATTTTGCTTGGTTCCGAAATTGACATACCAGGCAGAAGGTGAATTGAAGAAGAACCCTGCCTGTACTTCAGCATACAGTTCAAGGATCCAGCCGCTGCCTGAAGGGATATTAAAATCCGCTCCCATACCCATTTCAATGGAGTTGTCACCCCAGGCAACAAAGGCAAAGAAAGGAGGCTCCCGGTTGTCATCCAGGCCTAAACGGGCGCTTAATATACTTGCTTTACCTTCTACCATAAACAGTGTCGGTAAAGAGAGTAACAGCATCGCCCTTACGGATATGACCGTGCCACTGTCAAAGCTGGTGCCTAATACAGCCCCGGCGCCAATGGAAAACGGAGCAGTATAGCCTGCTGTTCGCTCAGGGCCGCTGAATTTGGAAACGTGGATGCCTTTGGGCGGATAGACATAATAATCATACCATGTGTCCTGCCCTGAAACCAGGCCTACAGCTTCTTTTTCAGCGACATACCGAAAGCCTAACAACCCTCTGAAACCATAGATACCCAAAGGCCCGATGGGAATAGGGGCGGGCAGGTCTATAAAGGCATCTATCAAAAACCCCGGGTAGCGGGGTTGCAAGCGCATAGCAGCTCCTCCGGCTATTTTTGCCTTGGGAAGTTTTAGGGATATTTCACCCATATATTCCGGTGACTCCCCCGGGTCTGGCAACGCCACCATACCGTGGATAATGGCGATGGCACTTGACGGGCTTGCCGTGCCCGGAATGACCAGGTCAATTTCCAATGCCTTGATATGGATAAAATCATCGCCGTCTGTATAGAGAGGATCCCCGTGTTCATCTGTTTCATCATTATCGGTGGTGTAGTAATATTTTATCCCATCACCCCGCACATCAATACCAAGAGGGTCTATACTGATGGCACCGTCAAAACCCCAATAGTTGTATTTACGCATCACACCGTTATACTCCAATTGCGTGGAGCCGTAGTGAACGCCCGTAACCGCCATCTCGATAGGGCCTAAATTCAGGGAAATATTAAGCGGGATAAAACCGTTGCCGCCCACGATCTCTACCGTGCCGTTGTCATAAACCCGTAATCTTGGTATCTCAATGACCTGGTCACCGATGAGCTTTTCCATCACTTGGTTTTCAAACCAGATCTGGCAGGAAGTGCCTACATAAAAATTGTCATTTTCACGGCCCAGCTCTAACGTGAGGAAATTGAAGGTGACAAAGCCGAACAGGGTAAAAGGGATGCCATTTTCGTGGGAAGCGGTCAGGTTAAAATCACCGGCTTCATTAATATGCCCGTTGAGGTAAACAAAAGACTCATCATTATTATCTTTAAGTTTAGGCAGTGTTACCCGGGCTGCAATGTTGGACTGCGTAACGGCATTTTGTTTAAACGTAAGGTCAAAATAGTTAAACCCTAACTCCCAGTCTCCAATTTTCAGCCCCATATAAGCCGCCCCGTTGTTGGGTTGGCCGCCTATGGTTTCTAAAGCAATGGTTCCGGAAACACCGCCTGTACCTACCAGCATATTGTAACCGGCTATTCGCAAAGTAGTGTTATCTACATTGTTAAACCATTTAGAGGGCAGGGTGATAGCAACATATTGTGCATAGATACCGATGAAATCCTGTGATCTTCCATCTAAGTCGGCTTCTATGATATTACTGTTTTTACTTAAATCTACTTTAGCATTTACAATATCTATCCCTAAACCTGTATTACCTATCTGTGAAGGATAATTGAGGCTGACTGCCATTTCTTCCTGAAAGTTTATACCTCCCTGTGTACTAAACTCTAAAGTTCCGATGTCAAAAATCAGTATGGACTGTTCAGGGTCGGGGATTGGTTCACCGCCGGGAGCGGATAAAGGAACAAGCAAACCCCTTGGGAATGCCAAACCTATGGCAAGATTTAAAGAAGCATCAATTTTAGGCAGGATTATTTTCTTAATATAATCCTCAATGGTTTCTTCATTAATGTTTTGAGAGAATTGACTTAGGTTTTGTCTATATTGGTTTGTGTCGTTGGAAACTATGTAGATAGCATTGATAATATCTAATATGCTATCTGTGATACTTGTACTTCCTTCTATGGACCATCTCACATCCTCTGCCATATCAAGTATATCTGCGTCATCTGGGTATGGTATTTCCGAAGATCCGGATAAACTGTAAAACAGATTGATTTTATCAACAAAATTCTGAAAAGAAAGAAAATCTGTACTTCCTTCAAATGTATCTAAGGCATAAATAATAAGGTCAGTATCACTTAACGTTAATGATTTGTAGAATATGTCTTGTAAATCTTCCGGCAGATACGAAAAGTTGTCTATATTAAAGTTATTTATTAGTGCTAAAACAGGCCAGTTGTAATTAAGCGTAAGAGGAATAAGGGTTTCTCCTACACCACCGGGATTAATGACAATAGAAAAACCTGAGCCAAACAAATCCAGCTTTAATGGTTCGCCTGTTACCAAGACAATGTTATAGTAGCCCTGAGTTCCGTCATTACTTCGGACATATTGAAGCTCTTTGTAATAAATCTTATCCAGAGCGTTCTGCAAACCATCTTCCAGAAACTGTAATTCTTCCGGGAAATCATCTATGGTAACTAATGTACCTATGTTGGGATAGAAGGATTTTGTTGCCATAAGTATTACTTTTTATTATCAATAAACAGTTCCAATTGTTCTTTACTAAATTTTAAATTGTTTTTCTGAATAAACTCTTTAAACTCTTTTAAATCAGCTTTTTCATCAATAAAATAATTATAGTACTTAATGGTCAAATCAAAATCTGATTTTAAAATGGAAAAGAACTCTGTTTTTTGAAATTCTTTATACTCCTTATAAACTTCATCAATAGAAGATTTATCTGATTCATATTTTCGCCTTAATGCAAATTCTTTATCTACTACATTTCTTCTTAATAAACCATGCCATATCTCAAATAAATCTTTCTGGTGCTGTGTTCTATGTTCTGTATTTTTAATAATGGAAGTAGATGATTCTAAAATTTTTTCAATAATTGATGGGTGATTTTTTACAATAAGTTCAATAGCTTGATTTTCTGTATAATTTCCATAAAATGTTTTTGCATATTCAGGTCCTCTACTTTCATCAAAAGGAGATATGAAATACACATTTTCATTCCAATAGTTTAAAGGGTTTATTCGACCTTTATAATCATTTGTGGTATTGGAATAAAATTCAATAATCTCTTCGCTATTAAAGGGCTTGATACCGCTTTTTTTTTCGTAATCTTTTATAAAAAATATACCTTCCTTGAACTCAATCCCTGAAATATATTTATAAGGATAATAATGAGCTCTTTTGCCATCAACTATGTTTAGATGATTAATTGAATCGGCAATTGAAATTAGAAAATAATCATATGCTATTATATTGTTTTGAATATTTGAAGGAAAAACAATGAACATTTTCTTACTTCCATTCTGGATAATTAAAATTTCATTTTCAATAGAACCAGTGTAATAAAATCTGTTTTTAAGTTCAGATTTATAAACTATATTAGAACAATATTCATAGCTAAAATTTTCAAAAATTAGTTTTTGAGCGTCAATTGAATCTTTTATGAGGATATCATTCCATTTGTAATTATCAGGTGTCCGTTTTAATCCTATATTCCCAGTTAAAACATTAGTATTGTTGAAATCTGTATCTTGTATTTCAACTATATTTATAGGTTCATCCATACAAGGAGCAGGTTGTCCAAAAAGATTATTTTGAACAGTTGTAAAGAACAATATGGCGAGTAAGTATTTCATTTTATAGGTCATTCAACATTTTTTTAATTATATACTCAAGAGCTTCAAGCATTTGCTCCCGATCTCCTTGTAAGAAACCAATATGTATATGTCCAGTTTTTAAATCACTTTTGTATTTATCTCGGACATTTGATACTCTATAATGTATTTCATTTGAAAAATACCATTGCCCAGACCCCATCCTTGATTTTACATAAAAATCTGTATAATCATTTACCCAAGGTTGAGTATCTGGATAATCTGTCCAAGATGGAGGTCTAATAAAATCATTATCAGTTGGTGTTACATATTTTGTTTCATTAGAAGATTGAGGGTTTCCAGATTCTTGCGAGGGAACAAATGCTCTAATTTTATCAATCGGAATAACAGATTGACCTATCAGGTGACCCCTCGTCAAAATTCTTGATAAAGTGTGATTATTAGTTACATCAACATCTGGAATTGGGCTACTACCACTAATATCAGTTGCAAAAAGTTTCCAATAAGCTCTATGATTAATCCCGATTGTAGAATTGTTTCCGGATACATCCACAACAAGTTCACCATTATCTTCTAATTCATCATATGGTAATTGATTGTTTATAAACGGTTTGTTATTTAAATTATGAACCTTTAAATTTTGAGCGAGATCAAGTTTCATATTATTATCCCTTATATATCCATTTCTATAACTCGAAGCAAATCTATCTATTTGAAAATCATAAGTATCAACTCCAAAACTAAAAGTAATAATCATTTTTACCCCTTGATAATTAGGGTGATTAAGGTTTATATATTGCTCAAAAAAATCTTCTATCCATCCGTTATTAAATTCTCTGTAACGTACGGGAAAAACGACAGATTTAATTATAGCATTAGCACTTCCATTAGGTATTACCTTATTATTCAATGATAAAGCTATATTTCCTGATGGATTAGATAGGTGATAATTTTCATCTAAGCCTCCTCCTCCCATTGCTGCTCTGAATGGATCAAATCCGGAAATTAAAATAGGTATATGGTCAGGATGAGTTGAAAAATCAGGTAGATTTGAGGAGTGTAGTCCTCGTGTTACTTTTTCTAATAAATCCAAATATTGCCGTATATTGTTATAGGATACAAAAGATGCAGATATTAAAGGTTGTTGCTTAATCATTTTTCGCATTTGCAACCTTGCTAAATACAATGCCCCATCTTTATTATACATAGGGTGTGAACTATTACGAATGTTGGTGCGGGCAGCATTTAGTAATTCTGTTCCTTTCTCTTTTATCTTGGTTTCTATTTCTGTTTTAAAATTTGCTGTGGTAAGCGCGTTTATTTCCGTTTCAAAGTCATCTACTATGTCTTTTAAGTCAGCACCTATTGTTTCATAAAGATATTGGAATGTGGAATTAGGATTTGTGGAAAGTTGTACTAAATTCCACTCTCCTTGATCTGCTTGTAGATTTAGGTGGAATCGTTCTTCAAAATCTAATTCAAGACTAAAATCAGCAACTATATGACTGGCATATTCAGGAGATGTAAAAATCAATCCGTCACGAGAGTAGATTTCTTTATAAACAGTGGTTTCTGAATAATCCCCTAAGTTATCTAAGCCGGCAACTACCAAATGGTACTTGTAGTAGGGTTCATAATCTTCATCACGTAGGCGGTTGCCCTGTGGTTTCAGTTTCAGCATTTGCAAGTGGTAAGGAGAGAGCTGTGTTGCCGCTGCTGTCCTTAAATCTTCAAATTCCGATTTTTTAAGTCCTAAAAGAAGAATGTTTTCCTTTATATTTACTGTATCATCATAGGCAAGTGTAGCAACAAAAACTCCGGCAGAGGGCTGTAAACTATACTTTTCTATTTTAAAATTTGAATGAGTGTTTTGTAATGTTTTTATAAAAGATTCATTGTTATAGGTTGCTCCTTTGTAGTTAAAGAAGCTATTGTCTTTTCCTCCTGTATTTTTGAAATAAAATTGAGGTACAGAATAAAAAAGGATATTGTCATTGTCGGGAGGAGGTGTTCCACCGGAGGTATCTGTTTCAGATACCATACCTGTCTGCATAATGCTTCCTAATCCTTGCTTGGTTAAATCATTTGTCAGGACAATTTCTGTATTTCCTGAAATATAAGTGCTATTAGAAATTTCATTGATAGATTCTGCTCCTTTTTTAAGAAATAACTTCACTCTTTTTCCTGCTGAAAAAGCCGATAGTGTAGTAAGATCAATGTCATTAGCTATAAGCTTTTTATTAGAATAATTAATGGAAACAGCAGCCTCTGTTATAAATTTAAGTTTATCCCCCGATTGTAAGCCGGAGAGAAAGGTTTCTAAAACTGTAATTACGGTAGTCGATGGATTAGGTGTCTCTACTTTCTTTACGTTGTATTGACCAACATTTTGTGGGTTTGTAGTATTTGTAATATAGACCTTATTAATAATCTCGGCATCAATTCTCTCATTGATAGTAATGGTCTTTAAAGATGGATCTAAACCGGCTATGTCTTCTTCCATAATTCCCGATACAAAACCGTGATTTAATCCATCAAAATACTTATGGTGGCTACTTCCTATCCATTGCACTCCATCTTCACTATCCCAGGGGATTTGTGCCGTTATAGGACCAAAAAGATAGTCAGTAGGATTCTGTTGGGGAAAAGCATCTACACCGTCATTTAATCTTAATTGCTTAATATAATCCAGTTTTACAATGGTGGCTAATTGAGCGGATTCAATGGATATGTTAGGGACTTTGATAGAGATCGTATTGGTAAATTCGGATATAGGAGTAGGTAGTAAGATTGTTTCATCAATAAAATACACTCTGCTTGAAGCATTATCAGTCAAAGGCGGGTTTATCACTGAATTAGGTGTAAGTTCTACATTCCATCCGGCAAGCAGGGGCTTTTCATTATCATTAATCCGTAAGGCTATAAAAAATTCATTTTCCGTACCGCCACCGGGAGTAATATCTACTATATGTATTGCCCAACCGTTGGTATAGTATTCTTTAAATGCATTATTATAATTAGGGTTACCAGGGTTTTCAATTTCATCGGAAGTTTCTGCTATTTTAATTTCTTTATCAGCGTGTGTGCCAGATCCCTCATAATTGTCATAATAATTATAAGAATAGCCGTTTTCGTTACGTATGTCTAAATAAACAGTATTCCTCGTTGTATCGATAAAAGGAGCCAAAACATTATTGTAAACGAGGGTAGCCGTGTTTGCTGGTTGCTTGTCACCATTACTATCACGGTATTCTATACCATCTTGTATATCATGGTGCAACCCATAAAAAGCCGCAGGGTCAGCAAAGTGTCTTGCCAAATCCTGTCGCCACTTCTTTTCGGCAGAACTCATATTACCATCTATCTGTATCTCAAAACGTTCTTCTTTGGCTAACTCAACATCCACAAAAAACTCCGGGTTTTCCAGGATAATTTCTACTCCTATTTCTCCGGGAGAAAAATTTCCTAATTCAACACCACAATCAATGGTAAAAAGTTGTGAAGTCAGAGCAAGGTTCTTAAAGAAAAACTCATCTATGTTTAAATTGCTTGCAGGAGTCAGGTCATTGCCAAACAGAGCTTCAAGGGGAATATCATCACCCGGAGCCCTGTCTTGCTGAATCACCTGCATTGCAGCTAATAATTCAGAACCGGAGGTTTTTACTTTATTATCAGGGTCTGCCAAATCATTACTATCTATAAAATCGATTGTTTTAAGCCCCCTGTAAATAACATATTTGATTGGCAGTTTAAATTCTTTCTGGTTATGCGGCCTTAAAACAAGGTTTACTTTATCGTTGTTGCCCTGTTGCTGTTGCAACAAAATTGTTCCCTTCATCATCGCATAGGCTTTCGTATCTGTGGAAACAGTAAATAAACTGCTTACACGGAACTTATCGGCAGATTCCACTCCATAAGCAAGTGCTGCTGTTTGAGGAGTAATTGAAGTAGAAGAAAAAAAAGCTAATGATGGCATAATTATTCAGAGTTTATCAATATTTTCTGTTTTATACTTACTTGCACTAATCACCGACAACAAAGCGCAATAAAAGGGCAGGAGTTACCTTCTATTTCTTCCCCAAAAAAGAAAGCTGTTAACAGGAAGTAAAAGATCACTCAAAGTGTATGTTTCAAAGTTCAGGCTTTAAAATGAGAAAGTCAATGCGGGTTTTCCCGTATTTTTCAAAAATTTATATCAGCCAATAAACATCATTTTTTAAGCTTAAATATCCTTAAAGTATATGGACACGAGTATCCATAATAATGCCAATCAGTGTTATTAATGATGTTATGTGATGTTAAATTTTATACAGGAGCCAAAAGCTGCCTCTCTCATCAAAGAGTTCTTATATTTACAGAAATAACTTACTTTAATTTTTGCTCTATCAATAATGATAAGAAAAACGAAATATACGGGAAAACCCGCATTGCTATTTTAAAATCTAAACAGGATATTTGTAAGTTAAATATATAACACATCATCATTATGACATTAGACAAAGACAAAAGTTCTGTAATTTCGCTTGAAGAAGCGATAGATTTCACACATTCTTTTCAGAGTAAAAACCCACATGCGGTCAAATCTTTCTTTGCAGGCTCTAATAAGCTAAACCTTATCCTGGAGCAGGAAGGTTGTGTAGGCATTCGTATGTACAACGGATATGACAACGAAACCAATAACATAAATCTTGTATTGGTGGGAGTAGATGAACAGGGGGAAGATATAACTGATGGTGTGATTTTGGAAAGATTAGTACTTTGCCCACATGTTTGCCCCAAATCAAGCCCTTTGATAAATAAATAATATTGAATATTGTTATCTTTTACATTGCCCTGTTTATAGGGATCATACCATTACTGGTATTGCTATTTAAAAATAAGGCATTTGATACACGGCAGCCGGTAATCCTTTTTGTATGGCTTACCGCTATAGCTGTTGTGTATGAATATGTCGGGACTATCCTTTTAAAAAAGGGCACAGCTCATTGGTTTCAGCTATATGATTTACTGGAATTTACAGCCCTTTTCTATTTTTTCTATAAAGTACTGCCGGGTCGTTACAAAATAGTGCTCTATACGTTTTTAGCACTTTTTGGTGCAACATATATTTTGTCTCTGCTTACTTGGGATAAATACAATGCTTTAAAAACGATAAATATAAATGCTGTTCCCACAGTAATACTTGTCTTTACCGGTTGCGGTTTATGGTTCAAAAACTTGTTTGACAAAGCCGATGTTCCTAACCCATGGCAAAGTGTCAGTTTCTATTTCATCGCCGGATTTATTATTTACTACTCAAGTACATTTTTTCTGTTTTTATTAAGTAATTTTATTTTTGAAAGCGAGAGCCTTTATATTCATGACTACTGGGTCATAAATGTGATGGCAACACTTATTTTAAGAATTCTTATGATTATCGGAATATGGAAAATGAAGCCGGATTAAAACTACTTTTTTGGATAGGCACGATAGTAATGATATTTTCGGCACTTGGTGTTTTGTTGATTACAATATTATACCAGAAAAAAGTGTATAAAATTCGGAAAAAGGAATCTGATAATTTGCTGAAAGTCTCTTTAGAATCTGAAAAAAGGGAACGGAAGCGGATCGCATCAGATCTCCACGACGGTGTTAGCGGAGATTTGAATGCCATTCGCAATTACATAACTGTATTGTATCAAAAGGAACAGGATCCGTCTAATAAACACGTGTTAGAGGAGGTAAAACCGGCCTTAGACAATATGTTGATAAGCATACAAAACATAAGCTATAACCTGATGCCTCCCCTGCTGGATACCCAAGGGCTTGTACCTACATTGAAGGACTACTTTGACAGGATAAAAAAGTGGAATACCATTACCATAAATTCCCGGTATTACCAAAAAGACATACCTGTTTCTTCATCAGACGCTTATGAGTTGTACCGCATTATTCAGGAGCTTATCTCCAATATGCTCAAACATGGAAATAGCAGCCGGATAGATTTTTCCATTGAGAAAAATGAGAAAATACTTGAGATAAAGATTGCAGATGACGGCATTCCTTTTGACCTGTATAAAAGCCTGCACGACACTTCCGGTATGGGGCTGAAAAACATCATATCAAGAGCCAAATACATAGGAGCATCACTTACACAAGTGCCTGCCGATAAAGGAAACATAATACTAATCCGTTTAAAAAAATAACATGCCATGTTACGTATTGCTATTACAGACGATCACATGCTTTTCAGGAAAAGCCTTAAACTTTTAATAGGCAGTTTTGAAAACATGGAAGTAGTTGCAGGGGCTTCCCACGGAAAAGAACTTCTGGAAAAATTAGAAACAGTATCTGTGGATATACTGCTTCTTGATTTGCAGATGCCGGTAATGGATGGTTTTGAAACCTGCCGGAAAGTAAATGAACTATATCCCGATGTAAAAATACTGGTGCTTACACTTATGAATGAAGCAGACACCATAAAAAGGGTAATGGAGATGGGAGTACACGGGTATTTTACCAAGAATACAGACCCTTATGAGTTGAAGAACGCCATACTGAAACTGAATGATGACGGGTTTTACTTTGAAAAAAGCCTTACATCTGTGATACAGCATATTTTAGACGACCCTTCACCGGCAGTTAAAACCTCACAATCACTGACATTTACCGAAAGGGAAATGGAAATACTCCGTTTGACCCTTAAAGAATACAGCGGGCGGGAAATAGCGATTGAGTTAAACATCAGTCCCAGAACAGTGGAAAAGCATAAGAGAAATCTTATGGATAAAATAGGCGCCAAAAATTTTATAGGTGTGATGACATATGCCTTGCTTCACGAATTTTTTTCTGTTGACGAGTTAAAAGATTAAAAAGCAGTCAAAATACGGGTTTTCCCGCATTGATATTTCCATTTTTACATTCGACATTTGTAACGATAGGACTGTTAGGGTTTATTAAAAGTACAGGGCTTATCTGCAATTTAAAAAATGTGAAATATGATTGATAACCGGAAGTTTAAAATTTGCCTTGCTATGGCCGGGGCAGTTTCAGCCGGGGCATTTACAGCCGGGGTGATGGATTATCTGTTAGAAACCCTTGAACTATGGGAAAAAGCCAAACAGAAAAACAAAGAATTGGGCAATGATCATCCAGAGTATGATCTCTCGATACCAATGCACGATGTAGAAATAGATGTCATAAGTGGTTCATCAGCCGGAGGTATTACAGGATCTTTGACCATGCTAAACCTTATAGATGAAGATCACCAGCCTGTAAATAAAGACAATCCTTTTGGTAAAAACAATCGTTTTTATCAAAGCTGGGTTGAAATGGGAGATGATGAAAAATCAAATACATTTGAAAAAATGTTAGCTGTAGACGATTTGAAAAACCTGAAAAAAGGAGAAAAGCCTAAAGCCCTGTTAAACTCTGACCCCATTGATATTATTTCTGACAATGCCCTACAAGTTGAAAAGTTCAGCAATTATCCACCCTATATCTCTGACAGCCTGGATTTAATCCTGACAACTACCAATTTAAGGGGAATTAATTTTAAGATAGAATTTGGGGGCAATGATAAAAACGGCCCCGTCATTACAAGCCACGCCGGATTTTTCAGGTATAAAGTGGCCAATCACCGATATCAAAGCGGAATTCCTGAAGGAGAGGACCTGTATTATGTACTCGACCTGAAACGCTCAAGGGATATGGGTTATCTGAAAGATGCCACCCTTAGCACGGCAGCATTCCCGATAGGGTTAAAATCGCGGGAAGTAGCCATTTCACAAAAATACATCAACCGGTATCCTAAATACCTTTTTGGCAAAAGGGAGGGGATTTACCCTTTGATCAAGGAAAACACGGTTTATAAATTCAACTCGATTGACGGAGGACTTATCAATAATGAACCTTTTGGAATAGCCCTGAAAGTCCTTAAGGAAAAGAATCCTGCTGAATTGATGAAAGACCGTTATGCTGTAATTATGATTGACCCTTTTCCAAACAAGGACAATGAAATTGAAGAGGAAAATCCTACAGCCGACATTATCTCGGTAGCCAAAGGAATGTTCAAATCATTGCGCAATCAGGTAATGTTCAATCAAGATGGAATACTGGATGCTATAGAGCTTAGGGATCGCACCAAATTTTTAATAGAGCCCGTAAGGAAAGTAATGGTCCAGGGAGAAATGGTGCGGG
This sequence comes from uncultured Flavobacteriaceae bacterium, assembly GCA_964469175.1. Taxonomy (GTDB): domain Bacteria; phylum Bacteroidota; class Bacteroidia; order Flavobacteriales; family Flavobacteriaceae; genus Planktosalinus. The sequence continues at coordinate 17,878 of CAYXXY010000015.1, forward strand.
CAAAAAATGACCTGGCAGCAGCTCCTTTCAGCGGATTTGCAGGCTTTATGGATAAATCATTCAGGCATCACGACTATTATTTGGGAAGACTTAACTGCCAGATCTTTTTAAGGTATTATTTTGGTATACCGGATAAGGATATTACAGAAAAATTAAGTGAATTTCCTTCCGATAAAGCATTTGATAGGTTTTATTATAATGAATCGAAATTTGATAAAAACAGTGTCAAGCTATTCCCGATAATACCGGATATGAGGGTTTTGAAAGCCCGTACCAATGAAGTTGATGTTGAAAAGTACGGAACTGATGCAAAATTAAACTATCCCGAGTATCCTTCTATATCGGAAAACGCTTTCAGGAAAAAATATAAAAACGCTATCAGGAAAAGAATAGAACTGGTATCAAATAGCCTGATTTCAAATTTTTGGTTTAGTTTGGCAAATAAACTTTTTATCAGGAATAAAGTTTCCAAAGAGATAGAAAATGTAATTATTGAGGATTTGAAAGAGGCAGAATTGATAAAATAAAGTTCTCTTGTAACATTCAGGATTTAATTACATAAATTCATGGCTCATAATACTCAACCAAAAGCACTGTTTATGGGAAACGGTATCAATAGGATTTCTCAAAATGCAATATCGTGGGGGATTTACTGGATAGGCTTTCAAAGAAGTTTGATATAGATGTTGATCTATCCAATGAGTTAAAGCCATTTTCTTTGGCTTTTGAGGAAATGATACAACACAGATTGGGGCGTAATTCTTTTGAGTTTAAACTGAAAAACCTTAAAACCAATATTTCAAAACTTTTACTGGAAGCCGGCAGTGACTTTGATTTTATCTTTCATAAAGAAATTATGGAGAGTGGAATAAATGAAATCATCACTACCAATTATGATTATAATCTTGAGCTTTTCGTAATTTTAAGCCTATCTGAAACCCGGGCATCAAGGCTTGAGCATGATTATTATTATAGGATGGTAAATAATTTAGAACAATAAAAAAAAATCGGAAATTCTTTAAGCAGAAACGGTAAAATTTAAAAAAGAATACTTTTCAATGGTATCTTGTGGGGAAAGCCCCTTCATTTGTATATTTGCCAAATAATACCATTTTTACTTTTTTCTTAAAATACAAATTATTATGGACAGATTCCTCTTACTACTTTCTATTATAACAATAAGCTTAACAGGATTCTCCCAGACCTACATTCCTGACAATAACTTTGAACAGGCATTGATAGATTTGGGATATGACACGCCGCCCATAGACAATTATGTGCCAACGGAAAATATTGAGAATATTATCACATTGAATATATCTGACAAAGGTATTTCAGACCTTACTGGTATTGAGGATTTTACCGCTTTGCAAGTTTTATTCAGCTCTTTTAATAATTTAACTTCAGCAGATTTCAGTCAGAATCTGAATTTACGTGAGTTAACCCTTAACGGTAACCAGCTTTCCTCCATCAATGTCAGTAACAATTCATTGTTAAAAAAGCTTTCTAGTTCAAATAATCAATTATCAAACCTTGACGTTACACAAAACAGCTTATTGGAAGAGATGAATTGTGACGGTAATAATTTGCAAAGCATTAATATTACTCAGAATCCTGCGTTGAAAATATTAAGGGCCAATAATAATGGATTGAATACTATTAATGTAACTCAAAATCCGGCATTGGAGACCTTACAAGTTGATAATAATTTTTTATCAGCTATCGATGTTACCCAAAATACTGAATTGAGATATTTATATTGTCAATCAAATTCAATTTCAAATATAAATCTTACTCAAAACACGCAGTTGATTTCATTGAATTGCACATTAAATCAAATTTCCAATTTAGATATAACCAACAACACAAGCTTACGAATGCTTTATGCAATGTACAATCAATTGACGGATATAAATCTCTCAAATAATCCACTTTTAGAAGTGGTAGTCGTTGGTCATAATCAATTAGGAGCTATAAATTTGACAGATAATCCGGATTTAGTGGGATTATCAATAAACGGGAATCAAATTACAGAACTTGAGATGGGTCATAATCCAAATTTGGAATGGGTTTCCATTTCAGGAAATCAGATTAGCCATTTGGACTTATCTCAAAATCATCTTCTTGAATCTGTACTTTGTAATAACAATCAACTTGAAACTTTAAATGTAAGAAACGGAAATAATATAAATTTTCAAGTGTTTGATGCAACAAACAATCCTAACCTTATATGTATTGAGGTGGATAATGTAGAATACAGTGAGGTAAATTGGACAATGATAGATCCCATTGCAACATTTAGTGAAGATTGCTTTCCTATGAGCATCCCGTCTTTTGACGCTGTTACCATAGAGATTTATCCCAATCCAGTAAAAGATGTATTACATATTGAAACAACAGAGCCAATCAAAAATATTACACTGTATGATATTTCAGGAAGAAAACAAATTGAAACCGAAAAGATGGATATAAATATTACAGGATTGGCCAAAGGGGTATATATTTTAAAAATTGATCTTGAAAACAACAGCACTTTTACTAAAAAACTACAAAAAGAGTGACGGGCTGTTATTTTATAAGTTTAAGAATAAAAATAATACTAAAAGCCCACTATAAAGCTTATCGTAGTGGGCTTTTAACATTGCAGCAGAGCGTTCTTTTTCCTGGCAGAACTCATTTACCCCGAAGTTCCATTTGTTTACCTTACTTTTCCTCCATTATTAATTTTATCGACTCCCGAGAATGCCAATTAAAGCCTTTTCCTGTCAAATAATACCATAAAACCAATCCTGGTTTTTCTGCTTTCTATTTTTATCCCGGCTTTTTCAATAAAACAACTTATCACATCATTAAATAAAATACCAAAAAATTATGGCAGAGAAAAAAGACTTGTCTTACTATGAGCTAAGACTATGGGAGCTTCTTAATACGGGTTTTCCTGAACTGGCGGGCGATAAAACATTCATTACCCAACGATCCAATCGGGCAGCAAATGCTTATGAAGGCGCTTTTATGGCGGGCAACAAAATAGAACAATGTAATGAAATAGCCGACTACATTTTATTTGAAGGACTGCATTTTTCAAAATTTGATACGGTTTTCAAGGTTGTATGCAGCGAGTTTGATACGATTATGGCAGATGAAGAACTCCGTCCTTTTGCCCTGAAAATACTTCCTGTTTGCAAACCTGTTTTTAAGCAATACCAACTCACTGAAGAACTTGCCGATAGCCCTGAATATGAATTTCTATATACAGAACTTACCGGAACCATTCAGATTTGGATCGAGGAAAATGGCCTTCAATAAACACCAACATCTCCAACAGAACATTGATGCCCTTAAAATTGCTTTTAAACTTGAAAAGGAGAATCGTAAAGCTACTGAGGTTGAAAGACTGCTAATGATGCAATACAGCGGATTTGGCGGTCTTAAATTCGTGCTGAACCCCATAGAGAACGAAATAGATATTAACCATTGGAGAAAGACGGAACACGAGCTATTCCCGATTACACATGAGCTTCATCAACTACTCAAAGAAAATTCAGAAGACGAAAAGCAATACCGCAAGTATGTGGACAGTATGAAAAGCTCCGTACTGACGGCTTTTTATACACCACCTCAGGTCATAGATGCGATTTCAGTAACTTTGCGAAATAGCGGTCTGCACATTGATAAACTCCTCGAACCCTCCGCAGGTATAGGCTCTTTTATCAGCTCTTTCAAAAAAGGGAACGGAGCCATAAGGGATATAATGGCTTTTGAAAAAGACCTGCTGACAGGCAAGATTTTAAAACAGCTTTATCCCGAAAGCAATATCCGTGTAAGCGGTTTTGAAGAAATATCCGAAAGAGAACAAAACAGCTATGATGTAATTGCCAGCAACATCCCATTTGGTGATACTTCGATTTTTGACCTTTCTTATTCCCGAAGCAAAGACCCTGTAAAAGTACAGGCTGCCCGAAGCATCCATAATTACTTTTTTCTGAAAGGAACCGATATGCTCCGTGAGGGTGGTTTACTGGCTTACATTACTTCGCAGGGCGTTCTCAATAGCCCGAAGAATGAACCGATACGCAGGGCATTGATGCAAGATAATAACCTCATTTCAGTTGTCCGATTGCCCAACAACCTTTTTACGGAATATGCCGGAACGGAAGTTGGCAGTGACTTGATCATCCTGCAAAAGAACCTATCAAAAAGGGGCTTAAGCAAAACAGAAGAACTGTTTTGTCAAAGTCGGTTAACCGAATACAACACATCCGGCAGCCCTTTATTTCAGGACAACAGCCGGATTGTTCATACATCCTTTTTACTAGGCACTAATCCTTATGGGCAACCTGCACTGATTTATACACATAAAGACGGGGTAGAAGGCATTGCCCAAGATTTGAAGCAAATGCTTTCTGAGGATTTTTCCAATCATTTGGATAGTGGATTGTATAAAGGAGAACGCAATGATAAACAGATAGTACAGACCCCTATAGCACCTCCTGTACCGAAACCTGAACCGGTCACCATAAAGCAGGAACCACAGGGTTTATCCATACCCACAAATAATGGCATTGTAACAGAAGAAAAGCAACTCAGCCTCTTTGACCTATTTGAAAATACGGAAAAACCGGTAGTCCCAGTTAAAACCGACAAGGCAAAAAGCAAAAAACAAACAAAGAGGAATGGAACAGTTATCAAAGGTCTGCCTAACCTGTTCATTAAACCAGAGCAACAACCTTATACATCCCGGGTTTCTGCCACGGACTATGAAAATAACCCAAATAGCAAAAACAATCAGGCAATCATAGGCGATTTGTTTTCAGGACTGAATGGTCAAGATGAAGATGTGTCCGTAATCAATACCGAACCTGCTCCATATACCAAAGATATCAGACCTTTTCACCGTAATGACTGCCTTGCTGTTGATAATGGATTTGTCGGTTATCTCAAGGACTTCGATAAGGATAATGGGCATATAATGTTCCACCCCTTACAATTACCTCCCGGGCAAAAAGCAAGAGCTGAGGCTTATATTTCAGTAAGGGATGCCTACCTCGACCTGTATCAAAAGGAAGCCCAGCAACAAACCGATCATAAGGAAGAAAGGGAAATACTCAATATGTTGTATGATGCCTTTGTTAAAAGGTATGGCAATCTGAACAGTGCCGATAATATCAAACTTATCAAAACGGACAGTTCCGGTAAGGAAATGCCTTATTTGGAGCGTGTAATTGGCGGGGTAGTCCATAAGGCAGATATATTCCATCAACCTGTAAGCTTTTCGACAGCCGTATTGACAACCGATAATCCTGATGAGGCACTGACGGCTTCACTGAACAAATACGGGAACGTGAATTTGGATTATATGTCCGAAATAAGCGGCATGCCAACAGATGACCTAAAAGCAACGCTGCATGGGCGTATTTTCTATAACCCATTGGGAAAAGAATACGAAATCCTGGAAAGATGGGTATCCGGTAATGTAGTGGAGAAAGCAGATGAGGTTAAAGTCTATCTGGAAAATCATCCCGATGACAAGGAGGCTAAAGAAAGCCTTATGGCCTTGGAAGAGGCCCGGCCAAGACGTATCGAATTTGAGGAACTGGATTTTAACCTTGGTGAACGCTGGATACCCACAGGCATTTATGCCCGTTTTGCTTCCTATCTATTCGACACGGATGTCCGTATTTATTATGCTGAAAACACAGATGATTTTTCTATTTCCTGTGGGCAAAAGAATGTGCATATATGGGATAAGTATGCCGTAAAATCCCAAAGCCGGACATTTGATGGCATTGCCTTATTGAAACATGCACTTGTCAATACTACCCCTGATATCACCAAAAAGATAATGATTGATGGCAAGGATGTTAAGGTTCGGGATATGGAGGCCATACAGATGGCAAATACCAAAATTGATGAGATTCGTACCGCCTTTACTGATTGGCTGTATGCCCAGAATGATGATTTCAAGCAAAGGCTGACCGATAAATACAATGATACCTTTAACTGCTTTGTACGCCCGCAATACAATGGAAGTCATCAAGAGTTTCCCGGTCTGGACAGAAAAACATTGGGTATTGAAGACCTGTATTCAAGCCAAAAAGATGCTGTATGGATGATCAAATTGAACGGTGGTGCGATTTGTGACCATGAAGTGGGTGCAGGTAAAACACTAATCATGTGTTGCGGGGCCCATGAAATGAAACGTTTGGGACTTGCCCACAAACCTATGATTATTGGCTTGAAAGCCAATGTCCATGAAATAGCGGAAACCTATCGTAAGGCCTATCCACATGCTAAAATCCTGTATCCGGGCAAGGAAGATTTTACCCCACAAAAGCGGCAACGGATTTTTGGCGACATCAAAAATAATGATTGGGACTGTGTGATACTCACCCATGACCAGTTTGGAATGATTCCCCAGTCAGCAGAAATGCAAAAGGAAATCCTGCAATCCGAACTGGACAGCGTGGAGCAAAACCTTGAAGCTTTACAAGCCCAAGGCAAAGAAATTTCAAGAGGGATGCTTAAAGGGGTCATTGTCCGTAAAGGGAATCTTGAAGTAAAACTTAAAACATTGGAATATGACATTGAAAACCGCAAGGATGATGTAGTTGATTTTAAGATGATGGGTATTGATCACCTATTAGTAGATGAAAGCCATCGCTATAAAAACCTAATGTTCAATACCCGTCACGAACGGGTTGCTGGCTTGGGCAATATACAGGGGAGCCAGAAGGCGATGAACCTGCTTTTTGCTATCCGCACTATTCAGGAGCGTACCGGGAAGGATTTGGGTGCGACTTTTCTTTCGGGTACAACCATAAGCAACTCTTTGACGGAACTATACCTGTTGTTCAAATACCTGCGTCCAAAAGCATTGAAAAAACAGGGCATTAACTGCTTTGATGCCTGGGCAGCCATTTATGCACGAAAAACAACCGATTATGAATTTTCGGTAGCGAACAATATTGTACAGAAAGAACGTTTCCGTTACTTTATCAAAGTACCGGAATTGGCACAATTCTATTCGGAAATCACGGACTACCGGACCGCAAAAGACATCGGTATTGACCGTCCCGAAAAAAACGAAATACTGTACAATATCCCGCCAACACCCGATCAGGAGGTGTTTATCAAAAACCTGATGGAATTTGCCAGAACAGGTAAAGGTGAATTATTGGGACGAGCACCTCTTTCCCAAAGCGAAGAAAAAGCCAAAATGCTTATCGCCACGGACTATGCCCGTAAGATGTCATTGGATATGCGGATGATAAGCAGCGGGTATGATGACCATCCTGATAATAAAGCCTCACATTGTGCCGCCAATATTGCGAAATACTATCAGAAATTCAATGCACAGAAAGGAACACAGTTCGTGTTTTCCGATTTGGGAACCTATAAGCCCGGTGAATGGAACGCGTATGCGGAACTTAAACGCAAGCTGGTAGAAGACCACGGCATACCCACAAACGAAATACGTTTTATTCAGGAAGCCAAGACCGAAAAGAAACGCAAAGAATTTATAAAAGATATCAATGAAGGCAAAATAAGGGTCATTATGGGATCTACGGAAAAACTGGGGACCGGGGTGAATGGACAAAAGCGGGCGGTTGCCCTCCACCATCTGGATATTCCTTGGCGACCGAGTGACCTTGCACAGCGTGATGGAAGGGCTATCCGCACCGGGAATTACATAGCCAAACATTTTGCTGAAAATAAAGTGGATGTTTTCATTTATGCGGTAGAAAAATCATTGGACAGCTATAAGTTTAATATCCTGTACAACAAACAGCTTTTCATAGACCAGCTAAAATCCAATAACCTTGGTAAACGTACCATTGATGAAGGTGCTATCGACGAAAAAACAGGTATGAGCTTCTCGGAATATGTAGCTATCCTTTCAGGAAATACCGACCTGTTGGATAAAGCCAAAATAGAAAAACAGATTGCAGGATTGGAAAGCGAAAAACAGGCTTTTAACCGTTCTAAATTCAGTGCCAAATATAAATTACAGGACTTTACAGAATTGCTGGAAAGTGCACAATCCCGTTTTAACCGAATGAGCCTTGATTGGGAGAACTTACAAAGGCGCATACAAAAGCGTTTAGATGGTACTGTTGCGAATCCTTTACAGTTGAACGGTTTATCGCCAAATGCTGATGTAAAACAGATTGGAACCAAACTCAACCAGCTTGCGGACAAATCCCGCACCGGAGGGCAGTATGAAGAAATCGGTACGTTGTACGGATTTACGCTTTTGGTAAAAACCGAAATGTCCGAAAAAGAGGGCGTGGATATACGGGTAAACCGTTTTTTGATACAGGGCGAAGGAAATATCAAATATACTTATAACAACGGCATCATTGCCAAAGATGAAAAACTTGCTTCTATGAACTTCCTTAACGCATTGGAGAAACTGCCGGGTTATATTGAGCAGGAACAAAAGAAAATTTCCGAACTGCAAAAAGACCTGCCTGTCCTTCAGGAAGTGGTCAATGGTACGTGGGCAAATGAAACCCGGTTGAGTGAACTAAAAACAGAACTGGCAGCCATTGAAAGGAAGATACAGTTAACCATTGCACCTGAACCTAAAGAACAAGAGGTTGAAGACCAAGAAGAAGCTATGGAAATTAACAATATCCCATCAAATGCTCTGCCCTCAGTAAAGCTTAAAGTTGGGTAATGAGCACGGTTTACTAATTTTAGCACATCAGTATTTACTAATTTTATAACATTTATATTTACTAATTTTAGTACATTTGTGTTTACTAATTTTAGCACATCAGTATTTACTAAACTTGTCACGAATATTATTAGTAAGCTCAATTAGGAAAGAATTAGTTTAAAACCAATATATTTGATTATGGCAACACCAAGAGAAAGATTTGTAGAAGCACTTACTTTCCTGAAAGAATTACAGGATAAAGGTGTAGTGGGGATTTATACCGATGATCTGCCCAATGCAAAACATCGTCAGTTACTAGTGAAAAACGGATTTATCCGTGAAGTAACCAAAGGTTGGTACGTAGCCACAGATCCGAACGAAAGAGATGGAGAGACGACCGCGTGGTACAGTTCGTATTGGGATTTCATTACCCGGTTCCTTAACCATAAATATGGTGACAATTGGTGTTTGTCTGCTGACCAGTCGTTGCTTATCCATGCCGGTAATTGGTCCGTGCCCCAACAATTGATTGTCCGCTCCCCACAGGGCAACAACAAGCCTACCCCGTTGCCCTACAACACATCATTGTTCAACCTAAAGACCGATATTCCATTCGAGCAGACAGAGATACAAAAGAGTCTCCGGATATATAATTTACAAGCATCTCTCATTTATAGTACTGCTGCTATCTATACCCGTAACGCTATTGATGCCCGTACCACACTTTCGCTGATACGGGATGCTTCAGAACTATTGCCCATATTGTTGGAAAACGGACATACCACATTGGCAGGACGTCTGGCAGGTGCATTCCGGAATATAGGACGGGACAGGATAGCTGACCAGATTGTAGAAACATTCAAACAAGCAGATTACGATATTCGGGAGGAAGATCCATTTGAGCATAAACTTGACATTAGGCTGTCTGCCCGGGAACGTTCGCCATACGCTAACCGTATTCGTTTGATGTGGGTACAGATGCGCGAGACGATCATCGCAAACTTCCCTCCCCCTCCAGGGCTTCCTGCAAATCCCGATTCGTACTTAAAGGATATTGATGATATTTATATAACAGATGCTTACCATTCACTTTCCATTGAACGGTACAGGGTAACCCCAGAACTGATTGCCAAAGTAAGCAGTGGTAAGTGGGATATCAAAGAAAATGAGGAAGACCGCAAGCAGCGGGACGCTATGGCCGCAAGGGGATATTATCAAGCTTTCCTCGAAGTGAAAAAAACCATTGAAATTATATTGCAAGGAGCCAACGCCGGTACACAAATAGATAAGGACCACGCCAATTGGTACAGGCAATTATTTGACCCGAGTGTAGTTGCCGGGTTGTTAAAGGCAGCAGATTTAGCCGGATACCGCAATAATCAAGTATATATTGGCAACTCTAAGCACGTACCGCTCAATGTAGATGCCATGCGTGATGTTATGCCTGTATTATTTGAATTGTTGGAAGAAGAACCCCAAGCTTCTGTAAGAGCTGTGTTAGGGCATTTCATCTTTGTATTTATCCATCCTTATATGGATGGAAACGGAAGAATGGGGCGTTTTCTGATGAATGCAATGCTGGCTTCAGGTGGCTATCCGTGGACGGTTATTCCGGTAGAGAGGAGAGATGAGTATATGCAGGCTCTTGAGAAAGCCAGTGTGGAACAAGATATTGTTCCTTTTGCACGGTTTCTTGGCTATCTGGTTGATCAGGGATTAAGTGGTAAAGCAGTTGCAGAACTTCCGGACAAATAAAAAGGAAAGAATATTTAAGTATCCCTTTTTTAAAATCAATTATTCCTGAACAAGATGCTGCAATTCAGGGTCATTTTTAATACGTTCCAGTTCGGTTTCGATAATCTGAACAATATCCTGTTTAATCAGTCGGTAATTGGCTTCTATTTCCTGTTTCATGGTATCTTCCCCTTGTTCGTTTACAAAGGATAAAATCTGCGGGATTTTTTTATAAGCTTCGGTTTCTGAGGCAACCTTGTTGCTGTCCACCACAATTTCAGCGTGAAACATTTTCTGTTCAATCCGTTCATCAAAATTATCCGAAACTGCCCCTACGAAGATCCCTTGTGTAAGTGTGGAAATTTTGGAAGCTGGAATCAGGCTGTCCAATTGTGTAGAAATGGAAGTGGATTTGTCATTACGGTTGATCGTTATGCTCTGTCTTTTCTGCAACACTTTTCCGAATCGTTCCGACAGGCTTTTGGCAGTTTCTCCTACCACCTGCCCGCTAAATATATTGCCAACAGTGTTTTGGATGACCTTGCTTTCCTTATCGCCATAATCACGGTTCAATTGCGAGAAATCCTGAAACCCCAAACAAACAGCAACCTTATTGCTTCTCGCCGTGGCAATCAGGTTATCCAAGCCACGGAAGTAAATCGTTGGAAGTTCATCTATAATAACAGAACTCTTCAATTGGCCTTTCTTGTTGATGAGTTTTACAATACGTGAATTGTACAGTCCCAATGCAGCAGAATAGATATTCTGCCTGTCGGGATTGTTGCCCACACAAAGTATCTTAGGTTCATTGGGATTGTTGATATCCAAAGAAAAATCATCTCCTGTCATGACCCAATAAAGCTGAGGTGAAATCATCCTAGACAAAGGAATTTTAGCCGAAGCGATTTGTCCTTGCAATTGGTCTTGAGCACCACCTTGCCAGGCATCCATAAAGGGTGATAAATAGTTTTCTAAATCAGGATAGGAAGTCAGTATTGTAAATACATCTGCATACTTTTTGTTCAACAGTTCAATGGCATGTGGGAAGGTACAATACGTGCCATTCTCATATATCTTTAAAAACCAGATAATGGCAGCCAAAAGGATAATAGGGGATTCCACAAAGAAATCCCCTTGTTTCTGTATCCAGCTGCGGTTCAAATTAAGCATTATGGTGTAGGCCGACTCATAAGCATCGGATATGTCTGACATAAAATCGGGGTTGATAGGGTTGCATCGGTGACTCCGTCTCGGATCATCAAAATTGATAACATAGAACTTTGGTTTTATTATATATTTATCCACGTGTTTCAGTAAATGATTATAAGCAATGGTGGAAAGGTCGTCGAATTTGAAATCATAGATATACATTGAAAAACCTTTTTCAATCTGTTGTTTGATGTAGTTGTTTACAATGGCATACGATTTACCGGAACCCGGGGTACCCAAAACAATTGTTGCCCGAAAAGGATTTACGATATTGATCCAGCCATTATGCTGCTTCTTGTTATACCAGAATTTAGTAGGTAAGTTGACAGAATACTCGTTTTCCATCAGTTTGGTTTCTTGCATAAAACTTTCGTTCTCATTATTGAATACATCCTCCATAAGATTATTACGCAGCAGCCTGCTCATCCAAACACCAGCCATAAGCAGAGTTATATAACCTAAGCCAATTGTCAGGATATAAAAAAAGGCCGCTACATTCATTGGCAGTCTTAATAATGGGGGATTCAGGAAAAACAATATAATACCAATGGCCAAAGCTGTTATGATTTTAGTCCAGGTAATCTTTTCGTTTTTTACTCCTTTAGTTCCCAAACAGCTCAATGCCAAAAGTACAAAAGCGAATATTTTGGTATATAATGTATGGGAAAACAAACCTGCCGTTCTTTGGAAGTTGACCAAGATGTTGTTTACGGTTTCCAATATCCAACCCTGTTCCAAAAAAAATCCGTAGCAATACCAATAAAGGTGCATCAGCACCAATATGATACTTACTGCCCTCATAAAACCCATTATTTTGGCAAGTCCTCTTAAATCGTCTTCACCTTGCATGATTGTTGTTATTTTTACGCTTTATTGTTTCTTTTTCCGCTTTTTCTTTTTCTTCATTTTGTGGGCAAAAGCCAGTTCTTCGTAATCTTGAGCATGAGTTTCAGGTAACAATCCTGCAATGGTTTCTATAATGCCATAATCATAATTTTCAAGGTTAGGTTGTCTTTCATCCAAAAAGTCAAAAAATTCATGAATCTGTGTCTCTTCCTCTTTATGTTGATCATGGTTTACTGGAGGAGTTTTCGCGAAAGGGTTTTTATCGTGTAAAATATTTTGGCGATCAACTTTTTGCGCATTCCACCGGTCATTAAATACATTCGCAGAAAGATTCTTGCTTATTTGTGAGCCGTTCCAAACGGTTCTGGATTCATGGTCTATAAAAGTTATACCATAAATACGCCCCTCCTTGTTTCTGCGTACCAAGGTATTAATACCCTGTTCCAAAAGCTGCTTCTTAAAACCTTTCTCATTGGATGCCGTGTACATAGCTGATTCAATGGTGTTTTTAAGTACCGCCCTTGCGGGGCTGTACTTCATTTTTACCTTTGATTGTTTAAAATATTTTTGAAGCTGTATAAGACCTGCTTCTTTACCAAAGAGAGAAGCCTTAAACGGATTACTGGCTTTTTCTCTACTTTTATTCAATGCAAAATAGGTCAGGCCATGTCTGGGCTGTCCGTTCAGTTCATCTTTGACTTCAAAGGAGGTAATATTAAAAAGCGATAACAAAGCATTGTATGAGCCCAACCCCTGATACTGGTAATACTTGGGCAGGTGGCGGATAACGGAAGCTATTTGACTCTTTATATCCCCTTTGGTATAATCTACCGGTTTGAATATGCTGTCATTTTGTAATTGGCTTTTTTCGGTAGCAGGTTTCAGGTTATATTGCTGCTCCAATTTTCGGCATATTTCCATTGATCGGGTATGATCATAGCTGTCCGGTATTTTTTTGCCGTTCAGCTCTACACAGGTAGTCACAATATGGATGTGTGTGCGTTCAATATCAGTATGTTTAAAAACTACAAACGGCTGGTTGCCATAACCCATTTCCTGCATATATTGTTGTGCCATATTTCTAAATTGTTCATCACTTACCTTATCGATCGGATCAGGGTTCAGTGAAATATGACGCACCGGTTTCTCGGTTTTGTTATTTACCAGTAAATAAGGCTCAAAATAGCGGTATATGTAATGTGTTGTATAGTTCCCATCCTGTTTTTCCGGTAGCTTATTGCTAAACAATACCTGTCCGTTTCCCTCAATAACTTTAAGCTGATTATAGGAAATCGCACCTATCATATTCTCACCTTTCCCAATTTTGGCTATCATTTTACAGGTCTTTTTTCAAATATTTTGTTTCAAACTCCTGCGTTAGTTGAATGATTTGCTGACACAATCCAGCCATCTCTGTGGTCTGTTTTTCAAGTTTAAAGAGGTAAGCAGCGGCTTTCTTTTCTGAAAAATTGCGGTAAAATATCTTCACGATCTGGTTATAGTTCACTCCAATAGCCCTAAACTGTCTGTACAATTTTGTCAATTGTGAGTGATAATCCATAGCAGGCACATCAATTTTTACCATTTTGATTTCACGTTCAAACAAAAGTGAAATGATAAATTTTGCCTTATTGTTCATTCCTGAGGACTCAAAAAGCGATAATAATCTGCTATTTTCTTCATCAGTAAGGCGAAAAACATGGCGGTGGATACTTGGATTGAGTTTAGGTTTCCGCCCGCCTTTATTCTGTTTTTTATTACTGTTCCCGTTCTTCATAAATCCATTTTAAGGTTTGACAAAACCCCGACTTCGGAGGGTGTTTTTAAGCCCCCGGCAGGGCAAGTTGTTTTGAGGCACTAACTCAGTTTCGAGTGCCTCAAAACATAACTTGCTCCTTTCTGTTGAAAGGAAAATCCGCTCTTTCAGGCGGATTGAAGTCAGTAGGGAAAAACGGCTTCGAGCCGTTTCGTTTATTCACTTAGTTTATCATGTACAAAGTAAAGACCCGTTGGCAAAAGAGTAGCAAAGCATCATAGAGCCAAGCAATGCCTTTGAATACCAAACACTACCTCTATAATAAAACACCCATATATCTGCATTTCTTTGTGTTTATAAATAGACATAAGGACATAAATAAATACTTGTGTAACAAGATAGCAAGGTATGAAGGTGAAGCAATATGGATGTGAATGTGTATCGCTTGAAATACATAAGGATTCGTTTAAGTACTGACACATTTAAATACACACGTAGGTCTATTGGTAAAAACCTACTCACCTGCATAGGGCTATAAAAGCATACCCACATAGATGGACAGACAGTTTAGGAGATAATTACCTAGTTGACTATATAACTCTATTTAGAGGGTCAAACATATGTACTTAAATGGGCAGGTAACTGCAGAGCTATAAATGTAATTTAATATATAAATAATCAAGTACCATTGAAACATGAATACAAAACACAAAACAAAATTTATCGCCTTTTCATCTCAAAAGGGCGGTGTCGGTAAAAGTACATTTACAACACTTCTAGCAAGCACCATGCACTATCGATTAGGCTACCATGTGGCCGTATTTGATGCAGATTTTCCACAACACAGTTTGATGAAAATGAAATCTCGTGACTTAGGAATGGTAATGGAGAATGAAGCCTTAAAAAAACTGGCGTACAAACAATATACGACCATCAACAAGAAAGCCTATCCGATTATGCAGAACAAAGCCGAAAGTGTATTGGAAGCGGCTCACGAATTTTTAAACACTTCTCCGGTATCCGTTGATGCCATATTTTTTGATCTCCCCGGTACCGTGAACACGCCCGGTATCTTGAAAGCATTGGCAGGAGTCCATCACATTTTCACACCTATCACGGCAGACCGTGTGGTGATGGAAAGCACACTCATTTTTACACAACTTTTGCAGGATGTGATAATGAAAAAAGGAGAAACTTCCATAAAAACCATTAATTTATTCTGGAATCAGGTTGATGGTAGAGAAAGTACCCCATTGTATGACATTTACAACCAACTTATCAAGCAATTGGGTATTAGTCTGATGGAAAGTCAAATCAAGAACAGTACCCGTTTTCGTAAAGAAAGTGAAGTAAAGAGCAAAAAGGTTTTCCGCTCTACATTACTACCACCTGATGGGCGCTTAATGAAAGCTTGCCACTTAGACCTCTTTGTAAACGAATTTTTAAAAATTATTCAACTATAGCCTTATGGAGAAAAATAAGAAGACAAAAAACATTCTAGACATTAATGAGGAGTTAATGATGAATCTAATGGTTGAGGGCGTAAAAAAAGAAGGATTACAGCTTCCGCCTGAATCAACCAAAGCACCCAAAAAGGATGATATTAAACCTAAAGGACAGTTACGGAAAAACGCTTCGGTCAAAGAAAAGGGGAGGACCAAAAGGACAACTGAAGCAGATTATGAAAGTATTTTTTTTAAAAGATCAGACACCCAAGCCCGTGACGGAAAAACCGTTTATATCCGACCGGATTTCCACGAAAAACTATCACGTATCGTACAGGTTGTAGGAGAAGACAAGATAACAATTTATGCTTATTTAGACAATCTGTTGGACTATCATTTTCAGGTCTTTGGAGAGCAAATCACCAAGAGCTTTAATGAAAAGTACAAACCAATTTTATAGCTATGGAAATTCTAATCCTTATTTGTTTATTGATTGTGATTGTGTTATTGCTACGGGATAAAATTGCAATCAAGAGGGCGCATAAAAGACAGTCTGGAAAACCCGGCATTACAGACGAGCTTCCGGATATTATGGGAGTGCCAAAAAGCCATACAGTGCCAAAAAATGCCGCCAACAGCCAAAAAGATAAAGCAACGATTGAGGTGAATAGTTTTGATACTGAAACCAAAGAACCAGGTTTTGACATACAAATTCCGCAGGAAGAATTAGATGAGGTTTTTGATGAATTGCCTGATTTTGAAGAGGAAGAAGAAGAGTGGAACAGGCACAGGGAACCCAATGGTGAAGACGGTTTTGCGATGGGCGTTACCTTTGAAGAACTAAGCACTGTGGGGGCGTTGCTTCAGCAGGAAGTGTTGGGGGCCGCCTTTGAGGAACAAGCGGTGGATATAGTTCAAAAAATACAGGGAACCGAACTTTTCAACCTATTGGAAAACTCTATGGGAAATGCTTCTCAAAAGATAGCAAGGCTATTGGACAAGAGTATTTCCAAAGAAACAGATTCTGATTCTTCCATTATGCGGAATAATGATTTGGATGACTTTGATATTGGGGAGTTTGTGTGACTGCTAAAATGATTTCATGGGGAAATACATTATTTATATAGGTAAAGGAAACTATTCTAGTTATAATTTGTTATTTTGTACCAAATAACTAAGAATTATAAAAATGTCTGAAATATTGACTAATCCAATAACCAAGCTTACTTTTTCTGGTCACGATACTTTTCATTGCAGACAATTGTGGTTGAAAAAAGGATACGATTTTGTGAAAAAGGAAAATAAATTCACTGACAATGAAGCAGTAGTTTTATTAGGTGTGGGTAAAAATATGGTATCTTCAATCTACTTTTGGATGAAAGCTTTCGGATTGATAGACAAAGATGGAAATACTACTGACATTGCGGACTACATTTTTTCTGCTGACGGCAAAGATCCTTACTTAGAAGATGAGGCAACTTTATGGCTACTTCACTATCAATTAGTGACTACTGCACACGCATCCATATATAATCTAATATTCAATGATTTACGGAGAGAAAAGATAGAATTTACAAAAGATAACTTCTTGATTTTTACTGAGAGAAAGGCTAATGAATTTGGTGTTTCGCAATTTAATAAGAAAACAGTAGGTACCGATTTCGATGTTTTGACAAAGATGTATATCAGAACTACGGAACAAGTTAAAGATAAAGAGGACACATTTTCAGGGTTATTGACGGATTTGTACCTTATAGAAGAAGAGGAGAAAACAAATTCATTATATTCCATTCCTAATGAGCAAAGGAATAGTCTGCCAGAAGAGATTATATTATATACAATACTGGATAATGAAGGTTTTCAAAATTCAGTAAGCTTAAATACATTATTTCAAGAAAGAAATCAAGCAGGTTCTGTATTTGCGATTACTAAAAATGCATTGATGGAAAAGTTAGAATCTATAGTAAATGATTCAACATACAAAAAATATGGTATTACATTAAGTGACCACGCTGGTATTAAAGAGTTACAATTTGCGTCAAAACCTAATAAGTTTGACATACTAAATCATTATTATGGCAAGTAAATTCACTACGTCAACCAATATTATTCGTGATACGGATAGGGAGTTAAAATACATACCTACTCCTAATGCTATCCGTATTAGTAATCAAATAAGCAATGATTTTAAACAAGGCATACGGTCTTTCAATATAATTGGTTCGTATGGAACTGGTAAAAGTTCCTTCCTTTGGGCTATAGAGCAAACTCTGAAAACTAATAAATCATATTTTGGACTGAACTTACTCTCCAATCCAAAAATTGAGTTCATTAAGATAATTGGTGAATATCAATCACTGAAAAAATCTTTCATTGATTGTCTCGGAAAGGATAATGAAAAATATACTTCGCAAAATATTTTCTCAGAAATATACAATCGTTATCACGATCTAGGAAAGAAAAATCCGCTTCTATTCATTGTGATAGATGAATTCGGAAAGTTCTTGGAATATGCTTCTCATAACGAACCGGAAAAAGAGCTTTATTTTATTCAACAGTTGGCGGAATTTATTAATAATTCTGATAACAATATTGTTTTACTAACGACAGTGCATCAAAATTTTGATGCTTATGCGATACATTTAGAATCTTCTCAAAGACAAGAATGGACTAAAGTAAAAGGTCGATTTAAAGAGATTACTTTTAATGAACCGGTAGAACAGTTATTATTATTAGCTTCAGAATATATTGAAGAAAAGCAATCAACTAGTAAAAAAGAAAAAGCGATAAATGAATTGATCGGCCTATTAACCGTATCAAAAGCTTTTAATATCAATGAAGATTATATTAAAAGCATAGCGAAGAAACTGTATCCTCTGGATGCCATTTCTGCTTATGTCCTAACATTATCATTACAAAAATATGGGCAAAATGAACGCTCGCTATTTTCTTTTTTAGAATCAACAGACCATACTGGTTTATATCAACACAGCGTATTGAATGACAGCTTTTATTCAATAGCTGAAGTGTATGATTTTTTGATACATAACTATTTTTCTTTTCTTAATTCAAGATATAATCCAGATTTCAGTGCATGGAAGTCCATCAGAACTTCTTTAGAAAAAGTAGAATCCTTATTTGATAAAAATCTTCCTGATTATGAAAAGCTTATTAAGACGATTGGTTTGTTATCAATTTATGCACAAGCAGGCTCGTATATCAATCGCGACTTTCTGATAAAATATTCCGAAAAGAGTTTAGATATACAAAATCCTGAGACTTTAATCGAAGAACTAGAGATTAAGAAAGTAATTCATTATAGAAATTACAACAATAAATATATTCTGTTTGAAGGAACGGATTTAGATATTCCAACAGCTCTATATGAAGCTGGTAGTAAAATTGACGATATTACAGATGTTGTAACATTGCTTAATAAAAATTACTCATTATCACCTGTCCTTGCTAAAAGAGCCATGTTTGAGACAGGTACACCTCGTTTATTTGAATATAAAATATCTTCTCAGCCTATCTCTACAAAACCCGAAGGAGATGTTGACGGATTCATTAATTTGGTTTTTAACGAGAAGAATATCTTTAAAGACATACAACAAATTTCATCAGCGAATCAAGAAGCGATATTATACTGTTACTATTTGAAATCAAAGGAAATCAAAGATTTGTTATTTGAAATTGAGAAAACAAGAAAGGTTATTGAGGAAAATCCCGATGACAAAGTTGCGGTTACGGAACTTAAAAATATTGTGTTACACCAACGTAATTTATTAAACCATAAAATACTGAACAGTTTTTTTGGAGATAAAGCATCTGTAGTATGGGTTTTCAATGGTAAGCAAAAAGAGTTAAAATCACAAAAGGAGTTCAATGCTTTTCTTTCAGGAATTTGCCAAACAGTTTACAGCAAAACACCATACTTTAACAATGAGTTGGTAAATAAACACAAAATATCTACTTCTATTCATACTGCAAAAAGAAATTATTTTAGAGCATTAGCAAACGAATGGGATATTCCTCAACTGGGATTTCCAATAGATAAATTTCCACCTGAAAAGACCATATATTTGTCTCTGCTAGAAAATAATGGTATTAAGTTATGTGATGACAATTCATCACATTTAATAGAGCCCCATAATGAAAATGGCTTTTATAATTTATGGGAAGCATCCATAGAGTTTTTAAACAGTGCCAAACTTTCTAAAAGAATGGTTTCTGAATTTGTTGAAATATTGAACAACAAACCCTTTAAACTCAAACAAGGTTTTATTGATTTTTGGATTCCTACATTTCTATTTATTAAACGGGACGAATATGCATTATTTAATGAAAGTATATATACTCCTGTCATCAATGAAGATATTTTAGAAAGAATAGCAAAAATTCCTGAAGATTTTGAGGTGAAATCATTTGCTTTGGAAGGTGTAAAACTGGATATTTTCAATAGTTATCGTAAGTTCTTGAATATTGATTTAAATAAAAACGGAAATGCACAAACTTTCATTGAAACCATAAAACCGTTTTTAGTATTTTATAGAGGATTACCTGAATATTCGAAACAAACAAAACGATTATCAAAGGAGAGTATCGCTATTCGGGAAGCCATTGCCAATTCGAAAGATCCTGAACAATCTTTCTTTGAAGATTTTCCGGCTGCCTTAGGTTGTTCTGTTACGAAAATACAAAAAGATAGAGGTGAGTTACAGCATTTTATTGTTCAATTGCAGGATTCCATTAAAGAAGTCCGTAATAGCTTTGATGAACTCGTTAATCGTTTTGAAATTTTCCTGCAAGATAAATATTTTGACAAGCCATTAGCTTTCGAAGAATATAAAATTAAATTTCAAAACAGGTATAAAAGACTGCATCGTCATTTATTGCTAAATAGTCAAAAATCCTTTGTGCAGAGGATTGATTCTCAAATTGAAGACAAGAAAGCATGGCTAAGTTCATTAGCTCAATCTTTAACGGGTAAATCACTTGAAAAATTTAAAGACGAAGATGAACTTATATTGTACGACAAATTTGCAGAAATGATTCTAAGTTTAGATAGTTTAAATAGAATTTCCAAAAGTAAATTTGATGAAGAGAAAGAAATAGCACTAGACGTTCAAATTAATTCTTATGGAGAAGAAGTGGCAAATAAAGTTATTCGTCTACCTAAAAGTAAAAGTAAACAGGTTGAAAAACTTGAAGAAAAAATAAAAGAATTATTGTCAAACGATAAAAGTATAGATTTGGCAGCAATAACCGCTGTTTTAAAAGATTTATTATAATGGGTAAAGTTAGACACGTGTTGGGAATTTCTGGAGGCAAGGATAGTGCTGCTTTAGCTATATATATGAAGCAAAATTATCCTGATTTTGACATTGAGTACTATACTTCAGATACAGGGAAAGAACTTCAGGACACTTATGATTTGATTGAAAATCTTGAAAGTTATCTAGGAAAACAGATTATAAAATTACCTGCTCTTTCAGACGATACCCTAAATCCATTTGATCACTATATAAAGATGTACAATGGTTTCTTACCAGGATCAATGTCAAGATGGTGTACAAAAAAACTTAAACTAGAACCTTTTGAAAAATTTGTCGGCGATGATTTAGTAATTTCTTATGTTGGCATCAGAGGTGACGAAGACAGAGAGGGATATATCTCTAAGAAATCAAATATTCAATCTATTTTCCCTTTCAGGAAAAATATCTTTAGTGAAGATGTTACGTCCAAGTTTCTTTCAAACAGTAATATTCATTATGTTTTAAAATTCTATGAAACATTAGATTTAGGAGAAAAAAAAGAACGTATTGTTGAAGTTATAAATGAGGAGGTTTCCATCAACTTTAGCCAATCACAAAAATTAAATAGTCTTTTGGATTTAGGGATTAAGGAGTATAATCACGCTGTATTTCAATTTCTACAAATAACAGATTATCCATTATCAAAAGAAAATGAATTTTCTCTAATTAATAATGAAGATATATTAGTTAGGGACGATATTTTTAAAATTTTAGAAGAATCTGGAGTTGGTGTGCCAGCCTATTATAAAGCTATAGAATTTGAAATAAATGGAAAAAAATCAACTTATGCCAGAAGCCGTTCGGGTTGCTTTTTTTGCTTTTATCAGCAAAAAATTGAATGGATATGGTTGTATGAACAACATCCTGATTTATTTTTAAAAGCTATGGAGTATGAAAAAGAGGGTTATACATGGATACAAGATGAGTCACTTGCAGAACTGGTACAGCCGGAACGCATTGAAAAAATAAAAGAGGAATACATTAAACGCAAAGAACGCAAAAAATCAAAAACACAATCACCTTATCTTTTAGACATCCTTGAAGATGCGGAAGGAGAAGGTTGTGCTAGTTGTTTTATCTAAAAAAATAATTTTAATTTAACCATTATGAGCGTAGAAGAATTAGAAAATAATGAAGATTGGAATAAAGATGAAATAAGTAGTTGGGAAGAAGAAGATTCTGAATTGACGAATCCACAAGTAACTAATAATAGAGAGAAGCAATTACGAGTTATTCGGACAAATCAAGATTATAATCTTGATTATCTTAATCAGAGTATAGATAAGACTATCTTATTAGGTCCACATTATCAGAGAAGATCAAGATGGAGTACTGTGCAAAAATCATTATTAATAGAATCTTTTCTTTTAAATATTCCTATACCTCCTATATTTCTTTATGAAAAAGATTTCCACTCTTACGAAGTGGTAGATGGAAGACAGCGTTTGGAGGCTATCCAAGATTTTTTTTCTGGTTCTTTTCGATTGAAGAAACTAACTTACTACAGCCACTTAAATGGCCAAAAGTTTTCAGACTTGTCAACAGAAGATCAAAGATTGCTAATGCGCCGATCAATATCAGCAACAATTTTAATGGCTGAATCTCAAGGGTTTGATGAAATTGATGTTCGAATGCTTTTATTTGATAGATTAAATACCGGCGGTGTAAAATTAAATGCTCAGGAATTAAGAAATGCAATTTTCGCTGGTTCATTTAACGATTTACTTGATAAACTATCGGGAAAAGCAGTCTTCAGAACAATTTGGGGAATTCCAAACCCAGGTACTAGTGAGCCTCAAAAAACAAGAGCAGAAAAAGCCTTGGTTAACAATCCAATTTACAAAAGCATGATGGATTGTGAATTGGTATTACGAGCATTTGGTATTCAAGAAGTTTATAATGACGAAATATTAGACGGATCTATGAAGTTCATTTTGGATCGCACCATGAGAAAATATAAAAACTTGGATGCTGCAACCAGTCTAGTTATGGAAGAGAGATTTGATGAGGCAATAAGTTTCATTTACTCAACATTTGGAACTGATTCAATCAAAAATCCAATATTGTCGCCTCCTCAAAAAGCTAGAAATATTTATGACGCTTTAGTAGTTGCATATTGGGAAACTGATAAAGGTAAAATTAAAGATACTGAAACCATTAAACAAAATTTTCAGAAGGTTCTAAACGATGAAAATAATTACGAGAGAATAATTACGAGAGGTAACTCAATAGAAAATATCAAATTCAGAGTTGATCAGTTTATTCAAATTTTAAGCGGACTAATATGAGGAATTTTTTAGACGATTTTCATCGAGATTTAGATGACGTAAGAAATACTTTTTCGGTATTACGAACTTTAGAAGAATTGCGAGCTATTGAACGTCCTGTTGATCCTATTCCTTCATCTTTTATCGAAAAAGCACTAGAACTTCATCATTTATTTGATACTGCAAGGAATGGAATGGCCAAAATTCCTGGAATTTTCATTCTTTATATTGGCGGTCGATTTGAAGATTATGTCAAGACAATATTTGAAGAGTTCTCAATTCAATTTGCCCAAAAACACCCTAGTTACACTAGTCTGCCCGCAAAATTTCAATCTTCAATTATACAGGATACTTCATTAGTTATAGCCTCTCCTCGTAAATTTGGATTCGGAGATACATTACAAAAAATTTTTATAGAAAATTTATTTAAAAATGTTATAAGTAGTGATTTCAATACTATAAATCACCAATGCTTATCCATAACCGAAGGTAATATGCGGTCAGAGATTTTAAGTGATTTATTTTTGAAGATTTCAATTAGCAATATTTGGAATGATATTGGACAACAATTATCTGTACGGACATTTTTTGAAACTGCTGATTCAAGTAGCGCTACATCTCAAGCAAAAAAATATTTAGATGACTTTATGATTCAAAGGAATAAAGTTGCTCATCCTAGTGGCGGATCCTTTACATGGGCTTCATATGATGATGTATTAAAGTATATAGAATATTTCAAAATATTAAGCCCTGTTTTATTGGATTTAGGAAACATGAAGATTAGTTCAATATCATTTTCAGGATCATAGTATGATGTTAAGTTTTAAAGAGTAGTTGTAGAATTCTACTCTTTAATTTTTATTATATCATTATATTTTAAAATCAAATCTTTGTGATTGACAAGTCGTTTTTCAATTTCATCTCTACTCCACCATTCAATCCAAAATTTGTTTTCTGTGCGTAATTTATCTAAATAATCAGATAATGATTTTGTAAGGTAACTCGATACAACTAAAAAATAGCCGTCATAATTTCTGTATTCTATAGTATCTCTAATATCTGTAACCTTAGACTTGCTAACTCCATCTTTATATGCTTTACATTGAACGATAATTTTTAGTGTCTGATAGGGATTTATATCATAAGAATACATTTTAATTTTCGGAACTTTCCAATCAACAATTAAATCAACACCTCCATCCCGTTCTCTTGTGTGAGCAGTTTTTCTCACTCTTATTACTTCAGGCTCTCTTTCTAACAAATCCTTTATTAAGTCTTCAAACCTTGAATCATCTATTTTTTCTGTCCACTCTAATTCAGAAGGTTTAAATAGAATTTTATATTCTTTTTCATGCCGAATTTTCAATTTAGCCTTTTCATGTTGAAATTTATGATAACCACAATCATAATTAAAAGAAATAATGTATTCATCTCCAATAGCAATAACTCGATTTTCGAAAAAAATAATGCTTTTATGTTTATCTCCTAGCCTTTTGAATGTGTCTTTAATTTCTCTATTCTTGAAGTTGCCTAAGTAGTGATGACATTGTTCTTCAATATACAGCTTTCCGCTTATTGAATTAAGACTTGTCGCTTTGTTAAATCTGCTTAGACTTTCAATAAAAGGATATAAATCTTTACTCTGAATTAAAGAAATCTTTCTCTTAAAGTCTCTAAAATAAAACCAATTTGGGAGCGTCCTTTCACAATAGTTAACTAGTTCTCCAGAACTATTAATTGAAGTTATTATATTTTCCAATCTATCATCTTCAATTTCCCAATTATATTCAAAGTCATAACCAAGCTTCTTTCTACAATCTTCGCATGGACATCCAGGAAAACATGACCAGAAAAAACTCTCAAACGTCATCAAACTACTTATCAATTCATCAATAAATTTTAAATATTTTTCACTTTTTTTGTTGGTGAAATCATTATTGATTTGAAATGGGGTTAAATATTTGGAATATATTTCATCGTCTGCTCCAGTAGCTGGGTTATATACATCAGTAAAATATAAACTACAAATATTTATTCGTTTAATAAACAAAGCGAATATAATTGGAATTATATCGTGTAGATCAGTTCTTTCACCATTATATACCGATGAAGTAGTTCTTTGAGAATAGTAAAAATTTATATTTTCTTCTTCATCGCATTCAATTATCAATGAAATACCAAGGTATGGACTGGTCCAAATTGAAATTCTCTCATCACTTTTATGTTGAGTTTCTAAACCTCTTTCTACAGCAATTTTATGAATGTGCTCTATTATGTTCATTAATCCTCCAAACTTCCCATTAACTGTTCCATACCAAAATTCAGTAAAAAATCAGAGTAATAACTATCGAATACATCACGAATATAATCATCGATAGTTATTTCTTCGTCATTATTTTCACCTGCCAAAGAAAGTTTATAGTTTTTCTTTTTGGTAATCATATATAAGAACAATGAATGAAAATAAACGGATGCTATATATCTTTTTTGAGCAACTATTATTTGTTCCTCATTTTTTAGTTTTTTCCGATAATTAAGGTAAACATTGCTATCTAGATTTACATAAATCTTCTCTAATATATCTCCGGAAGCCATAGGATTCATTACCGTATCATAATTCATGGAAATACCATGTGATTCCAATTCACCCCATTGTTCTATTGAAACTTTCACCAATTCTGGTAATCCAATATTGCTATAATCTTCCTCTTCCTTAGGTGCTGTTTCTTTTTTCTGCGTTGGATCAACAATTTTCAGAAATACTACTTCTTGGAAGAATTTATCACCGGCACCTTTTAATGATGCTTCTATTTCCACTTCATCACCTTGTCTTAATTCTGTGTCTGGATTAAAAGTAATTTTGATTGTACCTTTGTCGGGACTTGATTTGATAATATTTAATAATTCTCCTGGCTCTTTTTCACTTCCTTGTTTATCGCCTCCTTTACTATCTGTCCGTTTCACTTTTAAAATGCTGACTTGCAATTCTCCTGGTTCATCCGTACGGTCAAAATAATGATCTTCAACATCAGTTTCAAACCGTAAGGTTTTTTCACCACCTATAGGCACAGGAATAGGATTATTTGCTTTATGCTGTAATTTAAAGAAGCTAGGGAAACGTTCAGGTTTAAACGGTTTTTGTTCTCTTCGAGGTCTATCCTTCGACATTTTCGTTTCAGGTTTATCCTTGGTTTTCTCCTCAAGTTTTAGTGTATTTTGTAAAAGTTTAAAAAGCTCACTATCCTTGGATAAATTCTTGGCAAAACTTTTAATTAGTTCAGAAGTATCTTCACTTTCTAATCCAATAGAATCTTTCCTGCGCTTATTAATATCGTCAAGTTTAGACTTGGCTAATTTCTTTCTTAGATAGTCTCTTAATTCTTCCGCTTTCGCTCCATTTTTCAAACGATCACGAGATGCCATAAAAAGGTCTTTTCTAAATTCATACTTCATTTTGGTACATTCAACATTAATGAGCAAGTAATCTTTGAGCAAATTATACTTCAGACCCCGAGTAATAAATTCTGAGGTATAATGCCCATGTACTTGCCCGTTCATTGAGAACAAGACTGACATATTATTTTTAAAATACCTACGTTGAATATCTGCTTTTGTTTCCTTAACTGTCTTTCCGTCTTGTTTGGCTTTAAATACATAGCATGTGACTTTCATTTTCCCAAAAAGAGCATCTTCATATTCTTCAGAGAACCAATCTTCCACATAATCCTTTTCCTCTTCTAAACGTCTTTGAAGTCCATAGACTGTTGTCTCCAAAACTTTATTGTTAGGATAGCGCTCTTTGGTATCAATAGTAAATACAGGTAATACAGGCTTAAATAGAAATTCGTTTAGACTTTGGTTTAAGTCTTGAGCGAATCCTGAAATTCCTTTCATTTGATAAGAATACATTTTAATGATAGATCCTGTTTTAAAATTTCTATTTAGCAGTTTTAAATCTAATTCTGTAATATCAAATGCTGGAATCTCTCCATCGATTTTCAAATATTCATACCAAGTATTTTTTTTAGTCTCTAATTCGTCGTTTGATAAAGGATGTTCTCTAACCAATGTAAAACCAAATTTACCTGAACCATCAAATTTTTTAGAACCAATCAATTGATAGCCTTTAGAACCACAAAACACAATAGCTCCACTACCACCCATATTGTATTTACCCTGAACAAAATGAATTTCATTTTTATTTCCTCTCATCAAAGATAGAAAAGTACTTTCAAAATCTTTAGGATGCTGACCTTCTCCATTATCATAGATAATTACTGCACTTTGCCTAGTTGGTCCATCAGCAATGATTTGTATATCTTCGGCTTGATTTCTTCTATAAGTATTTAAGTCCCAATTTTTGTTGTTTGGAAAGAATACTTCTATAGCTTCATCCATTGATTTAGGTGTTTCTTTGCTTTTAGGATCTAATTTTGCTTCGAGACATTTCTTCATAAGAATTGCATCTATGGAATTGGTCACTTTTTCAACTAAAGCCGCAATAGGGTTCGACTGTTGATTTTCAATGATGCTAAAATTTGATTCATTTTGCCCGATTGGATACCAATTTGCAGCATTGGATAATTTAGATTCTTTCAAAATCAATTCATCAATTTCGGTTTCTGTTTTGCAATTATATAAGGATTGAAATAATGCTTTCAACATAAGTGATTTAGTTTTATTGGTTATTGATGAAGTTTTTAATTCGTTGTATGAGTAATTGAATATGTTCTTTTGTGTTATGTTTTCCCAAAGAAACACGTAAGCTATTCATTGCATAATCACTACTTAAACCCATTGCCAATAATACATGTGATGGTTGAATTAATGCCGAACTACAAGCAGAACCATTACTAACAACAATATCATTATTCATTCCTATAAAAATTTCTGTATCAAAATCTGGTATACAAACATTAACTGTATTGTAGATTCTTGGAGCTGATTCGCCATTAATAAAAGCCCCATTTATTTGTAATAATTCCTTTTCCAAAAAAATTAGAAGTTGTTTAATATAAACTTCATTACTTTCCATTTCTTCTTTAGCAATATCGCAAGCTTTTCCCAATCCAGCAATCAATGGCACATTATAAGTGCCACTCCTCAAACCATTTTCTTGACCTCCGCCATGAATTAAAGGCTGTATTTTATTTTGCTTGGTAATTGAGTCATTTATATATAACCCTCCAATGCCTTTAGGAGCGTACATTTTATGTCCAGAAAAACATAGTATATCAATATAGGATTTAGTAACATCTATTGGTATCTTCCCTATTCCTTGTGTACCATCGCACACAAAATGTACACCCGCTTCTTTTGCAATTTTACCTATCTCACCAATTGGATGTATAACACCTGTTTCATTATTTACCCACATCAGGCTTATCAATAAAGTATTGGCATTTATTAAAGACTTTAGCTGTTCCAAATTTATTGTACCATCTTCATTTACAGTAAGATAATCAATTTCATATCCAATGCTTCTTAGATAATTACAAGTTTCTAAAACTGCTTTGTGTTCTGTAAGGCATGTTATGATATGTTTTTTTACATTGTAAGGATGTAATGCTAGACCTTTCAAAGCTAAATTTAGGCTCTCTGTTGCACCAGAAGTAAAATAAATTTCATTAAAATCAGAATTAATTAATTTTGATACATTGGCCTTAGCTTTATCTACAGCTATTTTTGCCTTATTCCCAAAAGAATAAGAACTTGAGGCATTGCCATATTCCTGATTGAAATAAGATGTTACAACCTCAATAACTCTATTATCTACAGGAGTGGTCGAATTATGGTCTAAATATGTTATAATGTCTTTCAAAAAACTGAATAATTGATAAAATTATTAATAAATGCTAAGATAATATATTTTAATAGCCCTTATCCTTTTCTAGTCAAATAGTTCCACTCAAAGCCACTTTAGTACCTCCACTTCAATTCTCAAATACATTTGCTCCAAAACCACAAAAGAGCATAAAATAATAATCATTTAATTCACTAAAACCATGAGAAAACAAAAACAGAAATTACTGCTATCGGTAGTGATACTCCTGACAATATCAGGAGCTCTTGCACAAGGCAGTGGAGAGGCAGGCATCAACGAAGCCACACAAATGGTGACTTCTTATTTTGCCCCCGCAGTACAGCTTATTTACGCAATAGGTGCGGTGGTCGGCTTAATCGGAGGCGTAAAAGTTTACAACAAATTCAGCAGCGGTGACCCTGATACAAGCAAAACGGCGGCAAGCTGGTTTGGGGCTTGTATCTTTTTGATTGTGTCAGCCACTATTTTACAAGCATTCTTCCTGTAAGGTTACAGATATGGCGAGCTATAACATCAATAAAGGGATAGGAAGAACAGTGGAATTTAAAGGGCTTAAATCACAGTACCTGTTCATATTTGCGGGAGGGTTGCTCGGTATCCTTATTCTCATAATGGTATTGTACATGGCAGGTGTCAATACTTATATCTGTCTGGTACTTGGGGCAGGTGGGGCATCATTGATTGTCTGGCAAACTTTCTCTTTAAACAAAAAGTATGGTGAGTACGGTTTGATGAAGATCAGTGCAAAAAAAAGGCATCCGCGATATATCATCTGCCGTAAATCCATCCACCGATATCTTCAAATTTCAAAAGGCAACAACTAATGAGAAACAGATCAAAAATAGCAACTTTAGAGAATAAGTTCCCGCTACTTGCAGTGGAGAACAATTGTATCTTATCCAAAGACGCAGATATTACTGCCTGTTTTCAAGTACACCTGCCGGAACTGTTTACAGTCGCCTCTGCTGAATACGAAGCCATTCATTCTGCCTGGCACAAAGCCATCAAGACTTTACCTGATTTTACGGTCATTCATAAGCAGGACTGGCATATTAAAGAAAGTTATGCCCCCGATATGACTAAGGACGGATTGAGCTTTTTGGGTAAATCCTACCAAAGGCATTTTAATGAGCGACCTTTTTTAAACCATTACTGTTACCTGTTTATTACCAAAACCACCAAAGAACGTATGAGAATGCAAAGCAATTTCTCCTCTCTTTGTAAAGGAACTTTGATTCCAAAAGAAATCAGGGATAAAGCAACCATACAACATTTTATGGAAGCAGTTGCACAGTTCGAAAGGATCGTTAATGACTCAGGGTTTGTTGAACTTGTCCGTCTGACGGAAGACGATATTACCGGCACCAATGAAAAGCAAGGGTTACTGGAACAATACCTGACCCTTTCAAAAGAAGCAGGAACAGCAATGCAGGACATCGCTTTGGGAGCTGAAGAAGTACGTATTGGCAATAAAAAGTTGTGTTTACATACGCTTTCTGATACAGACGATTTGCCGGCATCAGTAGCAGCAGATACCCGTTTCGAAAAACTATCTACAGACCGCAGTGATTGCCGTTTGTCTTTTGCCGCACCTGTGGGGCTCTTATTGAGCTGCAACCACATATACAACCAATACCTTTTCATTGACAACAGTGATGAAAACCTTAGAAAATTTGAAAAGTCCGCAAGGAATATGCACTCATTGGCACGCTATAGCCGCAGCAACCAAATTAACAAAGAGTGGATTGAGCGTTATCTGAACGAGGCACATTCCTTTGGGCTTTCCTCTATCCGAGCCCATTTCAATGTTATGGCCTGGGCAGAGGATGTCAATGAATTAAAGCAGTTGAAGAACGACACCGGTAGTGCTTTGGCATTGATGGAATGCAAGCCGCGCCATAACACTACAGATGTAGCTACACTTTATTGGTCAGGCATCCCCGGTAATGCAGCAGACTTTCCCAGTGAAGAAAGTTTTTACACATTCATTGAGCCGGCTTTGTGCTTCTTCACCCAAGAAACCAATTACCAGAATTCACTATCTCCAATTGGAATCAAAATGGCAGATCGATTGACCGGAAAGCCGATACATCTTGACATTTCTGACCTACCAATGAAGCGTGGAATTATTACCAACAGGAACAAGTTTATCCTTGGTCCATCAGGTTCAGGAAAATCGTTTTTCACCAACCATATGGTACGCCAATATTACGAACAGGGAGCCCATGTACTGTTGGTCGATACCGGAAACAGTTACCAAGGCTTATGTGAACTCATTAAAGGAAAGACCAAAGGTGAAGATGGCGTTTACTTCACTTATACCGAAGACAACCCTATTGCTTTTAATCCCTTTTATACCGATGATGGTGTGTTTGACATTGAAAAAAAGGAAAGCATCAAAACCCTGATACTAACGCTATGGAAACGTGATGACGAACCGCCCACCCGTGCGGAAGAAGTTGCCCTTTCCAATGCGGTCAGCGGTTATATTGAACGGATAAAAAAGGATGCTGATTTTCCTTCTTTCAATGGTTTCTATGAGTATGCACGAGGCGATTACCGCAAGGTACTCGAAGGAAAACAGGTTAGGGAAAAAGACTTCGACCTCGCTAATTTTCTAAATGTCCTAGAGCCTTATTACAAAGGAGGGGAGTATGATTACTTGCTTAATTCAGACAAGCAACTTGATTTGCTTTCCAAACGCTTCATTGTATTTGAAATTGATGCGATAAAGGACCATAAAATCCTTTTCCCCATCGTGACTATTATTATTATGGAAGTATTCATCAATAAGATGCGAAGGCTCAAAGGGATACGCAAGTTGATCTTGATAGAAGAAGCGTGGAAAGCCATCGCCAAAGAAGGAATGGCAGAGTATATCAAATACCTGTTCAAGACGGTACGAAAGTTTTTTGGTGAAGCCATTGTAGTCACACAAGAAGTGGATGATATTATCCAATCCCCGATTGTAAAGGAGAGTATCATCAACAACTCCGACTGTAAAATCTTACTTGACCAGCGTAAGTATATGAACAAATTTGATGATATACAGGCTATGTTAGGGCTAACGGACAAGGAAAAAGCCCAAGTATTATCCATCAATATGAACAACGATCCTTCCCGGCTGTATAAAGAAGTATGGATAGGACTTGGTGGAACCCATTCAGCTGTATATGCTACGGAAGTAAGCCTTGAAGAATACCTCGCTTATACTACTGAAGAAACCGAAAAATTAGAAGTGATGGAACTCGCCGAAACACTTGGTGGCGATGTGGAAATGGCTATAAAACGAATAGCCTCCCGAAAAAGAGAAAATTAATTATGAACCCTTAAATATTTAAAACAATGAAACAGTTTATTTTTTTGGTATGTATGGCCATAGTATTGGCCGTCACACCTGCAAGAGCCCAATGGGTGGTAACTGACCCTACAAATCTGGCACAAGGTATAGTCAACACGGCACAGGAAATTGTACAAACTTCTTCCATAGCCAGCAATATGATCAACAACTTTAAGGAAGTGCAAAAGGTGTACAATCAGGGAAAAGAATATTATGATGCTTTGAAAGCCGTCAACGATTTGGTCAAGGACGCCCGCCGGGTACAACAGACTGTACTTATGGTTGGTGATATATCCGAAATGTATGTCACCAACTTCAATAAGATGATGAATGACCCCAATTTTAATGAACAGGAGCTCTCTGCAATCGGTTTTGGTTATTCCCGATTATTAAATGAGAGTTCTGATTTGCTCAACGAGTTACATCAGATTGTCAACGCCTCAACCCTTTCCCTGAATGACAAAGAACGTATGGACATTATTGACAGGGTATACAAAGAAGTAAAAGAACACCACAATCTGGTTAGATATTATACGAACAAAAATATCTCCGTAAGCTTTCTGAGAGCTAAAAAACAGAATGACACAGAGCGTGTACTCAAACTTTACGGCACTTCTGAGGAAAAGTATTGGTAAGCTATGGAATTTGAAAATCTTCATCAGGTATTACGTTCGTTGTACAACGACATGCTGCCGCTTGCTTCTGATATGATTGGCATAGCAAAAGGTCTTGCAGGTTTGGGTGCTTTATTCTATATCGCATTGAAAGTATGGCAGGCATTAAGCCGGGCCGAACCAATTGATGTCTATCCGCTCCTCAGGCCTTTTGCTTTAGGACTGTGTATTATGTTTTTTCCAACGATTGTTTTGGGTACCATCAATGCCGTTTTAAGCCCTGTTGTTAAGGGGACTCATGGCATATTAGAAGGTCAGGTTCTTGATATGGGTTTATTACAACAACAAAAAGACCTTTTGGAACGAGAGAGCATGTTGCGAAATCCCGAAACGGCTTATCTGATATCTGACGAGGAATTCGATAAAAAATTGGAAGAGCTTGGTTGGTCTCCTTCAGATTTGGTTACCATGTCCGGAATGTATATAGAGCGGGGGATGTACAATATGCAGAAAAGCATGCGGGATTCTTTCAGGGAAATACTGGAAGTCCTTTTTCAGGCAGCGGCTCTAGTGATTGATACCATTCGGACATTTTTTCTGGTTGTACTTTCAATATTGGGTCCCATAGCATTTGCCATATCAGTATGGGATGGTTTTCAATCCACATTAACGCAGTGGATTACCCGTTACGTCAGTGTGTATTTATGGTTACCTGTTGCGGACTTGTTCAGTGCCATACTTGCTAAAATTCAGGTATTGATTCTGCAAAAAGATATTGAAAGCCTATCAGATCCCAATTTTATCCCGGACAGTTCCAATACGATATACATCATTTTTATGATCATTGGAATAATCGGTTACTTCACTATTCCGACTGTCACGGGTTGGGTTATTCAGGCAGGTGGTATGGGTAATTATAACAGAAATGTAAATCAGAGTGCCCAGAAAGCAGGAAACATTGCCGGAGCCGGGGTCGGTTCCGTTACCGGAAATGTTGGGGGACGGCTTTTAAAAAAATAAAAGAAAACTAACAAAAAAAGGAAACAAACATGGAATTTAAAACGCTGAGGAATATTGAAAACAGCTTTAAGCAAATTAGGCTCTATGCTATGATTTTCGCATTGCTGTGTGTTGGTGTAGTAGGGTATTCGGTATGGAACTCCTATCAATTTGCAGAAAAACAAAGGGAAAAGGTATATGTTCTGGACAACGGAAAATCCTTAATGCTCGCTCTTTCACAAGATGCTGCTTTAAATCGTCCCGTGGAAGCCAGAGAACACGTAAGACGCTTTCATGAACTTTTCTTTACCCTTGCCCCCGATAAAAACGCCATCGAGAGCAATATGAAAAGGGCTTTCTTTTTAGCAGATAAAAGTGCTTTTGACCATTATAAGGATTTATCTGAAAAAGGATATTACAACCGTATTATTTCTGGAAATGTGCAACAACGTATCGAAATCGATAGTGTGGTCTGCAATTTTGATCAATATCCATACTCTGTAAAGACCTATGCGAAGCAGTTTATCCTGCGCTCCTCCAACATAACCCATAGAAGCCTTATCACGACCTGTTTGCTGGTAAATTCAGTTCGTTCGGATAACAATCCGCAAGGGTTCACCATCGAAAAGTTCAGTGTTATTGAGAACAGGGATCTTCAGGTGATTCAGCGATAAATCAGAGGTTATGAAAAAGATAACGAATTATATAGATGACTTGAATGACCGAATCGAAAGATGGTGTGAAACCCTTTCTCCCGGGCAGCGAAGAAAGTCAGTTTTTGTTGCTTTTGGAGTGTATATACTGGTGGGGATTGTGGTTGTGGCCGGTGAATGGTCACAACTCAAACAAAACCATCAGGAAATAGAAGTCAGGCATATCCAGAATCCGATTCCGGCTGTCAAACAAATGCCTGAAACTGTGATAGACAGCCTGACAGAGATTAATCAATAACAATTAAAAATTTTGTTTTATGAAAGACCACGAAAAAAAGAAACCGGTTATTTCCGTAACGGAAGATAATCAAAATAAGGACACCAGTTCCTTACAGCAAAGTTTAACCCAAAGAAAGGAAGGGTTAAAAAAATCTATGATTTTTGGGCTTATGACACTTGTATTTCTAGGGTGCTTATATATGATTTTCAAGCCATCCGATAATGCCCAACCTGAAAGTATAGGAATCAGGGATGTTGTTCCACAAGCTTCCGGTACAGGCTTACAGGCAGATAAGCAAAAAGCTTATGAACAGGATTTTTTTGAACAGAAGCAACAGGAAAAGCGAGCTGCCTTAATGGATTTATCAGATTATTGGAACACCGAGAATAATGAAACAACATACACCGATATTGAGGAATCTGAAGAAGATGCCAAAGCTTCTTATTACGTGAGAACACAAGGCAAACCAAATAGTGCATTAAACAGTTATCGCAATATACAGCATACATTAGGGACCTTTTATGAAGAGGATAATGAAGCCGATGCCCTACGTAGGGAACTGGAGGAGTTGAAAAGTCAACTTGAACAAAAGGAACCTGACGAGAACCTAATGGAATCCCAATTGGCGTTGATGGAAAAATCGTATGAAATGGCTGCCAAATACTTTCAGGGAAACCTTGACAATACTCAATCAGAAGCTAAGGAAGAAAGAGCCACAAAAAAGGAGTTGGTAGAGCCGCTTATTTCTGTAAAGAAACAGCCCGTTTCTTCCCTTTACAGGGAGCCAACCAATGCCGAGCTTCTGGCATATTGGAGTGAAGACAGGAATAGCGGGTTTATTACAGCAGGAAGTGTTGTTGAAACCAATATTCCCAAAAACAGCATACTTGCCTGTGTACACGATACACAAACCATTACTATTGACAGTAGCGTCCGTCTGCGCCTGTTAGAATCAGCCCGTGTAGGAAACCGGATAATCCCGATTGGGGCTTTTATGGCAGCAAACGTGAAATTGCAGAACGGGCGATTGTTACTTCAGGTAAATACTATAGAAATTGATGGAGCTATCATCTCGGTAGATATTTCTGCTTATGATTTAGATGGACAGCAAGGATTATATATTCCTTATTCTCCCGAAATGAATGCTGTGACATCAATAGCCTCGAATATGGGGACATCTGCCGGAACTAATATTATGGTGACTTCTTCTGCAGGTCAACAGTTGGCGGCTGATTTAAGTAAAGGGGTCATACAAGGTACATCCGGTTACTTTTCCAAAAAGATGAACACCCCTAAAGTAACGCTCAAAGCGGGTCATCAACTTTTTTTGGTGCCCAAAAAATAATCATTAATCCAAAATTTAAAACAATGAAACAATTAGTAAAAACCTTAATGATCCTAACCATATTTGTTGGTTATGCACCCTTTTCTTATTCACAGGTCAAACTTTCAGAAAGTGCAACACTCCCAATGGGGAAAATCGAACCCTATCAAATGGAGGTTACCTATGACAAAACCTCTCATCTTATTTTTCCTTCGGCAATTCGCTACGTGGATTTAGGAAGTAACTACCTTATAGCAGGGAAAGCCGAAGATGCTGAAAACGTGCTGCGAGTGAAAGCGGCAATCCGTGATTTTGATTCCGAAACCAATTTTTCGGTAATTACTGATGACGGACGTTTTTACAGTTTTAATGTGCTATATAGCCCTTACCCGGATATCCTGAACATTGACCTATTGAAAATGCACAAATCGGCAATCAGGAATGTGGAAAATGAGGCTATGTTTAAAGAATTGGGAAATGACTCACCATCATTGACAGGGCTACTTATGGAGACAATCCATAAGCAAAACAGGAAAAACATCAAACATATCGGTTCCAGAAGTTTTGGGATACAGTTTAACCTCAAGGGAATATACATCCATAATGGCAAATATTATTTTCATACAGAATTGAAAAACAGTACCAATGTGCCTTTCAATATTGACTTTATCACCTTCAAAGTGATTGATAAAAAAATTGCCAAGCGTACAGTTGTTCAGGAAAGACCTTTATCACCCCTTCGTGCTTACAGATCCTTGGGGCTTATAACCGGAAAATCAGTCGAACGAAATGTATTTCTGTTAGATCAGTTTACCATCGCCGATGACAAAATGTTGTTGATTGAAATATTTGAGAAAAATGGGGGCAGGCACCAGGTATTGAAAATTGAAAATTCCGATTTAGTAAAAGCGGGGCTTATAACCGATTTACATTTAAAATTTTAGAAACCCATTTAAAACAGAAAAATGAAAAAGCATATTTATACAATAATGCTCATTTTGGGGTGTATCAGTTTTGCCCAGGCACAACGAATGATTCCGGGACAAATGGGGTTAGAGGTAAATACCGGCATACTTTCAGTTGAGAGCCCCGGGAATTATTATCTCAATGTGGGATTGAGCATAAACAGGAAAAATGGCAATTATCAATTATGGACATTGGAATACACGCACGCGTATTCTAACTACAAATTCCTGAAAATCCCTATAGAAACCTATACCGCAGCGGGAGGTTATAGCCTACACTTACTCGGGGATACTAGGAAAAACATTGCCTTGAACACCGCCTTTACAGCAGTTGTTGGTTATGAAACTGTTAACCGTGGAAAAAATATTCTTTATGATGGCGCAAAAATACTGAATAAGGAAGGCTTTATATACGGGGCAGGGGGTAGGCTGTCATTTGAAACCTATTTGTTTGATCGTATTACTCTACTTCTTCAGGGAAGGATAAAAGTTTTGTGGGAAACATCGTTGGAACAGCTTCGCCCTTCAGCAGGACTGGGAATGAAATATAATTATTAAAAAAGGATCAAGATGAAAACAATTATGAATTTGAAAAATAGGTTTAGAGCTATACCAATGGCTTTATTGGCTCTTTTGGGAGGGTTATTTTTTGTCTCTTGTGAGAATGAATTAGATATACAGACGGATTTTCCATTCGAAGTACTTGTAATGCCTGTTCCAAAAGATATCGCCCTAGATCAGACCGTGGAAATGCGTTTTACTATCAACACGCAAGGAAATTATCAGGGGACGAATTATTTTATCCGTTATTTCCAGTTTGACGGGCAAGGTTCATTACGACTGTTTAATGATCCTCCTTATCAGCCCAATGACATATATCCTTTACCCGGTAAGCAGTTCCGGCTATATTACACGTCACAATCAGAAGTGACACAATCTTTTGAAGTTTGGATTTCAGACAATTTCGGGAATGAGCAGCAGTTGAGTTTCCGTTTCAATAATAGTAGTGGCCTAACCACTGATAATTAATCTTAATAAAAAGATTAGAGCCTATTAAATAAACAGGCTCTAATTTATTTTATATAGTTATCAGATAAATTTTTAAATTTACCATCAGAAAGCCAAGTATTTACTTCCATTCAATCACAAAATCAGGGGACTATGGAGATAGTGTTAATAATAGGTGTACTGGTGCTTTCCATTTCAGAAGTGCTGTTTTTTGGGTTGGTAATCGACGTTTTAAAAGACGTAATTTTGCTGGACTTGAAGGTTTTTCCAGTTATGAAAAATCTTTAGTCGTTCATTTTTAAAATGTTTTGGTAAATGGATTGCCTACGCCTTGATTGTTATCGGCATTCTTTTTATTTGGTCATATACACAAATGAAAAAAGACAAAGAAAAGCAAAAGGTAGAGATACAGAATCTTCGATAATCAATCTGTTCATTCAAATTGCTGCTTAAGATATTTGTATAATTTTGCAGTATCTTAAACAGCACCTGGCAAAATATAATTTGAATGAAGCTACGAATTGAAAATTGGATTGATAATAATAATTTTTCAGAAGATGTAAATGTACTATTTACAGATGCGGTTACTTGCTATAAAGCAGGAGCGAATAGAGCCTCATTATTATTTTCATATTTGGCTTTTCTGACGATATTGAAAGAAAGAATAATTGGGGGAACTAAACCGAACCTATTTGAACAAGGGCATTGGAACAATGTGATTTCAAAATTGCAAAATGAAGACTTGTGGGAAGCAAGTGTATTTGATGCAACTCAACAACGTGAAAAAATTGATCAAGCAACAAAACAACGCACTAAAGACCCAATATTTAACCTTAATGATAATCTGCGATTACAAATAAAATATTGGAAAGACAGGAGGAATGACTGTGCACATTACAAAGACAACATTATAAACACTTCGCATATTGAAACTTTTTGGGCATTTATGGAGAGTAATATGTCAAAAATAACAATAGAGGGCGGAATGCAATCTTTAATAAATAAAATTTATAAACATTTTGACCCAACCTTCACTCCCCCGGATAAAGATATTACGCCATTAATTCAAGAGATTGAATATTCCGTAGAGAGGTCAAAATTGAAACATTTTTGGGAAACATTATTAAATAACGGAGAGTGGGATTTTGAGTTATCTAATAGGAAACAGGAGTTGATTAGTAAAAGTTTAGAAGTAAATAAAGGCTTTGTAAACGACAGCTTGATTGCTATTGTTAAAGCTAATAAGCATTATTTAAAAGATTTTCTGTCAAATCATCCAGATAAAATTTTAAGTTTTAATTTTAATGAGGAAGAAGTCCGTAAATTTTGGAAAACACAATTAACGTCTTGTAACAACATTTTAGGATTATATACTTCTTTTTTAAGAAATGGTTTAATCCCACAAAATGAAATAGTAGAAGCAAATAAAACTATACTAAGTGCTATAAGAGAATATTCCCCAACGACCAATGAGCATCTGATATTATCAGTAAATGGTATCTTAGGTGCTTTTAAAGAAGTGATTTTGAATAACAGTAATTTTATTGGATATAGGTCATATTTATGGGTAAACGATAAAGCTGATATTATTTCCGGAATAATTAAAAATTGCCCCTCCGATAGGGATATAATCATGAGATTAGTCGAGCACTATAATCAACGAGATAATTCTGATTGGTTATTGGAAAGATTTAATAATATATTTATTGGAGGGAGTACCATTTCCAATGAATATAAAAATATTTTACAATCCAATAATGTAGAGATACCAGAGAAATTAAAAAAATACTTTACTTAAATATTGTAAATAAGCCATATCAAATCGGATAGTCTTTTAGATTATCCGATTTTTGTTTGTGGCAAAATTAAACTACCAAATACTTATATTTCAAAGCCAGCTATTAAGGGAGTTTTTAATGGTAAAAAATATTTTAGAGTGGGAGTGAGGGAAATTGTACAGAAATATTTTGGCGATAACTATTTTTTTTTATCAAATCTGTAATTTTTATTTGAATAATATTAGTACCATTTATTCCGAGTTGTAGCAATGTCTCTTTGTGCATTCGCTTTTCAAGCTCACTGTAATAGGAAACATTCCAAATTACATTTTCATTTAGTTTGGCTTTTAATACTTCAAAATATTTTAAATCTACTTCTGAAATAGAATGTCCCAAGACAATAACTTTTTCAACTTCTGCAAGACTTGCAAAGAAATCAATATTATTTTCTATAATTGAAGCTGTATTTTTAAATGCCTTTGTATAATAAGATAGTATTTCTTGCTTGGCACTTTCATAAGAATAATCATATTCATCAGCCTTTTGTTCTCGCAATTCATATAATTCTTCTTCGCTTAAACCTTTTGGCGGTTCTTCTTCTTTCTCCCTAAAATTTTCGGGGTCAGTTCCGTGTCCTAAAATAAGAGTACAATTGTCTGTATCTGCTCTGTTATGAATATAGGTTATTCGTTCTTCGGGAATACCGTAGGTTTCCTGTAATGTTTCAGTATAATTGAAATTTAAAAAATGGCTATTGTCTTCCAATTCAATCAGCTTATCATTGGGAATACTTTTGTATTCTACTTTAAGTATGAAACTATTAAAATCGCTAATTAAGGTGGTGGTTAAATCTTTAATGATTTCCTCCATCTCTATCTGATAACTATGCCAATCTCTATCTCGAAAATCTTCAGCACCAGGGCGAGCAATTAGCTCAGAATTATCGTCCAATACCCTTAAGTAGTCTAAATCAGCTAACGCTTGCTCAAATCTTGACCATAAAGCATATTCTTCATCTGTCAATTCGGTATTTGTAATATCAGGAAGCCCATAATAATTTAATAAAAGCTCATAAACCTCACTATTATTTTCAGCCAAGTAGTTTGCAAAACTTTGGTATCTTGTGTCTAATATATGATGGATGTCAAATCCATTACCTATAATGTATAATGTTTTCATTAATAAGTTGTTTAATCTATTTTATGAGGTTACAAACCACTGCGTTTTCCAAATATTGGGCTTAGTTTATCCCAAAACTGCTGTTCAAGTATTTCAACAATGAAACGCTCAATAGTTTCATCACTTTTCGAAATGACTTCGTAAGCAAAAATTTTCAAATCATATTCTAAACAATTATCCCACTTGCATAAATGCACGCTATAAACCCGAGTTCCCTCGGTGCCAAGATGGTTTTTAATTCTTGTCTTAAAATCTGTTGTTGAGCTTCCGACATATAATACATCCGATAAAGTTTTGTTGTACCGGGAAAGATTAACCCTATCCATGTTTCTTATTTTTAGCTTGTTTGCAGAATGATAATTTTCAAAATTCTCAATTAATTTCTTAAGTTTTTTTGAGGATTGAACTTGCAATACATAGATAAGAGGATTATTGCTTTTAGGAATTTTATCTATGTGCTTCTTTAGAGTTGTCCTATCCCTAAACTCTAAGGAATGAAAAGATATTTCACAAAATGGTTTAACCGTAATTTTTGAAACTTGCTTGGCTATGTTCATTGCAAACTCTTCAGATTGCTTTACAATTTGTTTGGTATCAATTTTCATTTTAAATGATTTTCTTTCGTTTTAAAGTGTTCAATTTCACTTTTTCTTTACTTAATTCATCATCCCAGAATAACACTGCCGATTTATGATTTCTATTTTGCGAAGAGGGATAAATAATTCCCGATATTTTATTCTTTCTATTTTTATTAAATGGAAACCTTAGAAACTCTGTCACAACTTGAGTTGGAACGTATTCTGTATGCTCTTTTCCATCCTTAACAATTTGCTGAGTGATATCCCTTACAAATGAGTAAAGAAATAAAATCAAATAATACTTTTTCTTGTCTTTAATTCCAAAGATACTAGGGATTTTTGGAAGCTTATTGAAATCAACAACAAACTGATTTTCTAAAGTTTCAAATTCTGCAATGGTAATATATTTTTTGTTTTTGTCCTCTCTGCTTATAGTTTCTAAAATTGCTGTATCAATATCAAAAGCAGAATAAAACATAGATATTCCAGAAGGGCTAAACCTATTTGGATAGATTGCTCTTTTATTAGGGGGAGCGGAAATTTCCTCAAAATCGGTAATTTTCGTTTTGAAGTTGTGTTGCCGACAACGATAAAGTTTTGTTCCTGCTGGGATTACTTTTATTATATTTAAGTCCGACATCAGCTTGCCAACCTCTCGTAATATATGAAAGGCTTTAGATTGGTCACTATCTCCAGATGAAAAAAGATAACGAGACTTATGCTTTATAATTTCTTTGAAGTATTTCCATTGAAATTCTAAGTCATCTTTAATATTGTCGTAGTATAAGTCTGGTTGAGCCCAAGCAATATCTTCAATCGAGTTAACGATGTCTTCTATAACTTCAAACGGTTCAGCATTTAATTCTATGTGTTCTTGGATGAGTTCGTCAGGAGTATAGATTTCTCCAAGATAACCGCCTTCTCTTGAATTGTAACTCATAAAATTGGCAGCATCTTCGTAAAAGTTTGAAATGCCATCCATAATAAATTCCATTAAATCTTCAAATTCTACAACTTTTAAATCCTTCCCACAATAATTACAATAACCATCTTCATAGTTTTGTCTAATGAAGCGATTAATGCTTTTGTCATCAAAATGCTTGATACAAATATGTTTATCTGGAATGTTGCTTAAATTTCTATTTTCTAATTCTAGCCATCTTTGTTTAACTCCTCCCATTTATCTTATATTGGAGAACAAATTTAACGAAATTAAAATGGTGATTTAACGTGTATTAAATCAAAACCCAACATCAATAGGGCAGCGTTCTTTTGCTTCTTTTCTTTGGTTGCAGATATGGAAAGAAAAGAAGTTCCCAAAAACAACAAATGGGATAATGAATATCCCACGCAAAATCTTGCAACCTGTTTGATAATATGTGATTGAGGAAGTTGCAAGGAGGCACATTTTGTCAAAGGGGTTGCTCCGATTTGATGCAAAAAGACAGCCCCGACCAACGGGAAGGGTTTGTCTTTTTGCTGCCTAGTTTTAGTATTTTAAAAAGGCTACCACCGATTATGGTGGTAGCCTTTGGTCATCTAATTAAGGTTAAGGATTTCTGAACCTTTTAAGGCAAAACCGCTACACAATTCAAATGCTCTTTGTGACTTGATTTGGGCGGTACCACCCATAACAATGGATTGTAACTTGGCTTCTTCATTTTTATAATTGCGCACATTCTGAAAGTAACCCGTCACCGCATTATATGCACCATACAGAGTGCCTTTGGTGGTTTCCGTCAATTGAGTATCACTTAACATAGCGTATGAAAAGGCATCTTCAACCGTGTTCTTGAAGACGGTTGAAAGTTCATCTTCATTGCATTTTAGAATATGTTCCAATGTTTCTTTGTTGGGGCAAAGCGCCAATTGGATTAACTTTTTTACCTCTCGGTCGGTTACACTTACCTTGGTCCACTCATTGAATATACCCTCTAACTGAGTACTAAGGGTGTTTGCCAGTCCCATTATTTTGTGGGCGTTTTCAATGCGTTGTTTTGCTCCCGAAGTGTGCTTGATACGGACTACATTGGTCATACTGCGTAACGAAGCATTCAGGGTGTTTTGACAAACGACACGGATAGGTGTAAATGCAGCCGTAATACTTCCGCTACCATCGTGCGAGGTGGTCAAAAATATATACTTTTCGATAACATCATCACCATTCCCCACGCGGATATAGTCAGGTAGTTTTGCAGTGATAAAAATGCGTTCGCCTTGTCCCAATGCCCCTGCGGTTTCATAGAGAATCCCCTCGCCACCGCCTACGATAGCATCAAAGAAATTAAAGGCTTCACGGTTTTGTACGATATGGTAATCCTTACCTACTATGCCCAATATTGCATTATTATCGGTGCGTATGTTTGCGAAATAGTTAGGTACTTCCAAATCGCTACTGCCTATCTCTAAGCCGTTGGTGGTTTCGATAATGCCTGAACCTTTGGTAAATAGTGGGCATTTTACGACTTCGTAATCTAACCCTGCGTGCTTGATAGCTTCCTCGCTTGTCGGGTATTGCTCCACGATTTGTCCCAAACCGTGCCATGCTTTTTCCTGAACACTAAAGAATGAATACTTACCTGTTCTTTCGTTGAAATTAAGATTGTGTGCCATGATTTTTGAATTTTAAAGTTTGATAAATTGTTTTTTTAGAATGGCAGGTCGTCCTGTGTTTCCTGCCCTGCGAGCTTGCCGTTTTCAGATTTCCCCTTAGCCTGTTTAGGGTCTGCTTTCCTGCCACCTCCATGTAGTTTGATTTGCGATGTATGGTAGTTCAAGCCAGCTTTTGGCTCTCCGTCCTTACCAATCCAAGCCCTTGCACTTGCCC
The DNA here is from genome assembly GCA_964469175.1 of uncultured Flavobacteriaceae bacterium. GTDB lineage: Bacteria > Bacteroidota > Bacteroidia > Flavobacteriales > Flavobacteriaceae > Planktosalinus. The sequence goes on from CAYXXY010000015.1 coordinate 62,481, forward strand.
TGCCCGATAATTCGACCAAAGTACCTTTGGTCAGTATCTTGGCCACGTTGGGGGAAAGCCAGTAGGAGCAATCGAAATAGGTGGTTTGTTCCACTCGTTCGCCCTGCTTGTTGCGGTAATTGTCATTTGTGGCAATTGAGAAATTGATTACCTGTTTTTCATTGGACAGGGTACGTACTTCCGCATCCCTTGTCAGTCTTCCGATGATGTTCATAATGGTCTGTTTTTTAAGTTATACATTGTGATTGTTTTGATTTTTATTCGGCAATGAGAGGAGGTGTTGTTTTGTTTCATCCATTGCGAATATTTAATTTGACTGTTTTTCATATATGACATTTTTTTTATTCGTTTAAAGAGCCGGAGTATGCTGGTTTTGTTTCAGGAGCATAAAAAGGTAGTGTTTAGGAGCGGCAAGGTTTTTGGAAAAAATACTACCTACAGGGTGGAGATTTTTTTCAAAACCCTTGTGGCCTGACCTTGTCGCTCCGTTAAAAACACGTAAATACCTTTGCTCATGAAATAAAACCATGCATCGGATTCTTGTAGGTTAAAAAGGTGGGAAGAGAATGAGGTTAAGCGAAGATTGTATAAGGATAATAAACGGTCTTGGTCTTGGTCTTATAAGTAGTAGGATATTTCAAATTAAGAAGACAAAATCAAATTAAAAGAGTAAAACTTGCACAATACACGGGACGATTTGGTAAAATGAAAACCTTTTGGTTTAGTAAGATTGATCTTGTTACTTTGAACATAGGGGAGGGGTATAGGATAATTGATTTTCAGGATATAAAAGCATAAAATCTGAACCCTTACTTTTAGTCGCATAGGCCAACTCAAGCCAAATATGAATTTAAAGTGACACTCAATTGATGAAAATAAGATCACGGCGTATATTTAAAATCAATAGCGATATGGAAAGGAGTTTTACAGTTCCTTAAAAAGCAATCATATTCTTGTGTTCAAATCAGGGATTATAATAAAAAGGGGAACTAGTATTTGAGTTTTGGATACTAGGTTGTTGAAAATTGAATAGTCCCCTAATGAATATTTAGGGATAGATAATAACAATGCAAATTGGGAGAAATGGAAAATTATAGTTTTGAAGATTTACCAAAGATTATAGGAAAAGTATATGAAAAGCTGGATAAGATAGAGAAACTACTTGGCCAGCCTGTAGTTAGTGATCAAGTTGAAGAAGATTTGATGACAATTGAAGGAGCGTCCAAGCTGCTTAGCCTATCGGTGGCAACAATCTATACAAAAGTATGTAAGAATGAAATACCAGTGAACAAGAAAGGAAAGAAGCTCTATTTTTATCGTTCTGAACTCCTTGACTGGATAAAATCAGGAAGGATTAAAACAGTGGAGGAAATAGAAAAGGAAGTGGAGAAGAAATTCAACTCCACTAGATTTCACAATGGCAGATGATTCTTTTAAAAACTATTTAAAGGAGATTTTGTATGTAGTTTCCCTTTTCTTACTATTAATAATCTTAGTATAAATTTGGGTTGTTTTTACATTCTTGTGTCCCAACATTTTGGAAACCGTAAAGATTTCCGTGCCTGTGGCAATTTGAAGCGTCGCGTATGTGTGACGAAAACAGTGGAAAGTGATGTGTTTGCCAATACCAGCTTGAGCGATCCAGACCGGTATCACCCTGTCAAATTCCCACTTTTTTAGATTTGGAAATACTTTCCCTCCTTTTTCTTTTTTCGTTCCAAGAAGTTCGAAAGCTTCCTGGGAGATTGGCATGGTTTGCAAGCCTTCGGTTTTCTTTTGCTGGAATCTTATATAATATCCATCACCTTCAATAAATTCTAATTCTGTCCAAAGCAATTTTGAAATATCCGAATATCTTAGCCCGGTCAAGACAGAGAGTTTGGAGACGCGGTACACTGTTTCATTTTGGCAGTGAGTTGAAAATAGTTTCTTGGCCTCCTCTAGGGTAAGAAAATTGCGTTGGGATTCCTGTTCCTTTATGGAAGGAATGCTTGCATTTAGATCCTTTTGGAGTAAATCATCTTTAAAAGCTTTTTTTAGGGTGTTTTTCAGTTTATTATAATATGACAAGGCAGTATTCTTGGCAATTTTTTTGTTATTGTTTCTGAGGCTTTTAGCTTTCAATAAATAATCCCTATAATCTTCCAAAAGTGTTATTGTTACCTCTTTGAACAAAAGATCCTGTCCATTTAGGAATTTTTCGAAATGTGTTACGGCACTTTCCCAGATAGAAAGGTTTACACCTTCCTTTTTGTCCCTAAGCTTTTTGAAGTATTGAAGGAATGATGTCTGGCCAATTTCTTGGATCCGTAATTGCTCCCTTTCAAATACGGAATAAATATTTTCCTTGTTTAATTCAGTCTGTTTCCTGATTTGGATTAGTTCAGCAGTACGCAAGTTTTTAATGTTAGAAATTCTTTGGGTTTCGTTTTTAGGTTTATCGAAAATATAAAGATTAAGAAATTCCCTCCTTGACAGCTTATTTGTTTTCTTGTTCAAAATAGGGGGGTAAATATCGAGATACAAGGATAACCGTCCCTTTGAAATAGCCTTTTTACGCAATGTTACTTTTCTATTTTCCATCTCCATTGGTATTAAAAATTATATCAATATCTCTTTTTGCAACATAAGTAAATTTGCCCACGGCATATTTTGCAATCCCTTGTCTTTGTAACAGCATATACAATGCTGCGGGAGATATACCAAAATTCTTTTGTATCTGGGTAATCGTGTAGCATTGTTCTATCCCGGGAAACCTTTGGGTCAGGTTTTGTACTTCCTGTGCCGGGGGCACTGAAAAGAACGCATCCAGATCACATCTTCTAAGAATTGTGCGTTTTCCAAATTTTGCAATATCCAGTTCACCACGTTCAATGATCCTGTATAAGGTCCTACGGCTTATTCCAAATAATAAACAAGTCTGATTAATACTGAGAAATTCCAATTCTTTTACACTTTCAAGTTGAGGATTCTTGATCAGTTCGGTTTCTTTATTGCTGGCAGCTATCTTACCTTCTTTAGCAATTTTTTTATAGCCCCGGCTGTTGCATTTGTGTGAACAATACCTTGTTCTTGTTGTTTTGGCAATGAATTCATTTTTGCAGAATTCACATACTCTTTTAATCTTAATGTTTGTACTCATAGAAATGTGACTTTAAGTGTCCCACTGTGTCTATGTGTGTCTCTATGTGCCATAATTTGGCCAAAAAATAATACTTTTTGTACCTCGTTTTTTGAGGTACAAATGAGGTACAAATTTAATCAAAACATCGCATAATATCCAAAGGAATAGATAAATAAAAACGAGCTAAAGTATTATTTATCAATACTTTAGCTCGTTTGCTTGTTGTTGTTTTGTGATGTTTTGTCTTTCTATTTGCCGATACAGAAATTTGCAAAAATATTCCCAAGCAGTTCATCATTAGTCACTTGCCCGGTTATCTCTCCAAAGTAGTACAGTGCTTGCCTAATATCAATAGCCAACAAGTCCCCACTTAAATTGGCCTGTAAACCCTGTTGCACTTTTTTGATTTCTTCAAGGGCTTTGTTTAGGCTGTCATAGTGGCGCGCATTGGTGACTATGGTGTCGCCTGAACTTAAAGCACCGGTATTAACCAGCGAAAGTAATTTCTCTTTAAGCTGCTCGATGCCGTCTTGTTTTAAAGCACTGATTAAAATGGCTTCCGGAAATTTTACTTTAAGCGATTGAATGGTTTCATCAGAAAGCAAATCGGTTTTATTGGCTATTAACAAGACCTGTTTTTGCGGGTATTTATTTTTGATTTTGTTGATTTCAACCACCAAGGCTCCAAAATTGTTTTTATACCCATTGGCATCAAATAAAAATAAAACCAGTCGCGCCTGATTTATTTTTTCATAGGTTTTTGAAATACCGATGGACTCGATGGTGTCGATAGTATCCCTTATTCCGGCTGTATCGATAAACCTAAATCCGATGCCTTTAATGGTAAGTTCATCTTCAATCGCATCGCGGGTAGTACCGGCAATGTCTGAAACAATGGCGCGTTCTTCATTGAGCAGGGTGTTGAGCAGGGTTGATTTTCCGGCGTTGGGAGCTCCTGCTATGGCAACGGGTATTCCGTTTTTGATGACATTTCCGGTGGCAAAGGAGTCGATGAGTTTTTTAAGTACATTTTCAATTTTATGCAGTAAAGCTTCAAATTGTTTTCGGTCTGCAAACTCCACGTCCTCTTCTGCAAAATCGAGTTCGAGTTCGATGAGTGATGCAAAATTCAGGAGTTCTTCCCTAAGCTTTGCAATTTCGCTGCTAAAGCCACCGCGCATTTGCTGAATGGCTACCTGATGAGCGGCTTCATTTTCACTGGCGATGAGGTCTGCAACTGCTTCGGCCTGGCTGAGATCCATTTTTCCGTTTAAGAAAGCGCGCAGGGTGAATTCTCCTGCCTGCGCATTGCGGCACCCTTTTCGCAAAAGCAACTGGATAATTTCCTGCTGAATATATGAACTTCCATGGCAGGAAAATTCAACGGTATCTTCACCGGTGTAGGATTTTGGGTTCTTAAATACTGTCGCCAGTACTTCGTCAATTTCACGTTCTCCGTCAAGGATATGCCCCAGATGTACTGTGTGACTGGCCTGCTTGTTCAAATCTTTTTGATGAATGGATTGAAACACCGAAGCTCCAATAGCAATTGCCTCCGGACCGGAAATTCTGATAACGGCAATGGCACCTGCTCCCGGGGGAGTAGCCAAAGCGACAATGGTTTCCTGATTTTGCATAGGTTACAAAAGTACAAAGAAGTTTGAGTATTGATATAATCAAAAAAAATAGTTCATTATAATGAGACAATGAATTTCTAGTGCTATATTTTTTTATCTTTAACCAAAGGTAAAATTTGATTATGGTTACCAGTAAAAAACAAAACTTTTTTTTAAGAAACCCAAAGGCTGCCGGTGTTGTTGCTTTTTTGTTTTTAATGTTACTCACTCAGTCACTGACTCTTCAAAGGTATTTATTAAATCTGTCACATACTGAAAAAGAAAATACAGTTGAGTTAAACAGGGTTGTTGATCAATTGCAGTTTAATTTAAATTTTGCTTTATCAGCTACAAGAACCTTGGCCTTTATAGTCGAAAACTTTGGAGTTCCAAATGATTTTGACAGTATTGCAAAAAGATTGATTGATGATAACCAGCTGGTGGATGGAATTCAGTTGCTTGAAGGTGGTATCATAACAGAAATGTATCCGTTAGAGGGAAATGAAGTGGTTATAGGGTATAATGTTGTAGCAGACCCCACGAGAGGTAAAGAGGTTTTAATGGCTGCTCAAAAAGGAGAAATGTATTTTGCAGGACCTTTTGAATTAAAACAAGGAGGGCTGGGTGTTGTGGGTAGAATGCCCATTAAAATGGAAACAGATAGTCTCGCTTTTGCGGCTGTGGTTGTCCGGTTAGATAAGCTTCTTGAACTAAGTGGAATGTCAAATAAGGATACTGAGTTTTATTATCAGTTATCAAAAATTAACCCCAATACAAATGAAAAAGAATATTTCATTGAATCTGATCTTGATTTTACTGAAAGTCAAGTGGCAAGACTTATAGTGCCCTTTGGTGAGTGGCAAATTTATGTAAAAGAAAAACAAGGGAATTACTATGAAGGATTATTGTCGCTGGCACTTTTGGGCTTTTTGATGAGTTTTGCCGGAGGTAGTTTGACTTTCTTTCTATTAGAAAGGCCCTCTCAACTTCAAAATCAAGTAAATAAACAATCTAAGTTAATTCTGGAAAATCAAAGACGTTTTCAGGCATTGGTTGAAAACAGTCTGGATTCTGTTGCAATTCTTGGGCCGGATGGTTCAAACATGTATGTTTCTCCATCTGTTACATCAGTTTTAGGGTATAGTGAAGAGGAGATTATGAAAATAAATCTTTTTGAAATACTTCATGATGAAGATAAGCCATTTGTTGCTGAAGAGCTTCAATATGTTATTCAAAACCCGGGAATATCAATCAAAGGTCACGTGAGTAGAATAAAGCACAAAGATGGTTCCTGGAGATGGATTGAGTCTTCAATTACAAATTTGCTTAACGATCCTGCTGTAAATGGTATTGTAGATAATTTTAGAGACATAACAGCCAAAAAAGAAGCTGAAGATATTATTTTAACGTGAGTTCGATATAAAAAAAGTAATTTTTTTAAAAGAAAAAAGCAGAAA
>CAYXXY010000016.1:0-66011 GCA_964469175.1 uncultured Flavobacteriaceae bacterium
AGGCCACCGCTACAGCCGATGCTCCAAACGGAGACCAGGTAAGCGACTTGTCAGGAACGACGATAGAGAACGACGAGCCCACAGTAGTTGAGCTATGTCAGGATGCAAAAATTGCACTTGTGAAGAGTGGAGTGTTTAATGGTGATGGAGATTGCGCAGAAGTAGGTGATACTATTGTTTATACTTTTGAAGTGTTCAATCTTGGCAATGTGCCTTTGAGTGATATTGTTTTGAGCGACCCCTTGTTTGAGGCTCCAAATCCATTAGTAGATATTGAATTTGTTGGTGGAGACTCTAACAATGATGGTATTTTAGATATTGATGAGCTTTGGGTGTATACAGCTGTGTATGTTATTACTCAGGAGGATATCGATGCAGGTGAGGTTATTAATCAGGCTTTTGTTGAAGGATTTGATCCAGATGGAATGCTAGTGACTGATTTATCTGGTACCGCGGTTGATAATGATAACCCAACTGTTGTTGATTTGTGCCAAGAAATGGCAATCGCTCTAGAAAAAGTAGGAGTCTTTGATGACAACAATGGTGACGGATCAGCTCAGGTAGGTGAAACAATTACATATGCATTTACTGTATATAATACCGGTTCAGTAACATTGTACAATATCACGATTGATGATCCATTAGTGCCTGTTCAAGGTGGTCCAATAGCAAGTTTAGCTCCGGGAGAGTCAGACAGTACTACATTTACAGCAGTTTATGTAATCACACAGGAGGATCTTGACGCCGGAGAGGTAGTTAATCAAGCCACTGTTTTTGCTGAAGACATAAATGGAAACACCATTGAAGATTTATCAGATGATCCAAATGATCCAACTAATATTGACATTAATGGTAATGGTAATCCTGACGATCCAACAGTTGTTGTATTACCTCAGGTAGCTCCGGCTTGTGAATTTATCAGATACAATTATGTGACGCCAAATAATGATGGTATTAACGACTATTTCAGAATTAGCTGTATTGAAGACTACCCAAATAACAATGTTCAAATCTTCAATAGATGGGGAGTTCTAGTATTCGAAACAGATGGGTATAGAAATGAGACAAATGATTTTAGAGGAGTATCAGAAGGTCGAGTTACAGTTAAGCAAGGAGATTTATTACCAACAGGAACCTATTACTATATAATTAGATTCAATGGTGATGAAAATCCTGGTCAGAGTTCATATTCAGGTTATTTATATTTAAATAGATAAATTATATACGCACTGCGGTGCATAAAAACCACCGCAGTGCTTTATTAAATAAACATATAGAAATGAAAAGAAGCTACATTTTAATATTTGCTGTAATAGTACTAGCTACTTGTTTTACCGGCAACGCCCAACAAGATCCACAGTACACCCAGTATATGTATAATACACAGGTAGTGAACCCTGCCTATGCTGGTTCGAGGGAGTCCTTGAGTATTGGTGCCTTATATCGTTCACAATGGGTTGGATTGGAAGGTGCTCCAAAGACGTTTACGTTGTCGGGACATGCTCCTATTGGTTTTAGTAATGTTGGCCTTGGGATGTCGATAGTTCGGGATGAGATAGGTCCTTCAACAGAGACTTGGGCCAATATAGATTTTTCCTATACAATTCAGACATCAGAACAAGGTAAACTTGCATTTGGATTAAAAACGGGGGCCAGTATCGTTGATATTGATTATAGTAAATTAACGGCATTTGATCCCTCAGAACTTCCGGAGAGTAATATAGACAACAAGGTAAACTTTCAGATAGGAGCCGGTGTGTTTTATTATACAGAAAAGTTTTATGCAGGTTTGTCTGTTCCCAATTTTGTTGAGTCCACACATTTTGATCAGGCTAGTATTGAGAATACTAGTATAAGTGCGCTTGGTAAAGACCGTTTGCATTACTTTTTTATTACCGGGTATGTATTTGATTTGTCAGAGAACGTAAAATTTAAGCCTGCATTGATGACCAAAATGGTAACAGGCTCACCATTACAAATTGACGGTTCAGCAAACTTTTTGTTTTACGATAAGTTTACCCTTGGAGCTGCCTATAGATGGAGTGCTGCCTGGAGTGCAATGGCCGGTTTTCAAATTACTGACGAGTTGTTTCTCGGATTTGGTTATGATAGAGAAACAACAGACCTGACCAAGTATAATGATGGTTCATTTGAAGTATTCTTGCGATTTGAATTATTTAAACGAGCTGAACGCATTTTATCACCTCGATTCTTTTAACATTGAAATTTTTGTATGATGAAATTAATATATAAAATAAGTTTAGTCCTTTTAGTGGTTTTTCTAAGTACAGAATATACTTATGGACAGCGAGTGCAGTTAAAGAAAGCCGAGAGGGCTTATGAGCAATATGCCTACATTGATGCACAGGAAATCTATTTAAAAGTAATCGCAGACGGTTATCGATCTGCCCAGATTTTGAAAAGGCTTGGTAATACTTATTACTTCAATGCAGATTATACAAATGCTGCAAAGTGGTATCAGGAATTGATTAATGATTTTCCTGAAGAAACAGAGCCCGAGTATTATTTCAGGGCTGCCCAAAGTTTAAAAAGCTCCGGTGACTACACAAAGTCAAATGAGTTGATGGATAAGTTTGCAGAGCTGGGTGGTCAAACACGTGTGGTTCAAAACTATAGGGACAATCCGGATTACTTGAGTGATATACAAAGCAAGTCAGACCGTTATGTATTGGAGCCTGTTGCGATTAACACTACCAATTCAGACTTTGGTCCTGCTTTTTATATGGACGATAAAATTGTGTTTGCTTCTGCTATGGATACTGTAGTAGATGGGAAATTGAGACTTCACGATTGGAACAACCAGCCATTTTTGAATTTGTATATGGCAGACAGGAATGAAGAAGGCAAGCTTTCAAATACCACAAAATTAAGTGGTGATGTCAATACAAAGTTTCATGAATCAACCGCTGTTTTTACCAAAGACGGAAACACGATGTATTTTACCCGCAATAATTTTGTTGATGGCAAGAAAAAAAGGGATAGCGATAGGAATATCAGGCTTAAAATATTTAAAGCAACAAAACTGGGGGACAATTATTGGTCAAACATTGTAGAACTGCCATTCAACAGTAACAATTATTCTGTTGCACACCCTGCTTTGAGCCCGGATGAAAAGCGTCTGTATTTTTCTTCAGATATGCCGGGAACTTTGGGGATGTCAGATTTGTGGTATGTTGATATTTTGGGTGATAATAATTATGGCACACCTGTAAACTTAGGGGTCAATATAAACACAGAAGCCAGGGAAACATTTCCATTTGTAAGTAAGAAAAATATACTTTATTTTTCTACAGATGGCCAAGCCGGTTTGGGTGGATTGGACATATTTTACACTCCCTTGGATGATGAAGGAATGCCAACAGAAATCTTTGCTTTGGGCCCACCGATAAACAGTAATAAAGATGATTTTGGATTTATCATTGATGAAGAGACAAATTTGGGATACTTGTCTTCAAACCGCACCGGGGCCGCCGGGAGTGTTGGTGATGACATCTATTTGGTTGTGAGGGTTTGTGAAGTAACCGTTTCAGGGCCAATTACAGATATAGACACCGGTGAATTACTACCCGGGTCGGTTGTTATAGTTTTAGACCAGGACAATAATGAGGTGGCTTCAATGACAGTTGGATCAAATGCTGTTTATACTTTCAACTTAGAATGTGACAAACAATATACAATTAGGGCAGCCAAAGAAAATTATGAGTCTGCAGAGAAGATCATAAATACACCAAATGAGTCATCAACCATTGATTTACCCATTCAGTTAAAATCACTGGATGACTGTCCGCCCAATGATCTGGGTTGTCGTTTGGCACTCCAACCCATCTATTTTGATTTTGACAGGTATAATATCCGTCCGGATGCTGCAATAGAACTTGCTAAAATTTTGGCAGCGATGCGGGAATATCCTGAATTAGTTATCCATATAGAATCACATACCGACAGTAGGGGAAGTGATGCCTATAACGAGCTACTCTCTGAAAGGAGGGCACAATCAACACTTGAATGGTTAGTGAGTAATGGAGTAAGCAGGAACAGATTGAGTGCAAAAGGATATGGAGAGTACAGGCTGATCAACGAATGTGCAGACGGTGTACCGTGTAGTGAAGAAGCACACCAACTTAACAGACGATCGATGTTTATTATTCAAAATTAAATTTTAAATTAGATTTTATGCGTCTCATTCTGATAAATTTCAGTTAATGAGACGCTTTTTTATTGCAACTAACACCCTATTTCGTACTTTTGGTAAAAAAGTAAGCTATGACCGAGGAAATGGTTGTCCTTGTCAATGAAAATGACGAAAAAATAGGGCTGATGCCAAAACAGGAAGCCCATGAGAAAGCACTACTCCACAGGGCTTTTTCAGTTTTTATATTCAATAACAATAAAGAATTGATGCTCCAGCAAAGGGCTTTTGGAAAATACCATTCACCCGGACTTTGGACCAACACCTGCTGTAGTCATCAACGGGACGGTGAAACAAACATAGAGGCAGGAAAGCGTCGTTTAAAAGAAGAAATGGGCTTTGAAGCAGAACTCAAAGATACCATTTCCTTTATTTACAAAGCACCTTTTGACAATGGGTTAACCGAACATGAATACGACCATATTTTGATTGGTTATTATAATGGCAGCCCTAATTTAAATCCGAAAGAGGTAGCAGAATGGAAGTGGATGGCTGTTGAAGACATTAAAAATGATATTTCAAAAAATCCTGACAACTACACAGCTTGGTTTAAAATAATATTTGATAAATTTTATCCCCACTTGCAATCATGGCTATAACGGTTTACAGAAAAGCACATTTTAACGCCGCTCACCGCTTGTTCAGAAAAGACTGGAGCGATAAAAAAAACTCCGAAGTTTTTGGAAAGTGTAGCTATCCTAATTTTCACGGGCACAATTATGAATTGATTGTTGGCCTTACCGGCGAAATTGATACTGAAACAGGTTATTTAATTGATTTAAAAATTTTAAAAGACATCATATATCAGGAAGTAGAAGTGCCTTTTGACCACAAAAACCTGAATCTTGATGTACCTGAGTTTAAAGACTTAAACCCAACTGTTGAAAATATAGCAGTAGTAATTTGGAACAAACTTAGAAAACGGTTGGATTCAAAGTATGAGATTACAGTGACCCTTTATGAAACCCCCAGAAACTTTGTAACTTATACCGGCAACTAACCATGAGTTTAACCGTTGGAGATACTATACCCGAATTTAAGTTGACAGATCAAAACGGTGAACCCTTTGATATTAAATCAGTGAAAGGTAAAAGCAACTTGGTGATCTATTTCTACCCAAAAAACTTTACACCGGGTTGCACCAAAGAGGCTTGTAGTTTTAGGGATAGTTATGAAGATTTCAAAGAACTGGGCGCAGAAGTGATTGGAATAAGTTCAGATTCAAAAAAATCACATAATCAATTCGCTAAAAAACATCAATTGCCTTTCACTTTACTTTCTGATTCTAAAGGAGTAGTCAAAAGAAAATTTGGGGTAAAAAATAACCTCTTCGGACTTATACCCGGGAGGGAAACTTTTGTTGTAAATAAAGAAGGAATCATTATTTTTACTTTCAATTCCATGAATGCCGAGCGACACATTAAAGAAGCACTCAAGGTCCTAAAGCAACAAACAGATTGATGAAATTACCCCTTTATCCCATAAAATTTACACCCATTTTAAAAGAGAAAGTCTGGGGAGGCGAAAAACTTAAAACGCTTTTAAGTAAACAATTCCATTCAAAGAACATGGGTGAAAGTTGGGAGATTTCAGGTGTGGAAGGTGAATTTTCAGTGGTTCAAAACGGAGTATTAAAAGGAAATTCAATTTTAGAGTTAGTTAAAAAATATGAATCTGATTTTTTAGGCAATAGAGTCTATAAGGCTTACGGAGCTCAGTTTCCATTGTTGTTTAAGTTTATTGATGCCAAAGAAGCTTTGTCAGTTCAATTGCATCCCGGTGATGAATTGGCCAGAAAGCGTCACAATTCTTTTGGTAAAACCGAAATGTGGTACATCCTTCAGGCCGATGAGGGTGCAGAATTGATATTGGGATTTAACAAAACAACCGACAAAAATGATTACTTACACCATTTAAACAACGACAAACTTTCACAGATTCTCCATAAAGAAAAAGTTAAACCCGGAGATGCTTTTTTAATTGCACCGGGGCTTATTCATGCAATTGGAGCAGGGGTGTTGCTGGCTGAAATTCAGCAAACATCAGACATTACATACCGAATTTTTGACTGGAATCGCCCTGACGTTGACGGAAAAATGAGAGAATTGCATTCAGATTTAGCGTTTGAAGCAATTGATTTTAATCCGGCTAAATCATTCAAAATCAATACTGAAAACGAACATTTAATTGAAAATTCATACTTTTCGATAAGACAATTAAAGACTGATAACTTTTCCCAAAGAGATTTAAAGACTATCGATTCTTTTGTAGTTTATATGTGCGTTTCGGGTGAAACCAAAGTTAAATGTGGGGGTGTGTCTGAAAACCTGAAGATGGGTGAAACAGTTTTGATTCCTGCTGTAGCAGAAGCCGTTCATTTTCAAAAGGGTTCGGCAAAACTTTTGGAAATATTTGTGCCCTGAATCTAATTAAAGTGTTAATTTTGCACCCAAATTAATATTTAGTTATGGCAAGTGTAAAAAATTTAAAGAAAGACATAAACTATGTTTTAGGCGACATTATAGAAGCCGTTTATGTTTGGGAATTAACCAATTCTGATAAAGACTCTAAAAAATCTGAAAAAATCATCGATGAAGCCATTGCTGTTTTTGATGATTTGATGGAAAAAATTAACAGAAAAGATGTTGAGAACAAAAAGCAACATTTCAAGAGCATCAGTAAAGAGCTTGAAGAAAAAGCAATAAAACTAATTGATAAAGTAAATGCACTTTAAATAAAAAGCCTCGAATTTTCGGGGCTTTTTTATTTAATTGGACTCCAAAATTTGACGTTCTTTAATGTAGTTTTCAAGTTGCCTGCCATAAGTAGAGTTCTGTACCTCCGGAGTAAGTGCTTTGTAAATAGTGTCCAGATATTTCACATTGGCATCAAATATTTCGCTTAAAGCAAGATAAGGAGCCACTTCATACTCTTTATGATTGATTGCAAAATTGATGGTGGCAACATACCTGCTTTTTATCAACGATTCATATTTTTGGTTGATTTCAATCTTTTTGGCTTCATCGCCATCCCGCTCTGCTTCAATATTTTCAACATAAAATTCCAAACTTCTGTCGCGGTATCGCTGCATTAATCTTTGATACTCCATGTATTTGTCGTGATTTACAGAGCCAGAAATTTGGGCATTGGCCTCAAAATCATTTAATGTCGTGTTAATGGTTATGATTCCCGGTTCTGCAAAAAACTCGATGCCATCCTCAATATTGATTCCGTCGGTTTTTCTTAGAAACAAATAAAGTACCTCGGGGCTTTCAAGGTTTAATTTAAAGGAAAATGCTGAAGATCCACTCATAACAAGTGAGTCGATGGTTACCATCAACGAATCGTCAAATTTTTCAAGATACAATGTGCCTTTTTTGAGGCCTCTGACATCACCGGTTATAGTAGTGTTTTTTTCTTCTTTAGCACAGGCAAGAACTAAAAGAAGAATTGTAAAAAATAGAAAGAATTTTTTCATAAATAGTGGTATAAACAAGGGCGCAAATATCTTCAATTCTAAATCAATCAGCACATAAATTTTATAGAAAATTATGGTGTAGCCTGCTCCAAAATATAATAGGTCGGAGCTCCGGGTCCTACAGGCATTTCAAGCACAAAAACCCAAAGGTAAAACAGGATCATCCATCCCAGATAAAACAAAATACTGTAAGGAAGCATCATACTGATAATGGTACCAATACCCACGTCTTTTTTGTATTTCGCCGCAAAGGCAAGAATCAACCCAAAATAACTCATCATTGGGGTCACAATATTGGTGACAGAATCGCCAATGCGGTATGCTGCCTGAATCACTTCCGGGCTATAGCCCACATACATCAACATAGGGACAAAAATGGGTGCGGTTACTGCCCATTGAGCAGACGCAGAACCGAGCATCAGGTTTACAGTTGCAGAAACGGCTATAAAACCAATAAATACCTCAGGACCTGTTAAGCCAATGTTATTAAGGAATTCTGCCCCTTTAACTGCAAAGATTTGCCCGAGGTTACTCCAGCCAAAAAAGGCGACAAACTGGGCTGCAAAAAACACGATTACAATATAAAGCCCCAGAGTTGACATAGCGTTTGCCATTCCGTCAATCACCCCTTTTTCACCTTTCATACTTCCCGTAATTTTTCCATAAACAAAACCGGGAATTAAAAAGAAAACAAAGATGAATGTTACTATTCCTCTAAAGAAAGGGGAGTTTAAAATTTCACCGGTCTCGGGATTTCTCAAAACCCCATTTTCCGGCACGATTGTAAGGGCAAGTAAAGCAATGATAATTAAAACCGAAATCCCTGTGATTTTTAATCCCTTGATTTCAACCGGAGTCAATGGGTTCATTAATGATTGGTCTGATAAATCTTCTGAAGCTTCTTTAGAGTTATATTTCCCTAGTTTAGGTTCGACAATAAAAAGAGTAACAAATGCACCCACAAAGGTTATTAACACTGTACTTAACATCATAAAATACCAGTTAACTGCAGCATGTACCTCATATTCGGGGTCAATCAAATTTGCTGCTTCCTGAGTAAGTCCCGCCAGTAATGGATCAATAGTTCCAATAAATAAATTGGCACTGTACCCGCCTGAAACACAAGCAAAAGCACAAGCCAGTCCGGCAAGGGGATGCCTGCCCATCGAGTAAAAAATCACGGCAGCAAGAGGCACCAAAACCACATAACCCATCTCTGAAGCCGTATTTGAAATCACGGCAGCAAAACAAATAGCGATGGTCACTAAGTTTTTTGGATTCAGAATAAAATTTATGGGCATCATTAGAAACCTTACAAAGCCTTTTCCTGAAGGCAGAGGCTTAAATGAAGCAGCTTTTAAAACCAGTCCCCTGATACAGGCACTAATAAGCCCTGAACGTTCAGCAACACCCACACCCAGCAACGCCACCAACACAACTCCAAGTGGAGCAAAGCTGGTAAAATTGGTCACCAGATTGGCAACAATTCTTCTAAATCCTTCTCCGTTTAAAAGGCTCACGGGTTCAATAATCCCTCCCGGGGCCCTTCCTGGTGAACCTTCAGGTCTGGGGTCAAGGGCACTCCATCCCAGCCAATCTGCCACACCACTTAAAACCACAACACTCAATGCAAAAATAGCAAACAGCGTTACCGGGTGAGGGAGCAGGTTGCCCATCCATTCAACAAAATCGAGAAAACGTGTAAAAAAATTCTTTTTTTGGGGAGCTTCAGAAGCGGGGTTTGAATTTGACATAGTGGTATTTTAGCTAATCAGTTCAGAATAAAAAGGAGCGTACAAAAAAGAATTAAACTTTTTTGTACGCAACCTTGATTTGGCTAAAATATAAAAATATACTGAATATGAAATTGAATCTTAAAGGAATTGATAGAGCTAAGCATTAAAAGAATCCACCGCCGCCTTCAGCTTCGTTTGCATCTCTTTGTCTTCTGGACAGTGCACGGTAGTTGTTGCCACCAAAGCGGTAATTAATACCCACAAATACGGTTTGGCTTTCCCAGTTCCAGTTGCCTTCCATTCTATAAGGTCTTTCACTATCAAAACGTGCCTTCATTGTGTCAAAAATGTCATTGACATTCACAGAGATTGTTCCGTTTTCAACAAAATTGTAGCGCATTCCCAGATTAACCATTCCCATTGGCTTTGAATTGAATTGAATCCCCTCTGATGGGCCTCTGTACAAACCAAAAGCTGAGAATGAAAGTTTGTCATTTATCCTAAAGTTGTTGAATATACGGCCATTGAAAATAACATTCTCGACGGTCACGGTTTCCCTAACAATATCATCTATAGTAGCTTCACTAGTTGGAGCTGTCAAGCGTTCAGCAATGCTCTTTTGTGTTCTGGAAAATACATCAACACTTGTATTGATTGTCCACCAACTGGTAGGCCTTAAATTTGCTGAGGCCTCTATACCATAAGCTGTAGAGTTGTCAAAGTTATCGTTACTCATTATAATGCGGTTCAGGTCATCTCTGTCAATAAATAAAAATTGATTGATTTCATCTTGAATAATTCTATAGAAAACCCCTGCTGTGATGCTTCCTTTTTCAAGACGTCTTGTGTAGTTTGCCTCAATGGAGTTTGTAAATTGCGGTTGCAAATCTGGATTACCAAATTGTGATGCCAATGGGGTTGTCCACTCCGGTAACGGGTTTAATTGACTTGGATTGGGCCTGTCCACGCGTCTGCTGTAACTCACCTGATAAGTTCCTTTATCTGTTGGTGAATATGTGAAAAACGCAGACGGATAGATTTGTATATAATCATTGCTGAACGTTAAACTATTCTGTAAATCTGAATCAAGCTCTGTCTCAATGGCGATTCCCGTTTCTTCTACTTTTTCAGCTCTAACCCCAATTTGATAGGTCCATTTTTCATACTTCTTTCCGAAAGTGGCATAAGCCGAATAGATGTCTCGCGTGAAATCATAGTTTGTAGATGTTGGTATAAAATCTCCCAGATCGTTTTGTGAACGGGCATCTGAAAAATAATCTGTAACAGAATTTAAAAGTCGTGCTTCAAGGCCCAATTCCAGTTTTGCAGATTCTGACAGTGGGTTTACATAATCCAGGTTGATGATGGATTGTTCTCTGTTGGCATCTGTTTCTTCTATATAATTTGGTCTAAAAATATTCCCTGCAAAAGTGTTGTTGTTTAGTGAATTTGACTCAAAAATGTTGTGGTCTGCTTCAAGTTCAATGGTATGGCCTTCTTTATCAAGTTCAAGTTTGTATGATAAATTGTATTGTTGTGAATAGTTATCACTGCTGGCGTCAAACATTTGATTAATGTCCAGAGCGGGATTGTTTAAATATGAAATAAATGTATCCCCAAAAATATCGCCTTCATAAATGTTTTGATTGGTAAACACTGACAAGGTGTTTTTATCATTAATATAGATGTCTAGTCCCACTTTATACAATTGAGAATAATTTCTGAACAACAAATCAAATTCTTGTTTGAGAT
Organism: uncultured Flavobacteriaceae bacterium; assembly: GCA_964469175.1. Classification (GTDB taxonomy): domain Bacteria; phylum Bacteroidota; class Bacteroidia; order Flavobacteriales; family Flavobacteriaceae; genus Planktosalinus. The sequence continues at coordinate 11,177 of CAYXXY010000016.1, forward strand.
CTTCATCCAACCTTGTAAAGGAACCAAAGTTGTCACTTCTTGAAATATTGTTGCTGAAATTACCGTAGAAGTTAAATTTCCCTGTTCTGTAATTCATGTTTAGGGAGCTGTTGAATTTAGGTTGAATTTGATAGCTTAAACCAACATTTATACTTCCGTTAAAACCGATAGTGACATTTTTGTGCAGGATAATGTTGATGATTCCGCTCATACCCTCAGGATTGTATTTTGCTGAAGGGTTGGTGATTAATTCAATCTGCTTAATGGCGTTTGATGGTATTTGTTTCAGCAATTGTGCAACCGGAACATTGGAGATTTTACCATCTACCATAACAGTTACATTTTCATTGCCCCTAAAACTCAATGCACCTGTTTGTTCATCGACACTCACAGAAGGTAAATTGTTCATAATATCTGAAGCAGTGGGTCCTGCAGTGACCAGGTCTCTTCCCACATTGATTACCCTGCGGTCAACCCTTTGCTCTATAGTTGAAACTTCAGCAACCACCACTACCTCATTCAGGCTTTCAATGTCCTCTTCAAGACGGATTGTTCCTAAATTAATTGTAGTATTGGTTGGTGTAATCTCAATTTTCCTGCTGTAAGGTTTAAAACCTATATATTGAATTTTTACATTATAAGTTCCTTCGGCCAAATTATTTACTTTAAAATAACCGTCGCTGTCAGTGATTCCGCCCGTTAAAGTTTCACCTGCCTCATTTTCAATGATCACAGTAACATAGGGCAGGGGTTCATTTAATTTAGAGTCAATAACTATTCCTTGGACATTTCCTGAATTTGCAAAAGCAAATACTGTTTCATTTGCAATGATTTGGTTGTTAAAACCTGTGATAATGAATAGTGTAAGAATAAATAATTTTTTCATTTTTTGATTGATGTTTGATGATTAAGTTGTTTAGCAAAATACCTTGTTATGCCTAATTGCTTGATGAATGCAATACTAAATTTTAAACAAGACATTTCCTCTAAGACTCTAGAAAATTAGTTTTGTTACAAAAAACAATAAAATTTAACAAAATTAAAGTCCGAAGCCCTGAAGCTCCGGACTTATTTTACTACACGAATTAACACTAACCATCAACGCAAATTTAATGTAGTAAAAAATGAAAAGACTATTTCTTTATACAAAGACGAATGTTAATATGTAGTGTTACACTCAATTTAATTTTTTAACTTTATGAGATGAAGAAAAAAACGTTAGTTATAGGTGCAAGTACAAATCCGTCGCGATATTCTTTCTTGGCTATCAATAGGTTAGTTGAAAATGGTCATCCTGTTGTGGCTGTTGGCTTAAAAGAAGGCAATGTTACCGGAGTTGAAATTTTAACAGATAAACCCCATTTTGAAGCTATTGATACAATCACTTTGTATCTCAATTCAAAAAATCAAGTGGAATATTATGATTATATCCTTGGTTTAAATCCCAAACGTGTGATTTTTAACCCCGGTACTGAAAACCCTGAATTATATTTAATCCTCAAAAAAAACAATATTGAAGTGGAGGTAGCCTGTACTTTAGTGTTGCTTGGCACGAATCAGTACTAATCCCATAAATGCCAAAAATCCGTTTAGGATAAGGATGAAAAATCCAAACTCAAAACCAAACCATTTCAGGCTGTTTATACTAATGATATAGGAAAGTATGGGAGATAAAATAGCTACAATGGGTACAAACCTGTCTTTTACCTGAAAACGGGTAAACAAACCAAATGCATACAAGGCAAGTAATGGTCCATAGGTGTAGCCTGCAAAAACAAAAAGTCGCTCAATCACACTTTCGTCTTGAATAATGTATTCAAAAATGAGCATAGTAAGAATAAAAACAAGGGCTACTGCCTTGTGAACCTGTTTTCTAATTTTTTCCTGCCTTTCCTGAGTGTATTTTTTTTCAATGTCTAAAATATCAATGCAAAACGAAGTGGTAAGCGATGTCAAAGTGCCGTCTGCACTCGAAAAAGCGGCAGAAATTAATCCCAGACAGAAAAACACAGCCATTACCATACCCAATCCTGATTGTGTTGCTATAACCGGAAACAAAAGATCAGGCCGATCTACCTGAATGTTGTTTTGCTGCGCAAATGAAATCAGCAAAAGACCCAATACCAGAAATACAAGATTGACCAAAACCAGCACTATGGTAAACCAGAACATATTCTTTTGAGCATCCTTAAGCGTTTTGCACGTAAGGTTTTTTTGCATCATATCCTGGTCTAATCCGGTCATAACAATGGTAATAAATGCACCTGCTAAAAACTGTTTCCAGAAAAAGTTGGCGCTTTTATAATCGTCAAAAAAGAACATTTTTGAAAGTTCGCTTTCGCTAACATAACCAATTAAATCTGAACCAGCAATACCCAAACTGTTAGACAAATAGTAAATTGCTATTCCTGCCGAGGTTAGCATAAAAAGGGTTTGCAACGTATCAGTAAAAACAATGGTTTTTATACCGCTTTTGAAGGTGTAAAGCCATATAAATAAAATAGTTACAGATACGGTTGCCCAAAATGGAAAACCTGCAGCATCAAATATCAGTGTCTGAAAAACAACTGCCACCAAATACAACCTGAAACTTGAACCAATTAACCTTGAAAGCAAAAAAAAGGAAGCCCCGGTTTTATAGGAAACATCGCCAAACCTGCCTTCAAGATAGGTGTATATGGAAGTAAGGTTAAGCCTGTAATAAAGCGGAAGCAGAACCAATCCCACTACTGCATAACCCAGAAGATACCCCAAAACTACCTGATAATACCCAAACTGCGAAGCCTCCACCCATCCCGGAACCGAGATAAATGTTACTCCACTTAGTGAAGCACCAATCATCCCAAAAGCGACCAAATACCAAGGGGATTTTCTGGAGGCTTTAAAAAATTCGTTATTGCTCCCGTCTTTTTTGGTGAAATAGGAAATGGCAAGCAATACGGCAAAGTAGGCTAAAATCAAAAAGAGGATGTGACTGGGTTGCATAAGTAAAATTTATAGAGGTCATAAAAGTACAAATTATCAGTTCTTATGGGAATTAATTTTTTATTTTTGGAAAAAAAATCAAGATGCTTAGATTTAAAACTCCTATTTATTTTTCACTTATATTATTTTTCTTTTCGATCCTATTAAGTGCGCAACCTGAATTTAGGTTGATGATAGATGAAGGCACTTACAAGGTTGAAGAAGTTCAGCAAAGTGCAGAAGCTTGGTTTGAAGACAGACCACAAGGCAGAGGTTCAGGGTTTAATCAATACAAACGTTGGGAATATATGGCCTTAAGGATGATGGACGAGGATGGTTATCTGAAAACCCCTGATTATTACATTAGTGAGTTACAACGCTTCAATGCAGAACTCAATTTACATGCAAACAACAGGGCCTTGCTCAATGACAACTGGGTCGAGATGGGTCCAGTGAGTTGGAATGCCACTTCTGGATGGAATCCCGGTGTTGGAAGAATCACAGCTTTCTCAATTGATGAAGGCAATGAAAACCACATCATAGTAGGGGCAGAAACCGGAGGGGTTTGGAAAACTCTCGATGGTGGCCAGAACTGGGAACCTCTACTTGATTATTATTCAAATATGTTTGTATATGCCACAGCTATGGAGCCGGGGAACCCAAACACTTATTTTTTTGGTTCCACACAAGGAAGGATTTATAAATCAACTGATGCCGGTGCTACCTGGAGTCAAATTGGTTCAGCAGGAAGTTCTCTGATTAATAAAATTGTTATTCACCCCAATAACCCGGACATAATGTTTGCTAGTTCTGAAAATGCCGGGCTTTATAGGTCCGTAAACGGAGGTTTAACCTGGACTGGTTTGGTTTCAGACAACAGGGGCTATGATATCGAGTTCAAACCCGATGATTTAAACACGGTCTATATTTCGGGAAACTTTTTCCATAAATCAACTGATGGGGGTACCACTTTTTCTACCATAGGCGGTTTTGATGATACAGGAGCCAAGATGATAGCAGTTTCTGAAGACAATCCCAATGTGGTATATGTTTTGGAAGCAAACGGAAGTATTTTTGGAGCACTATACAAATCAATTGACAGTGGTAATTCATTCACCAAGTTAAACCATGCCGGGATGAATTATTTTGGCTACAGTCTTACAGGACAAGACAATCTTGGACAGGCCCCAAGAGATATGGATATTGTAGTTAGCCCAAACAACATTGACGAGGTTCATATTGCCGGAATCCATACTTGGAAATCCTTAAATGGCGGGGTTTCCTTTGTGCCCACTTCACACTGGGTGCCGGGAACAGCTGCAGCAAACAACATTGGCTACAATCATGCTGATGTGGACATTATGCAGTTTTATGGGAGCACACTTTATACCGGAACTGACGGAGGTATTTTTAAAGCAACAAATACAACCAACCTTAATAGCAATTATTACACAGACATTACTGAAGGTTTGGGTATTCGTCAATTTTATAAAATTGGAGTTTCTCAAACTGATCCTGTAGTAGTTTCTGGAGGTTCACAGGACAATGGCACATCGTTTTATACAGTTTCTGAAGGCTGGAGAGACTGGCTTGGGGCAGACGGTATGGAAACCTTTATAGACAAAAACAACAACAATATTATGTATGGCACTACTCAGTTTGGGTATCTCTATAGGTCTTCAAATGGCGGATTGTCTTACACAGGAATTAACTCAAATGCCCCCGGAAACTGGGTGACTCCTTTTGAGCAGGACCCCATTGTGAATAATAGAATTTATGTGGGCTATTCAAGAGTTTATAGATCAAACAACCAAGGAGGTTCCTGGACGCCAATTTCTCAAGATTTTGGAGGAAATCTCAATCACTTGAAAATTGCAAAATCAAACAACAATGTGATGTATGCTTCACGACAAAATCAACTTTTTAAAACCACAACCGGAGACGGAACGTGGCAACAATTGAGCGGTTTTAGCGGAAACATTAACTCTATAGCAGTCCACCCCTCAAATCCTGATAAAATTGCGATTGCAACAAACAGTTCTTTGAAAGTGTATGTTTCTACAAATGGAGGACAAAGCTGGACCAATTATCGTTTAAATCTACCTAACTTTCAGGCACTAGCTCTGGAATGGCATGATAACGGGCAAGACGGACTTTATCTTGGTATGAATTATGGCGTTTATTATATAGACAATACATTTTCTGAGTGGCAGGTATTTAACAACAATTTGCCCAATGTAATTATCAACGAACTGGAAATTAACTATGCAGAAAATAAAATTTATGCCGGAACTTATGGGCGAGGCTTGTGGGTGTCTCCTGTTTTTGAAACAACTTTAGGTATAGAAGAATTTGAGGTTTTCTCTTCACTTTCGGTGTATCCGGTACCTGCTAATAACATTCTCAATATTTATTGGAATGAAAATTACATTTCAGATTTAAGACTCTTTGATAGCACAGGGAAATTGATTCAATACCATAGAGAAATCCCATTATTTAATATTTATCAAATGGATATTTCCAATTTAAAAACAGGAGTATATTATTTGAGAGTCAATAATGAAAAGGGCTCGACAACCCGTAAAGTGATTGTCAAGTAAAATCAATTTAAAACTATGGAGTTTTCCTCAAAACTGCTTGAAAATGCTGTGAATGAAATTTCGCAACTCCCCGGTATCGGGAAGCGCACAGCACTCAGGCTGGCACTCTTTCTTTTGAGAAATCCTGAAGATAAAACCACTTCACTCACAGATGCATTGCGCAAAATGCGTGAAGAAATTAAATTTTGTAATAATTGCCACAACATTTCAGACGTTGACCTTTGTGAAATTTGCCTGAACAACAACCGTAATCACGAAATTGTATGTGTGGTTGAAGACATTCGTGATGTAATGGCCATAGAAAACACCAGTCAATTCAAAGGGATTTATCATGTGCTTGGCGGGAAAATATCCCCAATGGACGGTATCGGCCCAAACGATTTGAAAATTGACACACTGGTTGAAAAAGTAAAAAATGGAATGATCAAAGAAATCATTTTCGCGTTAAGCTCAACCATGGAGGGCGACACCACAAACTTTTACATCTTTAAACAAATCGAGACTTACCATATCACCACAACAACTATTGCACGTGGAATTGCAGTGGGTGACGAATTGGAGTTTGCAGATGAAATCACCTTGGGGAGAAGCATAGTCAATAGAATACCCTTTGAAAATTCATTGAAAATTTAAACATTGACCTTCAAAAAAATATGAAGCTGTCTGTAATCATACTCAACTACAATGTGTCTTATTTTTTAAGGCAATGCATACTTACCGTTCAGGAGTCGTTGGTTGGTATTGAGGCTGAAATCATAGTAATTGACAATGATTCAAAAGACGACAGTTGTGAAATGCTCAAAAAACATTTTCCGAATATCAAACTCATTGAGAACAAGGAAAATGTTGGCTTCAGCAAAGCAAACAATCAAGGGGTTGCCATTGCAAAAGGTGAATATGTCTGTATTTTAAACCCCGATACCGCTGTTGCGAAAGACACTTTCAGAAAAGCACTTGAATTTGCCGAAACCAAAAACAATCTAGGTGCTTTGGGCATCAGGTTGATTGACGGCACCGGTAATTACCTGCCTGAAAGCAAGCGAAACATTCCCACACCCAAAGTTTCGCTATTTAAAATTTTAGGAATTCGATTTAAAAAATTCAGCTATTACGCAGAGCAATTGGCAGACAATGAAACCGGTGAAGTGCCTGTGCTTGTTGGAGCTTTTATGCTTTTAAAAACCGATGTTTACAAAAAAGTGGGCGGCTTTGACGAAGACTACTTTATGTATGGTGAAGACATTGACCTTTCATACAAACTGCTCAAGGCAAACTATAAAAATTACTACATAGGCAGCGTTACTATGTTGCATTACAAAGGAGAAAGTACAACAAGAGACAAAAATTACCTCAAGCGGTTTTATGGCGCGATGCACATATTTTATAAAAAGCACTTCAGATCGGCCGGTATATTTAAAACACTTGTGTTCACTGGCGTTACAATGATGAAGTTCATCAATGTTTTTAGGGTTTCAAGAGTAAAACAATCCACATTTAACGGTCAAAACTATTACTTGTTGAGTGACAATATTGGGTTTATGCAAAAATTAAGCAAGTCCACCGAAATCAATTTTAAATCGATGTCCAAAAGTGCAGTAACCGATTCAAAAATCTTTGATTCCTGTTTTGTTTTTGATGCCAACTATGTCTCTTATGAGAAAATTTTCAGTGCAATGGAATTCCAGAAAAACAAAGAAAATATATTCAGAATCAGGCCGGTGAATACTGATTTTATCATTGGAAGCGACAGCAGTACCAGTAAAGGGGAGGTATTTGATATGTTCAAAAACAAGATATAGCAGTCGGTTTGGTTTGTGAAAATCAAAATATCCTCTGAATTTAGGTATAAAGCATAAAAAATAATTAATTTTGCAGTCGCATAACTAAACATACTTTCTAATACATATTATGGCAAAGTTTGAATTGAAATTACCCAAAATGGGTGAGAGTGTAGCCGAAGCAACCATAACCAGCTGGTTGAAAAATGTGGGAGACAAAATTGAAGCAGATGAGGCTGTACTTGAAATTGCAACAGATAAAGTTGATTCTGAAGTACCCAGTGAGGTCGATGGAGTAATCGCTGAAATTTTATTTCAGGTAGACGACGTCGTTCAGGTGGGTCAAACCATTGCCATTATTGAAACTTCAAATGGTGCTGAAACTGCATCACCTGTTCAAACCGAAACTAAAGCCGAAACTCCGGCCCCCGAAGTTGTTGCCGCTGTTGAAGAAACTGTTATAGCTGCCAAAGAAGCTGCCCAACCGGTTCAAAGCAGTTCAGAACGATTTTATTCACCTTTGGTTAAAAACATTGCCAAACAAGAAAATATTTCTCAAACCGAATTAGATTCCATCACCGGAACCGGTAAAGATGGTAGGGTCACCAAAAACGATATGTTGGCTTACCTTGAAAACCGTGGTAAGCAAACGGCACCGGCGCCTGCAACTGTTCAACAGCCTGCGGTAGTAACACAACCGGCTCAAAAAGCAACTCCGGTTTCAGTAAATGGAGGAGATGAAATCATAGAGATGACCAGAATGGGTAAAATCATTGCCCATCACATGGTTGACAGTGTTCAAACCTCTGCACACGTTCAGTCATTTATTGAAGTGGATGTTACAAATATCTGGAATTGGAGAAATAAAATGAAAAATGAGTTTGCTAAACGGGAAGGGGAGAACCTGACGTTTACGCCCATTTTTATGGAAGCGGTCGCAAAAGCAATTAAAGACTTCCCGATGATCAATATTTCTGTTGACGGGGATAAAATTATCAAACGCAAAAACATTAACCTGGGAATGGCAGCTGCATTGGCAGATGGAAACTTAATCGTTCCTGTTATTAAAAATGCTGACCAGCTCAACCTTTTGGGTATGGCTAAAGCAGTTAATGATCTTGCAGAAAGGGCCAGAACAGGAAAATTAAAACCGGACGATACTCAAGGCGGAACCTATACAGTAACAAACGTGGGTACCTTTGGAAGCATTATGGGAACCCCCATCATCAACCAGCCGCAAGTGGCAATTTTAGCACTTGGAGCTATCAGAAAAGTGCCTGCTGTGATAGAAACTCCTGAAGGCGATTTTATTGGAATAAGATATAAAATGTTCTTGTCACACTCTTACGACCACAGAGTGGTTAATGGCGCATTAGGCGGACAGTTTGTAAAACGCGTGGCTGAATACCTCGAAGGATTTGACATAAGCAGGACAATCTAAATATGTAACCCGCTTACAAAAGCTTTTATCATTAAAAGACCCGGATGCTCAGTATTCGGGTTTTTTCCTTTAAAGAGGTCTTCTTTTTTAAAGTTTTTTAAACCTTCGACATTTTTTAAATCTGAAGCGTTCACCCTTTTATATGCCATGGACCAATCTGCAAATTCTCTTTTTTCGGTTTTGCCATCCAAAAGTACGATGATATCCTGATGCCTTTTGTCTAAAATTATTTTCGCGAAAAGCTGATTGATACTCTCTTCAGGGCCTTCAAGGTATTGAACAAAGGTGCCGTCAAAGTAAATCAGCATTCCTGTAATATCCTTTTGGGCATTGTTTGTCCTGCATTTTTGCAATAGAGCAGAAATGTTTTCTTCACTCAAAATATGAGATTGACGGCTTACGTAAGCAAGATAATGGAACATAGTTAGGTTTGTTGCTTTAAAAATAGGAAATAAATTTTAGTTATAAAAAACTGTATGCCTGTCAAATGGGAAACTTTTAAAAATTCGGGTATTAAAGTCAATGAATAATCTTAATTTTGCGCTATAAATTTGGATAATGAACTTAAAACTCGACAAACCCATTTGCTTTTTTGATCTTGAAACTACCGGCACAAACATTGCCTCAGACAGGATAGTCGAAATATCAATTTTAAAGATATTTCCAAATGGCAACAGAGAAAGTCACACCTGGAAAGTAAACCCGGAGATGCCCATCCCGCCAAATGTTTCTGCCATTCACGGCATCACCGATGAAATGGTCGCAAACGAGCCGACTTTTAAAGAACTGGCACCAAAGGTTTATAGTATCATCAAAGATTCAGATCTGGGAGGATTCAACTCAAACCGGTTTGACATTCCACTTTTGGCTGAAGAACTTTTGAGAGCAGGAGTCGATTTTGAAATGAAAAATACCCTTTCGGTTGATGTGCAAACCATTTACCATAAAATGGAAAAACGCACTCTGGAAGCTGCTTATAAATTTTACTGTGATAAAGACTTGACAGATGCTCACAGTGCCGAAGCAGACACGTTGGCTACTTTTGAAGTGCTGTTAGCACAGGTCGAAAAATATGAAGAATTGGAAAACAACACCAAATTTTTGGCAAATTTCAGTTCACATAAAAATTATGCCGACTTTGCCGGATTTATTGGTTATGATAAAAATGGAGACGAGGTTTTTGCTTTCGGAAAACACAGAGGAAGCAAGGTAGAAGAGGTGCTTGAAAAAGAACCCGGATATTTCGGCTGGTTGCTCAATGCAGATTTTCCGTTATATACCAAAAAAGTGCTTACAGGGATAAAACTGAGAAAACTCAATAATAAACTGGATTAAAGTCTCTTATCAATGCTATGAAAATAATCTGTATAGGAAGAAACTATGTTGACCATATCAGTGAACTGAATAATGAAAGGCCAACAGACCCTGTCATTTTTTTAAAGCCCGACACTTCCATATTGCTTAAAAAGCAACCCTTTTTCATTCCTGATTTTTCAAACGATGTACACCACGAAGTGGAGATTTTGGTTAAAATCAATAGAATTGGCAAACACATTGAAAAACAGTTTGCACATAAATACTATGATGAAATTGGTTTAGGTATTGATTTCACGGCACGTGATCTTCAGTCAAAACTCAAAGAAAAAGGACTCCCCTGGGAAAAAGCTAAAGCATTTGACGGTGCAGCAGTCATTAGCGAGTTCCTCCCAAAATCAAATTTTGAAGATATCAACAACATTAATTTTCATCTTGAAAACAATGGAAAAGTTGTTCAAAAAGGCAATACCTCGCTGATGCTGTGGAAAATAGATGAGTTAATCGAATATATTTCAAAATACTTTACATTAAAGATAGGGGATATTATCTTTACAGGTACACCCGCAGGAGTGGCCAAAGTCAATCCCAATGACCGTCTTACAGGTTTTGTCGAAAACACAAAAGTTTTTTCTATCTTAGTTAAATAAATCAATTATGAGCAAAACATATTCTTTAGAAAGTTTACAGGAAATCGCCGGAGGTGATGAAGAATTTATGGCAATAATTGCTAAAACCTTTCTTGAAGAAATCCCGCCTGATTTAAGATCAATGACTCAGGCTGTTGAAAACAACAACAAACCTCTGGCCTATCAATTTGCACACAAAATGAAGCCCAACCTTGAAATGCTCGGGCTGAATTTAACAAAAGACATTACTGCCATAGAGTCGTGGACCAATACTTCAAGAAGTAAATCAACGATTGAGCCGCAAGTTGAAAAAATAAACTCAGTACTTGAAAAAGTATTTATAGAGCTCAAAGAAGATTTCAATTTATAATGCTTGCCGAAATTATAACAATAGGAGATGAGATACTCATCGGTCAAATTGTTGATACAAACTCAGCTTACATAGCTACTGAACTAAGTAAAATCGGTGTTCAGGTAGTGCAAATCACTTCGGTTCAGGATGATAAAGCCCACATTTTAGAGAGTCTCGCCAATGCCGAAAAGCGCGTTGATATTGTAATAACCACCGGAGGACTTGGCCCCACAAAAGATGATATAACAAAGCTAACCTTGTGTGACTATTTTGATGACAAACTCGTTCAAAACGAAAAAGCCCTGCAAAATGTGTATCGTCTTTTTGAAAAACATTTGAACCGAACACCCAACCAGTATAACATCAATCAGGCAAACCTGCCTTCGAAAGCCATCGCCCTCGAAAACAGATTCGGCACTGCTCCCGGAATGTGGATAGAACAAAACAAAACGGTTTTCATATCCCTGCCCGGCGTTCCCTATGAAATGAAAGGGCTGATGCAAAACGAAGTGCTGCCTCGTCTTCAAAAAAAGTTCAAAAGGCCCATCATAGTCCACAAAACCATTTTAACCACCGGAATGGGAGAAAGCGCCATTGCAGAAATCATAGAAGATTTTGAAAACAACCTTCCACTTGATGTCAAGCTGGCTTATCTGCCTTCGCTCGGAAGAGTAAGACTAAGGCTCTCAACCAAAGGAGTCAATGAATCAGCACTTCATGCGGCCATTGATTCTCATCTAAAACAGTTGCAAGGACTTATAGGGGATATCATCATCGGTTATGACGAAGAAACTTCCATTGAAGAAGTGGTGGCCAATCTGCTGGTAAAAAATCAACAAACTGTAAGCCTTGCTGAAAGCTGTACCGGCGGACAAATGGCGAGAAAACTCACTAAAATGAGTGGTGCCTCACAGTATTTTGTAGGTGGTTTTGTCACTTATGCCACTTCGAGTAAAACCAAAATTTTAGGGGTACCGGAAGATTTAATTAAGAAGCATACTGTAGTGAGTGCACAAGTAGCTGAAGCAATGGCAGCAGGCGCTAAAAAACTTTATGAAACCGATTATGCCATCTCAACAACCGGAGTAGCAGGGCCAACAAAAGGAGATGCCAATGAAGACGTTGGCACTGTTTTTATTGGAATAGCAACTCCTCATGGTGCTTTTTCAGAAAAATTTAATTTCGGAAAAGACCGCGCCAGGGTGATTACAGATGCGGCAAATAAAGGCTTTGAACTGCTTAGAAAAGAAATTTTAAAAAACTGATGAGTATTTGTTGTGCAACATATAAAAATGTATTAAATTTGCAGCCTGTTTTAAAATAACGAAATAAAGAATATAGTAATGTCAAGAGTTTGTGAACTTACAGGGAAAAGAGCGATGGTTGGTAACAACGTTTCTCACGCGATGAATAAAACTAAAAGAAGGTTTAATGTAAACCTGATGAAGAAAAAGTTTTATATTCCTGAGGAAGATAAGTGGATTACGCTTCGTATATCTGCAGCTGCTTTAAAAACAATCAATAAAAACGGTATCTCTGCTACCATCAAAAAAGCAAGGGAAAAAGGTTATTTAACCAAGTAATCTGAAAATAATTTTTCACAGAAATGGCAAAGAAAAGCAAAGGAAATAGAATCCAGGTAATTTTAGAGTGCACTGAGCATAAAGAATCAGGTGTAAACGGAACATCTCGTTACATCACTACTAAAAACAAAAAGAACACTCCTGACAGAATGGAATTGAAAAAATTCAACCCCATCCTGAAAAAAATGACCGTTCACAAAGAAATTAAATAATTAGGGATAGTTTTTATCTCAAAAAGATATAAGTCATGGCAAAGAAATCAGTTGCATCGTTACAAACAGGATCAAAGCGTTTAACCAAAGCTATAAAAATGGTAAAGTCTCCAAAAACCGGAGCTTACACTTTTGTAGAAACCATCACAGCCCCTGAGCTGGTAAATGACTGGCTAAGCAAGCAAAAATAAACCCTTGTTAAAGATATACAAGCCGTCCTCCTTTTGGTGAGACGGCTTTTGTTTTATAATTCACATACCAACACTTAAAATTTTTTATTATGAAAAAAGCTTTTCTTTTATTAATAAGCATAATGATTGTTGTCGCTTGTAGTAGTGATGATGATTCTAATTCCAATCCAAATAAATTAGTAACACCTGTATTGCTTACCCCTTCTAATAATTCGACCGTTAATTCTGATTATTATTCTGAATTTACTTGGTCAAATGTTGCTAATGCCGATCAATATTTGATACAGATTTCAAGTGCTTCTAACTTTTCAAATATCGTTCTGGATTTGACTATTGATGCAGAAGATTATACAGATTACGGTTGTTATATGGCAACCGGAGAACTTGAAAATCAAGCTGCTTATTACTGGAGAGTAAGAGCATTTGGAGCCGGTTATGACCCCTCTGATTATTCTGAAAGCTTTTCTTTTACTGTAAATAATTAGAACACTTTTTTAGACATAATATCCAAAAAGGATGTTTGCAAAAAGCCGTCCACCTTTAGGTAAGACGGCTTTTTCTTTTTGCGTATATTTACACCCTGAAAAATTAGCAGTAGTTTTAAAAGAATTTAATTTTTAACCCATAACCTAAAACTCTCAAAAGTCCCCCTCTCCTGCCTGCCGGCAGGCAGGTTTGGAGGGGGATTTAGGGGAGGATACCATTAACAAAACCATGAGTTTTTTCAAAAAAATATTCTCTACAGATAAAAAAGAAACCCTCGATAAAGGCCTTGAAAAGTCTAAAACCAGTTTTCTGGGTAAATTAAGCAAAGCTGTTGCCGGAAAGTCAAAAGTTGATGATGATGTGCTTGACAATCTGGAAGAAATTTTGGTTTCTTCAGACGTGGGGGTCAATACCACCTTAAAAATCATTGAACGAATAGAAGCCCGTGTAGCCAAAGACAAATACTTGGGTACAGACGAACTCAACCTGATATTAAGAGAAGAAATAGCCGGGCTACTTTCTGAAATCGATTCCGGGAACGCCACCGAGTTTGAAGTGCCCGAAGGCAAAAAACCTTATGTGATTATGGTGGTGGGCGTCAACGGTGTGGGCAAAACAACCACCATCGGCAAACTGGCACACCAGTTTAAAAAAGCCGGAAAAAGCGTGGTACTGGGAGCGGCAGACACCTTTAGGGCTGCTGCTATAGACCAACTCCAAATATGGGCAGACCGTGCACAGGTGCCCATAGTTAAACAAAGTATGGGCAGCGATCCTGCCTCTGTGGCATTTGACACATTGCAAAGTGCCGTCACCCAAAATGCCGATGTCGTCATTATCGATACCGCCGGACGATTGCACAATAAAGTCAACCTGATGAACGAACTCACCAAAGTAAAACGCGTGATGCAAAAAGTAGTGCCCGATGCTCCACACGAAGTATTACTGGTACTTGACGGTTCCACCGGTCAAAACGCTTTTGAACAAGCCAAACAATTCACCGCAGCCACCGAAGTCACCGCCCTGGCTGTCACTAAACTCGACGGAACCGCAAAAGGCGGTGTCGTCATTGGTATTAGCGACCAGTTTCAGATACCTGTAAAATATATAGGAGTAGGCGAAGGAATGGAGCATTTGCAAGTTTTTAATAAGTTTGAGTTTGTGGATTCGTTTTTCACCACTTCCGCGTAAGCGGAAGTCTCGTGATTCAAACTCCCACTTTAAATTAAAATAGCAAACCTAAGTTTGTCTTAAAAATATGAGAACAAAATCCCTCAAAAAAAACAAAATCAATATAGTCACTCTGGGCTGCTCAAAAAACGTTTATGACTCTGAAGTATTGATGGGTCAACTTAGAGCCAACAACAAAGAAGTCGTTCATGAAGAGGAAGGCAACATCGTGGTCATCAATACCTGTGGCTTTATCGCTAACGCGAAAGAAGAAAGCATCAACACCATACTGGAATATGTTCAGAAAAAAGAAGATGGAATCGTTGATAAAGTCTTTGTCACCGGTTGCCTTTCAGAACGTTATAAACCTGATTTGCAAAAAGAAATTCCTACTGTAGACCAGTATTTTGGCACGACAGAACTCCCCGGATTGTTAAAAGCCTTGGGTGCTGATTACAAACACGAACTTATAGGTGAACGTCTCACCACCACACCAAAAAACTATGCCTACCTTAAAATAGCCGAAGGCTGTGACCGCCCTTGTTCGTTTTGTGCCATCCCCATTATGCGTGGGAAACACCGCAGTACGCCCATTGAAGATTTAGTAAAAGAAGCTGAAAACCTTGCGGCAAAAGGCGTGAAAGAACTTATCCTCATTGCGCAGGATTTGACTTATTACGGCTTGGATTTATATAAAGAGCGCGCCTTGGCGAGATTGCTTCGCAAGCTCGCAATTGTGGAAGGCATTGAATGGATTCGTTTACACTATGCATTCCCAACCGGTTTCCCGATGGATGTGCTGGAAGTGATGCGTGAAGAACCCAAGATTTGTAATTATATTGACATTCCGTTGCAACATATTTCTGACGCTATTTTGAAATCCATGCGTCGCGGAACTACAAAAGAAAAAACCACAAAACTATTAAAGGATTTCCGTGCTGCCGTTCCTGAGATGGCTATCAGAACCACATTGATTGTTGGTTATCCCGGTGAAACAGAAGAAGACTTTCAAACCTTGAAAAACTGGGTGCAGGAAATGCGCTTTGAGCGTTTGGGTTGCTTCACTTATTCACACGAAGAAAACACCCACGCTTACAATCTGGAAGACGATGTGCCCGAAGAAGTAAAACAAGAACGCGCCAATGAGATTATGGAAATTCAATCGCAAATTTCCTGGGAACTGAATCAGGAGAAAATTGGCAAAGAATTCCGGGTTGTTATAGACAGAAAAGAAGGAAATTACTTTGTAGGACGAACCGAGTATGACTCGCCTGATGTAGATAATGAAGTGCTGATTGATGCTACTAAAGTATATTTAAAGACCGGTGATTTCTATCAAGTTAAAATCAAAGATGCTGCAGATTTTGATTTATACGCAGAGGCGCTGAATGTAAAAGATGTAGCACCTTCTAGAAGAGAGATACATTTAAAGAAAATGTAATTAAAGAACCATCAAGTTTTTTAAGGATTTATGAACAGTGTAAATAATAAGAAGATGAAAAAACATTTACTTTTATTAACGGTTTTATTTCTTTTCCTCTCTTTATCGTGCAAACAAAATGAAAAGTCTGCTAAAGAATCATTTTCTCCCTTGCTGTCAGAAATTGCGTTTGATGAATTTGAAAACAGTTCGTTGCCTCATTTATTCACAGACGGTGAAAACTTGATGCTATCTTTTGTAACACAAACTGATACTTTAACCACGTTATATTACAGTGAATTAATTAACAATCAATGGTCTAATCCGGAAAAAATCACTTCAGGTACCAACTGGTTTGTCAACTGGGCAGATTATCCGCAAATTGCCAAAAACGGGGAAAATTATGTAGCCCACATCCTTCAAAAATCAGATACCGCTACTTTTGCTTATGATGTAATGGTTACCCAAAAGCAGGAGGGAGGCTCCTGGTCAACACCTTTTAAAATCCATAGCGATACAACTAAGACTGAGCACGGTTTTGTTTCCTATACACCTTTCGGCGAAAGCCAATTTTTAGTCAACTGGCTGGACGGCAGGAATACCTCAGGCGGACATCACGACCACGGTGGGGAACCGATGACCCTTCGCGCGGCCATAGTGAATTCTGATGGTAGTATTGAAAACGAATACTTATTGGACGGTAGCGTTTGTGATTGCTGCCAGACTTCATCGGCTATGACGGCAAACGGGCCCGTAGTGGTTTACAGAGACCGCTCTGATGAGGAAATCAGGGATATATCCATTGTGAGATTTGAAGGCAGGAGTTGGTCTGAACCGGTTTCTGTACATCACGACAATTGGCAGATTCACGGTTGCCCGGTCAATGGTCCCAGAGTAGCAGCCCTTGATGAAATTGTTGCTGTAGCCTGGTTTACAGCTGCCGGTATGGAAAGCAAAGTAAACCTGGCATTTTCAAAAAACAGTGGAGCAGATTTTGAAACACCCATTAGAATTGACAATGGTGAACCCCTAGGTCGTGTTGATATTTCATTTATTGATACTGAGAATGTAGTGGTTTGTTGGATGGAAGATGAGGGTGATGAAACCTTTATCAAGTTTAGAAAAGTCAAACTAAATGGTAAATTAGGTGAGATTTTTACCCTTTCAAATACATCAGACTCCAGATCTTCAGGCTTTCCTCAAATAGAAGTTTTTAACGGAAATGTTTATTTTGCATGGACAGCTTTTGAAGAGGAAACCCTTTTGGTTAAAACAAAATTTATAGACATCTATACCTTACAATAAGAATAAATTTCTTTGTGAACCTTAGTGCCTTCGTGCCTTTGTGGCAAAAAAAGCAATATCAATGCAAAAACTCCTAATCATTGGCTATACTTGGCCCGAGCCAAAAACAACTGGCGCCGGAGTGCGGATGATGCAGTTGATTGACGGATTTCTAAAAAATAATTTTCAAATCACGTTTGCTTCAGCAGCTGAAAAAACTCAGTATTCTGAAGACTTAAAATCTCTTGGTATTCACGAACAAAGCATAAAACTCAACGAATCCTCTTTTGATGAGTATGTAAAAGAACTCAATCCCGATGTGGTTGCTTTTGACCGTTTCTACACCGAAGAGCAATTCGGCTGGCGGGTGGCTGAAACCTGCCCGGACGCTATCAGGGTTTTAGACACAGAAGACCTGCATTTCCTCAGGTTTGCCAGGGAAGAAGCCCTAAAGACGGATTTTCCTGTGAATTATAAAAATTCCACTTTCGCTTTACGCGAAATAGCAAGTTTTTACCGCTGTGACCTTTCCCTGATTATTTCAAAAGCCGAAATGGAACTGCTCAGGCAAGAATTTAAAATGGAAAGCTCACTATTGCACTACCTGCCATTTCTACCGGCTCGTTCCAAAAATGAAACTTTACCGGGTTTTCAACAAAGACAGCATTTTATTTTTATCGGAAATTTTAAACACAAGCCCAATGTTGATGCTGTTGTTGAATTGAAACAATCCATCTGGCCACTTATTTTAAAAGCTTTACCTGAGGCAGAACTCCATTGCTACGGCGCTTATGCAACTGAATACATCAAACAACTTCACAACCCTGATGAACGATTTTATATCAAAGGCTGGGCAGAAGATGCTTCAGAAGTTATTAAAAATGCACGGGTGATGCTGGCCCCGCTTCGTTTTGGCGCCGGTTTAAAAGGAAAACTCATTGAAGCCATGCAAAATGGGACGCCTTTTACAACCACGGCTATTGGTGTAGAAGGCATCACAAATTCTGATGAATTTTCCAATGTGCTTGCTGATGAGGTTTCAACTTTTTCTGAAATTGCCATCCAACTTTATAGGGATAGTCATTTTTGGATAAAAGCCCAGCAATCAGGGTTTGAAGTGCTTCAAAATAATTTTTTGAATGATTCATTTGAAAAGGAGTTTTTTCAAAAATTAAATGAAATTAAAGACAATTTAAACTCCCACCGCAGCAATAATTTTACCGGGGCTATGCTGATGCACCACACGACCCAAAGCACAAAATATTTGAGTAAATGGATAGAAGAAAAAAACAAATTTAAAAATTGATCCTAAATGTCAGGTTTGGTGTAAACCCAAGTCCGGTTTGTTCTATTTTTTCAATCTCAAAATCACGATCCAGCCTGTAAAAGGAATTGTAGATGTTCTTGTTTCCTAAGAGATTCCACACTGAAACACCAACAAACCCATGCACTTTTGGAAACAACATAAAATCATAAGTGGCTGAAAAATCAACCCTGAAATATTCAGGCAATCTGCTGCTGTTGGGTGGACCGTATTGAATTTCAGCAAAAACCTCCTCAAAACTTTCAACAGTTTTTGTGGTAGGCCTTCCGCTGTGCCAGTTAAATCCAGTGGAAATTTTAAATTGATTGAAATCATAGGAAAGGCCCAGTGCCACTACGTTTGTAATATCTATATTGTTGTGAAAATGCTGTGGGTCCAGTTCTTCAAAATAGTAAGTGTTTTCAGAAATGGAATAACTGAGCCAACCTGAAAATGCATTTAAGTTTTTATGCAACAGAAAGTCAATTCCTCTTACTTCATAACTTCCGTGTGTTCTGCTGAATTGAAATTGGTTTTGGAAACCCTGACTTTGTGTGGTGATTCCATCAACATTTTTTAAGTAGGCCTCTATATTCAATAATAAGCCGTTTTGCTTATAACTCAATCCAAGTGAAACCTGTTTGCTTTTTAAAATGGGGATTTCACCGGGTTTTGAAAGTACCCAACGCCTGTTTTCAACTCCCAGAAAGTCTGTTTGAAAGTCGATAACTTGAGAAGTAGTTTGGCTTTTTTGTTCGGCAAGGACTTCCAGTGTAAAGAAATTCATAAACCGCTGATTAAAACTAAGGCGTGGTTCAACCAAAATCACATCAAATTCTGATATATGATTGGCCCTTGCGCCCAGTCGAAATCGTGTCAGAAAGTTTGAAGAAACATAACTCAGCTCGCCAAACAAACTGTTGGTCATAATGGTTTCTCTTTCGGTTTTTGAATTGAATGGCTCGTTAACCTCCTCAAAATTGGTAATAACAGTTTCATTTATTTGATATCCTGTATTAAATGAGAAATTATCCAAAAACGAAAATCTGGTGTCAAACAGTGCTCCCCATTCTTTGACATCGTTTTCCTGATTGAGCTTTTGTTGGGTAATGACATTGAGGTTTGTAGCTTCAATGGTGTAGTTTGAATTGTAGAGCTGAAGGGTCGACAAAACCTTGTCACTCCAAAGTCTTTCATAAAATAAGCCACCGGCCAAATTGGTTTGCTTTAAATTACTGATTCTTGATTGAATGAGACTCATTCTGAACTCATCCTGCCTTACAAAAAGGTCGTTGTTTGTAAATAAAAAGTTTGCACGGATATAATCTTTCGGCGAAAGCTGAACCAGCCACCTTAAAGAAGTGTCATAAAATGAAAATTTCTCGTCCCTGTCAGTCGCATTGGCAATACTGTTTGTTATTTCACTGTTCTGAAATACTTTTTTGAAATATTGCCTGAAGGTGGGTGTGTCTAAAATCCCGTTGTATGAACTGCGTGACGCCACCTGAACAGATGAGTTTTTTGTAACTGGAGTATCCACATATACATCGGCATTGATCATATTGATGCCGGCACTTACCTGAAGTGAGTCGTTTATAATTCTGCTGGTTCGCATTGAAATCACCCCCGAAACCCCATCGCCATAATATGCACTTGACCCATTTTTAATCAAACTCACTTCCTGGGTCAAATAGGGGTTGAATGCTGAAATCATTCCAAAGAAATGTGAAGTTTGATACATTTTAATGCCGTCCCATAAAAAGAGGTTCTGGTCGTGGGTGCCACCGCGCACATTGAGATAAGAAACGGTTTCGTTACTGCTGATAATGCCCGGCAATGCCTGAATGGTTTGTAACACATCAGGTTCAATCAGCCCTGGAAGAATTCCAAAATCAACATAATTGATTTCTAATGCACCGGTACTGCTTTTGCTGATTCCTTTAATGATGTAGTTTTGAAGTAAAATTTCGCTAAGCGGTTCTACTTTTTGGGAAATAAAAAAAGTGGAACATTCACCTGGTATGAAGTCCCGGGCACTAAGCTCAAGCGAACGGTATCCCACATAGTTAACGGTGATTTTTTGAATATTTTTTGATGCTTTAAATGAAAATTTCCCGTCATCACTACTCAGTATTTTTTGGCCATGAAAATTTATTGAAGCTGAGACTAAGGGCTTTCCGGTTGCCATATCCCGCAAATAACCGCAAAAAGAAATAACATCATCTTCAGGAATAACGGCTATAATGTTGTCTGAAAGCAAGTTGTAGTTAAATGGAGTATTGTTTTTCAAGAAATCAAGGGCTTCTCCAAGTGAGTTGAAAGTCTTGGGATGAGTGATGAAAATACCATCCAGAGATGCATCGGCATAGCTGAATGATGCTGCAAATTGATTTTCAATTTTATTTAAAAGTTCAACCAGTGGAATAGCTTCTTCAGACTTTTGACCCGATAGGCTGAAAACCTGAAAAATGAATAAAAAAGCAAGGAAAAAAGTTTTATAACTATTCACTCTTTTGCAGAATTACTTTACCGTTTTCTTTAGTGTAAGTTAATTGCAAAGGTAAGGTAATTGACTGTAAGGCATTATCCAGGTTATGGTGAATAAAACTACCTGTAAAGAGCTGTTGGGTGTTGATGTCCTGTAGTTCAAACACGATGTTGTATTGTCGCTCAAATTCACTTAAAACATGACTGTAGTTAACACTTTTGAAAGTCGACTTGTTTTCCATCCAGGTAGGTTGCATAAAAAGCATTTCCTCAGTAACAACTTTACCGTTGTGATATTTATAGGTGGCTGAGGCAACAAGGTCAATCGAATTATCAAAGTGTTCTACCCGCACTTTTCCTTCAAAACAGTTTACCTCAAATAGACCTTCCCGGCACAGCACGTTAAAGGCAGTTCCCAAAACATTGACATCGCCTTGAACAGTTTCAACACTGAAGGTTTTTCCGGTAGCGACTTTAAAATAGGCTTCGCCATCAAGCTTCACTAATCTGTTGTTGTCCCAGTTTTTTTGCTTGTACTTTAATGTAGTCATAGCATTCAGGGTCACAGTAGAGGCATCGGGTAGGGTGATGGTCTTAGTTTCAGCTGTTTGAGTTGAGATGGTGGTGTAGGGGTCATTAAACAATAAAAAGTAAATACCAAAACCAATGGCAAAAACAGCTGCAATTCTCAAAACAAAATTCAGGGGTGAAGGTTTTGCTTTTTGCTGAGGGCTATTTTGAAGTTTATCTTTTAGGGCAGAGTAGGATTGTGAAGTATCAAACTCTGGGGCTTTGAAATGTTTGGCACTTTCAGAGATTTTAAGGTAGGAACGGTAGGCGTCTAATTGCTTAAACGCCTCCAATTCCTCATGGTTAAGTTCACCATTTAACCATTGACTAACTAACTTTTTCTCCTTCATGGCAATTTTTTCAACTATATAACAACTTAAGTGTTCAGTTTCCTACCTGAAAATTTCAAATTCCTTCAATTTCTTTTCTCAATTCTTTTAAAGCACTGTAAATACGCTTCTCTACAGCTTTTTTTGAAATATTGAGCATCAGGGCTATTTCCTGGTGTTTTTTTCCTTCCACACGGTTTAAAAGAAATGCCACTCTTTTTTCTTCGGTGAGCTTGGTCAATGCTTTTTGATACTTTTCCAAATATTCTTTTTCCTCTATTAAAAATTGTGGATGCTGATGGTCAGCTTGCTGATTCAATGATTGCGCATATTTTAATTTGACCTTTTCGTGCTTGATATCATTTAAGGTAGTATTGTTTGCTACCGAAAACAAAAATGCCCTGGCTTTATCGGGAACTATTTTCCCACAATTTTCCCAAAGTTTTATAAAAGCCTCCTGCACTTTATCTTCAGGTTTAAATTGATCACCATATTTATAATAAATAAAATCGTGTAGGTCTTTGGATACCTTTTGATAAATAGAAGAGAAGACTTTTTCGTCACAGACCGTCTCAAAAAGGTTTTTCTTCATCACACATTTTTTGTAAATGTAAAAAATATGTTTGTTACATCAAGTACCATTCCTTTTTGTTAATTCATAAAAAATGTTTAATAAAAGACTTAAATAGTTAAACTTATGCTAAAGTAGAACTTAGAGGTAGGATTATTTGTTTAACTATTGTCATATTTGTATAAACAAAAAAAGAAATTATGAAAAAACTAATCCACCTATTTACAATTTTAAGCGTTTCGCTTTTTATTGCCTCCTGCTCAAATGATGATGATGGAGGCATGCCCACGCCTGACGGAGTAACCATTGCTGACTTTGTTGCAAACAATGCTGAGTATTCATCACTTGGCGCAGCACTTGATGCGGCTGGTTTAACTGCAACTCTTGCAGGTAGTGCAAATTTCACAGTATTTGCGCCAAACAATGCAGCTTTTTCAACATTTTTAAACGCTAATGGCTTTGCCAGTCTTGAAGATGTACCTGTTGATGCGTTAAGAGAAATCCTTCTGAACCACGTTGTTGAAGGAGTCAATACTTCCGGTGATTTAGCAACCGGTTACATCAACTCTCTGGCAACAGGGGCAAGTTCATCACAGAATTTGAGCTTGTTTATCAATACTTCCTCCGGAGTTCAGATTAACGGGGTTTCACAGGTTACACAGGCTGATATCACTGTTGATAACGGTGTGATTCACGCTGTAGACACAGTAATTGGTTTGCCAAACATCACGACTCAGGCACTTGCCAATCCACAGTTTTCTATTTTGGTTGATGCTTTAATTGCAGCGAGTGATTCAAATATCAACTATGTAGATTTGCTCTCAGGAACATCAGGTGCTCCTTTTACCGTTTTTGCACCAACAAATGACTCTTTTGTTTCGTTACTGGCCGCTCTTGGTTTAAATTCCTTAGGTGAAATTCCTCAGGATTTACTTCAAATCGTATTGAACTATCACGTTATAGCAGGAGCTAATGTTCGTGCGGAGGACTTGGTTAACGGAGGAACTGCAACTACTTTTCAGGGTGAAAATTTAACCTTTGACTTAACCGGAGGTGCTCAAATAATTGATGCTACCGGAAGTGCAACTAATATAATTGTAACCAATGTTCAAACTGATAATGGTGTCATACACGCAATTGATAAAGTATTATTGCCACAAGCAGCAATTGATGTTGTTGATCCAACAATTACAGGACTTGCAATGATGACACCGGATCTTTCAATTTTGGCTCAGGCACTTCAAATAACCGGATTGGATGCTGCTTTGAACGACAGAAATGCTGAGTTTACTGTGTTTGCACCAACTAACGCTTCATTTAATGCCTTTTTAACTGCTAATGGATTTGGCTCCATAAATGATGTTCCTGTGAGTGCCTTGACCCAAGTGGTGTTGAACCACGCTTTATCCGGAACTTCGCTTTCAGGAAGCCTTTCAACAACTTACACGACCTCATTAGCAACTTATGGCAATACGAGTAACAACTTGAGTTTATATATCAACACCAGCAGTGGTGTAACAATAAATGGAGTTGCAGATGTTGTAGCAGCAGATATCGTTGCTGCAAACGGAGTGGTTCACGTGGTAGATGCCGTGATTGATTTGCCAACTGTAGTAACTTTTGCTGTTGCAGACCCAACTTTTAGCAGTCTTGTAGCAGCTCTAACAAGACCGGATCAGCCTGATTTTGTAAATGTTCTTTCAACACCCAATGGAACAGCACCGGCACCATTTACGGTTTTTGCACCCATTGATGCTGCTTTTGCAGATTTGCTTGTGGAACTTGGAGTGGGCGGACTTGGTGATATAGACGGCCCAACCTTAACAGCGGTCTTAAATATGCATGTTATTGCAGGTGCCAATGTTAGGGCTGAAGACCTTGTGAGCGGGACTGTAACCACCTTGGGTGGGGACATTACCATAGATGCTAACAATTCAACCATCACAGACTCAAACGGCCGCGTGAGTAATATCATTGTGGTAAATGTACAGGCTGCAAATGGTGTTATCCACGCAATAGATAAAGTAATTTTACCCTAAATATAGTTTTTAATTTTTTAGTTAATTATGAAGGCTGCCTTTCGGGGCAGCTTTTTTTGTTAAATAATAGCGAAAACCATCTTTGATACTCAAGTGCATATGCTTATCTTTGCAATCCCGATAAAATGATGAAAGTTTATGTTTGATAATTTAAGCGAAAAATTAGATAAAGCCCTTCACGTCCTGAAAGGGCACGGAAGCATCACCGAAGTAAACGTAGCCGAAACCCTTAAAGAGGTGAGACGTGCCTTGCTGGACGCCGATGTCAACTTTAAAATTGCCAAAGAGTTTACCACTACGGTGAAAGAAAAAGCATTGGGTCAAAATGTATTGACTACGCTACAGCCCGGACAATTAATGACGAAAATCGTAAAAGACGAATTGACCGAACTTATGGGTGGCGATGCTGCGGGTATCAATCTGAGTGGAAACCCAACGGTCATTTTAATGTCCGGTCTTCAAGGTAGTGGTAAAACTACCTTCTCGGGAAAACTGGCCAATTATCTCAAAAATAAAAAAACAAAAAAGCCGCTACTCGTTGCCTGTGACGTCTATCGTCCTGCGGCAATCAATCAGTTACACGTTGTTGGAGAGCAAATTGGTGTTGAGGTGTATAGCGAAGAAGGCAACCAAAACCCTGTGCAAATTGCTCAAAACGCCATTGCACACGCCAAACAAAACGGATACAATGTTGTTATCATCGATACCGCCGGTCGACTGGCAGTGGACGAGGAGATGATGACAGAAATAGCCAATGTCCACAAAGCCGTTTCACCACACGAGACTTTGTTTGTGGTGGATGCCATGACCGGTCAGGATGCTGTAAACACAGCTAAAGCCTTTAATGACCGCTTGAATTTTGAAGGAGTGATATTGACCAAACTTGACGGTGATACCCGAGGTGGTGCTGCCATTTCCATCAAGAGCGTAGTCAATAAGCCCATCAAGTTCATTGGTACCGGTGAAAAAATGGATGCTATTGATGTATTCCATCCCAACCGTATGGCCGACAGGATTCTGGGGATGGGTGATGTGATATCACTTGTTGAGCGGGCTCAGGAACAATATGACGAGGAGGAAGCCAGAAAACTTCAGAAGAAAATTGCAAAAAACCAGTTTGGTTTTGATGACTTTTTAAGTCAGATTCAGCAAATCAAAAAAATGGGTAGCATGAAAGACCTTGTCGGAATGATTCCCGGTGCCGGAAAAGCATTGAAAGATGTCGATATTGACGATGATTCCTTCAAAGGCATTGAAGCCATTATCCACTCTATGACTCCGGCAGAAAGATCCAATCCTTCCATCATCGATGCCAGCAGAAAGAAAAGAATTGGAAAAGGAAGCGGTACATCAGTTCAGGAAGTAAACCAGTTGCTGAAACAATTCAACCAAATGAGCAAGATGATGAAAATGATGCAAGGTAGTGGTGGGAAAAAGATGATGCAGATGATGGGTAAAATGCGTTAATCAAATAGTGAAAATTCAATTCCTTAAATACAAATGACAATTCTCGACGGCAAAAAGGTTTCAAACGATATTAAAAATGAAATAGCAGCAGAAGTTGCCGGAATGAGAGCCCGCGGTGAAAAAGTGCCACATCTTGCAGCTGTTATTGTGGGCAATGATGGAGCAAGCTTAACTTATGTGGCCAGTAAAGTAAAAGCCTGTGAACGAGTGGGCTTTGAATCCACTATGGTGCGTATGCCCCACACAACCAGCGAACTGGAATTGCTTCAGAAGATTAAAGAACTCAATGCAAATGAGGACATTGACGGTTTTATCATTCAGTTACCCCTACCGCCTCAAATCAATACACAAAAAGTTTTGATGACCGTTGATCCTTCAAAAGATGTCGACGGTTTTCATCCTGAAAATTTCGGAAAAATGGCTTTGGACATGAGTACATTTATTCCGGCTACACCCTTTGGTATACTTGAGTTACTGGAACGTTACAAAGTTGAAACCAAAGGAAAACACACCGTTGTCATTGGCCGAAGTCATATTGTGGGACGCCCTATGAGTATTTTGATGGGCAGAAAAGGCTGGCCGGGCAATTCAACAGTAACACTTACACACAGCCATACCAAAAATATTGCCCAAATTACTAATCAGGCAGATATTGTAATATCAGCTTTAGGCGTACCCAATTTCCTAAAGGCAGATATGGTTAAAGAAGGGGCAGTAATCATTGATGTGGGGATTACCCGCGTGGCCGATGAAACCAACCCTAAAGGCTATGTTATTACCGGAGATGTGGATTTTGAAAACGTAAGTAAAAAAGCTTCTTTTATCACTCCTGTTCCCGGGGGAGTCGGGCCAATGACCATAGCCATGCTTTTAAAAAACACATTGCTTGCCAGAGAGCAACGCAGGCATTTAGTCTGATTCCGGTCGGATTACAAATTCTTCTTTGTAAATTTTTAGTATTAATAAGAAAATGCTAATTAGTAAAGGTCCAAAAATCAATCCGATAAAACCAAACAACGGTACCCCAATAATTACACCTATCAATGTAATTAACGGATGAATGTTTGCCAATTTTTTCTGAACAACCATCCTAAAGAGATTATCGGAAGTTCCCACAACAATTAAACCATAGAGCAGTATTCCAACAGCCTGAAAGTTCTGTCCGGTAGAGAACATAATTATTACTACGGGTACTATGCCTACTGCGGTTCCCACAAAAGGAATCATTGAACCAATTGCGGTAATGACAAACCAGAACCAGGGATTGGGGATGTCAAAAATGAAAAATCCAATTAAAGCCACAAGGCCTTGAATCAAAGCAATAATGGGAATGCCAATCGCATTTGATTTTACCATACTGTAAATCTCGTTGCCCAAAATCGTAATGTTTTCGGGACGCATCGGAAAATAGGTATAAATGGACTCTATGAATTGCTTTCTGTAAACAAGCATATAGTAAAGTAAAAAGTACATGATGCTCAATGCAATGAAGGTGTTGAAAGTATTGCCTAAAATACTTTGAAGATTCTCTGAAATCCAGTTTGCGGTTTCTTCAGAATCCATGGACGATAACAAATTCATATTTAATTGCTGTTCAACAGCAGCAATTTGTTCCTTTAAAATATTCAATATACTCTCAACCCGGTTGAGTGCCGTTTTTACTTTGGTAGAAAGCATCATAAAAACCAATCCCACAGGCAGCATAATTCCCACAAATGAAATGACCATAATCAAGGATGCAGCAAGTGAAGGATTCCAACCTTTTAGCACCATGTTTCGCATATACTTTTTGGAAATAATATACAGCGTAATAGCACCTAGAACCCCGCTGAGGTAGGGAAGCAGTTCAAAAAATAAAATCACACCAAGCACCACAATCAAAAGCAGTGAAAAGACTTGTCTGACTATGTCCTGATGAATCCGGTTCATGACTATTTTCCTTTGATGTAGTGAATACTCACTGTTGCCAATTCTGAATCGGGGTATTTTGAAAAATTCTTCTTGACACTTTTCAAACCAATTTCCCCGATTACTTTTAAAAATACATCAAGCTCAACTATGTATTGATCAGAAAAACCGTGAGTAGCATCATATGCAGTTACTGCTGTGTCACCAATATTTTTTGCTGCAACATCAGGTGGAATGGTATGCAATTCTATCATCAGAAGCCCAAAATTTTGGATGTAAGGTTTCCATTTCAATAAATGTTCTTTCAGGTTGAGTTCTAATTGATTGTTTGAAATTTTTTTTCCGCGAAAAGCGAAAGCACCTGTTGATGTACTTATTGAATTTTCCAAACCATTTTGAGGTTCAGACCAAATTCTGTTGTGGTCTAAAAAGGTTCTCACATTCAGTAAATCACTTAAATGGATGGCATAGTCATCAAATATATCTTTTTCCAATTGGTCAGGATTGCCAATGTCACCCCAAATTACTTTAGCCCAAATATCGGCATTGACCAGATTGGAACGGGTAACTTTCAATGCTTCTTTGTTGAAATCAACTCCCACCAGAAAAAGTGGATAATCTTCAAGCATGGTGCCCCTCAGGGTTCTTTGTTCAATCACGTCAAAGAGATGAATGAGAAAAGCACCGTTTCCACAACCCATATCCAGTATGCCTTTGGGTTGTTCTTCAATGGGTTTATTGAAAATTTGGATAATAATATCATCAATCTGTCTGAAGTAAGCCGTGTGAGCACCACCGCTTCCCCAGACATTCATGACCCGGTCAACGTGTATTTCTGCAGAATTTTTGGAAGTACTCCTCAATGAAGAATAGTCGCCAAAAAGCAAGTCTTCAAGATTGTTGAATGTGGGAACATAGGATACCGTCACACCATAGGCACTGGCCCGTTTGGCAAAAAACAAGCCTTTTTCGGTAAACCGATACGTATTGTCTTTTTTGCTGAACCAGTTGAGAAAGGTATAAAAGTCGAGAATTTTACTGAAGTTTTCGGGATCTTCATGATATTCACCGGCGCGGAAAGAGGCTTCCATAAAATATTTGTGGAAAAATCCATTCATCGCTAAAGCAACAGTAATGGGTCCCACAAAAGCACCTTCTATGTGTTTTTTTATTTGCTCTTCAAGACCATTGTTACCCGCATCCAGTTTCAGGTTTTGAAAATCGTTGATGAGCTTGTGGGTTTTGTAGAAATCTGCCGGGGTTGATTTTTTGGGATGAAATAGTCTTGAAATCTCAAGAAATTCAACGGCTATTCTATAGTGCTTAAAAAGCCCAAAAGCATTTTCACTTTGCTCATTTAGACCAACAATCACTTCTTCGGTTTTGTTGTCAACCCTATATTGCAGCCAACCCTGGGAAGCAATGAGCCTCAAAGCCACATTGAGATATCCCTCACTGGCTTTAAACTTTTTACAAAGTTCGGTGAGTGAATGGGTGTTGTTGGTTAATAAATGTTTTGTGATGCCTTTTCGGTAGAGTTGATAGGCTACCGGTGCAATAGCTATACCGTCCAGATGTCTGAAAAGTTCACCCCGGTATTGTTTTTTAGCATCCTTGGAAATCATGATATTTTACAAATAATGTTTGAAAAATAAAAAAACTAGTCTTCAGAGCCTTCCCAGCCCACCATCAAAAATTTAATCTTGGCGTTTTCGGGAATGTCTGAGGCTTCCACCTTGGCACCAAATTGATTTTTTAAATCTTCAGAAAGTACTTCTTTGTCAATAATAACATACATATCTGTATCTTTTAACGAAACCACAAGTGATCGCATAGTGTTTGCTATTGAGGACACTTCATAGCTATCAGTAATTTCTTTAAATGTACTGTTTAAATGAATGCCTTTGTCAGTTTTGTATCTTTCATCAAAAATTTGAACGTTTGATATTTTTGATTCGGGGTTTTCATTTTTAGTAGCAGATAGTAATAAAAGTTTATCACCTCCCTTTTCATAAACTTCAAACTGATCATTGGTCGACATAAGATTATCTTTGGCAGGTATCTTAACAATAGAATCTTGGGCAAAAAGTGAATCAAGTTGCTTTACTTTGATTTCTTTTGTAAGATTGCCTACCTGAGTAGAAGTGATTAAAAAAGGATCTGTACTTTTTGAGCAGCCGGCTATAATTATGCTTACGCTGAAAAGGGTAAAAATGGTTTTTTTCATAAATTGTTTAAGTTATTTAATCATTTTTCCCAGTATGCCTAAGATGCTCCTAATCACCGTTGGGCTGGTGAGCACTTTAGCTGTTGGGCTTTGTGTTCTTCTTCTTGTTGTTGTGGTTCTTCTGTTTTGAGTTGTTCTACTTGAAGCTTTATTTGCTGCTTCACGTTCTTTGCGCGCTTTTTCTTTGGCTTCTTCCGCTTCTGCACGGTCAATTTTTCCATTAAGGATTTGATAGGCACTTTCACGATCAATGGTTTGGTTGTATTTTCTAACCATTTGCGATTGGGTAACCAGGTTGTCAATTTCTTGGGTCTGCAAAATATCCATCCTGCTCATTGGTGCCCGAAGCATAGTTGCAGCAAGTGGAGTGGGAATACCTCTTTCGTTTAAAGCAGAAATGAGCGCTTCACCAATTCCCAGACTAGTCAAAATTTCATCTGTTTTATAATATTTTGAAATGGGGTAGTTTTCTGCAGAAAGTTTTATGGCTCTACGGTCTTTTGCAGTGAAAGCCCTTAAAGCGTGTTGTACTTTTAAACCCAGTTGGCTTAAAACGGCTTCCGGTACATCAGTGGGGTTTTGAGTGACAAAAAATATCCCAACACCTTTTGAACGAATCAACTTAACAATAGCCTCAATTTGATTGTGAAGCGCTCTTGAAGCTTCATTGAAAATTAAATGGGCCTCTTCTATAAAAATCACCAATTTGGGTTTGTCGCTATCTCCCTGTTCCGGAAAAGTGGCATAAATTTCTGCCAGTAAACACAGCATGAACGTAGAAAACAATTTTGGCCTGTCCTGAATGTCTGTTAGCCTCAGAATATTGATGTAGCCATAACCTCTGGAGTCTGTTCTTAATAGATCCTCGGGGTCAAATGAGCGTTCACCAAAAAACAGGTCGCCACCCTGATGTTCCAATTCCACAATTTTCCGTAGAATAGCACCTGTTGAGGCAGTTGAAATTCTTCCATATTCTCTTTCCAGTTCATCTTTTCCCTGGTTTGTGCTGTATTGAAGTATTTTCTTTAAATCTTTTAAATCTAAAAGCGGAAGGTGGTTGTCATCACAATATTTAAAGAGCACAGATAAAATCCCGGACTGAACATCAGATAAATCAAGAATTCGGGCCAATAATACCGGTCCAAATTCAGATACTGTTGCTCTTAATCTTACACCTTTTTCTTCAGAGAGTGAGAGCAACTCAACGGGAAACTGCTTGACTTCAAAATCAAGTCCTATTTGTTTGTGGCGTTGTGTGATAAAAGCTTTTTCTTCACCGGGCTGTGCAATGCCACTCAAATCGCCCTTGATGTCCATTAACAATACAGGGACTCCTTTAAGCGAGAGATTTTCAGAAATTACCTGAAGGGTTTTTGATTTTCCTGTACCGGTTGCTCCTGCAATTAACCCGTGTCGATTTAAAGTTTTTAACGGAAGGTTGACGTATGCATTGGTGAGGGTTTCACCGTCTAGCATTGCAGCACCCATAGTGATAAAATCACCTTTTGTACTGTATCCTTCCTGAATGTGATTAAAAAATTCGTCTTTATTTGACATCGGTGAAAATTTTTATAAAAATAGCAATTGTTATTAGAGTTGCATAAAAAAAGTCACCTTTAATTTCAGGTGACTTTTTTGAATGGTTTAAAATATATTTTATTTAATAATCAATTTTTTTACTTGTGTTTGCTCACCATTTTTAATGGTCACAAAATACATTCCGCTTGCGAGCCCTGAAGTATTGACAGTTGCTCTGTTTTCAGCATTCAAAGGTGTATTGGAATTGTATATCAATTGACCTAAAGCATTGTTGATTTTTATATCTGCATTGGCTGAAGTGTTATTATAAAACTGAATAAAAACCTCATTGCTTGCAGGGTTGGGATACATCACAAATTCACCGGCTTGAAAACTTTCAGTGTTCAGTACACCTTCAATATTTATATTGTCAATATAAGTGCTATTGCCATAACCATTAATGTTTACAAATCTAAATTGCACATATTCTCCAAGATAATTTGATAAATCAATTTCTTCCATTCGCCAGTTACCGGGGGTATTTGGTGACCAATTTGATGTTACATAGCCTCCAACGGTTGATAAGTCGAGACCTTCTTTAAAATAAACACTAGTGAAGGTCAATCCACAATCTGTAGATATGTCAACCCGCAATCCATCAGAAAATCCGGCACTGTATTGAGCTTTGGCAAGGTCAAAGGTCAGAGTGGCTGAAGTTGCAAAGGTCAAGTCAAAGATTTCAGTTTGAAATATGTCTTCCTGACCTTGAGCATTGTATGTATAATTATTCATAAATGCGGTTACAGACAAACTTCCGCCACTCCCTAAAATTCCACTTCTTTGTTCCCAGGTTGCTGCTCCGTCAGGATTTATAATAAACCACCCATTTGGAGGGAAACCATTTACTTCAAAGTCTTCAACAAAATCTATTGTTGTGGCATCAATTGTAGCATAAAATTCAAGTTCACCATCATTGTTTGTCGAGTTTTGATCTCCACTAAGGACAACTTCGACGGTTAATACATATTCTCCGGCTTCTGAAAGTGCCACTGTTGTATCAAATTCATATACGATTTGTTGGCCAGAATTTAAAGTGCCGGTAAAGGTTTCTTCAATTGGAGTTTCATTGTCAATTTGATAGCGCATTGTGAAATTGGATTGTGGATTTAATCCTGTATTTGCTATTGTTGCAGAAATAACTACGGGTGAGCTATCACAAACATAATTGAATTCAGTAGGGTCATTATTGATAGATATCAAGGCTAAATCATTAGAGAGTGAGCAGTTTAACAAACCGCCTCCATAAAATAAAGCATTTGACCTTCTTGATTCCCAACCCAATGTATTGTTTTTAGCAACAACTGCAAACCATATTTCATCGTCCGGATTGTCAATTGGAATGGTGATGGAATTGATTGTAGTGGTGCCTGCAACTTCCATATATTTTTCACCCAAAGTATAAAAATCATATGATTCTGCCCCTGCAATAGCATTCCATGAAAAGCTGGCTGTTTCCGGACAAATCTGGACAACCTGTATATTTCCACCCACAAAATTTGCAATTGAAAAATTGGAGTCGCTTTCATCTTGAAAGGAACCACTGGTGATTCTTATGCGGGCATCACCGGTGATTGAGGATGGAGTCGTCCAGGAATAAATTCTCAAGTTGCTGTTAACAGTGGCTATGGGTATCCAGGTGCTGCCGTTGTTTATGGAATATTCAAGTAAAAAATCTTCTGTAGTGTTAGTAGCATCCCAATGAATTGCTTCATTTCCACCCGGGAAAAAGCTTTCTCCTCCGTTGGGATATGTAATTACAAGATTCTCAGTAATAATTTCATAAACCAAAAAGTATTCTTGTGGTCCCATTGGCACATTAAATCCTGTAATTTCTATTGTATAATTTCCGGCATTTGGCTCATTGATTAACACTTGTTCCATGTTATTGAGTCGGTCTATACCATTAGTAGCAGGAGCGTCAAGGTTAGCGGGGTTTGGGGTTGGGTCAAGTATCCAGGGGAGGTATGAATTGTTTGAGGGGTCTTTTACTACCAAATCAAGATCATTAACCAGTGCCGGACTTGCTCCAGCTGCTGCTGCCGGATCGTTCCAGTAAACCATAAATCTCACTTGAGTTGTTCCGCTGGGAACATTTATAGTGTGAGTATTTGTTATGCCTTGTGAAATATTATCAACTAAATACCTTTCATCTTCTATGAGTTTGCCGGCTCTTTTTCCATTTACAATCCCCCAGCCAAATTTATAGTCCGGCCCTACGTTTCCATAATCATTAGCAGTATTTAACAATGTAGCTTTTATTAATGCTGCTGGCGGGTGATCGCCATCATTTAAGTCGGCAAACAATTCATACAATTGTGCAGAAACACCTGCAATGCCTGGGGCTGCTCCTGAAGTTCCTCCAAATACAAGGTATTGATTGTTCTCGCCGGTTGAATTTTGACCTTGACCGTTTGCAGTAATGTCAGGCTTGATTCTGCCATCATGTGCCGGACCTCTGCTGCTTGAGTTTACAAGTGAACCGTCAAAAAAAACATTGGCTGTTGCAATAACGTTTTTGCCCTGTTTGTGGCCACCGGTTATATTACCCCATTGAGGACCGGCGCCATAGCCACAATTGTTGTTGTTTGAATTTCCGCCTGAGAACACATGCATCAAAGACGATATATTGTTTGATTGTAAATCTACAGTTCTGGCAATTGTTGTGTATCCTGTATTGCAGCCGTTACTGTATGAGGAGTTTGTAATTTGAACGATATCATTGTTGATGTAAGTTTGCGTGGGAGTATCCAGAAAATTTGCAACATAATTGCTTACATAAACATCTGCTCCTGCTGCCATACCTCTCATATCAGGATTTAAATTTCCGGCACCTGCCATAATTCCGGCAACTCCATCGCCGTGAGTTTGACCTGTGCCCGAGGCAAAAGTGTTGTCTAGTCTTCCTTGAAAATCAATGTGAGGACCAACTATTCCATCGTCTCTCACCAGCACGCCAACGCCCAGTCCTGTGTAATTAATTCCCAAATTACTTTGAGGGTCAAGGCTGTTTGCTCTATGTAAACTCCTGCCGCGGGTATCATCCTTAACGTCCGGGGCGACAATAAGTTCAACCCATTTCACAAATGGTAAATTTGCAAGTTCTGCCAGACAATTGTCAGGTATGGATAAGTCTATCAAATCTGAATCTTTATACTCATTTAAAATTTGAATCTGCATTTTGGCCAACTCGTTTTTCACATATTCAGGCGATGCATTTTGATGAAACTGTAATGTAACCCTTATGTTATTGCCATCCATTGCCCACCACTCAAAAGGGGGGTGGTTTAGTTCTTTTGAAATCTTATATTCCGCTTCAAGCGGTATGATGCCCCTTACTCCGTTGTTTTTTAGAAAGTCAACAGAAGTATTAGCCGGAAAGTAAAACAAGTAGGTTCTGAGGGGAATGTATTCCAACAATTTTAAATTTGCATTTTTAAACCTGTTTTGAACGGTTTGGTTGGGGGTTTCATAAAATTGTATCCATCCAAAATAACCATTGTCAAAATAGGCGTGCTCAGGCATTTGATTCCATTGAAATGTTTGAATGTTTTCAGGAAATTCAATGGTCTCTTCCTGAAAATAAATGGTATAATCGTTTTGGGAATAACCAAAATTAAAAACAAATATTAGGAGTAAAACTCCAAAAAATCTTGCTTGTTTCTGGGGAATCAGGTATTTCTTTTTCATTGAAAGTGATGGTTTTTAGTACAATAGATTTCCAAATATATCTATTACAATTTAAAGTTTTCGTCTTTTTTTAGTTAAAATGTTTTTATTAAACCTTAGACAAAACATTGGATTGAGTTTTGATGCAGGGTTTTACTATCTTTGCAGCCTTATGAAAAATGATATTCAAGAGTTGGTAAATAAGGGATTGATGTTGCCATTGATGGAAGAATTTTACACCATTCAGGGAGAGGGATTTCACAAAGGCACAGCTGCTTATTTTATTAGAGTGGGAGGATGTGATGTGGGCTGCCACTGGTGTGATGTCAAGGAAAGCTGGAATGCAGATTTACACCCGCCAACTGCTATTGAACATATCGTTGAAAATGCAAGCAAGTATTCAAAAACCATTGTAGTTACAGGAGGAGAACCGCTTATGTGGGATATGAACCCCTTGACAGCTGCTTTAAAATCCAAAGGTCTTCAAATACATATAGAGACATCGGGAGCTTATAAACTCACCGGACAATGGGACTGGATTTGCCTTTCGCCAAAAAAAATAAAATTGCCTATGGAAGAAATTTATCCGGTGGCCAACGAGTTGAAGGTAATAGTTTTTAATAAAGATGATTTCAGGTTTGCCGAAGAGCAAGCAGCAAAAGTTTCTGAGAACTGTATTTTGTATTTACAACCCGAGTGGAGCAATCGTGAAAAAATGGTTCCCTTTATAGTGGATTATGTAATGCAAAACCCCAAGTGGAAGGTATCACTTCAAACACATAAATACCTCAATATTCCTTAGTGGTTATTTTGCCTTTAAGAAAGGAACTTCAATAAATCGATCGTCCCAGCCAATCATTAAACTTACGCCGTTAGAGGTGGGTTTAAATGCCATTGAAAGCGATTCAATGGTTGCAGCTGCACTTTTCGACTTTACTGTGATGCGTGCCAAATCCATAGTCTCATCATAATTAAAGGCACCCCAGGCATTTGTGTCGCAGTTAATAATCACAATCCACTCTTTTTCATTTGGAATGGTATAAAGGGTATATGTTCCGGGAGTAACTAAAGTATTGCCAAATAAAAGTGGTTTGTAAACTTCCAGCTCTGTCGCTTCATTGGCTCCTGTGCGCCAAACTTTCCCGAAAGGCACCAGTTCACCAAAAATATCACGGTTGCGTTTCTGTGGCCTGCTGTATATTACCCTGATTAAAGGAGACATATCATCGTTTCTCGCGATTGATATGTCCATTGGGCTTGAATCAAGTCTGGGAAATTCTTGAGCTGTGGATTTGAGGTTAAACAAAAGTGCAAAAGAAAGTATTATAATAAGATTAGAAATTTTCATTGAAAGGGCATCTTTGTTTTCTCAAAAATAGTGAATTAGGTTTCTATTTAACTCTGAATAATATGTTAAATAATTTTGCAGGGAAATTCACTGCACGGCAACACACAAAATGAAATAAATTTTCCACAGGAATTTGTTAATAACTTAACAGCCAAAAAATGTGTTAAACCTCAATTTTACTAATGGTTTTGTTATATTTGCTCGTTAAGCTTTTTTTGTAATAAAATGGATTAAAAAGCTTCCTAAAAATTAAAATTTCAACCTAAAAATTTATGAGCGAAGAATCAAAAAATACCTATGGTGCCGACAGTATTCAGGCACTGGAAGGAATGGAACACGTGCGCAAGCGCCCATCAATGTATATTGGAGATACGGGTGTGCGAGGGTTGCACCATTTGGTTTATGAAGTAGTTGACAATTCTATTGATGAGGCTATGGGCGGCCATTGTGACCGCATTGATATTTGGTTAAATGAAAACGGCTCATTGTCGGTAAAAGATAACGGTAGGGGTATCCCTGTTGACCTTCACAAAAAAGAAGGCGTTTCTGCTCTTGAAGTAGTGATGACCAAAATTGGTGCCGGTGGTAAATTTGACAAAGATTCTTATAAAGTTTCAGGTGGTCTTCACGGTGTGGGCGTTTCTGTGGTGAATGCGCTTTCAACCCATCTTAAAGCTACCGTTTATCGCGATGGTAAAATTTGGGAACAGGAATATGAAATAGGTAAAGCCATGTATCCTGTAAAATCTGTAGGAGAAACAGACGATCGGGGAACTCTGGTCACTTTCTTGCCCGATCCATCAATTTTTCAGCAAACCACAGAGTTTATTTATGATACCCTCGCCGGAAGAATGCGCGAGCTCGCTTTTCTGAATAAAGGAATCACAATTACACTCACAGATAAAAGAACACCCAATGAAGATGGAAGTTTTGAGACCGAAACGTTCCATAGCACTGAAGGTTTAAAGGAGTTCATCCGCTTTTTGGATGGTAACCGTGAACCTATCATAAAAAATGTGATTTCACTGGAGTCTGAAAAAAATGACATTCCCGTTGAAGTGGCGATGATTTACAACAATTCTTTCAATGAAAATTTACATTCATATGTAAATAACATCAATACACACGAGGGTGGGACTCACCTTTCAGGTTTTAGAAGGGGATTGACCACTACATTAAAAAAATATGCAGACAATTCCGGATTGCTTGACAAACTCAAGTTTGAGATTTCAGGTGATGACTTCCGTGAAGGTTTAACAGCCATTGTCTCGGTAAAAGTTGCTGAACCTCAGTTTGAAGGTCAAACTAAAACCAAATTAGGCAACAGGGAAGTGACTTCTGCCGTAAGTCAGGCAGTTTCAGAAATGCTTACAGACTACCTGGAAGAAAACCCTGATGACGCAAAAACCATCGTTCAGAAAGTAATCCTTGCCGCACAAGCCAGACATGCAGCTTCAAAAGCGCGTGAAATGGTTCAACGCAAGAGTGTAATGAGTATTGGTGGCCTGCCCGGTAAACTTTCAGATTGCTCTGAAGAGGATCCGGCGTTATGTGAAGTTTTTCTCGTTGAGGGTGACTCTGCAGGTGGTACTGCAAAACAAGGTCGGGACCGAAATTTCCAGGCCATTTTACCACTAAGGGGTAAAATCCTGAACGTTGAAAAAGCCATGCAACACAAGGTGTTTGAAAATGAGGAAATTAGAAATATCTACACAGCATTGGGGGTTACTATAGGTACAGAAGAAGACAGTAAGGCGCTAAACCTTTCCAAACTGCGTTACCACAAAATAGTGATTATGTGTGATGCCGACGTTGATGGTAGCCACATTGCAACGCTCATCCTTACGTTCTTCTTTCGCTATATGCGGGAGTTGATTGAAGCAGGACACGTTTATATTGCCACACCACCATTGTACCTCATCAAAAAAGGGAACAAAAAAACCTATGCATGGAGCGACAAAGACCGAGATAGAATCAATATGGAATTTGGAGGTGGAGCAGCCATTCAACGTTATAAAGGTCTTGGTGAAATGAACGCAGAACAGCTTTGGGATACCACGATGAATCCTGAGTTCAGAACCCTAAGACAGGTAACCATTGATAACCTCAGTGAGGCCGATCACATCTTTTCAATGCTTATGGGCGATGAGGTGCCACCCCGACGAGAATTTATAGAAAAGAATGCTATTTATGCAAATATAGACGCATAAAACAGTTTTTAATAAAGTTAAAAAAACCTCAATTGTTATATTAAATTGAGGTTTTTTTGTGTTATTGGTATAAGGTTCAAGCTAAAACCATTGATTTATCTAACCTTTGATAATAGTTACAGTATGAAAAAATATAGTGTTTCAATTTTGTTGCTGGTAAGCCTGTATGTAAGTTCTCAAAATCAACTTGAAGACCTTTTGGCAGCCGGTATTGAAGATGCCAGACAATTTACTAAAGAGTATATTTCACCGGCATCTGAAGGATTAATCGTCAATTTGTCTAATGGATGGGTGCAAACAGCTCAAGTAAAAAAGCCCCTAAAATTTGAAATTTCAGTTATCGGAAACCTCACTTTTATAAAAGAAGAAAACCGCAACTTTACCCTAAACACGGAAGATTATAACAACTTGTTTTTTAGGGATGGAAGTACAGTAAAACAAGTGGCTACAGCATTTGGTGAAAACAGGCCTGATATAAGGGTATATGCAGTGGTAACAGACGGTACCGGACTTTTTGAGGAAGATGTAGAGTTTAATTTGCCTCAGGGATTGGCTTCTGTAAATATGAGTATTTTGCCAACCGCATTTTTACAGGCCAGGGTAGGTGTTTTTAAAGGAACTGAAGTGAAGCTCAGGTTTTTCCCAAAAGTAGATTATGAAGATGTAAACACAACTTTTTGGGGGGCAGGATTACAACACGATTTTACGGAATTGTTGCCGGCTGAAAAACTATGGCCCGTCCACCTTTCAGCTTTTGTAGGTTTTACAAGCTTTAATGGAAGCTTTGACTTTACAGACAGCCAGATAATTGAAGGCACCCAACAACGATTTGAAGTAAAACTGAACAGTTGGTTGTTCCAATTACAGGCCTCTACAAAATTACCTGTAATCAATTTTTATGGAGGTGTTGGGTTTGTTACAGGAACATCAGATTTTGATGTTTTGGGGACTTACACAGTGAGGGCAGGTACACCATTAACAGAAACCTCAAGTACATTTCGAGATCCCTTTTCAGTAAAAAATAAAGCCTCAGCTGTGAAAGCTACTTTAGGAACCAAATTGCAACTTGGCTTCTTTAGTATTTATGCAGAATATAACGTCTCAGAATACAGCACTGCCAGTGCCGGAATTGGCTTCGGAATTTAAGAAATCATACCTGATTTTTGTTTAGAAATTTGTAGTTTTGCACTTTCAATTTTAACTCTAAAACATTTACAGATATGAAAGTAACAGTTGTTGGTGCAGGTGCAGTTGGTGCCAGTTGTGCAGAATACATTGCAATTAAAAATTTTGCTTCCGAAGTGGTTTTGGTTGACATCAAAGAAGGTTTTGCAGAAGGTAAAGCCATGGACTTGATGCAAACAGCATCACTAATGGGCTTTGACACCAAGATTTCAGGGTCAACAAACGATTATTCAAAAACAGCAAACAGCGATGTGGCAGTGATTACCAGCGGGATTCCGCGTAAGCCCGGTATGACCCGTGAAGAATTGATAGACATCAACGCCGGTATTGTAAAATCTGTAGCTGAAAACTTAGTAAAACATTCGCCAAATGTCATCCTGATTGTGGTGAGCAACCCAATGGATACCATGACTTATCTGGCACACAAAGCAACAGGCCTTCCCAAAAACAGAATCATTGGAATGGGTGGGGCTCTTGACAGCGCGCGTTTCAAATACAGACTAGCCGAAGCACTTGAATGCCCGCAATCTGATGTGGATGGAATGGTTTTGGGTATGCACAGTGACACAGGTATGATTCCGTTAACACGATTAGCTACAAGAAACAGCGTGCCGGTTTCAAGCTTTTTGTCTGAAGAGCGTTTGGCACAAGTGCTTGATGATACCAAAGTGGGAGGTGCAACTTTAACCAAATTGTTGGGTACTTCAGCCTGGTATGCCCCGGGAGCTGCGGTTTCTTCTCTGGTGCACGCCATTGCTTGCGACCAAAAGAAAATGTTCCCCTGTGCAGTAATGTTGGATGGCGAATATGGAATGAGCGACATTTGTATTGGTGTGCCCGTGATTTTAGGCAAAAACGGAATCGAGAAAATTGTTGAAATTTCATTAAACGATGAAGAAAAGAAAATGATGGAAGCAAGTGCAGCTGCTGTTAGAGACATAAATGCACTGCTTGGATAACTTTTAGTCAAAATAAAATAACTATTTATTCCGGATTCCATTTGTTTGATTTTCAGCAGGAATCCGGATTTATTTTTATAAAGTGGAAACGGCTTTTAAAACTTAAAAAATAATTGCCATTTCCTGATTGAAATTCTATATTTGCACGTTTGTTAAAAAACATACAAATTCATTTATACACCTAATTTTTTAGAAGAATGCAAAACAAAGGACTAATTAAGGTATTTGCAATTTTGTTTGGTTTGGTAAGTATTTACCAGCTTTCGTTTACTTACTTTGCTACATCAACTGAAGCTCAGGCAAAGGAGTATGCTATTAACAAAATACCTGACAGTGAAGAAGATTATGTTGCAAAAAGAGACCTTGCAGAGAAAAATTATCTTGATTCTATTGGGAACACGCCCATTATGTTTGGGATTAATTACAATTCTGCAAAAGAAAAAGAATTAAACAAAGGTCTGGATTTAAAAGGTGGAATCAATGTGATTCTGCAAATTTCAGTAAGAGACATCCTTGTGGGCCTGTCTAACAATTCTAGAGACCCTGCATTCAACCAAGCTTTAGACAGAGCCACTCAAATACAAACAGAAGGAACAGACACTTATCTGGAAGCCTTCTTTAGGGCATTTAATGAAATTCCGGGTGACAACAGACTGGCTTCGCCGGAAATTTTCGCCAATAAAACACTAAGTGAAGACATCAATTTTGACATGTCAAATGCTGAGGTACAACGTGTTTTGACCCGTAAAGTGGATGAGTCTGTTGATGCTGCCTTTGAGGTAATCAGAAACCGTATCGATAGATTTGGTGTAACCCAGCCCAACATTCAGCGTCTTGGTAATACTGCAAGGATTCTGGTTGAATTGCCCGGTGCCAGAGATGTTCAGCGTGTACAGACCTTACTTCAAAGCACTGCGCAACTGGAGTTTTGGCATGTGTACAAAATAGATGAAATGATGTCATTTCTGTCGGCTGCCAATGAAGTGGTAAAGAACATTAAAAAAACCACAACTGAAGAAAAAGAAGAAACAGTTAGAGATACAACTTCTATAGAAGATGAAGATATTTCAAGACTTTTAGGAGGTGAAGACCTCGAGGATGTGCTTGATAGTGACGATGCAAACCCGATTTTTAGTAGAATTCAAAATTTAGGTGGTCAGGGAGGACCTGTTATAGCAACATTCAGGCTGAGGGATACTGCGGTTATCAATAGTTATTTGAGAATTCCTCAGGTGAGGGCTTTGTTGCCACAAGAGCAGCGCTATGCTAAATTTGTATGGGGTAAACCAATTGTTGGGGCTCAAACAGGTGAACAGTTTACAGAACTTTACGCCATTAAAGCAAACAGGGAAAATACACCGCCATTAAGTGGAACTGTTGTAACAGATGCGCAACAAAGTTTTGACCAAATAGGTAAACCTGCCGTGACCATGCAAATGAATTCACAAGGTGCAAGAGTTTGGGAAGAAATGACAGGAATGGCTTCTGCACAACAAAGTCAGATAGCCATTGTTCTGGATGATATTGTGTATTCAGCTCCCGGTGTTTCAAGAGGAGCCATTTCAGGAGGTCGTTCAGAGATTACAGGAAACTTTTCGCTGAATGAGGCTATTGACCTTGCAAACGTATTGCGTGCAGGTAAACTTCCTGCAAGGGCAGATATCATTCAAAGTGAAATCGTTGGTCCTTCATTGGGTCAGGAAGCCATAGATAGTGGTATCAGGTCGTTCTTGTTAGCACTTTGCCTTGTTTTAATATGGATGATATTCTACTACGGTAGAGCCGGTATTTATGCAGACATTGCACTTGTAGTCAACCTGCTGTTTATTTTTGGTATACTGGCAGGATTGGGCGCAGTATTGACACTTCCCGGTATTGCCGGTATTGTGTTAACCATTGGTATGTCTGTGGATGCAAACGTGCTTATTTTTGAACGTATCAGGGAAGAATTCTATAAAGGTAAAGCCCAGAAAGATGCCATTAAAGATGGTTTCAACAATGCACTTTCGTCTATTCTTGATGCCAACATCACCACAGGTTTGACCGGTTTAATCCTATTGATTTTTGGAACAGGACCTATTAAAGGTTTTGCAACTACTTTATTGATTGGTATTTTAACTTCGTTATTTACTGCTATATTCCTGACGAGAATGTTTATTGAGCGTTATACCGTAAATGGTAAACCGCTTAACTTCTCTACGGCAGCTACCAAAAACCTGTTCAGAAACCTGGCGATTAATTTCCT
Organism: uncultured Flavobacteriaceae bacterium; assembly: GCA_964469175.1. Lineage (GTDB taxonomy): Bacteria > Bacteroidota > Bacteroidia > Flavobacteriales > Flavobacteriaceae > Planktosalinus. The sequence goes on from CAYXXY010000016.1 coordinate 54,693, forward strand.
TGGAAAACGTAAAATTGCTTATATCATCTCCGGTTTCCTTATTTTACTTTCGCTTGGGTCGTTATTCACTCAAGGACTAAATCAAGGAATCGATTTTGTTGGAGGGCGCACATATACCGTTCGTTTTGATAAAACAGTAATTGCTTCAGAAATTCAGCAAGATCTTGTTGCTGTTTATGGAACTGCCGAAGCAAAAACCTTTGGAGGAAACAATCAATTGAAAATCTCAACAGCATACAAAGTTGATGACCAAACTACTGAAGCAGACAATGAAGTTCTAGAACTTTTGTTTCAAGCACTTCAACCCAATTTTCCACAGGGTTATACACTTCTGGAATTTGTGGATGATACAGATTCAAAACAAATTGGTTTAATGCAATCTATGAAAGTGGGACCAACCATAGCGAGCGATATTAAACGTGCAGCAGTTTGGGCGGTATCGGGCTCATTAATCATAGTGTTCCTTTATATCCTGTTGCGATTCAGAAGGTGGCAGTTTAGTTTGGGTGCCGTTTCTGCGGTTATGCATGATACCATTATAGTATTGGGTCTATTCTCGCTTTTCAAAGATGTAATGCCCTTCTCAATGGAAATTGATCAGGCATTTATTGCCGCAATTCTTACTGTTATTGGTTACTCGTTGAACGACACTGTCGTTGTGTTTGACCGAATCAGGGAATACTACAATGAAAATCCTAGCTGGAAACTCTTCAGAGTTATCAATTCAGCCGTAAACAGCACCATCAGTAGAACCATCAACACCTCGTTCACTACATTAATCGTTTTGCTGGCCATCTTTATTTTTGGAGGTGAGTCCATCAGAGGGTTTATGTTTGCCTTGATTATTGGTGTGATTGTGGGTACTTATTCATCGGTGTTCATTGCAACTCCTGTGACGTTTGATTCAGTGAAGAAAAAAGGAATCGATTTAAAATACAAAGAAGAAGAGGTAGAGGGTGAGATAGAGTTGGGATAATTCAATTTCTTCAATAAAATTAAATCCGTTCTGAATCATTCAGGACGGATTTTTATTTGGAGTTGTTTAATACCCTTTGTATACTTAGGAGTAGTTGCGTTTTATACTTTTTTAAAGGAAGGATTTTTAATATTATATTATTGTTTTTGTAATTATAAAGTCAGAATTCCATCTACCTTAGACCTATATTGAAGAGCAAATAGTCTTTTGTGAAATATGACTGCAAACCATGCAATTTATTCATACGGCACCACGAGATCTAATTTTTAAACAGGCTTTTATTATTTAGACAGAACAGATATAAATAAATTGCAATTCCAAAAACTACAAGAACCATTCCTATTAAGTTTGTGATTGTAGTGAATAAACCTATAAATAAGACTAAAATTCCAGTGAGCAGCATTCTTTCCGAATATTGTACAAGCCCCATTGGGGATAAACTTTGAGCTTTATTTGAAATTTTGTTAAGCTCTTTATCAATTTTTATTTGAGCGATGATAATCCATACAATGGCAATTTTCATAAGTAGTAAGCCTATGACATTAATAACAGGCTTGTGGAACATATCCAGAGGAAAAAAAATATAATATAGCTCAGGAATAATAGAATAAATAATTGTCATTATTCCAAATACATAAAAGATTATCCAAAAAAGGAAGTTTCCTTTTTTAATACGTTTGTATTCCATTTCTTTTCCTAGGCTGGGTGATGTATCAATAACTCTAATTCCTTTTCTGGTTTTTTTCCAAAAAATAACAAGCCAGATAGCGACAAGCATAATGGCCGGTATAAACAGTTGTAAAATTGGGTCTGTCAAAATTTATATTTTTTTATGGTAAAACTATCAAAGGGGTTTGTCCTTCATATACCAATTCATTAATTAAAAATCGTCTGAAAAGTTGGTCAGTCAAAAAACGTGAGCCCTTTTGAACAATTAGTAGTTCTTCAACTTTATTATTAATTACTTTTTTAATATCGTCAAAGGGGTCACTTCCTTCATAAATTGTAAATTCGGTATTAAACCTGTCAGAAAACATTTCTGATAATTCACGAAGCAGCTTTTCAATACCAACAGTTTTTTCATTGGCTTTTGCCAAAAAGAAAAAGGTGATGTGGGTGTTTTGCTTGTCGATGAATTTAAGAAAGTTGTTCAGTTCCAAAATATTCAAAGGCTGTTTTTCTGTTACTGCCACAAATATTTTTTTATGTGAAAAAGCGGTGATTTCTTTGGGGATTGCAACAATACAATTGTTTATTTTTTCAATGGTCTGAATTGCTATACTTCCGAGAAATATTTTTTTCAGCATTCCTGTACCTTTCAATCCTACAAAAATAAGATTTTCAAAAGGTTCTGCTAACAGTTCAGTCAAGGAAAGTTTTAAAGGACTTTCTGATACTGAGTAAGAGACCTCTATGGTACTTGGAATGAGTTCATTTGCAAGTGTTTTAAGTTTTTGTAATGCTTCTTCATAGCTGAGGTGAGCAATTTGGTTTCTGCTTTTATTATCAGTAAGTGCAGGTGCAAGAACCTGATATTGATGTACTAAAAGCAACTCTGCATTGACCTGTTTACTCCATTCACAGGCAAAACGTATCAGGTTGCCCGAATAATCAGAAAAATCTACCAGTATAATAAATCGCTTTTTCATAATTCTAAGTTTTTATTGTCGTTTTTGCCCTGTTAAGACACTCATTGACTTTGATAAAATCTTCCTGACTATCTGCTAGTACCATTAAGGTGTCATATGCTTCTATTTCGGTTGAACCACCGGGGCGGATGTATTTTCCGTTTCTTTTAATCATAATGATAAAGGCAGAATGTGGAAAAGACAAATCTACTATCCTTTTTTTTACTACGTGAAAATCAGGTAAAATTTCAAATTCTTGCAAAGAAGATTTTGGAAGATCCAAGATAAGTTTGTCAAATTCTGAAATTGGTTTGGCTTGTTCAGGAATAGCAACGTGTAGCCATTTAGCAACAATTGATAATGTTGTTCCTTGAATAAGTATAGAAGTCACAGAAATAAAAAACACGATATTGAAAATCATATTTGCTTTTTCAATACCGGCTAATAGGGGGTATGTCGCAAAAACAATGGGAACAGCTCCCCTCAGGCCTACCCAGGAAATATAAAACCTCCTCCTTAGCTTCATTTTAAAGAATATCAGGCTAATAAGAACACCAAGAGGACGGGCAACAACTATAAGAAATACTGAAATGAGCAAACCAATCCCCATATAAGGAAAAACCTGTGAAGGAAAAACAAGGAGCCCTAAAGTAAGGAACAAGACAATTTGCATTAACCATGCCAGACCATCAAACATTTTTAAAATGGTTTTTTTGTGTATGAGTTCCTGATTGCCTAAATAAACTGCACAAATATATATGGCAAGAAAGCCGTTTCCACCAACAAAATCTGTTGCTGAAAATGTGGTAAACATCAAAGCGATGACTAAAACAGGATAGAGTCCTTCAAAGTCGAGTTTAATTCGGTTAATGATAATTTTACTTAGCTTACCAAATCCAAAACCGGCTATTCCACCAATAATCATCTGTTGGAAAAACAGAGGAATTACTGAAGCTAATCCTTGGTCTTGGTTGACCACCAAGGTTAAAAATGCAATTGTGAGCACATAGGCCATCGGGTCGTTACTACCACTCTCTAACTCTAATGTGGGTCGTAGATTTGTTCTTAATGCAAGACTTTTTGATCTTAAGATAGAAAATACTGCTGCGGCGTCGGTAGATGAAACAATGGAGCCCAACAACATACTTTCATAAATGGTGAAATCTGTTACCAACCAAACAAAAGTCCCTAGCGAAACTGCTGTTATTAAAACACCCAATGTTGATAAAACAATTCCTTCCCTTAAAATGGGTTTTACAGAAGACCAATTGGTGTCCAGTCCGCCTGAAAATAAAATAAAATTAAGGGAAACTATACCGATGAATTGAGCTACACTTGGGTTGTCAAAAATAATACCCCCAATACCATCAGTGCCTGCAAGCATACCGATTGCTAAAAAGAGCAATAAAGTGGGGACACCAAACCTATAAGAGGTCTTACCAACTACAACACTAACAATAAGTAATAAAGAGCCAACTAATAGTATATTTTCAATGGTTAAATTCATGCTTCTATATATCTTATTTCCCTTTGTACAAAGTTACTCTTTAATGTTTGTAAAATGTCAAAATTTGATGCCGCTTATATGTTTTGAATTGTGTTGTTGATTTTTAATAAAAACAAAACTTCATCTTTAAACTCATAAACTTAACAAAAAAATCACAGCTTATTGTAACCGATAGGGTGCTAAAATTGAAAATTTGGATTTGAACCATTAAGTTTAAGGTGAGTTAAGACAAACACCCTTAATACTCCTTAATTTCTTAATGTTTTTATTTTAAAAAGAATTGAAAATTTGGCAGTGAACCCTGTCAAAGATTTTTTGTATAAACTTATGGCAGGGCAAGAGCTACAAACATTATTAAAAATAATAGTAAGCAGTGCATAAGAAAACCACTAAGCCACTCAGGACACTTAGAGGCACAAAGAAATAAAACCTTGGTGTACCCATGGCTATCGGGATGTTTACTTAGTGTCTGAGTGGTGGAGAAAATCTTTACTCGATTCTATGCCACTCAATCCTGTCACCGGCTTCAAGACCCCAGGCGTCAGAAAGACCGGCGTTGATTTCAAGGACATATTGAGAAGGAATATTTGATGGGAGTGATCTTTCGTCAAATGGTTGAGCATTTTTTTGAAAACTCACAATTTCCTTATCGGAATTGATAAAAATAATGTCCAGTGGTATTTGGGTGTCTTTCATATAAAAACTGCGCACCTGTGAGTCGGGAAATATGAACAACATTGCCTGATTGTTTTCCATCGAGCTGCGATACATCAATCCCGTTCTGGTTTTATATTCATTATCGGCAATTTCAATATCCAGCGTTTGTAATATACTGTCGGTTGATTTTTTAATCAGGTTCAATTCGCCATGTTTGGTAAAAGTAATTTCAACTGTTTTAAACGGAGCACTTGATTTGCTGTCTTTACATCCAAACGCCACAAACAAACACATAACACTTCCAAAAAATATTCGATTCATTGTATTATAAAATTTAAATTAAGCTTGTAAAGGGGTTTCTTTTTTAGGCCGAAACATAAAATAAAGGCCCAGTATAATAAACGGAATACTTAGCCATTGTCCCATATTCAAGGCCATCGTCTCTTCAAAATCCACCTGGTTTTCCTTGATGAACTCGACCAAAAAGCGTACTGACCAAAGCAGTACCAGAAAGAGGCCAAACAAATAGCCTTGTTTTTCCCGTTTGTTGGTTTTCCAGTAAATAAACCAAAGCAGCAGGAAGACAATTAAATAAGCCCCTGCTTCATACAATTGGGTGGGATGTCTGGGGAAGTCTTCCCCAAGTTGGGTAAAAATAACACCAAAATCGGTTCCGGTGGGTTGACCGATAATTTCAGAATTAAAAAAGTTGCCAATTCTCACAAATATGGCTCCACAAGCCACAGGAATCACCACACGGTCAAGTACCCACAACAATGGCTTTTGAATAACTTTTTTACTATAAAAATACATAGCAACTATAATCCCGACGGCTGCACCGTGACTGGCCAGACCTCTAAAGCCGGTAAATTCAAATGGGTTGAATTTGAAGGGTAAAAATATCTCTAAAAGATTATGCTGAAAATAATCCCAGTCATAAAAAAACACATGTCCCAAACGGGCACCAATAAGCGTTGCCACCACAGCATAGATAAAAATACTGTCCAGTTTCTCCAGGGCAATGCCCTCTCTCACATAAATGCGTTTCATAATAAACCACCCCAATCCAAAGGCAATAACAAACATCAAACTGTAGTAATGAAGTGTGATAAAACCCAAATCAAATCCTGTAGAAGGGTCCCAAACAAAGCTTAAAAAGTGCATAAGTAATGATTAAGAATTTATGAGGTTAAATATAGTAATTATAAATTCCAAATTGCAAGGAAGAAAATTCCAAAATTCAAGCACCAAATTCCAAATAAGTGGAAAGTTATCAGTATTAACCTTGAACTTTAAACTTTAAACCTTGAATAATAAAACTATCACGGCACCGGGTCATACCCCTTTCCGCCCCATGGATGACAACTAAAAATTCTTTTGATGGCCAATTTGCCTCCTTTCAACAATCCGTGTTTTTGAAGTGCTTCCTTACTGTAATGCGAACAGGTGGGCTGGTACCTGCAGGTGGCAGGGGTGAGTGGCGAAATAAATTTCTGGTAAAAATTGATCAGTGTGATAAAAAATCGGGAAATAAATTTCATAGCTTACATAATTCGCAAATATTCAGTAGAACCATAAAAATAGATGCTACATCCAATAAGTAATGATAATACAATGGATAATAATAAAGGTTTTTTTGTTTGTGAAACTATTAAAAAGCTTAAGATCCTGATAAATGTATGGGAAACCAGTAAAAAGAATTCCAACAGATATTCCCCGGGGTTATAGTTACTTAGAGTCAAAACAATAAAAAACAAAAACAATACATAAATTCCTTCCAGTGTGATAAATACTTTTCTGAAAACAGCGTTTTGTATCCAAAAAAATACAAAATAGATAAAGAAAGGAAGGGTTGTTAAAAGTAGCAGGACATCAAATTCGTAATTCTCAATTTGAATGTAAACCGCTGTCAATAATGAATACAAAACAACAGTGAGAAAACAAACTTTGGCTTTTTTTTCGTTGGTTGTCGGCATAGCAATTCAAATGTAATCATTTTGTTGATATTGAAATGTGTATTGGAATAAAGAGCATAAAATAGTACTTTTCTCACCAACTCACCAACTCACCAACTCACCAACTCACCAACTCACCACTCACAAACTCAAAGACTCACAAACTAAACGTCGTCCCGTCTTTCCCGTCTTTCAGGTGAACACCAATGGCAGCCAGTTCATCCCTGATTTTATCACTGGTAGCAAAATCCTTGTTGGCGCGGGCTTCGTTCCTCAATTTGATGAGCAATTCTACAGCACCTGAAAGTTTTCCGGTATTGACATCAGAGTTAGATTCTTGAACTATTCCCAAGACATCAAACACAAAGGCGTGCATGGTCTCCTTTAGTGTTTTCAGGTCGGCCGGGTTGATGCTAGCTTTTCCGTCCTTAACCGAATTGATCAACTTAACGGCTTCAAACAATTCTGCAATAAGGATGGGGCTGTTGAAGTCATCGTTCATGGCATCATAACAGGACTGTTTCCAGGCATCGATGTCCAATGAGGTTTCAGTTCCTGTGGGAAGATGGTCCAAATGTTTAATGGCTTCCATCAGGCGGTTGTAGCCTTTCTCGGCAGCTTCAAGGGCTTCACTTGAAAAGTCGAGGATGCTTCGGTAATGGGCCTGATACATAAAAAATTTAGTCACCGTGGGCGAAAAGGGTTTTGCCAAAACGGTATTTTCACCGCTAAATATTTCGTTGGGCAAAATATTGTTCCCGGTGGACTTCGCCATTTTTTGTCCGTTGAGGGTGAGCATATTGGCGTGCATCCAGTAATTTACCGGGGTTTTGCTGCAAAAGGCTTCACTTTGAGCAATCTCACACTCGTGGTGGGGAAATTTCAAATCCATCCCGCCGCCGTGTATGTCAAATTGTTCACCCAGGTATTTGGTGCTCATCGCGGTACATTCAAGGTGCCATCCGGGAAAACCGTCGCTCCAGGGCGATGGCCAGCGCATAATGTGCTGAGGTTCGGCTTTTTTCCAAAGCGCAAAATCCTGCGGGTTCTTTTTATCGCTTTGCCCGTCAAGTTCGCGGGTATTGGCAATCATGTCCTCCAGGTTCCTGCCGCTTAACTTTCCGTAATGGTGGGATTCATTGAACTTCATTACGTCAAAATATACAGAACCGTTTTTTACATAGGCAAAACCGTTTTTGATAATTTCTTCTATAATGCCAATCTGTTCGATGATATGCCCGGTAGCTGTAGGTTCAATACTGGGTGGAAGTGCATTGAACTTGACCATGGTGTTGTGAAAGTCAACGGTATAACGCTGCACCACTTCCATAGGTTCAAGTTGTTCCAGCCGGGCTTTTTTGGCAATGCGGTCTTCGCCGCTGTCGGCATCATTTTCAAGGTGACCTGCATCAGTAATGTTGCGCACATAGCGCACTTTATAGCCCAAATGTTTCAGGTAACGGAAAACCAAATCAAACGAAAGAAACGTCCGGCAGTTGCCCAGATGCACATTGTTGTAAACCGTGGGTCCGCAAACATACATGCCAATTGCGCCCTCGTGGATGGGGGTAAAGGTTTCTTTTTTCTTTGAAAGTGAGTTGTATATTTGGAGTTGTTGGGTTTTGTATAGTTCCATAGTGCTGATGAGACCGATGACGGGTGACCGATGACCGATGCATTTATTTATGCTTTTAAAGTGGCAAATATTTTATTGACAAATAAATTTTTGAATGTAAATATCATTTGTAAGCTTAAACGCAAAGTTCGCAAAGATTTCGCAAAGAAACGCAAAGTTTTTTTCGGGTTTCCTTTAAAATAATCAACATAATTCGATTTTGCAGGATTTTCCTCGATTTGTTTCCCCTCCCTAAAGGGTGAAATCGAGGAAAATCAGACTCCCTATAGGGCTGGGGCAAAGCTGATTTTCCTATTAATAAATTATATCAAATTTTGTCGTGTATTAAAAATTATAAATAAATGAGAACTTCTAATCACAAAAAATTATAAAAGTGTCATTTTAAATTGTCAAAGCAATCTAAACCTTAAACTTTAAACCTCAAACTTTGAACCCGAAACCCCTAAAACTCCGTCCCCAATTGAATATAATCCAAAAACTCCCGTCTCACGGCAGCTTCTTTAAATTTTCCGCCAAACTCTGAGGTTACGGTGCTGCTGTCAATGTCTCTGATACCTCTGGAATTGACACACAAGTGTTTGGCATCAATCACACAGGCCACATCCTCGGTATTTAGAGCGAGTTGTAATTCTTTGACAATTTGAATGGTAAGGCGTTCCTGAACTTGTGGTCTTTTGGCGTAATAATCCACTATGCGGTTCATTTTTGATAAACCAATCACCGTGCCTGATGATATATAAGCCACATGAGCCTTTCCGACGATGGGGAGTAAATGGTGTTCACAGGTGGAATAGACGGTGATGTTTTTTTCCACCAGCATTTCGCCATATTTGTATTTGTTGTCAAAAGTGGAGGCTTTTGGTCTTCTGTCCGGATGAAGGCCGCCAAAGATTTCGTTGACAAACATTTTTGCCACACGGTTTGGAGTTCCTTGAAGGCTGTCATCAGTGAGGTCAAGGCCTAAGGTTTCCATAATATGTTTGACATCCTCTTTGATAAGCGCAATTTTTTCAAGGTCGCTCAACTCAAATGCGTCTTTACGTAAAGGGGTGTCACTTGAAGTGCCAATGTGGTTGTTGCCAATTTCTTCAAGCTTTTTTAAGTGTTTTTCTAAACCCATAGTTTTAAAATTCAACCTGCCTTAGGCAAATAGTTTGCAAAGATAGCTATTCTTGATAAGATAGTGAAATGGTGAATTTGATATTTTAACGGCAATCTTCTTACATTTTCATAATAATTTCTTAATTTTCGAGCGTTATAACAATCTATTAAAATGAGATCTTTTATCCCCATTCTTTTTATTGCTCTGTTTTTAAATAATTCAGCACAAATTTTCGCTCAAGGTCCCGGTTGCCCAAATTTGGATGCAGGTCCTGATCAAACCATTGAATGTGCCAGCGGTGGCTGTGTGGATTTAACTGCTAACTATTTTGACACTGGAGAAACAACTTCTTATGCTGTAGAATCGATTCCATATGCACCGCCATTTCCATTTACAGGTTTAGCAAATCCGGTCAGTGTTGGTCAAGATGATGTGTGGTCAAGTGCAGTAAACCTTCCTTTTGATTTTTGTTTTTTTGGAATTTCATATAATCAAGTGTTTATTGGTTCTAATGGAATAATATCATTTAATACACAAACCCCCGGTGGTTTTTGTGCTTTTTCCCTAGGAGCAGGAGATTTAATACCAACTCCTAATATCCATCAAAATGCAATAATGCTTTATCATGATATGGATCCTAGGTTTGGGAATGCTGAAGTTGGATATGAAGTGTTAGGTGAAGCACCATGTCGAACACTTGTTGTAAGTTTTGCTAACGTACCTTATTACAATGGAGGGAGTAACTCAACAGCTATTTCAACTTTCCAAATGGTACTTTATGAAACTACCAATGCCATAGATTTTTATGTTGAAACTAAGCCAGATCCTTTTAATCACATGTCTAGTCCAATAAATGGTGGACGTGCAGTACTTGGTATTCAAAATGTTGGAGGAACCCAAGGTTATACACCTCCAGGGAGAAATACCGGGGTTTGGTCTGCAACCAACGAAGCCTGGCGATTTAACCCCGATGGGGAATCAATTGTTGACATTGTATGGCTGGATGGGGAAGGTACAGTTGTTGGAAATACACCAACTGTAACCGTATGTCCAACAAGCTCAGAAACATATACAGCCCAGGTGACTTACACTCAATGCAATGGAAATGAAATAATTTTATTTGATTCGGTCAATGTAACCACAACCGCTGCATTTTTTGTGGATTTGGGACCTGATATTTCTTCTTGTGCCAATGAGGATGTCTTACTTGATGCAAGTGCAGATGCACCGGCCGGTGCACTTTATGAATGGTTTTATAACGGGGTTTCACAGGGGCCACCCTCAACCCTCAGCCCAACCTATACTGTAGTTGCACCCAATTCCGGTACATATTATGTTGAAGTCATCGACCCTGCTGACCCAACCTGTGTTGTTTCAGATGAGGTAGAAATAACGTTTCTAAATCAACCCATTGCCAGTAACCCAACCCCATTGCAAGAGTGTGATGAATTTCCCAACGACGGCTTTGCTCAATTTATGCTTACTGATGCCGATGCTCAAATCATGAATACACAAACCGGGGTGACAGTCCGCTATTACCTCACTTTGGCGCTGGCAGAAATAGGTGATCCGGGTGATCAACTACTCAGTCCGTTTACCAATACAGTTCCTAACAACCAAACCGTTTTTGCACGCCTGGAAGATGATGTTTCAGGCTGCTATGATACTGTAGTATTAAACCTGATTGTTAATCCCGCCCCCAACATTGCCTTCCCCATCAGTGACTTTTACGTTTGTGACGACGATGAAAACGGTGTTGAGGTCTTTGATTTGACCAGTAAAGACTCTGAGATTCTCAACGGGATGATCAATATGTGGATTACCTACCACAACACCCTTGCCGATGCCAACGACGGCA
>CAYXXY010000017.1:0-60769 GCA_964469175.1 uncultured Flavobacteriaceae bacterium
TTTTCATAATTCAAAAAATTAGAAAAAAAGGCAACCTATTTTAGGCTTAGTCAGTGCTTGGTGCTTGGTGCTTAGTGCTTGGTGCTTGGTGCTTAGTGCTTAGTGCTTGGTGCTTAGTGCTTGGTGCTTGGTGCTTGGTGCTTGGTGCTTGGTGCTTGGTGCTTGGTGCTTAGTGCTTGGTGCTTGGTGCTTGAAATTTTTCAAAATTCACTTCAAAACTTCCAGCATCGCTTTTGCCTTTAGCAGGCATTCTTCAAATTCGCTTTCAGGGGTAGATTTGATGGTGATGGCACTTCCCACTGAAAAGCTCAGATAACGCTTTGTGCTGTTGTACAAAATACTCCTGATGACCACGTTGAAATCGGCTTCACCGGTTGGGGTGATGTAGCCCACTGCCCCACTGTACAAGCCGCGTTTTGTTTCTTCAAGTTGTTCAATGATGTTCATGGCGCTTTCTTTGGGTGCACCTGTCATACTGCCCATAGGGAAAGTGGTTTTTAAAACATCGATGATGGAAGTTGTTTCAGCAACTTCAGAAACCACCGTGGTGATGAGTTGGTGCACTTGCTTGAAGGTATAACATTTGCAAAGCTCCTCAACCTGAACACTGTTGCGGGTAGCGGTTCTGGATAAATCGTTGCGCACCAAATCGGTAATCATAATGTTTTCTGAACGCTCTTTGGGGTCCTGTTGCAATCCAGCGGCCAGTTGCCGGTCTTCTTTCAAATCAGCCGCACGCCCGGCAGTGCCTTTGATGGGTTGTGAAATGATTTTATTGCCTTCCTTTCTGATAAACCTTTCCGGGGAAGCACTCAGCAAAAACAAATCGGTTAATTTTAAATAGACAGCAAAAGGCGGAGATGAAATGGCATTGAGTTTCAAATAGGTTTCGAGTGGATGAATAACAGCATGTTCTGCATAAAACTCCTGACAGAAGTTGGCTTCATAGATGTCACCCACCTGGATGTGATGCAGCATTTGGGACACTTTTTTAAGGTAGTCGGGTTTAAGAATGCGTGCTTTAATTTCGGGAACGGTTGGGGCCGGGGATTGTGTTTCGATTTTAAAGTTTTTAATGTCCTGAAGGTCTTCTTCCATTTCATCAGCCACAAGATTCAGATAGCTCACTTCGAGCCGGTTTCCGTTAAGGAAAAACAACTTCTTGGGTTGAAAAAAATACAATTCCGGAAAACTGAGGCCGTCAAAATTGGTTGAAATCAGGGACTCCAAATCATTTTTCAAATCATAGCTCAGGTAGCCAAAAATCCAGTCGGCCGTGTGGGTTTGGTATTCCCTTAAATCTTCAAAAGCATTCAGGGCATCAGTTTTAATAGCTGTGAAAGCCTCTACCGCGAGAAGTGCATCATAGGATTTGTAGTTCCGGTTGTGTTTATTTTCAGCAGCATTGGAGTCCAGCCAGACCACCTCTTCAAACTGCTGTGCCCAGCCAAGCAAGCTGATTTTCAATGCATCAGCATCGGGAAATGAAAAAACATGGGTTGTTCTCAAAAAATTATTTTATTTAAGCTGTAAAAGTACTAATATTGAAAACAAAAATAAGTCGCTCACTTTTCCATTTTAATCATGTTTCTACTTAAACTAAGAATTTTCGGCAAATCATTGTCTTTTGGCTTGCTAATGCTGGTGTTTTTCCTAAGCACAGGACTTTTTTCACAATCAAAGGACAACTATGAACTCCTCTGGGAAATTCAACATAAAAACAGTGATCAAAAATCCTACCTCTTTGGGACGATGCACATGGCAGACAAAAGGCTGTTCAACTTTAGCGATGCAATGCTTCCTGCTATCATGAATTCTGATGCCTTTGCACTTGAGTTGCATCCCAATGTGATATTGGAAAGCCTTCTGGATGATTTTCAGAAAACAGACAAGAATGAAAATATTTTTAGAAAAGTATTGAGTGAAGAAGACTACCGGCGCCTGGATGAACGCTTTAAAAACATTAACGGCATTTCAATTGACGACTACCCCAACCTGCATTACTACCTCATTGAAACCATGATCTTTCCTGAAACCGTCAAGGAAGACGATATGATTACCATAGTTGACAGTTACCTGTATGGCCTTGCCTCTATGTTTGACAAGCAAATATATGGACTTGAAGAAATAGAAAATCAGTTGCCTAATCTGGATGACGTAAATGAAATTGACGAGGAAGAAATCAGGGAAACCCTGGTGAAGATGCTTGAAATCTCTGATGAAGAATACCTGAAGATGATGGAAGAAATGATTGAAATTTATGCTGAAGGAAACATTACCCGCCTCTTCAATTATATGGCCGATGACACGCTTGACAACAAATTGATGTTCAGAAACCGGGTGATGGTCAACAGCATGAAAGACATTATGGACCAAAAAACCCTTTTTGCTGCTGTGGGAGCTGCTCACCTTCCGGGCGAAAACGGAATCATAAAAATGCTGCAAAACGACGGCTATGAAGTGAACAGGGTTGTAAGCCCATTCACAGGGGTTTCAAACCAAATTGAACTGGTGCCCAATACCAAAAAATGGCACAGGGAGCGCAACAACGAACTCGGGTTTTCAGTTTTAACACCCTCAAAACCCTTTTCCTATACTGTAGATCAAAATTTTGAAATTTTCACCACTATTGACCTGGTTACCAACGACTACTTCATGTATTTTGTGTTTGAATTGAATAATGAACTTGATGATGACCCTGATACATTACTGGACAATTTTATTACCAGCTATTTTGACCTGGAAGACAAGGAAATCATAGAAATTAAAAAAGATGGACATCCCGATGGGTTTAGAACCATTTATTACAAAGAGGGTGATAACTACAAACGCATCTTTGCAGGAATCACAAATGGCCATCTGTATAGTTTTTTTAATGAAAATAAACGCAAATCAAGCCTGAATTCAGCATTTTCTGAAGCATTCTTCAATTCCATTGAGTTCTTTCCTCCCGTGAAACGCGAAACAAGTTGGGAGGAATATTATGACAATTTTGGAGCTTACTCCATACATTTTCCGGAGAATCAGGTTGAAAAATTCGATACTGAAATTGCCCATCCCTTTGAAGCTGATGGCGAGCCATTAAAAATCCATCTTTTTGGAAGCGTTGATAATGACACCAAAACCAGATACATACTCAGGTATGTCAACCAGCCATTGGGGTACTTCCTGGAAAACGAAAATGCGGCCATTGATGAATTCAAAGTCTATTACAACGGCGTTGGCAGGCTGCAAAACGAACCCCGAAAAATTGAAGTCAACGGACTGCCTTTTCACGAACTGGAGGGCTTTTTAAGCAACGAAAGCCATTTTGTGAGTCGTGTTTTTTTCAGGGGAAACAGGCAATATATGCTTTTGGCTATCAAAGAAACACCCGGGGAAAGAGTCAATAAGAACAATCCGTTTTTCAACTCTTTCTACCTCAATGAATACAAAAGCGCCAACCTGAGCCGCACCATCAATATCGACAAAAGATATACGGTCTCCTTTCCTGAAAAGATGAAGGTTGTAAAAGATGAAGATTCATATTACGGCACTTCATTTATCAACAGTACCAAATATTTTGGTGCCAACCTAAATTCGGGGTCAACCTTTGTTTTTGAAAAGGTGAGGTTAAAACCCTATTTCAGGATCAAAGACCTGGAAGAATACTATACCACTTTTGAAGAACATTTAAAAAGCGAAGGTGATACCTTGCTTGACTCGAGGATTACCACATTGAACGGTATGAAGGCAAAAAGACTGGTCTATAAAAATCAAAAATCAAATGTACACCAGCATCTTTTGGTAGTGCTTGATAACGATTACCTGTTTACTCTACAGGCTTATATTTCAGACGAAGAACAGGAAGTAGCGTCAGTTGAGGCTTTCTACAACTCCTTTACCAAAAGATCAAAAAGAAACCATTTTGACTATACTGCAAGTAAAGCTTCACAAATCCTTAAAGATTTAACTTCCAAAAACAGGAACACTCAAGCCAATGCACAAGAAGCCTTTTTGTATTATGTTTTTGACGAAGACGACATCCCCGCCCTTCAACATTTCCTTGCCCGCACTTATCCTGACGATGATGACTATGAAGGCATAAAAAGCAAAGTAATCAAAGAATTTGCATACATCAACCATCCGGAAGCAGCACGGGTGTTGAACGCACTTTACAACAATCCAAATACCACCGGTGTTCATAAAATTGCCATACTGGAGGCCCTGCCTCAGATTGAAGCCGAAAATGCATTGCAATTCTATACCCAGCTTTTGTTTGAAAATCCACCGCAATACACTTCAGATTCACCTATGGTCATTTTTGACGGCCTTCACCTTAACGATATAAATGTAGTTGACTATTTAGAGCCACTGTCAAAGTTCATTGATGTACCCAATTACAGAAATGAATTGATGTATCTGGTCAACAAATCAATCGTTGCAGATTCACTGGCGTTTGATCTCGTACATAAACAATCCGCCCTTTGGCTGAAACATTTTAACAGCGATGTGGTCACCTGCCTGGCTGCAATTGACAATAATGATAGTCATTTCTTTGGCCTGCCGATGCTGTACAACTATATTGAAATTATAGACACTTTAAGGATAAGCACTCCTGAAATCGAGAAAAGCTTAAACCAAATAGCCTCCAAACTTGACTCTATGGAATGGTTAAAAACCAAAACGGTTATCGCCATGTTGAATTTAAACTTGGATCCCGATGCCCGGGTCCTTCAGGAATTGCTTGAGAGTAAATACTCCAGGTTTGAGGTCATGGAAGCTTTGGTCAATAATGATAAAAAGGCATATATACCGGAAAAACACCTGGATGCTGTTGCATATTCAAAGCTCTCACTGTACAATTTTATTGGGCTATACACCAATTTTCCTGAAAACATCTCCCATTTAGGGGAGTTTAAGGAAAACAACAAGACCTATCATGCCTTTTCATTTGAAGTTGATGAAGAACCCGGTGTTTCCTATCTCGCCGTAGTGGAAGCCGTTCAAATAAAATTTGAGGACTTCAGGCAGTTTAATGTATTTTTTGGCGGTAACAAGGCAGATGGCAACTGGCACAGCACAGCAAATTCGCTAGTGTTGGAGTACAGTTATTTTAGTGAGTAGTTATTCCTTGCTCACTGCGTGTTCAAAATTCTGTAGCACATCTGTAAAACCGAGTGCCAGTATTTCGTCAGTGATTTTGTTTTCGCTAAGCGAAAAATGATCCTTAAAACCGGGAAAGCTAAAGCTCTCTGTCACCACACCATTGTGACGCGGGATACGGCTTTTCACATATTCCAGTGAAGCAGCACCACCGCGCTGGCTGTCTGAAGTACTCATTAACAGCACTTTTTTTCCTTCCAGAAATTTGTACTCTATGCGGGAGAGCCAATCCAGTACATTTTTGAAAAATGCTGAAGGGCCGCCATTGTGCTCATTCACCGAAATCATTATCCCATCGGCTGATTTGATTTCCTGCAACAACATTCTTAATTCAACACTGTATCCGTGTTCTTTCTCGATGTCCTCGCTAAATATTTCAAGGGGATAATCTGTGAGTTTGATGATTTTAACCTCGTGGCCACCCACTTGTGAAGCAGCAAAACTCACAAGTGCATGGTTGATGGAAGTACTGCTGTTTGAGCCTGCAAAGGCGAGTATCTTTTTTTTCATAGTCTTTTATATTCTTCATTCAAAAATACCCATTTTTTCACACACCCTTTCTAAAGAAACTGCTAAAACTAAAATAAGCTTACCTTTGCAGCCTAATGATGCCTATGACAACTTTTGAAGATTTTAATTTGACCACTCCCCTGCTCAACGGGCTTTTGGAACGTGGTTTTGTTCATCCCACTCCCATACAGGAACAATCGTTTCCGGTTGTGATGTCCGGCAGGGATATGGTGGGAATTGCACAAACAGGAACAGGAAAAACCATTGCCTATATGCTTCCGCTGTTGCGGATGCTCCCATTTTCAAAACAACCTAGTCCACGTGTACTGGTGCTGGTGCCCACCCGCGAGCTGGTGCTTCAAGTGGTGGAAGAAACCGAAAAACTGGCCCAATATGTCAATGTGAGAATACTGGGCGTTTATGGTGGCACCAACATCAACACACAAAAACAGGCAGTTGCCGAAGGTGTTGATATTGTAGTTGCAACACCGGGCCGGTTGTATGACCTGGCCGTTAGCCACGTTTTGCAATTAAAGTCCATTCAAAAACTGGTCATTGATGAAGTGGATGTGATGCTGGATTTGGGATTCAGGCACCAGCTTGTCAACATCTTTGATATCCTTCCGCAGCAGCGTCAAAATATACTCTTTTCGGCTACTATGACTGATGAAGTAGATGCCCTGCTGGATGATTTCTTTAAAAATCCCGAGCGCATCAGTGTTGCCTTGAGCGGTGAGCCCTTGAAAAACATCAAACAGGAAGTATATAAAGTCCCTAATTTTTATACCAAAGTAAATTTGTTGTTGGAATTGCTTTCAGACAGGGAGACCTTTACCAAAGTCATTTTATTTACCAAAAACAAAAAAACCGCCGACCTGCTTTTTGAATTGCTGGATGAACGGTTTAAAGAAGAGTTGTGCATCATACACTCCAATAAAACACAAAACTACCGTATCAGGAGCATCAGGCAATTTGAAGCCGGTGAAAACCGTATTTTGATTGCCACCGATGTAATGGCGCGCGGGCTTGACTTTGATCAGGTGAGTCATGTATTCAATGTGGATACGCCTGAATATGCCGAAAACTACATCCACCGCATTGGGCGAACCGGTCGTGCTGAACAATCGGGTAAAGCAGTCATGTTGACCACGCCTTCAGAACAACAAGCACTGGAAGACATTGAAGCACTGATGCAGATGGAAATCCCGGTGACTGAAATGCCCGGGACAGTGAAGGTTTCAGAACAACTCACTGCAGAAGAACGCCCTGAAGTGAAAGAAATTTACAACCCCAACAAACGCTACAAAAATGATGAAGATGCCCCGGGTCCTGCTTTCCACGAAAAAAAAGACAAGAATAAAAAGGTGAACCTGGGAGGCTCATACCGCAGGGAAATCGTCAAAAAGTACAAAAAGCCGAAAACAAGAGGCGATAAAAATTACAATAAACGAAACAAGAAAAAATAGATTCCATGTTTGTCAACGCCATCAAAGAAGTTACCCGGTTTACCCGCCCGTTACAAAGCATAGTGCGCTACTATGGCAGCAATGAGATAGTACCCGGGCTGGCTACCCTGTTTTTTGTGAATGATCAGGGAGTAGCTGTTACTTGTAAACATGTGGCACAACTCATCCTCAATGCAGAACCCACAAATAAAAAATACCAAACCTTCAGGCAAGAAACTTCAAAACTCGATAAGGGATTGATGCATCAGCAACAGTTGATTGCACTGGAAAATAAATATGGGTATAAACAGGAGAGCATCATACAGGTTAAAAACAGTTTTATGGGCTGTGTTGACCGTTTGGAAAACATCACCATTCACTTGCACAAAACCCTTGACCTGGCCATTATCAAACTAGAGGGTTTCAATGCCATCAATTATACTTCACATGCCCGTTTTTTGAAGGATTCCTCAAAAATTGAAACCGGTAAATTCCTTTGTCGTTTAGGCTATCCTTTTCCGGAATTCAAAAACTTCAAATACTTGAAGCAAACTGACGATATAGGCTTTGACAACAGCAAGCAGGCTATAGTCCCGTCTTTTCCCATTGAGGGAATGGTCACCAGAAACATCGCTGAAAACAATGCCCTAACCGGTATTGAAATGAGTACACCGGGTTTGCGCGGACAAAGTGGCGGCCCTCTGTTTGATGAAAACGGAATTGTTTATGGAATGCAACAAAGCACCAAGCACCTGCATTTAGGGTTTGATTTGGAAGAAAAAGTTATACTGGTTAACGGCAAGAAAAAGAAAATAAGCGATTATGCTTTCCTTCATCTGGGCCAGTGCATACGCGCCGATGTAATTAAAGAGTTCCTGAAATTGCACCGGGTGGATTTTACTGAAGTTTAGAATTTAAATGCTTTTCATCTAAATTTCAAACGTTTAGGATACTGACATCTATTTTTTTATTATCTTTAAGAGTCACAACCTTATTTTTGTCACTGATGAAATCAACACTACACTACATCACAGGTTTTTATTGCATTACGGTTATGGCATTCCTACTGATTTCTACTTCCATTTTTGGTCAGGATGAGCAGAATACCGCTCCCGCTAATTTTAAAATCAGTTTAGAATCATCAAAAAAAATCATTAAACTCGTTTGCTTGGAAGGCTGCAACTGGAAAGAATTACAATACCTGAACAACAACACCAAGATTCTACAGTCTGTCAACCGCTATGGTATGATTGATCTAACCCAGCGATCAGCAATTCAAAGTGAAGATGTCAACGACTTTTTATTCACTATTGAACCTGAAACCAATTCAATCAGGCTAAAGGGCATAGAAGGTACTGCCTGGAGGGAGTTGAGCTTTGACTGTATGGAAATGCAATGCACACGGGTCATCGATGCTTATGGAGTTGGCCGCTATGTTCAATAAATTACTGAGATTGCTTGAAGAATATGGTTCGTATAGAAAAAACAACCCCACAGCACCCTGACTTTATTAGGTTAATTCAAGCACTCGATAAAGATATCGCAATTCGTGACGGGGATGAAAAAGACTTTCATGCCCAATACAACAAAACAGACAAAATCAAACACGCTCTACTTGTTCTTGAAAATGAACTAGCAGTGGGCTGCGGTGCTCTTCGGCATTTTGACGAAAATACCATAGAAATTAAACGCATGTATGTCATCCCGGAATGCCGGGGAAAAGGTATAGCCACTCAAGTTCTTCATTCACTTGAAGACTGGGCCCGATCGCTGGGCTATACACACGCCATACTTGAAACCGGTGAAAAATATCACGAAGCCCTGGCACTTTATACTAAAAACGGTTATGAGCGCATTCCCAATTACGGGCAGTATGAACAGGTGTTGAGTAGCAGGTGCTTTAAAAAACCGCTTAGCTAAGAAAATTTTAGTACATTTTGCTATGAAACCAACCCAACTATTTTTATGAATCCCATCATTTTTAATATTATTGCCGTAATTGCGGGTATAATCATCGGCAGCGCTGTCAATATGCTTATTATTAACTACGGAACTTTAGTCATCCCACCACCCGATGGCGTTGATGTTACAACCACTGAAGGTCTAAAGGAAGGCCTGAAATACATGAAACCTGTCCATTTTATAGTTCCTTTTGTTGCTCATTTTATTGGTACATTTACAGGTGCATTTGTTACTGCGAGAATTGCTGTAACACACAAGTTGAAATTTGCCCTGGGTGTTGGGTTTTTCTTCCTTATATTAGGAATTGCAGCCAGCCTTATGATACCGGCTCCGGGCTGGTTTATTGCACTTGATTTGCTTTTGGCCTATATTCCGGCAGCCTGGTTGGCCGGGAGATTAATTGTAAAATATTAAACTTTATAGATGTGAGTGGTGAATGAGTTCAATGTTGAAGGTTTAAAAATTTTTATGCTCTTAATGCCTCTTAATTTCTTAATGGTTTATTTCTGATGTTTAATTCTGCTTACTGAATACAAAAAGAGATCCCCGCTTTCGCGGGGATTATTTTTTAAATATGCAACGCCCTGTCTTCGGTTGCGGCTAGTGCCGCTTCTTTGACTGCTTCGGCATAAGTGGGGTGAGCGTGGCTCATTCTTGCAATGTCCTCTGCACTCGCCCTGAATTCCATTGCAGTTACGGCTTCCGCAATCAGGTCGGCTACCCTGGCACCTACCATATGAACACCCAGCACCTCATCGGTTTTTTTGTCGGCCAGGATTTTTACAAATCCGTCAATATCACCGCTGGCCCTGGAACGGCCCAATGCCCGCATGGGGAATTGACCCACCTTGTACTCTACTTTGCCTTCCTTGAGTTGCTCTTCGGTTTTACCCACTGAGGCTACTTCCGGCCAGGTGTAAACCACACCCGGAATCAGGTTGTAATCGATATGCGGTTTTTGCCCGGCAATGGTTTCTGCAACAAATACTCCTTCTTCCTCAGCTTTATGAGCGAGCATAGCACCGCGCACCACATCTCCAATGGCATAAATATTTTTTATGTTAGTCTGCAAGTGGTCGTTGACTTCAATCATTCCTCTTTCAGTCACTTTTACTCCGGCTTTATCAGCTGCAAGGCCATCAGTATAAGGTCTTCTGCCTACAGAAACCAGACAGTAATCGCCTTTTAAGGTGACTTCTTTTCCCTTGCTGTCTTTTGCGGTTACAGTCACTTCTTTCGCTTTACGCGAAACAGCATTTACCTGATGTGAAACATAAAATTTGATGCCTTGCTTTTTCATCACTTTGGTCAACTCCTTACTCTGGGCACTGTCCATAGTGGGAATGATGCGGTCCATATATTCCACCACTGAAACTTCTGAACCTAAACGGCGGTACACCTGACCCAATTCCAAACCAATAACACCACCACCGATAACAATCATATGCTTAGGAACTTCGGTGAGTGAAAGCGCCTCTGTAGAAGTGATGATGCGCTCTTTATCAATTTTGATAAACGGTAGCGTGGATGGTTTTGAACCTGTTGCTATGATGATGTTTTTGGCTTCAATGGTTTCGGTTTTGCCGTCATTTTTTTTGATGTTTACGTGAGTAGCATCTTTAAATGAACCCAGTCCTTCATAAACATCCACTTTATTTTTGTCCATCAAAAACTGTATGCCTTTGGTGGTTTGTTCAACCACCTCCGCTTTGCGCTCAATCATTCGCTTGAAGTTGAGCTTGATGTCGCCGGGAATGTCTATGCCATGGTCTTTGAAGTGTTTTAAAGCATCTTCATAGTGGTGGGAAGAATCCAGCAAAGCTTTTGAAGGAATACAACCCACATTGAGGCAAGTACCTCCCAGAACGGAATATTTTTCAATAAGGGCGGTTTTCATGCCCAGCTGGGCGCAACGAATGGCAGCAACATATCCTCCGGGTCCGGAGCCGATGATTGCAACATCATATTTAGTCATAATGGAGTATTTAAATTTCGGAGTACAAAAGTACAAATTAGAACGAGCAAATCATAAATAAGAAAACCTAATCTTCCATTTATTGAACCAATTACTTCTCGGGCTTAATATTCAGGACCGTTTCACATTTCACCTCATTGATGCTGAATGAACTTTGGGTACTTCCAATGTGTTTGAGTGTGGTGAGTTTTGTGACCATAAATTCGCGGAATTCAGCCATATCTTTCACTAAGATTTTCAAAAGGTAATCATACTCCCCGCTTACGTGATAGCATTCCATCACTTCATCCAGCGTTATGACCTCTTTTTCAAAATTGCTTACATATTCTTTGGAGTGCTGAATCAATTTAATCTGACAAAACACCAATAAGGATTTTTGCACTTTATCTTTATTCACCACTGCAACATAGCGTCCTATGACTCCTGCTTTCTCCAGTTTTTTAATACGTTCATATACTGCGGTGACTGAAAGATTGAGTTGCAATGAAAGTTCTTTGGTGGTTTGTTTGCTGTTTTGCTGCAACAATTTGAGGAGTTTTACATCCAGAGCATCTAATTGCATATTGAAAAATGTTTGTGTTTACTGTAATATTTCCGAAAAATAAAGATTTTTAATCTATTTATAGCATTATAATCAGATTTATTTTCTATATATGACAACTATCATTGACAAACAAACGGAGTATTCATAGTTTTGAAGAATTAATTCAAAAACCATCAACACTCATGTTTAAACCCGCAAACAAGATTCAGGACCTGCAGTATTTTGGCGAATTTGGAGGCGTGAATCCTTCTATTTCAGATTCGACTACTTACACTTTTCTTTCAGCAAAAACCATGTTTGATACCTTTGAAGGCAATGCCGAAGGGTGTTATTTGTATTCCAGGCACTCCTCGCCTTCCAATCTCTATTTGGGTCAGGCACTGGCAGCAATGGAAGGCACAGAAACCGCTCATGTAACAGCTACCGGAATGGGTGCCATTACATCGGTGATTATGCAACTATGCGGCGCCGGTGACCATATGGTTTCCAGTCGCACAATTTACGGAGGCACCTATGCTTTCCTGAAAAATTTTGCTCCTAAATTTCAAATCAATACTGCGTTTGTCAACATTACCGACCTTGAAGCGGTTGAAGCAGCCATCACACCCCAAACAAAAATGATTTATTGTGAGTCAATGAGCAATCCGCTTTTGGAAATTGCAGATTTGCCTGCATTGGCCAAGCTTGCCAAAAAGCACGGCATACAGTTGGTGGTTGACAATACCTTTTCACCCTTGATGGTTTCCCCGGCTCAGCTGGGTGCTGATGTGGTGATTCACAGCTTGACCAAATTCATCAACGGAAGCAGCGACACTATGGGTGGTGTGATATGTGGCACCCAGGAATTTATTGACCAATTGCGCAATGTCAACGACGGTGCTTGTATGTTGCTCGGTCCGGCTATGGACAGCCTTAGGGCAGCTTCAATCCTTAAAAACCTGCGAACACTCCACATCAGGATGAAGCAACACAGCCACAATGCGCTGTATCTGGCCAAACAATTTGAAAAGGAAGGCATCAAAACAGTGTATCCCGGATTGGAGTCACACCCCGGCCATGAATTGTTTGCCTCTATGATGAACACCGAATACGGTTTTGGTGGCATGCTCACCATTGATGTGGGTTCACTTGAAAAAGCCAACGAGTTGATGGAATTGATGCAACAGGAAAACATTGGTTATTTGGCAGTGAGTTTAGGGTTTTACAAAACTTTATTTAGCGCACCGGGCACTTCAACCTCTTCAGAAATACCAGAAGACGAACAAAAAGAAATGGGACTTACCGATGGGTTGATTCGTTTTTCCATAGGTTTAGACAATGATATTGAGCGAACTTATGAAGAAATTAAAAAGTGTATGGTGCAAGTGGGTGTAACCATACCGGTATTGAATCATTAATTTTATTTAAACTCAAACAATAAAGCTCTTAAATTGAAAAGTTTAGGAGCTTTTTTTGTTGCTAGCATATAAAAACTATATTGCTTGTGCCAACTCTA
Source organism: uncultured Flavobacteriaceae bacterium (assembly GCA_964469175.1). Taxonomy (GTDB): domain Bacteria; phylum Bacteroidota; class Bacteroidia; order Flavobacteriales; family Flavobacteriaceae; genus Planktosalinus. Next base: position 13,077 of record CAYXXY010000017.1, read on the forward strand.
TATAAAAAGTTGTTTTTCTGAGGTTAAACAAAATAACTTGTTGCTAAGCCTTATAACAAAAAAACCTAAATGCTTGGCAGTCAGGTTTTTTTTAATTTTAATGCAAATCTCTATGCTTAAAACTCAATCATTGTTATATGAAAATTTACATGAGGATTATGAAAAATACTTGCTGAGGTGTTCACCAATTTAATTCTTACAACATTTGTATCTTTAAGCTTTGTCCAAGCAATGTGAATATTATCATTCATTCCATTGTCGGGTGTAACAATAAGGGTTGCTGTTGTGGATGAGGGTCTTAAATTGGCAGGAATAGTAATTTCAATAACATTACTTCCATTAGCTGGTATAGTTCCTAAGGTTCTTCCTTGACTAAAACTTATCATATTTTTTTGAACTGAACCTCTATCACCTAATTTAAAATTTCCATTAACATCCAATTTTGTGTTTGTATTAGGGGTACTAGTTCCTATTCCCACATTGGCATTGTTTATATCACCAATAACAACTGCATTGTTTTGTGCAACCGAAGCATTGGTCCCTATAGCTGTACTGTTTTCACCGGTGGCACTACTGTTTGTACCAATAGCCAGCGCATTATTTTTAGAGCTTGCACGTGCATTGTGGCCAATGGCTGTCGCTTGAAAGCTTGAAGCAGTAGCTGAATGCCCCAAGGCCAATGCACTATTGCTGTTAAGTGCTTTTGCCTGATACCCAAAAGCAGCTGACTGAAAACCCGATGCTGTTGACTCCGGTCCCACAGCTGTTGCCTGATTTGTTGCCGAAGCATTGGCTAATGTGCCTATAGCAATACTGTTGTTTTGATTTGCCTGTGACTGAACGCCAATGGACAACCCACCATTTGGACTGTATGAGCTAAACAAGATATTGTTTACTTTTGTATTAAAAGCGCTCCAGTTTTTTGTGCCTATAAATTTATCACCATTAATTGTATTACCGGTTTGCGACCAGCTATCAATGCTACTACCTGAACCTTCCTTTGATAAAGATCCCCAAGCTGAACCGGTCCAATAATAAAAGCCTTCTTGTGCACCTCCTCCTGAAGCATCAGTATTCCATACCAACATTGATTTTTCTGGATTAGCAATTGGTGAAGCAGAATTTAAATTTTGTAAATCTACTCGCGGTATCAATATACCTTTATCTGAAGCAACAATGTCCAACATACTTGAAGGTGATGGATTGGTAGTACCAATTCCAACTTGGGCTGTTGCAATTGAAGAAAGAATAATAAAAAAGAACAATAGGGGTAATCTTAGTTTCATTTTAAGTAGGTTTTATGATAATTACGGCGCAAATATATTGTAGGGTACATCCTACAAAAAAGCAAATGTTTGAATACTCGTTACAATAATAATTTTTATCGACGAACTGCACATTTTTAGATTTTAATCCAACTTAAATTACTCAAACATCATCCAAAATTGAGAGTTAAAGGAATAATACGTTCTAAAATTTAAGTGCTTCTTGCACATTTCTGATCAAAGTTGTAACATTACACTTCTAAACCAACTCCTTGATGAAAAAACAATCCCAAGAAACTGTAACCCCTGATGTTTCAAAAAAAAGAGAGCTTAGCATTTGGGCAGCTTTACTTCCCGTTGTAATTCTCATCGTCCTTTTGTTTTACAATGTCTTTTTTGTTTATGGCGATGATGCCCTGGCAGGAAGTAATCAGTTTATACTGATTATAGGCGGCGCTGTGGCGGCTATTGTAGGGTTTTACCATAACATTCCCTATGACAAGATGATGAATGCCGTGGCCAAAAACGTCAAATCAACCACCGGAGCAATCCTCATACTTTTGATGGTGGGTGCGCTGGCAGGCACCTGGCTGATCAGTGGCGTGATTCCCACCATGATTTATTATGGGCTTCAAGTCCTCAACCCCACTATATTTTTGGCTTCGTGTGTGATTATTTGTGCGGTGATTTCCATTTCAACGGGAAGCAGCTGGACCACTTCGGCCACTGTGGGTATTGCCTTGATTGGAATTGCCGCTGCGTTAGATATACACGTGGGAATGGCAGCAGGAGCCATACTATCGGGAGCTTACTTTGGGGATAAACTTTCGCCCTTGAGCGACACCACCAACCTGGCACCGGCTATGGCGGGAACCGATTTGTTTACACACATTCGCTACACCTCCATGACCACCATACCCACTTTTATTATCACAGTATTGGTGTTTATTGTCATTGGTTTTTTTATTGACCCCAGCGGTGCTATTGATAAGGAGTCTCTTTTAACCTCCATCAAAGAATCTTTTAATGTGAGCTTGTGGTTGTTTTTAGTCCCGGCTGTCGTTATTTATTTGATTGTAAAGAAAACCTCCCCCCTTGTGGCGCTTTTAATAGGAACCTTAATGGCGGCTGCTTTTGCCTTGATTTTTCAACCGAATATTGTAATGGAAGTTTCAGGCGGGGATACTTATAGTTTTAAAAATGCCTATGTGGGCATTATGGATGCCATCACGGTTGACGTGGCCATTGAAACCACCAATGCACAACTCAACGATCTATTTTCATCAGGCGGAATGTATGGTATGCTTGGCACCATCTGGCTGATTATCTGTGCGATGGTGTTTGGCGGTGTGATGGAAGCCATTGGCGCTTTAAAAGTGATTACCCGTGCTTTGCTTAAAATGTTTAAATCGGTATTTGGGTTGTTTGCCAGTACGGTGGCCAGCTGCCTGGCACTGAATGTGACTGCCAGCGATCAATATCTTGCGATTGTGGTTCCCGGAAAAATGTTTGCCAAAGCCTATAAAGACAAAAACCTGGCTCCAGAAAACCTCAGCCGTACGCTAGAAGCTTCAGGAACAGTGACTTCTGTGCTTATTCCCTGGAATACCTGTGGTGCTTATCACAGTGGGGTTTTAGGGGTTTCAGTAGCTGAATATTTTGCATTTGCCATATTTAACTGGCTCAGCCCGATTATGGTACTGATATTTGCATTGTTTAATATCAAAATCAAGCAATTGACTTCTTCAAAAAGCACTGCATAATACAGGGGTATTTATCACCTTAAAAATTGCTGCAACTCTATTTTTCAATAGTCAGAATACACTATTGTTTTTGCTTATGATTTAATAATAATTTAGCATACTAAATTCTTGTCAAGCCTTTATTTTTGGGTATTTTTGCGCCATTATTAAACAACTTAAAAAAAACAATAAATTATGGCATTTGTAGGAAAACAATTCCCAAACATGGAAGTAGAAGCAATGAACGAAATGGGCGACACTTTTAAAATCAATGTGCTTGAAGAAGCCAGAAAAAACAACAAAAAAATATTGCTTTTCTGGTACCCGAAAGATTTTACATTTGTATGTCCTACCGAGCTTCACGCATTTCAGGATGCTCTGAAACAATTTGAGGACAGAAACACATTAATTATCGGTGCATCATGTGACACTCCCGAAGTGCATTTTGCTTGGTTAAATACCCCCAAAAATGCCGGAGGGATTGAGGGTGTGACTTACCCTATTTTGGCTGACACCAACAGAAACCTTTCAAACAGATTGGGCATATTGGACATTGTAAGAGAAGTGTATGACGAAGAAAACGACACTTTTGTTTATGAAGGCTCCAATGTAACTTACAGAGCTACCTATCTTATTGATGAAACCGGTAAAGTTTTTCACGAAAGTATCAACGATATGCCTTTAGGCAGAAATGTAAATGAATATCTGCGTTTAATTGATGCTTATACGCACGTTCAACAAAAAGGCGAAGTATGTCCGGCCAACTGGGAAGAAGGCAAAAACGCCATGCAAGCCACGCGTGACGGAGTAGCAACCTATCTAAGCAACTAAGCTATGGTAACCGAATTAGATCAGGACAATTTGCAGGAGCTGATTGCTGAAAACAAAAATGTAATTGTTCAGTTTTCAGCCGGATGGTGCGGAAACTGCCGCTTGATGAAACCCAAATTTAAAAAGTTTGCACAAGAAACCGAAGGTTTTAATTTCATACTGGTAGATGCCGAAAGATTTCCCGAAAGCAGAAAAGTGGCAAACGTAGATAACCTGCCAACATTTGCTGCATTTAAAAATGGAAAACTTTTAAATCAGGTGCAAACCAACAAAATGGAAGTTTTAAAAATTTTAATCGATGAAGCTGCCCGTAATTAGACATTTACAGAAAAGCAATCCACCTGAAAAAATTCAGCATTGTATTGAAGTGCTTGAATCATTCAGTGATTATCCACGCATTACTGAACAGGAAATGGACGTTATTGGTGAGTTAATCACCAATCTATGTGGTGCTGCTGAAGTAGCAGCAATGATTGAAAACGGCATGGAAGAACGAGATGCTGCCAATACCTTTGCAAAAAAAGTAATGGCATCCATTGACCGGTAAACAAACATCACACTTATTTGAAAAAGCCTGTTTTAACACAGGCTTTTTTTATGAATTCAGACAATATTTTATACTTTTACTAAAAAAATATGGCAAAAATAACTTTAGACGGCACACCCACAACAACTATTGGTGAATTGCCCGAAGTGGGGCAAACAGCTCCCGATTTCAAATTAACAAAAACAGATTTATCCGCTGTTTCCCTTAAGGACTATCGAGGCAGCAAACTCGTTTTAAATATATTCCCAAGTGTGGGAACAGGAGTCTGTTCTGCTTCCGTTAGAAGGTTTAATAAAGAAGCTACTCATTTAAAAAACACAATAGTAATTTGCATTTCCAAAGATTTGCCCTTTGCATTATCGGGCTTTTGCGGTGCTGAAGGACTCAATAATGTGGAGGCTTTATCAGATTTTAAAGACAATGAATTCGGAATTGATTATGGCGTAAGGATTGAATCCGGAATATTTCAGGGTTTACACGCCAGGGCTGTAGTAGTAGTTGATGAACAAGGAAAAGTTACTTACAATCAACTTGTGACCGAAATTGGACAAGAACCTGATTATGAAGATGTGCTAAAAAACATTTAATGAAACCGACCCCTTTTATAAAAACCGATTAAAAGGCTTTGTATATGCCACCAAAGGGGCTTGGATTTTATTAAAAAGTGAAGCAAGTATTCAGGTGCAAACCTGTGTAGCCCTGCTGGTTATCGCAGCAGGGTTTTATTTTGATATTACCGCTACCGAATGGATGTTTCAATTGTTGGCCATCGGCCTGGTATTGAGTATTGAAGGGCTGAACACCGCTGTAGAAGAAATCGCCAATTTTGTACATCCCGATTTTCACAACAAAATCGGCTTAATCAAAGACATAGCCGCCGGAGCCGTGTTTTTTGCGGCTGTGATTGCCGTGATTGTGGCTGTGATTATTTATACACCTTATATAACCTTAATTTTTCAAGCCGGTTAATTTGCCCATTGTTAAAAATGTATTTGATTCATCCCAAGCTTGAATGGAATTTTTTATACTCAAAAAACTTTAATATTTTTGCTTCTAAGGTTTTGATTTAAACATTACTATTACATTTGTTTATAAAAATCTTAGGTGTCAGAAAACCGATTGAAATATGAATTACAAAATCTCCTTTCAGGAAAGAGCAGCGTTAGCCATGGAACTCTTATCCTATCAATTGCCAATCACCTTAAGCCAAGCGCGCCAACAGGCCCTTTGGCTCAAACAGGCAAGCTCTACAAAGAAGAAGAAACAGAGAAGTTAATCAATTATATATCTCAAAATAAACTTTGGGTAGTTGATTTAGACATTAGTAAATTTATTTCTCAAGGCGCAGAGCAGCGTGTTTTCATTCTTGACGAAAAGCACGTTTTTAAACTCAATGACAGTATTTATTATGCCTCATGGTTTGATTACTTAAACAATCTTCTATTAAATAATTACTTTTTTCCGGATACAGCCTATAAATTAACTGGATTCTATAAACAGGACGAAAGTTTGTATGCTGTGGTTGAACAGAACTATGTTATAGCTACCCATAAAACAGACTTAAAAAAAGTAAAAGAATTTATGGAAAATAATGGGTTTTTAAATATTCGAAATCACGATTATTATCACCCTTATTTAGGTATAATCCTGGAAGATCTCCACGATGAAAATGTTTTAACCCAGAATGATATACTTTATTTCATTGACACCGTTTTTTATGTAAAACCGGAAGTCTTCTGGAATTAGATAATTTTCTTTAATTAACATCATAGTTGTTCCAACTGATTGCTCTTTCTATCATCACTAATTGTCCAGAAAAAACCAATAAAGAAAAACCGGTCAGCTGTTGGGGTGACGGCCCTTCGGTTAAAAATTCCGTTATCAGCGGGGGTTTGGGCATATTCATACCCAAACACATTTTGATTTCCCAAAACATTGGAAACTGAAAAGTAAAGTATTTTCTGCGCACTCAACAAATACGCCCAGTTGAAACCCAGGCTGTGATAATCCCGTGTCTTTCCGGTCATAAACCCGGGTTGGTTGGGATTGTCAAAAGGCCTTCCGGTGTGGAAGGTATGTGACAGCCCCAGTTGTGAGCGCCAGTCCTGTATCCATCGCTTGACAACAACCGAAGCGGTATGATTGGCTACAAATCCGGGTGTGGCTGCTACAGGGAAGTTTCTGTACAAACGCTCGGTATCAATAAACGAATAAGAAACCCAGTATTCTGTATTCCTGAACGTTTTACTGTCCCGCCAGAATACATCCAACCCGGTGGCATAACCAAACCCCTGATTGTCAAAATCGGAATCAAAAACCGGCTGGTCAGTGTTGTAACGCACCAAATCCTTGTAATCTTTGTAATAACCTTCAATTCTTAGTGTCCTGCGGTTGTGGCTGTACTGATAATTCAGTATGTAATGAGCGGCTTTTTCGGTGTTAAACGAGGTGTTGTATTTCAAATAATCGGAGTTTGGAAGCTGTGAAAACATGCCGTAAGCCAAAGCAAACTGTGAATGCTCGCCGGTTTTGTATGCCAAAGAAATCCTGGGAGAAAGCCGGATTTCATCCAAAAGTTCATTGTAATTCAGCCTTACCCCTGCCTTGGCAGCAAAATTTTTGGAAAAAAATATATCAGCTTCGGTATAAAGGGCTGCTGTGAGTGATTCATAGCCGCTGTTGAACGTGAAATTTTCTTCGGTAAAACTTTCGCCAAAACGGGTATAAAAAATATCTGCGCCACTGCCTACGCGTAAGCGATTTGAAAACCTTCGGCTCACTTTAGATTTGATGTGCATGGCGTGCTCGTCGTTCTTGACATTGGCGTTGTCTATGTTGATGTCGTTAGTGCCGAACCCATAGCTGAGTCCGTTAAAAAACTGCCAGTTGTTGTTCCAGTAAGACTTGTATGAAGTGTTGGCATAAAAATTATTGTTTTGTAAATCGATGCGTTGTGGTTCAGGGAGGTTGATGTTTTCGCGGTTAAAATCAAACTCTGAAACATCAAAGGCAGCATAAACTTTTAATATCCCTTTGGAATACCGATGTGTATAAACACCTTCCCCCGAAATGGACTGAAAAGGTTTGTTCCAGTCAATAAGTTCGGGCACAACAGCTTGATAAGGCTCCAGATTGATGTAAGCTGCATTGAGGGTCAGGTCGTTGTTATCTCCTTTGATGGTGTGCCCCAGGGCCAGGCCCACGGTCATCAAGGAAATTTCGGTTTGGTTTTGGGCGGCTTCATCTTTGGTATTCAGCAACAGGACACTTGAAAGTGCATCGCCATATTCGGCGCTGTAACCGCCGGTTGAAAATGATATTCCACTAAACAAAAAAGGAGAAAACCTGCCGCGTGTGGGAATGTTTCCGGTGGTAGCTCCATAGGGTTGTGCCACGCGAATGCCGTCAATAAACGTTTGGGTCTCACCGGCCTCGCCACCACGCACAAACAGCCTGCCGCTCTCCCCCACGGTTTGTGTACCCGGTAGGGTTTGCAGGGCCGCAACAATATCACCTGCAGTTCCTGCGGTTGTAACTATATCCAACGGTTTTAAAACCGAATTTCGGGCTTTGTCCCCGGCTTCAAAGGTTCCGGCAGTAATCATCACGGCGTCCAGGGCAGATAGATCTTCCCGCAAAACAATTTTGAGGTGTTTCATTGTGGAAACCTCAGCGCTTATTGTAAACGTTTCAAAAGACAAATAGGAAACAATAAGTTTTTGAGCCTCTGTTTCTGAGGTTTGAAAGGAGAAGTTTCCATCCTCACTACTGATACTGCCGTCAAAAGTACCCTCCAGAAACACATTGGCACCTGAAATGGGTTTACCCTTGTTATCCTGAACCGTCCCGGATATGGTTGTTTGGGCCGAAATCAAATTTGAAATAAAAAACAGTAGAACTAAATAATTGTATCGCATCACCTTGAATTTTTTCCAAAATTGCCCAAAGCCATCTGGTTTATAAAATCTAAATAACCGAAGTGTTGTTTTTTTATGATGAATTGTAGCTACTTTGGATTTACTTTGATTTCTGCCATTTTGGATATTTTAGTACTTTTAAACCCCGCAACAAAAATTTCAAAAATGAACGAAAAGATTACGGCCTACATTGAAAAAAACGTCCACTGGAAAGCTGAACTTACGCTACTGCGAAAACTCATGCTTCAAACCGGAATGGAAGAAACCGTTAAGTGGGGAGGTCCTGTTTATATGGCGTCAAACGGGCAAAATGTTTTGGGTTTAGGCGGATTCAAACATCATTTTTGCATTTGGTTTTTTCAAGGTGCCTTACTCAAAGACTCCCATAAAAAACTCTTAAATGCCCAGGAAGGCAAAACCAGTGCTATGCTTCAATGGCGGTTTGAACATGTGGATGAAGTGGATGAAAAACTGGTTTTGGCTTATGCCAAAGAAGCCCTGGCCAATGCCGAAGCCAACAAAAAGATCGCTCCAAAAAAGAAAGCTCCTCTCGATATGCCTGTCGAACTTGAGGCAGCTTTTAAAAACAATAAACAACTCAAATCACAATTTGAAGCACTTACTCCCTACAAACAAAAAGAATACAAAGAGCACATTGGCAGTGCCAAACAGGAAAAAACACGAATAGCGCGTCTTGAAAAGTGCATCCCAATGATACTTGACGGCAAAGGCCTGAACGACAAATACAAGAACTGTTAGGCAAACTTTGTTGTGTTTTGTAACAATTCTTTAAAACCCACTACTAACCTTTCAACTAACTGAAACAAACATTGAGCAAAGAACTGGAGCATAGCTTTGTAACCCAATTGGAGGAAAATCAGAACATCGTGCACAAGATATGTCGCTTGTACACCAATGATGCTGATTCTCACAACGATTTGTTTCAGGAAATCACCATACAATTGTGGAAGGCATTTCCCAAGTTTAGAGGTGACTCCAAGTTCAGCACCTGGATGTACCGTGTGGGATTAAATACAGCGATCACTCTGTATAGGAAATCAAAGCGCAGCGTCGATACACAAAATTTTGACACTGTTGGTTTTAAAATCACTGCTGATGAATATGACGATACCGTTGAAGTTCAATTAAGATTAATGTATGATGCCGTCAAACAGCTCAACGACATTGACAAAGCATTGGTGTTTTTATACCTCGAAGACAAAAATTACAGTGAAATAGCAGAAACACTGGGTATTACTGAAGTCAATGCCCGCGTAAAAATGAACCGTATAAAAGAAAAATTAAGAAACATCCTCAATCCGTAACCGTATGGATCAATTAGAATTATTAAAGCAAAACTGGAAGCAACGGGAGCAAGACCATCCCAAGTTAAGCTATGTCCAGATTTACAATATGCTGTTTAAACGATCAACTTCCATCGTGAAGTGGATATTTATCATCAGTATACTTGAACTTGCATTTTGGGTAGGGCTCTATTTTGTTTCTCCAAAATCGTCTTTTGAAATCATTGAAAAATTGGGTATGAAACCATTTATGATTGGTTTTAACATCCTGCATTATGTGGTGGTAGTTGTTTTCATCATCATTTTTTATAAAAACTACATCGCCATAAAAGTTACAGACAGCACGCGTTCACTTATGGACAATATTATAAAAACCAGAAAGACCGTCAAGTATTTTGTATGGTATAATGTTAGTGCTTTTGCATTGACACTTATCATAATAAACTATTTTTATTACACAAAAAGTGATGTGCTGCTTGTAGCTCTGGAAGAAACCTATGGCACTGTGCCAACAGGACCTGAATTTTTGACCTACTTTTTTATTGGTCAAGTCGTTATAGGCATCATTCTTATCTTATTGCTAGTTCTTTTTTATAGGATTGTTTATGGCATTTTACTCAAAAAGCTGTACAACAATTATCATGAATTGAAAAAAATTGAAGTGTAAATATTTCGTTTTAGAATTGTTTAAAACATTCCCGTTTTCATTGGGTTAAAGTGGTTGTTTTTAGATAAATTTGCCTTCGCTTTAAGCGAAAGAAATTCCATTTCCATTTAATATTCATTCAAATGAAAAATACTGCTTTATCACATATACACGAAGCCCTGGGTGCCAAGATGGTTCCTTTTGCGGGTTACAATATGCCGGTTCAATATGAAGGCGTGAACATAGAACACCAAACTGTTAGAAATACTTTAGGCGTTTTTGACGTTTCCCATATGGGGGAATTTCTCGTAACCGGAAAAAATGCCCTCGCATTAATCCAGAAAGTATGTTCTAATGACGCTTCCAAACTCGTTGATGGAAAGGCACAATACAGCTGTTTTCCCAACGAAAACGGTGGTATTGTTGACGACCTGATTGTTTACCGTTTTAATGAAGAAAAATACCTGCTGGTGGTCAACGCTTCAAACATTGAAAAAGACTGGGCGTGGATCAACAAACACAACACTATGGGTGCCGAGCTGAAAAACCTTTCAGATGATTATTCCTTATTGGCTATTCAAGGCCCCAAAGCGGTTGAGGCTATGCAATCCCTAAGCAGTGTGGATTTGAGCAGTATTCCTTTTTACAGTTTTGCAGTGGCTGATTTTGCCGGAATTGAGCACGTGATTATTTCTGCCACCGGCTATACCGGCAGCGGCGGTTTTGAAATCTATTGCAAAAACAGTGAAGTGGAACAAGTGTGGAGCAAAGTGATGGAAGCAGGAGCACCTTTTGGCATCAAGCCCATCGGTCTGGCTGCCCGTGACACTTTAAGAATGGAAATGGGTTACTGCCTGTACGGAAACGACATCAACGACACCACCTCGCCACTGGAAGCCGGGCTGGGCTGGATCACCAAATTCACCAAAGACTTTATCAATGCTGAGAACCTGAAAAAACAAAAGGAAGCAGGTATTAAAAGAAAACTTGTGGCTTTTGAACTTAACGAAAGGGGGATCCCGCGCCACGATTACGAAATTGTAGATGAGCAAGGCACCTCCATTGGTATAGTCACCAGCGGAACCATGTCGCCCTCACTCAATAAAGGCATCGGTTTGGGTTATGTGCCTGTTGAACTGTCAGAACCCGGAAGTGTTATTAACATTCAAATCAGGAAAAATGCCATTCCCGCTACTGTGGTGAAACTTCCGTTTTACAAAGTATAGATGGGAAACAAAATCCTAATACTTGGTGCCAGCGGCTTTATCGGAAATGCATTGTATAAAGAACTGAGGCCTTACTTTGATGTGTATGGCAGTTATTGCGCTCAGGAAAGTCTCTTTGAAGACAATCAGGTGTTTTATAAGTTTGATGCAACTAAAGATGATATAGAAAACATTCTCAACGTTGTTCAACCCGATGTGATTATTTCTTGTTTTACTTCAGACTATGCCTCTGGGTTCCGGGTGCATCAGCAATTATTTTCCTATGTGACGGTAACCCCAAATTGTAAGCTTGTTTTTGTTTCTACAGCACAGGTTTTTGACGGCTCTATGCAATTCCCCGCTAAGGAGAAGGACAAACCGCTGGCACTATCAGAAACCGGAAAATTTTATCTTTACATTGAAAAACTTATGAAACAGTTGCCTTCAGGAAAATACTTGATTTTCAGATTGCCACTGGTTTTGGGAGTCAATTCCCCTGAACTCATACGATTGAAAATGGCCATCAAACACAAAACAACTTTTGAAGTGTTTGAAGATTTGGTGATTAACGTGACCACAGATACCCAATTCCCAAGGCATTTACATTATCTTATCAATCAGAAAAAAAGCGGTACCTTTCACTCAGGAAGTACTGATTTGGTTCATCACAGTGACTTGTTTGAAGAAATCACTGAAAAGTTAGGCGAACAAATCCCTGTTTTTAAGCGAAGTTATGCTTCAAATACAGACCGTTTTCTGGCCGTATTACCGGCTGAAAGTTTTGATGTTACAGAATACCGTTTTAACGTAACTGATGTCATCAATGAAGTCACCCTCAAAGAAGAAATTTCAACATTAAAATCCACATTGTTATGAGTAAATTAAATGAAAATCAAATCACTGAAATGCTTAAAAACCTGGAAGGATGGGAATACAGTGAAAATGCTTTACACACCACTATCGAATTTCAGGATTTTAAGGACTGTTTTTCGGTCATGACCCGTATAGCTTTTGAAGCTGAAAAACTCAATCATCACCCTGATTGGTCTAATGTGTACAACAAGTTAAGCATTACACTCACCACTCACGAGGCCGGTGGACTAACAGAAAAAGATTTTTTTCTTGCACAAATAATTGATGATTTAGTAGGCTAAATTTTCTGTAGGATTGTTTATTTTTGACCACTTTTTAAACTAAAAATTCTTTATTGAAATGGGAAGAGCATTTGAATTCAGGAAAGCACGAAAAATGAAACGCTGGTCGGCTATGTCCAAAGCGTTTACTCGCATTGGGAAAGACATCGTTATGGCTGTTAAGGAAGGTGGACCCGATCCCGATTCCAACTCCAGGTTGCGTGCTGTTATCCAGAATGCCAAATCGGTAAATATGCCCAAGGAAAACGTGGAGCGAGCTATTAAACGCGCGTCTGACAAATCATTGGGCGATTTTAAAGAAGTGCTGTTTGAAGGTTATGCCCCTCACGGCATCGCCATTTTGGTTGAAACCGCAACCGACAACAACACGCGAACAGTTGCCAACATCCGTTCTTATTTTAATAAATGTGACGGTAGTCTTGGAACAAGTGGTTCTGTGGCATTTATGTTTGACCACACTTGTAACTTCCGCATACAGAAAACAGATATCGATCTGGAAGAACTTGAGCTTGAATTGATTGATTTTGGTGTTGAAGAAGTGTTTATGGACGATGACGGCATTCTGATTTATGCCCCTTTTGAAAGCTTTGGTGCCATTCAAAAATACCTTGAAGAAAACAAGCTTGAAATACTTTCTTCAGGTTTTGAGCGCATTCCCCAGGTGACCAAAAAACTTACCGAAGAACAAGCAGCCGACGTAGAGAAACTCCTCGAAAAGATTGAAGAAGATGATGACGTTCAAAACGTCTATCACACAATGGAAGAATAAAAAAAAAAGCCCTGATTAAAGGGCTTTTTTTATAACTTATACTAAACAATGGTTACTCTTCTTTATGGAAATAAATTGAAGAAGCACCTGACAACGTAGCGTTCATAGAAGGCTCTATATTTCCTCCCGATTCAAAATTTGTAAATGCCAGAATTCTACCGCCTCCATTTGCTCTTTCGGCAATAAAAATGGTGTTGGTTTCAGCGTCAAATTCAGCTGCCACGGGGTTACCTAAGAAGGTACTTGAACCTTCTATCCTAATTTGGTTTCCGGCTACAGCCATAGTTCCTCCATCGGCTACAGCATTAAATTTTGACTGGAAATTGGTTATTACATGAATTGCCCCATCTGTATCTGCTCCGGCTCCGGTTGCAGCTCCAATATCAGTTAATATCATTGTTCCGCCATCATAGGCAATACCGTGGGTTCTCACAATGCCTTCAATAGTAATTCTCTTTGAAGCCTCCAGAGTCATTGTTGAGGTGTTGCTTAAAAAGTTATTAAATACTGCAAGGTCTGAAGTATTATCAACAACTGCATACAAATCGTTTCCAACAAAAGTGATTCCCCATACTTCAAAATCAACCGTAATTACATTACGCAAAGTTAAGCCGTTACTGGTTCTGTTATACACAAAGAATCTTCCGTTTGCTTCAGCATCGTCTGCAACCACATATAGATTACCATTAACAGCAATATCTCGGGGACTTTGAAGATCTGCAGAACCTGAAAGCACTACATCGATCAATTCACCCGGAGTTGCCGTTGAGATGTTGGCATAGGTATTCAATTGAAATAAAGAGCGTGAGGCTTTTGTTAACTCATCCCTTTCTGCATCATAAAAAATACCTTCTGAATCTAGGGATAAAGTCAGGAATGTTGAAGAACTTACATTGTCCCTGTCCTTCACATCATACCTTGTAACATTTCCATTTGTGTTGCTGGTGGCATAAAGTTCAGCTTTCCCATCAGGAGTTGGATCAGTTTGGGTTCCGTCATCATCACTTGAACATGCAGCAAAGACAACAACAACCATTATTGAAAGAAAAATTGATTTTAACGTTTTCATAATTTTATTTTTAGGTTATGTACATAGATACGTCAAAAACCCAAAAATAAGTTTGAAAGACACAGAGAGTTAACTAGAATTTAACAGCTAATTGCTGTTTATCAGGCAGTTAAAATCCAAGCGCATAACCTTTGTTTAACAGTATATTTTACAAAGAAAATCTTAAATTAGTTGTCTAAAAATGAAAATTTAGAGTTTTCACTTTTGTATTCTTCAACGATTTCTTTTAATACCATTACCACTTTTTCTTCTTCACCTCTTAATGAAACTTTTATCAATGTTTCATATTTTGATTTAATTTCCGAAAAAGGTTTTGGCAGGTCTTTTGCCACCATAATTTTTTCGTGGTGAGTTGGCAGGTTGATTGAAGTGTCTGCCAGGAGTTCTTCATAAAGCTTTTCGCCGGGTCTTAAGCCGGTGACTTCAATTTTAATATCCTCATGAGGCAATAGGCCTGAAAGTCTTATCATTCGGGTTGCTAAATCCATGATTTTTATGGGTTTTCCCATGTCAAATACAAAAATTTCACCTCCTTTACCCATAGTGCCTGCTTGAAGAACCAGTTGACAAGCTTCAGTAATGGTCATAAAGTACCTAATGATATCAGGATGTGTTACTGTAATTGGGCCACCTTTGGCAATTTGTCGTTTAAAATGTGGAATTACCGAGCCATTTGAGCCTAAAACATTTCCAAATCTTGTTGTTATAAACTTGGTAGTGACGCCCTTCTCTTCTTGTATGGATTGTACATACATTTCTGCAGCGCGTTTTGAAGCACCCATCACATTGGTTGGATTTACAGCTTTATCTGTTGAAATCATTACAAAACGATCAACACCACCGGCAATGGCCAGTTTAACCAGGTTCATTGTTCCAAGAATATTCACATAAATGGCCTCGTGCGGATTTCTTTCAATAATTGGAACGTGTTTGTATGCTGCAGCATGATAAACCAAATCAAAATCATAAGTGTCAAATACCATTGCCATGCGGTACATGTTTGTAATATTGACCAATTCGGTAATGATATTTGCATTGGGGTAGGTTTCTTTTAGTCTCAATTCTAAATCATACAAGGGTGTTTCTGCCTGGTCTAGAACAACAACAAGTTTTGGGTCAAAGCTTAAGACTTGTCTTACTATTTCACTACCAATTGACCCGGCACCACCGGTAACAAGTACTGTTTTTCCTGCTACGATTTCACTGATGTTCTCGTGCTCGATTAAAATTTCCTCCCGGTTTAAAAGGTCTTCAATTTCAATGGCGCGAATTTGAGCGTTGATTTCCTTTTTCTGATGTAATTTTTCAACTTTGGGTACATTGTAAATTTGAATTCCTTCCTGTATGCATTCATCAACTATTTCATTTTTTCTTTTAACAGACAGTGTGTCTTCTATAATGAGCAGTGCATTGATGTTGTAATTTTTGATTTGTTCAATTAAATTGGAATTGATTATAATAACCGGTTTATCCAGTATTCTCAATTTTTTATAATCTTTATTTTGAGTAATAAACCCTACCAGTTCAAAAGGTTGGACAGACTCAGTTTGAAGGGCTTCTGCTATTGAAATGGCCTGATCATCGGTTCCATAGATTACAACCCGTTTTTTAAAGCTTCCCCGATGTTTTTTATCCTTGAGTAATCGGTACAGTTGTTTTACCAACAATCTGAAAAGAAGCAATAAAGAGAAAGAAAAAAATGCATAGAAGATTAGACCGGGTATCAGGTAAATTTTATTACCTGTAATGTAAAAAAAGCTATAGTTTATTACTATTGCAAGAAATAAAGTACTGAATGAAGCCAATACCATTTTTGCAATATCGGTGAAAGTAGAATGCCTGATTAAACCGGAATAAGTTCTAAAAACAAAAAAGAAACCGGTGTTTAAAACAAACAGCAATAAAAATTGCTCAAAAATGGTAAAAGTCTTGTAATGCCTTATATTTAAATTCTCAAGCAAAACATAGGTCAACAACATAGATATCACCAAAATCACAACGTCAATCATCAATACTATCCATCGCGGCAAGTATCTGATGTTTGTTATCCCTATCTGATTATCCCCTTTATAGATAACCTGAACCAATTTATTTTTAATACTTTGTATCATTAAAAACTTTCATAAAAAATAAACTAAATCCTTAAAAAAACCGAGGAGTAAACACCTATTACAATAAGCGAACGAAAACTTCCTTAATTCTATTTAAGTCCTCTTCATTTAGGTTTGATGCCGAGGGCAAACACAGTCCTCTTTCAAACAGATTTTGAGCAATATCGTCGCCATAATATGGTGCATCTGAAAAAACAGGCTGTAAATGCATGGGCTTCCACAAAGGTCTGGATTCAATATTCTCATTTTCTAAAAAAATGCGAATTTTTTCAGGGGATAAACCTATGGTATTTGCTTTATCGATTGTGATACAACTCAACCAATGGTTTGAAAAATATCGTTCATTAGGTTCATTAAATATAGTTACACCATTTGTATTTTCAAACAATTTCATATAAAAATTATGAATTTGTCTGCGCTTTCCCACATGATTGTCAAGCACTTGCATTTGTCCTCTTCCAATTCCGGCAGATATATTACTCATTCGGTAATTATAACCAATCTCGCTGTGCTGGTAGTGTGGGGCATTGTCTCTGGCCTGTGTGGATAAATAGACTGCTTTTTCTTTGATGGATTTGCTTTTTGTTACCAAAGCTCCACCCCCGGAAGTTGTGATGATTTTGTTTCCGTTGAATGACAGTATTGAAATGTCGCCAAAAGTTCCACATTTTATGTTGTTAAAACTACTTCCCAAGGCTTCTGCACTGTCTTCAACAATTGGTATTTCATATTTATCTGCTATTTTTCTTATACGGTCAACCTGATAAGGCATTCCGTAAAGGTGAACTGCAATAATGGCCTTGGGTTTCTTTCCCTTTTTTATGCGGTCTTTAATGGCTTCTTCTAAAAAATGTGGACAGATATTCCAGGTTTCTGATTCACTGTCCACAAATACAGGCGTTGCTCCCTGATAGACTATTGGATTTGCAGAAGCTGAAAAGGTCATACTTTGACAAATCACCTCATCTCCTCTTTTTACATCCAATAAGATTAATGCCAAGTGCAAAGCTGCTGTTCCGGAACTCAATGCTGCAACTTCAAAACGCTGATTTTTTTGAGAAAGATATTCAGACAAGTCATTTTCAAATCCATTTACATTTGGGCCCAAAGGAGCTATCCAGTTGGTTTCAAATGCTTCATTAACGAATGAAATCTCGTTACCGCCCATATGGGGTGAAGACAAATAGATTTTTTTCTTTTCCATTTAAAGGTAGAGTAATTAGTCCAATGGGCAAAATTACAAAACTTAATCATGAAAAAGCCTGAAATGAATTTTTGTTATAAAAAAAACCTGCTCGACAGTTAGGGATGTCAAGCAGGTAATACCAAATAATTTAGTGAAAAAGTAAAAAGTGTTTCATACCTATTTTCGGTATTTAACCGAAAAGCCGTTAAGGCATATAACCTCTTATTCAGATTAAAAAACCTTTGTTTACTTTCAATTACTTGATACAGGGAATTTTAATGATATAGGGAAAATATTTTTAAGAACATCAAATGCCTGTGTTACAAATTTGTATGAAATACTTCAAAAATCAAAAGAAAGCACATAGATAAAACATAGATGGTCGTATAAATTATTGTCTATCACGTGTATGCAGGTATTTTACCCATAATATTTTTGTAAAAAGACTTTAATATGGGGTAGTCAATCTCATAATTTCCGGTGGTTTTGAATGGTGTACCAATCTTTACGGTTTTTGTTTTGTAGTCAAATGCCACACAAACAATGGGTACACCTGCATTGTGAGCCATATGGTAAAATCCCGAGCGCCAGTGCTCAACTTTCTTTCGGGTTCCTTCCGGGGCTAATGCAAGTCGAAATTCATCCCGCTTATTAAACATCTCACTTACTTGCTGAACCATATTTTTATTTGATTTTCGATCAACCGGTGCTCCGCCCATCCACCTGAAATACCATCCAAACGGAGGCCTGAACAACTCTTTCTTAGCAATAAAATTGATGTCTATGTCCAATGTTTTTCTAACAAAGGCTCCAATGTAGAAGTCATGCCAACTTGTATGGGGCACAACAATGATAACACACTTATTTAAATCGGGAGGAAATCCACCTTCAATCTTCCAGCCCAGAAGTTTGAAATAAATAAAGGATGCCAGCCATCTCATGTTTAAAGTTTTTGGTAAATGGATTTTAGCTTTTCAGGGGTTATGGTTTCCTGCCATTTGGGCCCCAGTGCATTTTCCCATAGCGGAACCAGACTTAATGCTACTCTAATCATAACATTCATTTCTTCTTCTGTAACATTGGCACAAATTCCTTTTGGAATAAATATATTGTGCTTTTTAACCATATCTTTAAACATGGCTACACCTTCAGGATAAAACTCTTCAAGATGGTCAAAAACTATACAGTTTCCAATACCGTGTTTGGTTCCCAATACAAATGACAATCCATAACTGAGTGCGTGAGCCACACCCACCTGTGAGTAGGCAATACTCATCCCGCCATGCCAGGATGCCATCATTAGTTTTGCCCTTGAATCTTCCTCGCTTAAATCATCTGTTAAAAATATTTCCTTGCATAAATCGAGTGCTTTTTCACCATAGCTTTGGCTAAATGCATTTAAAAAGGTTCCTGATAGAGATTCCACACAATGTATATAACAATCCATACCTGTATAAAACCATTGGTTTTTAGGCACACCAACGGTCAATTCAGGATCAAGCACCACCTGATCAAATGGCGTAAAGTCACTGTTTATACCCAGTTTACGTTCGGGTCCGCTCAAAACACAGGTACGGGACACTTCAGCTCCGGTTCCTGAGATGGTGGGAATGCCCACGTGATAGACCGCTTTGTTTTCGACTAAATCCCAACCTTGATACTCAGATGCACTGCCGGGATTGGTCAACATAATAGAAACTGCTTTGGCAAGATCGAGTATACTGCCTCCTCCTATCCCGATAATACCACAGGGCAAATCGTTGAAATCTCTTTTTAAATCACTAACAATGTCATCAACCTGAGATGTCTTGGGTTCTTCGGCCGTTGATATAAACTGAATTTTGTCATTGCCCTGAATGGGAATGCGATTTACAAATAATGTGTTTCCTTTAAAAACATCGTCAACCAAATAAACCATTGGCGCATTTTCTTTTCGTTGCGGCTCAAGTATGGTTGCCAATTGGTCAAAACTACCGTTTCCAAAAACCACTTTTGGAACCATAGGGAAATTGCGGTGTGTATTATTAATGCTTTGTTTTGACTTTTTCATCAAAAGGTTGGCGCGTTTTAAATCTTCAGGTGTGTCTATTTCAACACTTCGCGAATTGGAAACAGCCATTTTAATGTTTTTGCCATATTCCAGAAAACGGATGCATTCTACTTTTTCTGTAGCTTCCAACTCCCCCATCGGCAATCTGTAAAAATCGAGGATGGCTTGTTTCCTGAAAGCATAAATGCCCTTGTGTTTGTAGTATTTTACCCTGATGTTTTTATCACGGGGGTATGGAATGGGTGAACGGGAAAAATAAAGCGCAAAATTGTCTTTATCAACCACAACTTTAACCGTATTGGGGTCACTGATTTCTTTCCAGTCTGATATTTCGCTCATCAATGAAGCCAGGTCAATTTTTTCAGCATCTTCACCATCAAATACATTGAGCACTTTTTCCAAACCTTCCCTGTTGGTGAACGGCTCATCGCCCTGAACGTTTACTACAATGTCAACATCAAGGTTTTCAACAGCTTCAGCGATACGGTCTGTCCCACAGTCATGCTCTTTAGTACTCCTAATAACATTTCCTCCGTTTGATTTTATTTCGTCATAAATAATTTCGCTATCGGTGACCACATACACTTCATCAAACAAACCTGTATTCACAGTGGCCTGGTATGTTGTTAATATTACACTTTTCCCTCCAAGATCCTGCATTAATTTTCCGGGAAAACGGGAAGCAGCATAGCGTGCCGGTATCATCGCTATCACTTTTAAAGACTGATTTTTCAAGAGAAACTGGTTTTATTTACAGAAGTTCAAAAATAAGACAATATTGTGTATTTCCTATCAAAAGAAAAAAAATACAACTTCAATTATATTAAAGCAATGTCTGATCTAAGTGCTACAGATGCATATGTGTCTTATGTGGTTATTAATACTTAATACTTGCTTGACCTAAGTAAAACACTAAACTCCATAGCTATATACTATAAACAATTAAACCCCGCCGGTTGTTAACAAATTTCATTTTTTATCGATATAAATAATTGTATTTTTACCCGATAATATTTGTAACAATACATGGGAAAAATCATTGCTATTGCAAATCAAAAAGGTGGCGTTGGAAAAACAACCACATCTGTCAATCTCGCTGCTTCACTTGGTGTACTTGAAAAAAAAGTGTTGCTCATCGATGCAGACCCTCAGGCCAATGCTACTTCCGGTTTAGGTATTGATGTGGAAGGTGTTGAAGTGGGAACTTACCAATTGCTTGAGCACAGCACCGGTGTGAGGGATGCTATTATGAAAACCCAATCCCCAAATCTGGATATTATTCCCTCACATATTGACCTGGTAGCGATTGAAATTGAACTTGTTGATGTGGAAGAACGCGAGTATATGCTAAAAAAGGCACTTGGGGACATCAAAAACGATTACGATTTTATCATTATTGATTGTGCACCATCGTTAGGGCTTTTGACACTCAATGCACTAACAGCTGCCGACTCAGTTTTAATCCCTATTCAGTGTGAATATTTTGCGCTTGAAGGGCTTGGAAAGTTACTCAACACCATCAAAAGTGTTCAAAAAATTCACAATGCTGAATTAGACATTGAAGGCTTGTTGCTCACGATGTATGACTCACGTTTACGCCTTTCAAATCAAGTGGTTGACGAAGTGAAAAAACACTTTAGCGAAATGGTATTTAAAACAATCATTCAACGAAATGTGCGTTTAAGTGAAGCACCCAGTTATGGTGAAAGTATAATAACCTATGATGCAGATAGCAAAGGAGCAAACAACTACCTGAGCCTGGCAGAAGAACTTATTAATAAAAACAGTTAAAATGGCCAAAGCCACAAAAAAACAAGCGCTCGGCAGAGGACTTTCAGCCTTACTGAAAGACCCAAACAACGACATCCAATCAGCAAACGACAAAGGTGCTGACAAGGTGGTGGGAAGCATCGTTGAGCTTGAGCTGGAAAGCATTGAAGTTAACCCTCATCAACCACGAAGCAGTTTCAATGAAGAAACCCTGCAAGAACTGGCTTCATCTATCAAGGAACTTGGGGTGATTCAACCCATAACAGTTAGAAAGCTGGGATTTAATACTTTTCAGCTTGTTTCAGGTGAGCGTCGTTATCGCGCTTCAAAACTGGTGGGTTTAAAAACAATCCCGGCATACATCCGCATTGCCAACGACCAGGAGTCACTTGAAATGGCTTTGGTGGAAAACATACAGCGGCAGGATTTAGACCCTATTGAAATAGCCCTTTCCTACCGTCGATTAATCGAAGAAATACAACTCACCCAGGAAGAAATGAGCAACCGTGTGGGTAAGAACCGCTCGACCATAGCCAATTACCTGCGCCTGTTGAAGCTAGACCCCATTATCCAAACCGGAATGCGTGACGGCTTTATCTCCATGGGTCATGGGCGTGCATTGATTACACTGGAAGATACTTCTGACCAACTTGATGTGTATGAAAAAATCATTTCAGATTCTCTATCTGTAAGAGATACAGAGGCGTTGGTGAGAAACATTCAAAACCCCGGTCAAAAAAAGGCAAGCCCAAAAGCTGAACTTCCGGTATTTGCCCGTAAAGCAGGAAAAGAATTTTCAGACTTGTTTGATGTCAAGGTGGATGTCAAGGCCAATGCTTCCGGAAAAGGTAAACTCATCATACCTTTTAAAAACAAAGCCGAATTTGAACGCATTTCCAAACTGATTCAGGGTGAAAAATAAATTTTTGGTACTACTGCTGTTGTGCTTTTCTGTCTTGCAAATGCAAAGTCAGGTGGCAGACACGCTGAATGTAGTTACCGAAGAAAGACTGCTAATAGCTGATCAAATCATCACTGAAGAATATGACCCGCTTGCTCCTTCGAGGGCTGCTTTTTATTCGGCTGTAATTCCGGGTTTGGGTCAGAGTTACAACGAAAAATACTGGAAAATTCCTATCATTTATGCCGGAATAGGCACCGGTATTTATTTTTACACCACCAACCGAAAAGACTACAACCGGTTCAGGGATGCTTACAAGCGCCGACTAGCAGGTTTTACCGATGACGAATTTCAAGGCATTGCCAACGAAACGCTAATTCGTGCACAACGCAATACCCGCCGGAATATGGATGTGAGCCTTGCAGTAGCCGTTGGCTTTTATTTGCTTAATATTGTAGATGCCAATGTGGACGCTCATTTGAAACAATACAATGTTTCTGAAGATCTATCTTTGGTCCCGCAGGTGGATTACAATCCCATTATGGGAAAAAACAATTACGGTCTATCTCTTACTTATAATCTTTGGTAACATGAAAATTGCACTTTTGGGATATGGGAAAATGGGAAAAACCATTGAAAAACTGGCCGAAGCGAAAGAACATCAAATCGTAGCCCGAATTTCATCAAACAGTGATTTTTCTGAACTCCAAAAAGCAGATGTCGCCATCGATTTCAGTATTCCTGAAGCAGCAGTCAAAAATATCACTGCTTGTTTTGAACTTGGAATTCCCGTAGTGAGCGGCACCACCGGTTGGCTTGAGCACTATGACGAAGTGTTAAATGCCTGCCAATTGTGTAACGGAAGTTTTATTTATGCTTCTAATTTCAGTGTGGGCGTCAATTTGTTTTTTGAATTAAATAAACAGCTTGCACAAATGATGGCAAAGCACAAGGTCTATACTGTGGATATTGAAGAGATTCACCACACCCAAAAACTGGATTCCCCCAGCGGAACCGCCATTTCGCTTGCCAAAGATATTATTGAAAAAAGTGATTATACAGGCTGGAAACTGAATGAAGCATCGCCAACTGAAATTCCAATCAAAGCCTTGCGCATCGGGGACGTAAAAGGAACACATACTGTTTCTTACCGTTCAGCCATTGACACTTTGAGCATCAAACACGAAGCACACAGCCGTGAAGGGTTTGCTTTGGGAGCCATACTCGCTGCGGAGTGGTTGCAGGGAAAGAAAGGGGTTTTTACGATGAAGGATGTTTTGGGATTAGTTGATAGAGGTTAGTGGTGAGAGGTGAGTTTGTATAAGCGGTGGCTGAGCGAAGCCGAAGCTGAGTTTATGAGTAAAAGTTAAAAAAATATAAAATACCTAAGCGAATGACACTATTAGAATGGTTTTTATTTTTCCTGATTGTTCAGGGAATTCATTTTTTGAGTACCTGGAGACTATACCAAAAAGCGGGGAGACAAGCCTGGGAAGCTGCGGTTCCGGTTTATAATGCTATTGTATTGATGAAAATCATCAACAGGCCTTGGTGGTACACCCTGCTGCTTTTTATTCCCATCATCAATTTGATCATGTTTCCTGTGATTTGGGTGGAAACCCTGCGCAGTTTTGGGAAAAACAGTTGGACAGACACCATACTGGGTGTTGTGACACTTGGTTTTTATATCACCTACATCAATTATACTCAGGATGTCAAGCACCTTCCTGAACGTGATTTAAAGCCCAAGAGTGCTTCAGGGGAATGGACAGGTGCCATACTTTTTGCGGTAGTTGTGGCTACTATTGTTCATACTTACTTTATTCAACCCTTTACCATCCCCACTTCTTCTTTGGAACGCACACTTTTGGTGGGTGATTTTTTGTTTGTGAGTAAAATGCACTATGGGCAGCGCACACCCATGACAGCTGTTTCGTTTCCAATGGTCCATGACACCATTCCTTTGGCTAAAACCAAATCATACACCAATAAGCCACAGATTCCTTATTTCAGGTTTCCGGCATTTCAGGACATCAAGCGAAATGACATTGTGGTGTTTAACTGGCCTACTGATACTGTGCCTTACTTCAGGTACACAGGGCCAAATACCTATATTAAACCCATTGACAAAAAGTCCAACTATGTAAAACGTGCTGTGGGTATCCCGGGAGATTCACTTGAAATCAGGGAAGGCCGTGTGTATATTAACGGTGAGTTGAACGATTTACCCGATAGGGCTCAATTGCAGTTTTTGTATTATATGATTACCAATGAGTCTGTGAGAAATATTCAATTTCTCAGAGATCGTTACGGAATCAATGAAATTTACCCTTTGGACAATGAATTCAAACAATTTCAATTGTTTTTAACAGATGAAGCGGTAGAAAAGCTTAGAAACAACCCCAATGTTGTTCAACTGGTTCCCATGCGTGCTGAACCGGGAACATATGATGAAAGAACCTTTCCCCACGACCCGAAATACCCCTGGAATTCGTCACATTATGGGCCAATTTATATTCCCCAAGCAGGTGCGACTGTAGCTATTACACCGGAAAGTATTCCTTTTTACAGAAGAATAATTGAAGTGTATGAGGGCAGCGAATTAGGCATTGAGAACAAGATTACTTTTGCAGGAACACAGGTCATGTTAAATGGAAATCCTCTAACCTCATACACTTTTCTGCAAGACTACTACTGGATGATGGGTGACAACCGCCACAACTCTGAGGATGCCCGTAACTGGGGTTATGTACCACACAACCACGTGGTGGGTAAGCCGGTATTTATCTGGCTGAGTATTGACAGCAATGCTTCCGGTTTAAATAAGATTCGCTGGAACAGAATGTTTACCACCGTGGGAGGTGATGGTGAGCCTGTCTCCTATTTCAGGTATTTTTTAATTCTACTTGCCGGTTGGTTTATCTTTGATTTCGTAAGAAAGCGGAAGAAGAAAAACGCATAGGATTACAGTTATGCATATAAAAAAGGCTCCCGCATAGGAAGCCTTTTTTATTGGTAATGAAAACCCAAAATAGTTTAACCAAATGCCCTGCTGAGCCTTGTCCAGAGTGTTTGTTTTTCAGCTCCATAGGTATAGCCATATTTATTACCATACCCAAAATTGGCCATTTTCACATTATTCAGCACAAAGGTTACATTTTTTAGCTTGCCTTCTTCTACCTGTTCTTTAGGAAACTCCAACAATTGACGTTCTGTATAGTCAGCCCTTACAACATAGAGGGTTGTATCTGCATAGGGACTAATCAAAAAAGTATCTGTAACAAGTAAACAGGGTGCAGTATCAACAATGACATAATCATAATTTTCCTTTAATTCTTTAAAAAGAGAAGCTGATCTTTTGCTCATCCACATTTCTGCAGGATTGGGGGGTATAGCACCTGAATGCAATAAATTCAATTGAGGACTAAAGGGTGAATTAATAATAAAATCCTGTGCTTTACTTTCATTATCCACCAGATAGTTTGTCACCCCTTTAGCATTGGCCTGAATAGATGTGAAATAGCGCCTTAACTGCGGATTTCTAATATCTGCCCCCACAAGGACTACTTTCTTTCCGGTATAGGCTAGAGTCAAAGCCAAGTTGACAGCAACAAAGGTTTTACCCTCGCCTTTTACTGTTGAAGTTACAAAAACTGTTTTACCCACATCTGTTTCAACGTTTCTACTAACAAATAAATATTGCAGGTTTGTGCGTAGAATCCTGAACGATTCTGCCAATACTGACATATCGTTTTGTTTTATAATTTCTTCTTCTTTACTGCTTAATTTTGGAATTTCGCCCACAAAAGGAATTTGACCAGCATGGCGCTCAATGTCTTTTCTGTTACTTACTTTATTGTTGAGCAACTGACTCAAATAGATGATTAAAAATGGAACCAATAACCCAATAAGCAGTGCAGCCAGATAGATAATGTTTCGCTTTGGCGCAATGGGATTATTTGAACTGTAAGCCGCATCAACCACTTTGGCTTTGGGTGCAGTTACAGCAAGCGATATGGAGGTTTCCTCTCGTTTTTGTAAAAGGAACAAATACAAGGCTTCCTTAATGCTTTGTTGTCTTTCAATTCCTCTAAACTCCTTTTCCCTGCCCGGTACTTCGGCGATTCTTGAACCAAACATGGATTCCTGCCTGCGTAAATCCCTCAAATTTGTTTCTATGGAACTTCTCACATTTTGAAGACCGCTGACAATACTACCCTTCAATTGATTGATTCGGCTTTCGAGGTTGACTACTACAGGATTTTGAGGGGTTGAGCCTCGCAGAAGCCTGTTTCTGTCCATCACCAATTCATTGTAGCTCTTGATCAAGCCGTCCATACCGCCCTCTGAAATGCCCAGATTGGCAGGAAGTAAGTTAAATTCGTCAGTGGTTTGAAGGTAATTGAGTAAATCATTGACAAGTTCACGCTGGGTTTGAAAAGCGATTTGCTTTTTATTAAACTCACTGGCGCTTTCCAAAAACAATTGGGCTTCTGCCTCAATACTGGTGATTCTGTTGTCTTGTTTGAAAATTACTTTATCGGTCTCAACCGAATCGAGCTCATCGGTGATAATACTTAACCTTTCATCAATAAAAGCAGCTGTATTGTTTGCAACAATATTTCGATCATCAATGGCGTCTTTGTTGTATTGCTCAACAAGTTCGTTGAGAATATCCTGTGCTTTTTCTTTAACAGGGTCGTTGAGGGACAATTCAATGACACTTGAATTTCTGGCAATGGGATTCACTTGTATTCTGCTTTGGTAATAAGAAACCATAGCTTCTTTAGAGTAAAACTGAACAAGAATCTCTCTTCCAACAGCTGTTGATTCCAGTCGGTCCATTTCGGGTATCAAAGTGATGGAGGCAAAAGGGAGTTCGACCAGTTCGCCAAAATTCACTTCCCTTGAGTATCCGGCCACATCATCTGTAATGGTTACAGAAGTTGGCGAGTTTATTTTAAAAGTCAATGGATACCTTGGATTTGAAAACTCCTTATTTTCTTCTTGAACTCTCACTGTAAAAGGTTTATTTGAATAAACCTCGGTAGTTTTTATACTGCCTTCAGAAAAATAACGAATGTGCAGGTCAAGTTTATCTACCACATTTCTAAAAAGGCGTTTGGAACGAAGTATTTCTATTTCGTTTTCGATACTGTTGGCATTCATGCCACTAATCAATCCTATATCTTCAAAGGCAGCAAGTTCAGATGCTGCACCGCGTCCTTTACTGTCTTTTATTATGATGGAAGTTGTGGTTTTGAATAAAGGTGTGCTGTATCTTAAATACAGATAGGCCCCGGTTAAACTCATTAAAACAGCGAGTATAAACCAAAACCAATTTCTTAAGTACAGGTCTATCTGTTCCCGGAGGTTAGGCTCTTGTTGGTGTAGGTTATTTTGTAGAGACTGTTGTTCCATAATTTTATCTCGTAATTAATACAGCCAATGAAATCAAAACAGAGGCAATTGATATATACACAGAGGCATTTCTGTTGTATGCTGCAGCCCCAACCTGGGCATTGTTGGGTTGAACATAAACCACATCATTTTGTTTTAAATAATAAAAAGGGGATTGGATAAAATCAGTTTTTGTTATATCAACCACACTATATGTTCTCACCCCGTTTTCTTCCCTTAAAATCATTATATCATTTCGTTTACCGTAAATATTCAGGTCTCCTGCCATACCTAATGCTTCGAGAAGTGTAATGCGCTCATCGGGTATTGTAAATGTTCCTGGGCGATTGACTTCACCCAAAACAGTTACTTTATAATTAACAATGTCAATATTGATTATTGGGTTTTTAATGTAGGTACTGATTTCTTGTTTTAAATAATTCACCAATTCCTGACGGGTAAGACCTCCCACTTGAATGGTTCCCAAAACCGGAAATTCAATAGTTCCATCGTCATTGACCAAATAGCCCTGCACTTCCCTATTGGCTAAATTTTGAACCTGCATCAGGTTTCTGGCAGGTTGAACCAGATTAAATGGTGCAGCTGTTTCCATATCAAAAGCCGCCACATTGATAATCAAAATGTCATTTGGTCTGATTGCAGGAGGAGAATAATTTTCTGTAGTCATTTGAGCCACTCTTGCAATGTCTTGCATATAGAGTATGTCTTTCTTACTTGAGCAAGCTGCTGTGAGCAGTAGTAAAAGCCCCACAATACCTAATTTATTGAGGCCGGATTGAAGTTTGATGATCATCCCTGTTGATTTTCTGCAAAAATATAATGAATAAACCAATAATACTACAAATTTAAGTAAAAGCTAACAGGAGGCAGTGGTTAGTCTATTGATTTTTAATCATTTAATTCAATTCAAATACTTATCTAATGACTCAAATGGTGTGAACACAAATAAAAATTGTAAAAAAAAATCCGCCTACTCCAATTGGAGAAAGCGGATATTTTAAACTAAAAAATTGAGCTTATTACTTTTTTGATTTCAGTTTTCTAATCCCATACCAAGCTCCGGCAGCGATTCCCAGACCTATAAGGCCGTCAATGGGTGCTCCGGGAGTAGTATCGTCCACATCGTCATCAAAAGTGATTTGTGCCTGAACCGGTTTTGTTGCCAATGCACAAAAGAACAGGGCTAATGCAAAAAGTATTTTGGATAATGGTTTCTTTAAATGCTTCATTACTATAGGGTTTTATTTTTTTATGAATTTTGTGGTAAACTGTCCACCATCAGCTCCGGTAAGTTTCAGAATATATACTCCGTTTGCAAATGTGGTGGTATCAATTGAAAGCAAACCGTTTGAATTCACTTTATGGGTTTTGTTATATACATTTTGTCCCAATACTCCGGTGATACTCAGTTGAACATCCTCTCCTGAAATTCCTTTGGTGGCAATATTGATTTCGCCTTGAGCGGGATTGGGGAACAGCACAAAACCGTTTCCAAAACTCACATTACCGGTGCTCAACAATTCTTCAAAAACAATTTCAAATCGGTCTGTCGCAATGCTTTCAGGAATAGTTGCGTCAACCTCAAAAGCATAAAGCGTGTTGGTATTGTTTTCCAAGGTTGTGGTAGTATTTGTATAGTGGTCAATCAATAGGGTTGTGATGTCGTTCACCTCGCTCAGGCGGGCTTCAAACACATAAGCTGTAGTGCGGTACTGACTGTTAAACAGTTGAATGCTCTCACCTTCTTGCGGTAATGCCCTGCTTTCAATGCTCAGTATGCTCCCGCCATTATTGGTAGCCAGGTTTTCATCAAGGTTAAAAAACTTGGTTGCATCAGATGGGGTTACAGCATTTGAACCTGTTTCACTAAACTTGATTCTCACGGCGTCTGCAGCCATTTCGCCTTGAGCGAAAGCAGTAGCAGTATACAATCTTAAATCTATTTTTGAAACCACATCAAATACCTGAGTCAATGGTTGAGAGACTAATTTATGTGATTCCTGAAAAGTAAGAGATGCAGGACCGTTTTCCAGTGTGATTACAAAAGCAGCCTGGCCGGGTTGCAGGTATTGATTTGCTTCTGATCCTCCGGGACTCGTTCCGTCAGGCAATTCAACAGTCACATAGGCACCACGTATACCCATATTGGGATCCCAAACAAAATAGTGCTCATCATTGATATTCTCTGAAACTGTCATTACAGCATTCATATTTACAGCTGCAGGATATGGGTTTCCAAAAAAGTTTGACCCCCCTTCATTTTCATTAAAGTCGGTTGTTGTAAAAGTTCCCGTGTGTAGGATTCCGGTAGTACGCAAAACAGTGTTTGAGGGTTCAGCTGTGTTTGAGTTTAAATCGATGCTGCGGTCACCGCGCACCAGCAAGCGGTATGGAGTACCGGCAGTAATGGTGTTGACATCTGTATTTGTAACCGCTACCCACGATTGAGTGGCATTGTTTAGTGTAAACAATGATGGATTACCGGATGCAGTAGCGTCAAAACCGTTTTCGCCTGACATGGAACCTGTAATGTGTGTACCAAAACCGGGATGGGGGTCATGATTGGTCGATGTATCAGGATTGTTTACACCCTCCTGCCAGTTGTCGCGAATGCTGCCGGAAGTAGTAACCGCCGAACTCAACAAACGGAACGCACGGCGTGCAGGAATATAGCGCTGCACAGTAACGTCGCCGCTTACAGCACCTGCAAATGTGTCTAACTGACCCGTGGTAGTAGCATTGCTGACAAAAACCAATGAACCGTTGTTGGTGATATCACCGTTGGCCGTAATAGCAGCTTCAACATTCAGCACAGCACCATCTGCCACGGTAAGTGAATTAAAAGTAGTGTTTGATGTTAACGAAGTCTCACCGTTAACCACCAGTAAATCTTCTGCAGGAATGTTTAAACCGTTGGGATTGCCCGGAAACCAGGCAGCGTCCATATAGAAGTAACCCTCATAAAAATCCATATCCAAATCACGGAAACGGATACTTCCGCCTCCATCTGTCATTTCAAATTTGATGCGTCCATCTGTTCCGCTTAAGCCGGAAACGTCAATGTATTGAGTGAAGGTAATATAAGGTGATGCCCCTTGATCTGCGGGAAAGCTATCCAAATCTGTGTAAGTAGCACCATTGTTGTCTGAAACAGAAACAGTTAGTTCTCTGCCGCTTCCTGCTCCAAAGGAGGCAATATCAAATGATACCACCAATAAATCATATGCTGAAAGATCAATTGGAGCAGAAACTATGCTTGCATTAAGCGGAATTTTTACATAGCCCCCGGCACCGGTAGAAAAACTTGTATTGTTAAATTCAAAATCATAAGCGGTGGCTTCATCCCAATCTGCCTGATTGCGCAAACCATTAAAGTACGGCAACTCAAAAGGCTCAATCACGCTTCCTTCAAGGCTAACCGCAATGGCTGTTGCGCCACCGCCGGTAATATCGGCATTGGCGTTATAGGTGTTTTCTAATTGTCCGGCAGCCAGTCTAACATAAATAGTGGTATTGCTGCCGTCATAAGCAGCAAGCATTACAGCTCCTGAGTAAGTTCCATTGTCAGTAGAAATTTCAAACTGAGCCGGAACACTGATGTTCACATTGGTACCGTCCAGATTATCGCCGCTCAACACAAAAGTCTGAACCGATGAAGGACCATTGCCTTCCATATAGTTCAATCCCGAAAGTGAAGTCGGGTTTGCTGTAAGTTCAGGTACCGGTACCGGGCTTACTTCCCCACTCACCGCTACAGTCACGCTAGTGGCATTTCCACCACTAATGGTCACATCATCGCTATAAGTATTGATAGCCAAACCGCTTTGCAAACGCACATACACGGGAGTAGCTGTGAGTTCGCCACCGCTATAAGGCAGGTTCACTGCACTGCTAAAAGTGATATCATCTGTGGACACCTCAAAGTTGGTTGGTGCAGTAACACTGATGTTACCCGCTGCAGGGTCCAGGTTTAAACCGCTAACGTCAAACGATTGAGAGGCTGAAGGGCCACTGCCTACTATATAATCCAACCCTGAGATGGTGGATGGGTTTACAGCAAGTACAGGTGAGCCACCCCCACCGCCAATAGTGAAATTTACAAAAAAATCATCAATCGCAACACCTTGTCTTGTACCACCTGCTGTACCATTATTGCCAAAAAACCGAAATGTAATGACCTGACCCACAGGAATTGATACCGCTAATACATTTTGACTTAAAGAATTCGCACTCCATGGGCCTCCACCTGGGTTAACACCTGTTGGATTTGTATTTGGAGCAACATATGTTAATGAAGTTAAATTTACAAATGCGCCTCCATTAATACTGTAGCTTACACTCCACCCATTATTATTTCCTCCATTTGCACTGCGCCAATGTTCTGCAACGTAAGCAATTTCAAAACCAATAATTTCTTGACCTGTATTGTTTACAAACGAAATGTCGGCATTAATTGCTCTTGTACTGGATGGTAAAAAACCCAATGATCCTTCAAAAGTAGCACCGGAACCAATATCTCCATAAGAATATTTGCCGCCAGTAGTACTTGTGCCAGCATTCGTTCCTTGCCAAATAGAGGTGTTAGCAACGTCAGAAGTAAACCAATTTACAGGATCGGTAGTCCCATCAAATCCAGTAAATTCATCGGAATAAATTGTACTTCCCACAGTTATTGAAACCTGCCCCCACCCATCGGCGGTAAAAGCAAGGCTAAAAAGGGCTAATAAAAAAGTAAAAATCGGTAATCGTAAATGTGTTTTCATAGAAGTGCGTTTTAAAAGGGTAAAAATACCCTTAATTTTTCAATATTTATATTATCTAAAGGTTATAAAACGATTAAGTACCAGGCTTTTCGATAACTCGCAGATTTTTTTCGTTAAAGGGGGTATGGTGTTTATGGTTTATGGTTTATGGTTTGAGTTATGCTTAGTGAACTTAGAGCATTTTCTACAAAACAGTTTGACTTGTGAAAGTACAAAAAAAAATAATTGGTTGTATATTCATGACACCAATTGACCCTTTTTGACCCCTTTTGACACCTTTTGACCCTTTTTGACCCCTTTTGACCCTTTTTGACACCATTTGACCCTTTTGGTCAAAAAAAGGGTGGTTTTCTCCCGGTTTTCTCCCACATTTGTTCCAGTGAGGTTTTTAAAAATGCGGTTTTTAAGAAGAATCCCGGAAGAATCCTGCAACCATTATAAAACATGGGTCAATTGCCATTGCTTTAAGCTTAAATTATATATTTTGTAAGAAAAAAGAATTTTTATTAATGTTTATTAATATTTTTGTAATTTTACTTGCTTTTTTTTTAAAGAAATAAGCAATATGATTATCAACCAATTAAACACTAAATATTATGAAAACCACAATGTACTTATTTCTAAGTGTAATGCTCTTTACAGCCTGTCAAAACGACTGCCCGGAACGCTACACTCAAAATGCTCCTGAAATTGACACTTACAAGCAAGGGCTTGTTGCTTATGAAAGCCAGGACTGGGATGCCATGAAAGCCAACTTTGCTGATGACGCAAAGATATCTTACAATGCGCTTAAAGGAAACTCTCAGAGTGTTTCAGAAGTAATTGAAGGCCATAAATCTATGGTAAGTCAATTTTCTTCTTACGGATTTGTACCTAACGAAAGTGAATATGAACGTGTAATTACAGATGACGGAGAAATGTGGGTCAACTTCTGGGGTACCTGGAGTGGCGTTTTAGCGGCAACCGAAACTCGAGTAGAAATGCCTGTTCATCTAACATCTAAATTTATTGACGGAAAAATAGTCGAAGAACATGGCTATTGGAACGAGCTGATCCTTTATATGGCTTTTCAAGAAGCTGAAGCGATGAATGCAATGGAAGAAAAAGAATTGACAGAAGAATAATCTTTGTAACCTAAGTTTTTATTATTTCACACAACGGCTCCCTGCTTTTCAGTGGGGAGTTTTTTATTAAAAATCCAATTGAACTTCCCTGATTAGTCCGGATAGCTATCGGGATTGGGATGACCGTTTTCTCAATTTTCAATTTTCTTTTAAAACACTCATCCACTTAAGATTTAACCACAGGGCACACAGAGGTTTCATAGAGCTTCACAGAGAAATCAAATAAGAAAACTTAGTTAAGGATAACTGATTACTGCTACTGAACACTGAGCACTTTATTTTTCACCCACTCAACTAGTCCTCACTCCCAACTC
Organism: uncultured Flavobacteriaceae bacterium; assembly: GCA_964469175.1. Lineage (GTDB taxonomy): Bacteria > Bacteroidota > Bacteroidia > Flavobacteriales > Flavobacteriaceae > Planktosalinus. The sequence continues at coordinate 47,166 of CAYXXY010000017.1, forward strand.
AAAACCGAACTGATAGCAAAATGGTCTGACAATTCTTCGGTGTGAGTGTAGAATTCGTTGACTGTAAAAGCGCGGTCAGTCAGTATAAAATCAATGCGCAAGGGAATGCGTTTGATGACAAAGGTTTTGCCCAGTCCTTTCCCCCTTTCGGCGAAAGCGTCTTTTTTAGTGCCTTTTATTTTTCGGTAAGCATATGAAAAAGCCGTGTTGTTTAAATCGGCCATCACGATGGTTTTATGAGGGGAATTTTGAATGTGATCAGCCAGTATTTCGGCCTGGGCTTGCTGTATTTTAAATGAATGTGACATCCTTCGAATCAATCGCTTGGAGGCTTCCTGGTCAAAATCGATATCGCTCTCATTGATTTGCAGCGACTGTAGATGCACATTGTAAATGCGAATGGTGTCTTTTCCTTTTAGCACATCGGCATAAATAGCGTTGTTGCCGGAGTTTTTGAAATTGAGGTCACCGGCGTTTACAACCGGAAATTTAGAATAAATGGCCTGCCCAAACGAAGGGCTTTGCTTTTTCAACACCACGTGTTTGTGGGGATAAGCTTTCAGGTTTACTTTTGTCGTGGATGAATACTCCTGAAAACTGATGATGTCGGGGTCGTTTTCGGCAATAAACGCACTGATTTGTGCGGGTATGGTTTTATCGGGAATCCAGTCGTACAAATTAAACAGGCGCACGTTGTAATTCATCACCTTCAAGCTGTTTTCTTTGAGGGGCGGTGCTTCTTTCAGGTCGATTCTGTAAAAAGCATTGAACTGCACAATGCAAATCAATAACACAATGAGCGAAAGCAACATTTGCCGCTTTACGCGAAGCACCCAATACACCAAAAACAACACATTGATGAGCAACAAGGGCGAAACCACCAAACTCAATACCGAAAGCAAGGGAAAACTCTTAGGCGGAATGTAGGGGATTAATAACGACATCAACAACCCAAATGCAAATATGGAGTTGAGCAGGTAAATGAGTTTATCGATAAGCCCGAGTTTTTTCACGAAAGTGGTTTAAGGTTTAAGGTTCAAAATTTAAGGTTTAAAGTTTAAAATTACTTGATTTGTTTTATAAAAATTTGGCACTTAATAAGTTCAAACAATAAACATTGAACTTTAAATTTTGAACCTTGAACCTAATCATTGCCCGACTTAAACAAAAAGTCCTTCTCTTCCTTACTCAGGCTGTCATAGCCACTTTTACTGATTTTATCTAAAATGGCATCAATTTTTTTCTGCTTGTCGTTTTTGTCCTGTTTTTTGGGTGGGGTCTTTTTAGAAGTTGTATTTCGGTGCACTGTTCTGAACGGTTTCTTTTTTGAGGGCGTGAACAATCCCACAAACCAATCTGAAAGTCTCTCCCACCAAAGCCCGATATCATTGCCTTTTTCGAGTTGCTTTACGTAAAAATACCCCAGAAAAGCTCCGCCAAGATGTGCCAGGTGACCGCCGTGGTTGCCCATTGGAATCCTGACTAAATCCAGTACTACAAAAAACAAAGCGATGTGCCAAAGTTTGACTGTACCCAGGAAAAACAAACGCACACCCAGATGGGGCACCTTAGTGGCAATGCCCACAACAATGGCCATTACCGATGCCGATGCACCCAATAAAAAGGACCTGCCTGTTCCTGAAAAAGCGGGAAACAAATTATAACTCAACATATACACCAAAGCGCCCGCAATAGCTCCCAGAAAATAAAAATTCAGCAAACGCTTGGGGGTGAAATAAACCAAAAAATACTGCCCGAAATAATACATTATCAGCATATTAAAGAAAATATGCAACATCCCCTGATGGAGGAAGGCATAAGTAATTATACTCCATGGCTTGTAGAACATATCGCCGGGGTCTTTTGAAAACACGAGCCACTGCTGAACAGTATTTAAAGGCAATTCAAACAAAAACAAGATTGCTTGAATCAGGTACATCAAGATAAACACCACCACATTGACAATGATGAGTTTCTCCACCACATTGGCCATCCTGAATTTGTATTTTGCTTGTTCTAATGTGTTCATTTGTTTGGTTAATGGTTATCCTCTCCGTTTCGTCGCTAAAGCTTTGAAGCGTCGGCGACCTAAATCCCCCTCCAAGAGAGGGGGACTTCTATAGTTTTAAGTTATTAGATTTGAACAATGGAATTAGGTAATTAATAATTGAACTTTGAACCTTGAACCTTAAACCTTGAATCATTAATACCATCTATTCTGGTCAAAACTGTTTTTCTTCCAGTACCACATCGTGATAAACCCGATGACCGCCCCGCCAATGTGTGCCCAGTGTGCTACGTTTGATGGACCAATGATGTTTGTTCCTGTAGCCGCGCTGTACAGATCGATGGCAAAATAAGCTCCAATAAGGTATTTGGCCTTGATTGGAACAGGAATAAAAAACAAGTACAACGGCAAATTGGGATACAGCACGGCAAATGCCGCTAAAACTCCAAACACCGCTCCAGATGCGCCTACCATACTTGAAGCATAGCTGGAATACAATTGTGATGTAACTTCTTCAGAAACCCCTTCTATGGGGAAATACCTGCCGCTTTGGGTAATCATCATTAAGGTTTCCCGAATTTGTTCCGGGCTGGCTCCTGCATTGATATAAGCTTGCCAGGCATCCTGAAAACCAACATATAAAAAGAGCAACTGAAAAGCCGCTGCACCAAAACCTGCCGAGAAATACAGGAATAAAAACTTTTTCTGCCCAATGCTGTACTCCAGATGGCTTCCAAACATATACAACATAAACATATTTAAAAAGATGTGAGCCGTACTGCCGTGCATAAACATATGGGTGATTAGTTGCCAGTATTCAAACCGTTCGTTTGAAGGGTAATGCAATGCAAATAATTCGTATGCATATGGCCCCATCGACATAGTGCCCACAAAAAACAAGACATTAATAATCAATAAAACCTTGACAGTATCTGATATTCTTCCCATGCTTTAAAACTAATTAAATTTTTTATCAATTTCCCCTAAAGGAACAGTTACAATCACCGGTTTGTTTTCGGGTGAAACTGAAGGTTCCTTACAGGCAAACAAGCTGTTGACCAAATGGTCCTGTTGTTCTTTATTTAAATGTGTCCCGGTTTTTGCCGCCAGTGACTTGGCCAGTGATTTGGCCAATGCATCATTGAGGCTGTATGAGCTCTCAGGCACATCGTGACTTAAATCGTCCAGCAATTGGTCAAAAATCAATTTGATGTCAGACTCACTTACCCCTGCCGGGATGCCCTTTATGGTGATGTTTTCATTTTCAAAGCGCTCAAAGCCAAACCCGGTAAACTCCAACTGCTCTTTTACCTGCTGCAACAGGGCGACATCATTTTGTGCAAACGAAAACTCCAAGGGAAACAACAACTGCTGGCTGATGGCTTCTTGAACGGTGATGTTTTTTAAAAACTCTTCATACAAAATGCGCTCGTGTGCCCGACGGCGGTGAATGGCCAGAAAACCACTCTTCACCGAAATCAAAAGGTACTTATTGTGCAGCGAAAAAATTTGTTGTGAAGAAGTTGATTCTTCATCGGTGAACAAAGAGCCGGTTACCTCCTCGCTTTCCAGTTCGATTTCATCGAGGTCTATGGTTTTGCTTGTAATTTCGTTTTGCCCTTCAAGTCCGGTGTACAACACTTCCCAGGAAGGTGCTTTTTCCCGTTTAAACGGAAAAGCAATGTTTTTTTGAACCGGCTTGGAGTCGCTAAACGGGTTAAAATCCTTATCCACTTCTATTTGAGGGATGTTGGGTGTTTTTTTTGAATAATCGTAAGGCGTGTCCAGTGTTTTGTCGCGATCAAAGTCCAGAACGGGTGCCACATTGAACTGTCCCAAACTGTGTTTTATCGCAGAGCGAAGCATGGCATAGAGCGTGTGCTCGTCTTCAAATTTCACTTCGGTTTTTGTGGGGTGAATGTTGATGTCGATGGTTTTGGGGTCCACATCGAGAAACAGAAAATAACCGGGCTGCATACCGTCTTTAAGCAAACCCTCAAAAGCCGAAAGCACCGCATGATGCAAATACCCGCTTTTGATATAACGGTTATTGACAAAAAAGAACTGGTCGCCCCTGCTCTTTTTGGCAAATTCGGGTTTAAGTACAAACCCTTTGATGTTCAGGTAAGGAGACTCTTCAGCAACCGGCACCAGTTTTTCATTGGTTTTGGGACCAAAAATATTGACAATGCGCTGCCTGAGATTGGACGCCGGAAGCAGAAACACCTCAGCGCCGTTGTTGAGCATGGAGAATCCAATGTTAGGATGAGCAAGCGCTACTCTGTGAAACTCATCAATAATATGACGGGTCTCCACCGGATTTGATTTCAGGAAATTGCGTCGCGCCGGGATGTTAAAAAACAAATTCTTTACAGCTACCGAGGTTCCTTTGGGGGTCACGATGACCTCCTGCTCCATCACTTCGCTGCCTTCAATCTTGAGCAAAGTGCCCACATCAATGTTTTCGGTTTTGGTTTTGAGTTCGACATGGGCCACTGCAGCTATGGAAGCCAAAGCCTCACCCCTGAACCCTTTGGTATGTAGCTGAAACAAATCCTCAGCCGACTTTATTTTGGAAGTGGCGTGGCGTTCAAAGCTCAAACGGGCGTCTGTAGCACTCATGCCTTCGCCGTCATCAATGACTTGCACCAGGGTTTTACCTGCATCTTTAATGAGCAGTTTGATGTGTGAAGCACCGGCGTCAATAGCGTTTTCAAGCAGTTCCTTGACTACTGAAGCCGGCCGTTGAACCACTTCGCCTGCGGCAATCTGATTGGCAACATGATCAGGAAGTAATTGAATTTTATCAGGCATTTAGAAAGGCTGCTTAAAGATAGAAAGGTCAAAATCAATGATAAACAAGAAAATGAGAATCAGAATGCTGATGATGATTAAAATGATGCGTCCGGTTTTTTTATCGGTGTTGTTTCTAAGGTCTTCCCAGGCCAAGGAAAACTTGGCTTTTAGTCCTTTAGTATCACCGGTGGAACGCCTGAACTGGTCAAACTTTCGCTCCATCTGATAGGGGCTTCCCTCTTTATCAGACTTATAATACCGGGGCTCATAGTTGAACCTTTTATTTTTGCGTGTCTTTAAAATTCCCATAATCTATCAATTTTCAAAGTTACTTAAAAACAAAAAGAATGCCGTATCCCACCGGTTAAAATTTGTTAACATTCAACTTGTTTTTCAGTTTATGATTTTTATCATTTTACAAACAGCACTTTCAGGTTAATTTTGCCGGATAATACAGATTTAAGGGGTGATATCAAATGTACTAATACCAACAGATTTTTCTGAAAACTCGTGGAATGCGATTCAGTATGCCATTTCGTTTCTAAAAGACCGAAAGTGTACTTTTTATTTGCTTCACGTCAATGAAAACAATGGTTCTCCATCAACAGAAAGAGTCCTCTTAACCGAAAGCAGAAACCAATTGCAGGCACTGATTCATAAAATTGAGTCGGGTTTTCATAACAAAAATCACAATTTTTTTACCCTCAGTGCGACAGGAGCCATAGTGGATGCTATTAGAAATGAAGTTGAAAGCAAGCACATCGATTTGATTGTGATGGGCACCAAAGGCGCTTCAGGCATCAAAAAAATAGCCGTAGGTTCAAACTCTACCGATGTCATCATCAAAGTAAAATGCAACACGCTGGTTGTCCCTGAAGATGCCCGTTTTACAGGAGTTAACAACCTGGCACTCCCCACCGATTACAATATTTTTTACGGGGCAAGAATTCTTGAAACCATTTCAGACATTATGGAGATGTTTGATGCACAAATCCATATTATACATCTGGCCAAAAAAAATGAACTCATCGTGGATGACCAAATGCAAAACAAAGAGTTGTTGCAGGATTATTTTATGGAAGACAACCACCGGTTTATGTCTTTAACCAACAAAAACCTGGATAAAGCCATACAGGAATGTGTTGAAAAACACGACATCAGGTTGATTGCCATGGTGGCCAAAAACATCCACTTTTTTCAGCAGATTTTTTTTAGTTCAAATACTTCAGACACACGCTACCAAAAAGAGATTCCATTTTTGGTACTGCACGAATAAATCTATAATTTGTTCAGGGTGGTTTCCCAATTTTCAATTTGCAAACCAAAAGCCACTTTGATTTTGCTGTGGTCCAGCACGCTGTAACGCGGTCTTTTTGCTGCTGTGGGAAATTGTTCAGATGTAACTGGGTTTAGCTTGATATCGATTTTGTGTTTTTTAAAAATCGCTTGCGCGAAACCAAACCAGGTAGTGGCACCCGCATTGGAAAAATGGTAAATCCCCGAGTTTTCACGATTGAGTTGTGGGATTATCTTCACAAGGGCTTCAGCCAAATCATTGGCATTGGTTGGACAACCGGTCTGGTCGTCAACCACCTGAAGTTCGTTTTTGGTTTCGGAAAGCCGCAGCATGGTTTTATAAAAATTGTGACCGTATTGACTATAAAGCCAGGAAGTTCTGATGATGGCAAAAGCGGTTAAACCTGAAGTAAGGATCAATTTTTCACCCATTAGTTTGGTTTTTCCGTAAACGGTTACCGGATTGACAGTATCTTCTTCATTATAAGGGCTTTGTTTTTTTCCGTCAAACACATAATCGGTAGAGATATGGATAAGTTTGGATTGATGTTTAATACATAGTTCAGCAAGATAACCCACACCGGTAGTGTTTACTGTCGATGCGGTATCCTGATTTGTTTCAGCATCGTCCACTTTGGTATATGCGGCTGTATTTATGATAAGTGAGGGCTGGTGTTTATTAAAAACCCCATTCATTTGATCAAAATCGGTCAGGTCAAATTCGTTTTTATTTAAAAAAAGCACTTCAGCATCAAACTTCTGATTTTTAAGCGCTTGTGCCAGCTGACCTTCTGCTCCGGTAACGATGATGAAGGGTTTATGTCCCATAACTACAATGCATAAAGTTGCACGACCGCTTCCGCAAAAGCGGGATTGTTTTGGTCTTTTTCTGAAACGATTAAATCTGCTGCGGGCAATTGCCAGTCGATGGCGAGTTTGGGGTCGTTATAAGCCAACCCGATTTCAAAATCGCGGTTGTAAAAATTGTCACATTTATACACAAACACAGCCGTCTCGCTCAAGACTGAGAACCCGTGTGCAAATCCGCGGGGGATGAAGAGTTGGGTATGGTTTTCTTCAGACAACACTAATGAAAACGCTTTACCAAAGGTGGGTTCTTCTTTTCGCATATCCACCACCACATCCAGCACCTGGCCTTTGATGCAGCGCACAAGCTTGGCCTGGGCATACTCCCCGCCCTGCATATGCAAACCACGCACCACGCCATACTGTGACATCGACTGGTTGTCTTGCACAAAATGCACACTTATGCCGGTATTGGACTTGAAATGCCGCTCGTTAAAGGTTTCATAGAAATACCCCCTGCTGTCGCCCAACAGCTTGGGCCGGCAAACAATCAGGTCGAGAAATTGGGTTTTGATGTACTCCATAGTTGTATGTGTACTGCAAATATATGTTTTTGTTTGAAGTTGGGGTTATAAAAAACCTAACGAAGCCGACGAAATCCATTGGACTGAAACAATCCATCTTGCTATTTTTTCCGAATGCTGTTTAAATATTCTTCTGCTGTCATTACAGGGATGTATGAGTTTTTAAAATCTTTTCCATTTCGGGAAATTATAATATTACAATTTGATTCAATAGCACTAAAATATTGGAGGGAATCTTCAAAATCCTTGAAGTCAACATTCAGGCCTTTTTCTATGATATGTTCATCCAGCTTGGTTATTTCGCAGAGTATTTTAAACTTTCTGAGTTTCTCTTTGGCTATTTTATGGTTTTCAAATTTTGTAAGAAAATAATTTACGGTAGCAAATGATATCGGGGAAACCACCAGTTTCAACTTTCCTTTATCAGCCAATGTAGCCAGTTTGGCCATGGATTCATAAAATGGATGTCTTTCCCCAAGAAAATCCAACATGACATTGGTATCAATAAAAAGTCTGGTTTTCATTGATGTTTATCTGCTAGGTGTTCAGAATATTCCTTTTTGTAATCCAAATCTAAAGGAATGCTTGTTCCGGTCGCAATACTTTTGACAAAAGGTGAAATTTCAAACTTGTCGTTGTCATTCTCTTGTGTTAAAGACTGCAAGTAAAATTCCACAAGACGGGACAAGCTCATCTTTTTATCTGAAGCATATTTTTTTGCTTTCTCAATGATTTCCTGTTTGAGTTTTAGTGTTAATTTTGTATCCATTACATTATAGCTTATACGTACAAATATAACAAAAATATCCGTATAAAATGAAATTTAAATATTATTGATTGAATTCTAAACTTTAGGTTTAAAGACATTAGGAATTCAAACAGGTTTAGGTCATTTATACAAACTTATTGCTATTTTTGCGCAAGCCCAATTTTTTATGGCTTTGTACAATATTGCTATTCCACTTTAGTTTAAGTAACAGTTTATGATGGCACTTATTTTCAGGGAAATCAATTCTTTTTTCGGATCGCTGATCGGGTATCTGGTGATTGCTGTTTTTCTATTGATTAACGGCTTGTTTCTCTGGCTTTTTGACGGCCCGTTTAACATCCTCAATGCCGGTTTTGCAGAGCTTTCTTCCTTTTTTCAACTAGCGCCCTGGGTGATGATCTTTTTGATTCCGGCAGTAACCATGCGCAGTTTTAGTGATGAAAAACGAATGGGCACCCTGGAATTGCTGCTCACCAAACCCATTTCAATCAAACAAATCGTGATTGGAAAATACATGGGTGCCGTGATTTTGATTTTACTGGCTTTAATTCCCACATTTTTGTATGTGCTTACCATTTCTGAATTGGGAAACCCGCCCGGCAACTGGGATACGGGTAGTACCATCGGTTCATACATCGGTTTGTTTTTTCTGATAATTGCTTACACTTCCATTGGTGTTTTTGCCTCTTCACTCTCTGAAAACCAGATAGTGGCTTTTATCATAGCCGTGTTTTTGTGCTTTTTTATGTACTATGGTTTTGAGGGCTTGGCGAGTTATAACCTGTTTGGTACTTATGATTATTTTGTTTCCAAACTGGGTATGCAGGCCCATTTTCAAAGTGTATCGCGCGGGGTTCTGGACACCCGCGACATTGTTTACTTTGTGAGCATTGCTGTTTTCTTTTTAGGTTTAACCACGTTCAAACTTCAGAAAGACAATGGCTAAGCAAAACAACATCTACAAACAAATCACGATCCTACTTTTTGTAGTGTTTGGTCTGAACTATCTCAGCGGTCACATCTATCAACGGTTTGACCTTACCCACGACAAACGTTACACGCTTTCTGAAGCGGCCATACAAACCCTGGATGCTGCAGAATCTGTAGTTTTTGTTGAAGTATTGCTTGAGGGCAGTTTTCCTGCTGAGTTCAGGCGTTTGCAAAGTGAAACCCGGCAAATTTTAGAGGAGTTTGCATCTAAAAACTCCAATGTAAAGTTTGAATTTATCGACCCCACCAAAGATACCGATGACCCTGATGAAGTAAGGGCACAATTGGCGCAGTTGGGGATTCTCCCGGCGCAAGTGAGTGTTCAGGATGGTGGAAGGATGACTCAGGAATTGATTTATCCCTGGGCCATCATCATGCACGAAGGCAGACTTGTGAAGGTCAACTTACTGAAAAACCAATTGGGTGCCTCTCAGGAAGAACGCATCACCAACTCCATCCAAAATCTGGAATATGCATTTGCCGATGGATTTAATAAAATCATCACGCCCAAATCCAAAAAAATTGCTGTTTTAAGTGGCAATGGTCAATTGCCCGACCGTTATATAGCCGATTTTATTTCCACCCTTAGGGATTATTATTTTACGGCAAAATTCACGCTTGATTCTGTAGCTGTTAGCCCACAGAGAACTCTTGAAGAAATCAAAAATTACGACCTCTTGATTTCTGCTCAGCCCCGGGAGGCCTTTACCGATGAAGAAAAATATGTGCTTGATCAGTACACTATGAACGGTGGTAAAAGCCTTTGGCTTGTGGACAAGGTCAATGTTGAAATGGACAGTTTGTTCAATCTGGGCTATACGTTTGCTTTTGGGAACAGTTTGAATCTCACCGATTTTTTCTTTCGCTATGGCGTAAGGATCAACCCCGTGCTGGTGAATGACCTCTACTCTGCCCCAATTGTGCTGGCAACAGGCACAGAAGCCGATAGTCAATTTGATAGGTATCCTTGGTTTTACAGTCCATTGACCAGCAGTGCCAGTCCACACCCAATAGTCAACAATATTGAAGCCGTGAAGTTTGATTTTGCCAGTGCCATTGATACTTTGGAAAACGACATCAAAAAAACAATTTTACTCAGCACCTCACCCATTACAAGGGTTGTTGGTATGCCTACAAGAATCAGCCTTGATCAGGAAATTATTTTTAACCTGGAGGTGTATAACAACGGGCCGGATATGCAGCAGTTTTCAGCCGGGGAAGTACCTCTGGCGGTGTTGCTCGAAGGCAATTTCACTTCGGTGTACAGAAACAGGGTAAAGCCATTCCCCATCAACAATCACATAGATGAGGGCGTGGAAACCAAAATGGTGGTTATTAGCGACGGCAACGTGATTAAAAACCAGATGCAGGGCAACAGGCCGCTTGAGCTGGGTTTTGATAAATGGACCAATACCCGCTATGGCAATAAGGACTTTCTGCTCAATACTGTCAACTACCTGCTGGACGAAACCGGACTTATAAACATCAGAAGCAAAGAAATTGTCATTCCATTTCTGGATCAGCAAAAAGTGATACAGGAAAGAACCTATTGGCAAACCCTGAATTTAGTGTTTCCACTGGTGTTGCTGTTAATTTTTGGTTTGCTGTTTTCGTTTTACCGCAAGAAAAAATATACCTGATATTTGTTAATAAAAATGTTTCACGTTTCAGGCATATTGCAATATATTTGTAGTTAGCAGAATTCTATTCATCGTAAAATAACACACATAAGAGAATGAAATTTATTGTATCAAGTTCCTACCTGCTAAAACAACTTCAGGTTTTAGGCGGAATCATAAACACCAACAATGCATTGCCCATACTTGATAATTTCCTGTTTGAGTTTGATAACAATTCGCTGCACGTTACAGCATCGGATTTACAGACAACCATTACCGGAAAACTGGAAGTAGAATGTGACAGCACCGGAAGCATTGCAGTGCCGGCGAGGTTACTTCTGGACATTTTAAAATCGTTTCCTGAGCAGCCCCTGACTTTTGTTGTAGAAGAAAACAACAGTCTTGAGATTAGCTCCAGTCACGGTAAATATGCTTTGGCTTATGAAAAGGGAGAAGAATTCCCGAAAGCTATAGACATTAGTAATCCAAAAAACACAGTCATACAGGCAGACATACTTGCCACGGCCATAAGCAACACGCTTTTTGCCAGCGGTAATGACGATTTACGCCCGGTGATGAGTGGTGTGTTTTTTCAATTCTCTACCGAAAGCCTCACTTTTGTAGCTACCGATGCCCACAAGCTAGTAAAATATACCCGAGCAGATTTAAAAGCTTCTGACACAGCAGAATTTATCATGCCCAAAAAACCACTTACCCTGATGAAATCTATTTTTGCTGGTAGTGAAGAAGATGTTTTGGTGGAATACAACGAGTCAAACGCCAAGTTTATTTATGACAATATCGAGTTGGTGTGCAGGCTCATCGAGGGCAAATACCCCAATTATGAAGCTGTAATCCCAAAAGAGAATCCCAATCAACTCACTATTGACAGAATACAGTTTTTGAGTTCAGTAAAACGGGTGTCTATTTTTTCCAATAAATCAACCCACCAAATACGATTAAAAATTGCCGGTGCAGAGCTGAATATTTCTGCAGAAGACCTGGACTATTCAAACAAGGCTGAGGAGCGTTTGACCTGTACTTACACAGGAGATGATATGCAAATTGGGTTTAACTCGCGTTTTTTAACCGAAATGTTATCCAACTTAACCAGCGATGAAGTATCTTTGGAAATGTCATTGCCCAACCGCGCAGGTATTTTAACCCCTGTTGATGGCCTTGACGAAGGTGAACAAATCATCATGCTGGTCATGCCGGTTATGTTGAATAATTAGGGTTTTAACCTTTTGAAAGTATTACTAACTGAAAATGTCTTAACCAAACTGTTAGTATTTTTAATCTCACAATTCTTAAAACCGCAGAGTTTCTCTGTGGTTTTTTTTATGATATAAAACGAATGGTCAACGGATATCGTTTAAATATGCCGTTAGAGGCATTGATGCCATTTACAATGGGCATGACAAAAGACAAAATACCGATGATAATTAAGCCAATGATTCCTAAACCAACCACAAAAATCAACGGAATGCAGATGATGGCCAATAAAATCATAGTCAACTGAAAATTGATGACTTCCTTACCGTGTTCATTTAAGCCGGCCACCTTATCGCGGTTTACTGCCCAAATAATTAATGGCACGAGTAAGCCTCCAAAACCGGTGATATATGTTAATAATTGAGAGAGGTGAGTGATGAGTAACAGCTGATTGTCTGTTCTCATCGCATAATGTGGATTGTTTTGATTAAACTCGTGCATAACATTTTGATTTTTGATTGATGATACCAATAGGTATCCAAAAATTTAAAAATGTTACAAAGCTTTTTTTGAGATTAGAAGATTTGCTACAGTGTCTTTTAAGATGGGTTTGACAATATAACCGGAAATTTCATTAAAGCTTTTAGACTTTTCAAGGTCTTGTTTGGCTATGGATGAACTGGCGATGAAAATTGTAATTGACTTCTTAAGGTGCTTTTTAACATCAACAAATTTTTCCATAAACTCCCAGCCGTCCATTATCGGCATATTAATGTCTAGCAAAATCAAGTCTGGAAGTAAATCTGGTGAATCTTTAAAAGCTGACAAACCGAGTAGGGCCTCCTCGCCATTGGAATATGTAAGTATATCTACATTATTCCCCAGATTTTTGATAGACTTCTTAAGCAATAACTTGTACAAGTCATCATCGTCAATAATACAAAGTTTTTTTACCCTCATTTTTTAATAAAATTAGTTTGACTTATGGCATCAATCAAGTCTATAGGGTAACCTAATTTATAAAAAAAATGAATTTACTTAAAATACAGTTTGAAAGTTGTTCCTTCATCAATTTTACTTTCAACGATAATTTTACCGCCAAGAGACTCTATTTGGTTTTTACTCATGAACAAACCAAGACCCTTGGAGTCTTTGTTTGCGTGGAATGTTTTGTACATTCCAAAAAGTTTGTCCTTGTATTTTTCTAAATTTATTCCTATTCCGTTATCGGTAATATTCAAAGTTAAATAATTTTCTTTATAACAACAATCTATTTTAATTTCAGGATTACGATCCGGGTGTTTGTATTTAACCGAATTTAGAATAAGGTTTTGCAATATACTTTCCAAATAACTCACACTAAAATTAATTTCAACATCCTCAGGGATTTCTGTGATGATAGTTGCATTGGCTTCGGAAATCTGTGTTTTTAACAGTTTGAGTGTATTGTCTAAAAAAGGTTTTAACCCGTTGTGCATTATAATTTAAAAGAAAAAAGTTGTCCATATTACTGATAATCA
>CAYXXY010000018.1:0-8776 GCA_964469175.1 uncultured Flavobacteriaceae bacterium
AACCTTAAACCTTAAACCTTAAACCTTAAACCTTGAACCTTAAACCTTAAACCTTAAACCTTAAACCTTAAACCTTGAACCATAAACCTTAAACCTTGAACCTTAAACCTTGAACCTTAAACCTGAAACCTTAAACCTTGAACCTTAAACCTGAAACCTTGAACCATTAATGATATTCAATTTTCTAAAATACATCAAGCCCACCTGGTATTACAACCTGAAGCCTCAAAAAGATTTTGGTTATTTTCCCACAGAGGAGCAATTGAAGGCATCCGGTTATTCATTGGAAAAAGATTTGAATTATTCCTCTGAGGAAGCCCAAAAACGGGATTTGGCCTGGCGGGCGTTTCAACAGGGGTATATTTCAAAAACACAGGCCCCGGGTTTGGATATTTGGCAGCCGGTAAAACTTCCGGTTATCGATGAATACCGGTTTCTCAGAAAAAATTTTAGTCCGTTTTGGGTGTTTTATGTGATGAAACTTCGGTTGATTACTTTGAAAAACCCCATTAAGGAAATTAGAGCGTTCTTGAAAACACGCCGGGTTAAAAGGGAAACTTTCGCCGAAAGGCCTTTAAGTCATACAGGTTATGAAACATTTGAAAGCGATTTGATCAAACAAAACCCGATGGTCTCTGTCATTATCCCCACGCTTAACCGTTATGATTACCTCAGGGATGTTTTAAGGGATTTCGAAAACCAGACCTATACCCACTTTGAAGTGATAGTAGTCGATCAGACTGATGATTTCAGGGAAGACTTTTACAAAGGTTGGAACCTGGATTTGACCTTTTGGTATCAGGAAGAAAAAGCCCTGTGGAAAGCACGCAACGAAGCAATTAAAAAAAGTAGGGGAACTTTTATTTTAATGTCTGAAGACGACATTCGCATTGATAAACATTTTATTGAAAACCACTTAAAAGCAATTGACTTTTTTAAGGCAGATGCATCTTGCGGGGTCTTTTTCCCGGAAGGAAGCAAGATACCAAGGGAACGAAGTTATTTTAAATATGCCGAGCAATTTGCAACCGGAAACGCTTTGGTAAGAAAAGAACTTTTCCATAAAACCGGGTTGTATGACCGTCAGTTTGAAAAACAGCGCATGGGGGATGGGGAGTTTGGATTGAGGGCCTATAGCTTAGGATTCAAATTGGTGTCAAATCCTTTGGCTTATTGCCTGGATGTAAAAGCCCCGGCAGGAGGCCTGAGGCACAACGGCGGAAGCTGGGATGCCTGGCGACCCAAAAAACTCATAGCCCCCAGACCGGTGCCCAGTGTGTTGTATTTATCAAGAAGTTATTTTGGCACTAAAAGAAGCCTGTTGTGGCTAATACCCTCACTGTTGCCATCGTTGATCCCATACCGGTTTAAGAACAATAAACCGCTAAAATTGCTTTCCATACTTTTATTTCCTGTTTTACTACCTTTGGTTGTTTTGCAAGTTGTCTTGTCGTGGAGACAATCGGGCGTGAAATTAAAACAAGGAAGTTTGATTGAGAAAATGTAAGAATCAATGAATGCAATAATCAAAATGCTTTATAAGTATTTGCCAAATAGTATCATAAACTCATTGGGCAAAAGCACCATTTTAAAAAACACAAGAAACAAGTTTTTAAGGCCCAATAACAAAGAATTGATCATAAAAGAAGAGGTTATATGGAACGGTAAAAAGTTTAGTTTTTTTGCCCCGATAAGGATTGCGGTTAAAGCAAAAAAGAGAGGGATGGAAAATAAACTATTGAGAAATTCAATTCAATTAATCAATCAAATGGATAAACCCAATCCGGTGATTTTGGATATTGGGAGTAATTATGGGTTTATAAGTTTGGCCCTGCAAACTCATTTGCCCAGTGAATCCATCATCTATGCTTTTGAACCGCATCCCCAAATTTACAGCACCTTTTTTATAAAGTATAGAACACAATAATTTTAAGAATATACAGGCTTACAATAATGCAGTTGGCGACGAAACGAAAGAAATAAAAATCAATCAATATTGGCAAACCACCAATGTTTTGAACATGAATCCCGAACAAGATTCAAAGAAGGTTACTATTGGTCAAATAAAGCTCGACAGCTTTTTAAATGAAAATGCCATCATCCCCGATTTTATAAAAATAGATGTGGATGGCTATGAACTGGAAGTGCTAAAAGGACTCGAAGAAACCATAAAAAAATACCATCCGGCAATGGTGGTTGAATACAATGACCAAACAGACGTTGTTGATTTTTTAAAATCATTCAACTACACCTTGTTGGATATGGATTTGAAAGAGTTTGAAAGCATTCCTGTAAATATATTTTGTGTCAATAAAAGTTAAAAAGATGATTTCCTGTTTTAGTACCTTTGGGAATGATTCAGATTTTGAAGTAAATGCTTTGGGGAATCATCAAACAATTTAAAAACAGCAACAAGTTATGAGCAATACCAACGGTCGTGACGACATGCTTGCCACCAACAAAAGGCAGAAGGAGTTTTATAATGCCACAGGTTCTAAACGAAAGAAGAACCTGCCTTCAAGAGTGTGGTCTTTTGTGAGAAACGGTTTGCTGGCCAGTTACCGGAGAAACTTCAATATTTCTGAACGGGTCTATGCACAGCACAAAATCTGGTTGGGGGATTTGAGTGATAAAAAGGTGCTTGACCTGGGTTGCCTGAGTGGCAATGCCCTGTCAGTTTATCAGGCCGAAAACGCTAAATCCTATACAGGCATTGATTTGAGCGAAACAGGAATCGCCGTTTTGAAAAAGAAACTGGAAAAAGCCGGCTGTACTAATGCCAGGGCTGTTGCTGTGGATTTCCTTTCGGATGCATTCTCTGAAACCGATTTTGATGTCATTTATGCTTATGGGGTCCTGCATCATTTTGAGAATCTTGAAGTGTTGATTGACCGTCTTAACTCCAAACTGGCAGACGGGGGAAAAGTAATCGCTTATGACCCGCTTAACACCAGTTTTCCCGTAAAGGTATTGCGGTTTATATACAGGCCTTTTCAAAGTGACAAGGATTGGGAATGGCCTTTTGATGAAAAGACAGTCAACAGCTTCTATACACATTTTAAAGTGCTGGATGTAAAAGGGGTGTTAGGGAAAAGCAAATATGGGATTCCACTTTCCCTGTTGCCGCTTAACAGGAAATTTAAAAACAGGGTCATTCAAAAATGGATTGATCAGGATTGGAACATCAGCAGCGAGCAAGATATTCATAAGTGCATGCATGTGACCATGCTTATGCAGAAAAAGTAGTGTATCATTGAAAACCACACCTAAAAACATCCTTTTACTCACTTCAGAATTTCCGCCGTTACCCGGGGGCATTGGCAATCACGCTTATTTTTTGTCCAAGTATTTGCAGGCATCCGGCTACCAAATGACTGTATTGACCAATAACCGCCACACTGTGGACGACACACATTTTGATGCCCTACAAGGGTTTAAAACCATCAGGATTAAAAGAAGTGCATTTACCTATTTTCAACGGATTATTAAAGCATTCAGCGTTATCAAAAACCGGCATATTGTTATTGCATCGGGTAAATTTTCACTTTGGAGCGGGGCCTTTTTAAACCTGTTTTTTCCCAAGAAAAGATACCTGGCAGTACTTCATGGCACTGAGTTGAAAGCCGGGGGGAAATTAAGTCAACTTATGACAAAATGGAGTTTAAAGCGCTTTGACAAACTCATTGCTGTTTCACGGTTTACCAAAAATGAAGCTTTAAAAATACACCCCAAACTAACTGTTGAAGTCATCAACAATGGCATAGAATTTAAAAAAGCAACACAGCTGCCCCCTAAACCGGAAGGTCTCAACCTGATTACCGTTGGCCAGGTCAACACCAGAAAAGGACAGCAAAACGTGATCAAAGCGCTACCTTTGCTTAAAGAGGCTTTCCCAAACGTTCACTACCATTGCGTGGGAATCCCCACCATGCAAGCTGAATTCACACAACTTGCAATGCAGTTACATGTTATTGAAAATATCACGTTTCACGGAGCTGTTTCAGAAAACAGAAAAAATGATTTGCTTCAAAAGAGTACACTTTTTATTATGCTAAGCGAAAAAGCGGGCAATGACTTTGAAGGTTTTGGAATAGCGATACTGGAAGCCAATGCATTTGGTTTACCGGCCATAGGTACTTTAAATTCAGGAATTGCAGATGCAATAAATGATGGTTATTCAGGCAAACTCGTAGATCCGCACCAACCCAAGGAAATTGTGGATGCCATAAAGGAGCTTCTGGCCTATCAAGACAAATACGCAAGCAATGCTGAAGAATGGGCGGCTCTTTTTGATTGGAATATCGCTATAAAAAAGTATATTGAAGTTATTGAAAGTTAAAGGATGCAACGTAAAAAACTTCTTATCATATCACACACAGAACATTATCAGGACCCCAATGGCCGGGTAATGGGGTGGGGGCCCACGGTTAATGAAGTAAATTTTTTGTCAGATTATTGGGAAGAAGTGGTACACATTGCCTGTTTGCATTCCGGTCAAGCTCCTTCCGGTTCTTCAGCTTATACTAATGAAAATATTCGATTTGTAGCTATACCGCCTTACGGTGGAACAAATTTCCTCGATAAATTGTTGGTTTTTACTAAGCTTCCAAAAATCATTAGTCAGGTAAACAAAAACATTAAGGGAGCAACAGAAGTACAACTTAGGGTTCCCACAGCTATGGGTGTCTTTTTAATCCCATACTTTACTTTTTTTGTGAAACGAAAGTTTGTTTTTTGGGTGAAATATGCCGGTGACTGGAATCAAAAAAATCCGCCTTTGTCTTATGCCTTTCAGCGCTGGTGGCTTAAGAAAAACTTTGCCGGTTGTGCGGTCACTATCAATGGTTTCTGGCCGGACCAACCAAAACATTGCCATTCTTTTGAAAACCCCAGCTTAACCCGGGATGATATTTTGCAAGGAAAAAAAGTTTCAGAATTAAAACAGTTTGAGGCACCCTTTGTGTTTGCCTTTGTTGGAAGGTTGGAAGACCCCAAGGGTGTTACACGAATTATCGAAGCTTTAAAAAAAGTACCTCAAAATTTTATTAAAAGCGTCCATTTTATTGGTGATGGCAAGAAAATGGAGTCCTATAAAAACGAAGCAAGTTTTTTAAAAGATAAAGTTTTCTTTCATGGGTTTTTGGATAAAACACAAGTACACCTGATTATAAAAGAAACCCATTTTTTACTGCTACCCTCAACAGCTTCTGAAGGTTTCCCAAAAGTCATTGCAGAGGCCGCTTGCTATGGCGCCATACCTGTGGTTTCCAATGTGGGCAGCATAAATCACTATATCAATGAGAGCAATGGGTTTATATGGAAACCTTTCACTGAAGTTTCCTATGAACAACTACTGCTCGAAGCCGTCAATTCAACTTCAGAAGATTTAAAACACATCTCCACCAAAGCAACTGCCCTGGCAAAATGGTTTACTTTCGACAGCTATTTGCAAAAGCTGAAAGAAACTGTTTTGAAAGAGAACATTTAGTTTTTTACCCATCGGTGTAACATTTCTTCCTTTTTTACAACAAACTAAGGAGATAAACTAAACAAACCCTATGTTTAAGAAATTCTTTTCCCTGGAGTGGAAATCCTTTACGCGGTCGGCTTCCTTTAAAGCCAATATGGTTTTAAAAGTGTTTATGGTGCTTGGGGCGCTTTATTTTATCGCCGTATTTTTAATGCTTGGAATTGGCAGTTATTTTATACTGGAGAAATTTGAGTTGGAACCCTTCCCAACGGTAAACCAATTTATGATTTATTACCTGGTGATTGACTTGGTGGTCAGGTTCTTTATGCAAAAAATGCCGGTAATGAACATCAGGCAACTGCTCACGATGAACATTCCCAAAAGCACCATAGTCAAGTACACCCTTGGAAAAACAGTGTCCTCCTTCTTCAATTGGGTGCATCTTTTTTTCTTGTTGCCTTTTTCCGGGGTGTTGATCTATCAGGGATTTGACCCCTTGGGTGTCATAGCGTGGCTTTTCAGTATTCTTGCTTTATTGTTTTTCAATAACTTTCTAAACATACTCATCAACAACCAGGACAAATTGTTATTTGTAATCGGCGGTTTGCTGATTACCGTGGCAAGTTTGCATTATTTTCAGGTTTTTGACCCCACGGTCTATACAGGTCCTTTGTTTGAAGAGTTGTACAACCAGGCTTATCTGGTAGTTATTCCAATCGTATTGCTCCTCATCACAATGAGGCAAACCTATCAATTTTTTTACAAAAGGCTCTATCTGGATTCCGGGTTGTCCATCAAACAAAAAGATGCAAAAACCGAACAACTCACCTGGCTGGACCGTTTTGGGTTGATGGGCACCTTTTTGAAAAACGATATCAAACTCCTGCGTCGCAACAAGCGTTCAAAGACCACCTTGCTCATCAGTGCGCTATTTATTTTTTATGGGTTGTTTTTCTTCACCGGAGCGGTAGAAGCCTATGAAGGCCCGGTGTGGCGCATATTTGCCGGCTTGTTTGTCACCGGCGGTTTCCTGTTTACATTCGGGCAGTTTGTGCCCAGTTGGGACAGTGCCTACTACCCACTAATGATGAGCCAAAACATACGTTACAGGGATTACCTCAATTCAAAATGGTGGCTCATGGTTGTGGCTACAGCCGGCTCGACTCTACTAGGGTCTTTTTATCTTTATTTTGGTTGGGAAGTCTATTTGGCTTTAATCGTGGGAGCTGTTTATAACATTGGAGTAAATGCACACGTAGTGCTTTGGGCAGGTGCTTATGTGAAAACACCTATTGATTTGACACAAAACAAAAATGTATTTGGCGACAAGCAAGCCTTTAACATTAAAAGTATTTTACTGGCATTACCAAAGCTTTTGCTCCCTATGGTGCTGTATGCTATTGGTCATTATGCCCACAGTCCCGCAATGGGTTATTTGATTGTTGCTCTTGCCGGGGTATTGGGCTTTGCGTTTAAGGAAAAAGTGTTTTCAATCATAGAACATATATATAAAACCGAGAAATATAAAACACTGGCGGCCTATAGGCAGAGGTGAGGGGTTTGTGGTTAGTGGTCAGTGTTCAGTGTTCAGTGTTCAGTGGTCAGAAAGAGCGGTGGCAGGGAGACAGGGAGATTGGGAGACAAGGTGGAGGGGAGATGAGACGGGACGTAAGAGAAAAGAGAATATAGAAAAGAGAGAAGAGATTTTTCGGAGGTTGGGTGCAGTGATGTGTTGAGTTTGTCGGAAGGGAAGTCTTAACAATCATAAATTTGAAATTTGACACGAGTCCCGATAGCTATCGGGACGAACCGTGCGCCGTGCCCGCCGCTTCGTCGCCTGCCGTGCCGTCGGCGAGCCTTTGGCGGCCGATGGAAGCTTTGAAGCACAAGGCGGAAGGCTGGAAACAAAATAAAAAAAATGAAATAATCATGATACAAGTAGAAAATTTAACGAAGACCTACGGAACAACAACGGTATTGAATATTCCGCAGCTGGAGATTCCCAAAGGGCAGAGTTTTGGGCTCGTGGGGAATAATGGTGCAGGAAAGACTACCTTTTTTAGTTTATTGTTGGATTTGATTCAGCCTTCAACAGGACATATAACGAGCAATGCCGTGGAGATAAGCAGTAGTGAAGCATGGAAACCATTTACTTCTGCGTTTATTGACGAGTCTTTTTTGATTGGCTATTTAACCCCTGAGGAGTACTTTTACTTTATCGGTGAACTTCGCGGTTGGAACAAAGCAGATGTGGATGATTTTCTGATCGGATTTAGTGATTTCTTCAATGATGAAATCCTCAACAAGCGCAAATACCTTCGTGACCTCTCCAAGGGAAATTCTAAAAAAGTGGGCATCGTGGGTGCATTAATCGGTAACCCGGAAGTGATTATACTCGATGAACCTTTTGCCAATCTGGATCCTACCACACAGATACGTTTGAAACGCATAATCAAAGAACTGGCCGAAAAGCCTGAAGTTACTATACTGGTTTCCAGTCACGATTTGCAACATACTGTTGAGGTGTCCAACCGCATTGTGGCGCTGGAAAAGGGGTTGGTGGTAAAAGATTTAATTACATCTTCTGAAACCATGAAGGAGTTGGAGGCGTTTTTTAGCGGTGCAGAGGTTTAGAATTGTTTGATTTAACCGTATAGGTTTAATATGTGACCCCTCCGGGGTCAGGTTTTTTCATTTTCATTTTTTGTTACAAATGTGTGACCCCTCCGGGGTCATTTTTTTATCTGAATTAGAGGTATGATTAAAATATTTTGACCCCAATATGGATCGCAAACGATGTCATTTTTTTATCGTTGCCGAGGATTATATTTTCAATTTAACAATCCGGGTTTAATGTATGACCCCTCCGGGGTCAGGTTTTCAAATTTTCATTTTTTGCTACAAATGTGTGACCCCTCCGGGGTCATCTTTTTTATCTGATTTATAAAAGGTATAATTAAACATTTTGACCCCGTTAGGGGTCACACATTTGTAGATCATTGTAAAAGGAAAGTTCAATATTTTGACCCCAGAGGGGTCACACATTTGTAGAATATTGTAAACGGAAAAAAATCAAAATTTTGACCGCATTATGGATTACACACGATGACATTTTTTTATCGTTGCCGAGGATTATATTTTCAATTTAACAATCCGGGTTTAATGTATGACCCCTCCGGGGTCAGGTTTTCAAATTTTCATTTTTTGCTACAAATGTGTGACCCCTCCGGGGTCATCTTTTTTATCTGATTTATAAAAGGTATAATTAAACATTTTGACCCCGTTAGGGGTCACACATTTGTAGAT
>CAYXXY010000018.1:8876-60004 GCA_964469175.1 uncultured Flavobacteriaceae bacterium
AAAGGAAAAAAATCAATATTTTGACCCCAGAGGGGTCACACATTTGTAGAATATTGTAAAAGGAAAGTTCAATATTTTGACCCCAGAGGGGTCACACATTTGTAGATCATTGTAAACGGAAAAAAATCAAAATTTTGACCACGTTAGGGGTCACACATTTAATCACGACATATACATCCAAGAATTACCAAACCGCAAAAGCGGTTCAAATTAAAAAACAAAAATTCACCATTCAAACAGGTATTGTTCTTTAAATTCAATTTCAAAATCTTTTAAAAGCTCTATATATTCATCTTTGAAACTTTTTTTTGAATGGTGTATTTTTTGATTCATCACATATTTAACCACAGTATCAATATCTGCACGGTTGTATGAAAATGCCCCATAACCGGATTGCCATTGAAAGGGAGAATTGCTTAATTTTCTTTCATTGATATAGCTATTACTAGCTTTTTTAATTTCCCTAACCAATTCTGAAATGGATTCGTTTGGATTTATACCCAAGAAAATATGTATATGGTCAGGCATTCCATTAATTGCAAGCATTTTGTGTTTTCGGTTTTGCACAATACCGGTGATGTATTTATACAATTCATCTTCCCAATTTGGACGAATTAAGGAGATTCTTCCCTGTACGGCAAAAACGATTTGGACGTATAATTGTGTATATGTGTTGGCCATTGGATATAATATGAACCGACATGGATAGGTCGGTCAGGGTTTTATTTTTTTGTTACAAATGTTTGCCTGTGTTTGGTAAAACCATTTATAAATATATCAAAAAAGTTTTATTTTAGTTTGTATGGGTTATGATAAATTGAATGGTTAAAAATACCATTTAGCAAAGAATTCACCTCTCACAGCTAACCCTGCATTTTAATTCCAAAACACAAATCACCGGCATCGCCCAAACCGGGAATGATGTAACCTTGATCATTGAGATCCGGATCCACTGCTGCAATCCAAAGGGTGTAATTGTCAGGCAATTCCCGATTCAGGAAATCAACACCCGCTTGTGAACCTATTACCGAAACGAGATGTACCATTTGAGGTGTCCCCAGATGTTTTATGGCTTCAAGAACATTTAAAAATGTTCGGCCGGTGGCCAGCATAGGGTCGGCAAGAATTAGGGTTTTTCCTTCCAGTGAAGGAGCTGCTAAATATTCTACTTTGATTTCAAAATCGGTTGCTGAGGTGTGGTGCCTGTATGCTGATATAAATGCGTTTTCAGCATTGTCAAAACAGTTTTGCAAACCGTGATGCAAAGGCAGTCCTGCCCTTAGTACAGAACAAATGACCAGTTGCTCTTCAGTTAAGTTGGTTGCTGAAATCCCTAAAGGGGTTTGTATTTCTTTTGTAGTGTAGTTTAAGGTTTTACTGAGTTCAAAGCCAAGTAGTTCGCCAATGCGTTCAATGTTTCTGCGGAAACGCATCGAATCTTTCTGGATGTTGATGTCCCTGAGTTGGGCAATGTAGTTGTTTAGGATTGAGTTTTGATTTTGCAGGTTGTTTATTTGCATAGCGAAACGTTTTATTCAAAATACTCAAAATACCGTTTCAGGTAGTCTTTAAGCCAGACTACAGACTCCCTGTCTTGTGAAATGGTGTTGATGCGGCTGCGAATACCCATTTGGTAATTGTGCAATTGGGCACGTGCATCACCGGTCATTTTTGTGTTGCGATTCAGGAGGTCAACCTCTGTGTTGAGTTGCTCTCGCAACAGTTCGTCGTCTATGGTTTTTTCTGAAAGTTGGCTTTCACAAAGTGACTGCATAGTGTGTATGTGTTTTGTTGTGGCTTCATCTGCCGACCATTTTTCACCATCGTTGAGCCTGATGTTAATGATGGTTTCTGATGAGTATGCATCAATGGTGGATTCTTCTTCAGTGGATATTAAGGTGAGACTTAACAGTGAAAGCAATAATAAAAGAAAGGTTTTCATAATTCAAATATATCTGTTTTTATTGAATCAAAAGAATCATTTGGGGGAATTCAGATTTTTTAGGGTTTCGTCATAAAGTTCAAGTAAACGTTCTTCTTGAATCACAATGTCTGTCATGGTGACTGAGAGGTAGTTTGCTATTCTTTTTAAGCTAGCCTGGTCTTCTGAAAAATCCATAGTAATGAGGCCATTCATCAACATTTTACTATAGTCATTACTAAATTCCTGAAAGTTATAGACTTTGTTCAATAGCTGAATTTTGTTTAACGGAAGTTCATTTATAATGCCGGTTTGAATACCGGTATTGTAGGCACTGCTTGAAAATTGCTGGGTTCTTGTCCCTTGGAAAAAAGTTGGCATTGTGGAGACGGTCTCTGCATTGGAATAATAGCGGGTACTGTCACGGAGCATTTTGTGGTAATCAATGACTCTTTCAATGGTGCTCTTATTGGTTTCAATTTCCATTTTGATATTTTCAATCAAGACTTTTGATTGGGTGTTTCTTTTTTGGCTGTCCTGCCAGTTTGAAATTACAAATCCCAAGTAAACCCCAATCATAATCGGAATGATTTGAAGGATGGTATCAAATAATTTTCGTCTCATCTGTTGTGTTTCTTAAGTGGAACAATGGAACAGTTTCAAGTGTTTAAATCACTAATAATGATTTGGATACTCTTTCAAAGATACTTTATTTGCTTCAAAATTAAAAGTGTTGAATTTATAAGTGGAGAGGTCGGAGAGGAGGTGATGGGGAGATAGGGTGGAAGGGAGACAAGGTGATAGGGAGACAAGGTGATTGGGAGATGGTGGGATGACTTAAGGCTTACGAAAGCTACTGTGGTGGTTGAACACTTTACTTGCTGAGGGCTGGGAGACTTTAGCGGGGGGCATAATCTATTTTTCAACTCAATACATAAATATGTACTGTATGTTCAGGTTTTTTTTAATATATTTAAAGTTATATCAAAATCTACTTTCCTATGCATCAGCTTTCTTGTTTTCCTGCTTCAGTGAACCCACTATGGATTCATTTTTTTTGTTTTGTTTTTTTGTTTAACCCTTTGAATTCGCAAACCTTGGAAGAAAATATTGAACAGGTATTTTCTGATTTCCAGTTGATGGGGATGTCAATTTGGGTGGATAAAAATGGGGAAGAACAATATTTTCATTTCGGATTAAAGGATTTTACCAGAAACCTTGAAATGGATGAAAACACCAAGTACCGCATAGCTTCTATTTCTAAATCGATTACTGCGCTTGGTTTGCTCAAATTGTATGATCAGGGTTTGTTTGAACTTGATGACCCCATCAATGATTATCTGAGTTTTACAATTCAAAATCCGTCGTTTCCTCTGGTTGATATAACTTTCAGGATGTTATTGACCCACACCTCCAGTATTCAGGATGGATCAGGGTATAATGGGTTTTTAAATGCAACCTACAGTCAAAATCCTGTACCCGGACTTGCAAACTTACTGACTCCCGGGGGTGCTTTTTATACAAACAATATGTTTCGATCTGAGCCCCCCGGCACTTATTTTACTTACAGCAACCTGAATTATGGCATTGTTGCCACACTCATAGAAGCGATTAGCAATGAGCGCTTTGATGTGTTTATGCGAAATGAGGTGTTGGCACCACTTGGGATTACCGGAAGTTATAATGTACAAGATTTAGCAGACATCAATGATGTAGCTGTTTTATACCGTTTTCAAGGAGGCGGATGGGTTCCCCAGTTTGACAATTATCAGGGTGTGATGCCTTCACCCCCGGCAAATTTACCTTCGCTGGTTTTGGGAACCAATGGCCTTTACTTTTCTCCACAGGGCGGGTTAAGGGCAACTGCAAATGAACTGGGAATCATTATGAACTTTATTCAGTCTGAAGGCAATACACATCCCGGCTTGATTTCTCAGCAAACGCTCAATGAAATGATGGCAATAGAATGGGATTACAACGGTTCAAACGGTGATAATTATTTTGATTTATTCAACCGCTGGGGATTGGGGTTGCATCATGCCAATTTGACTGCTGATGACCAAATATGCCTGGACAGTGGTTTAGGAAGTTTTTTGGGTCATCCCGGGGAGGCTTATGGATTGATAAGTGATGCTTATTTTTCTGAATCGGGCAATATGGCTTTTTCATTTTTGACAAATGGAAGTCTCACAGGTTATCAATTGGGAACAAGCAGCGCCTTTTATTTGCTTGAGGAAGCCATTTTTTCAATTTTATGTGATTATTTTAATGAACCATTGGCTGTTAATGACAGTAATTTCCGCAATATTTTGGCTTATCCCAATCCGGTAAAAGACACGCTGTTTGTGTCCGGGATTGGAGGGATATCAACTATAGCCAAACTATTTGACGCCAAAGGTAAACTTGTTTTAACAACTGAAATTTCTGATGATGCCCAAATTTCGGTTTCGGAAATCAAAAACGGGCTGTATTTCTTAAAACTTGAAAATGCCAGTGGTGAAAATCGTAAAACGTTTAAAATAGTAAAGAAATAATAAAAGCCGGAGTGGGTTCCGGCTTTATGGTTGTATTGAATAAATTCCTTAAATTTTCACTGTCAACACCGGAATGTGTGAGGTGTTTGCCAAATCTTCACCCACACTGCCTGCAAGCAGTTTATTGATGCCTTTCCTGCCGTGGGTGGGTATGGCAATCATGTCTGCATTTAGCATTTCTGCAGCATTCAGGATACCTTCGGTTACTGAATAATCGTTGAAAATAATGAGATCTGCAGAGTTGTTTGAAATACTGGTTTTGTTTAAAAACTGCCTCATTTGCTCCCTGATTTCAAGGGTGTTTTTAAAATAGGCATTGGGAGTATTTACATAAACCATTTTGATCGTTGCTTTGTAGTAATCTGCAAATTTTTTAATGGTTTTGAATGCGTCGAGGTTTTCAGTATTAAAATCGGATGCAAAAACGATTGTTTTTGGCTCAAAGTTATTGGTTTCGGTTTTTACCACTAAAACGGGTATATCTGAAGTGCGCACAACTTTTTCTGTATTGGAGCCCACAAAGTAGCCTTTCACACCACTGGCACCTCGGGAGCCCATCACGATGAGGTCTGCACCCACTTCTTTAGCGGCGTTGTCTATTTCTTCAAACACTTTAAAATGTTTGATGACGGGTACTGTATTAATGCCTTGTATAAAGTCACGATCAATAAACTCCTCAAAGCGTTTTTTAGCTAATTCCATAAAGAATATCAGCTCTCTTCTTTTTGTGCCTTCTGTGATGCTGATCATTTGATCTGAAATGTCGAGCATATGCAGCAAATAGAGTTCGGCGTTATGTTTTCTGGCTATATCAGCAGCTACTCTGAGTGCATATTCAGAATGGCCGGAGAAGTCTACTGGAACAATAATTTTTTTCATTTTTTTAAGGTATTATAGGTTAAACAGTCATCGAAAATAAACGGGTTTCAGGTTGTTTTTGCTGCAAAAGCAGATCAAAAGCCATGCATACATTTCTAACAAAGGGCTTGCCAAGTTCAGTAACCTGAATCTTGTTATTTTCAAAAATAACAATTCCATCTGATTTAAGCTCACTAAGATTTTGTAAAATACTATTAAAATCGATCAACTTCACATCATTATCCTCCCAGCTTGTTTCCAGATTGCACATCAAATTTATGATGTGTTTTCTTATGGTTTGGTCTTCATTGGTCAGCAAATGGCCTCTGTAAACCGGAATTTGGTTTTGCTCAAGCAGGGCATAATAAGTTTCAATGTTTTTTTCATTTTGCGCAAATGCTGTCCAGCTGTCTGAAATTGATGAAACCCCCAGTCCAATCATAATTTTTGATGATGAAGTGGTGTAGCCCATAAAATTGCGGTGCAATGACTTGTTGTGCATAGCTTCAAACAATTCATCTTCCGGTAAGGCAAAATGATCCATCCCTATTTCGGCATAGCCCATCTTTTCAAGCCAAAGTTTACCGGTTTCATATTGCTCTCTCTTTAGTTCAGGTGAGGGAAGATGCTCTTCACTAAAACCACGTTGGCCGTTTCCTTTTATCCAAGGCACATGGGCATAGCTATAGAATGCAATGCGGTCAGGCAATAGCTCTTTGGTTTTTTCTATCGTAAACTTAACATGTTCCAAGGTTTGATAGGGCAAGCCAAAAATAATATCGTGTCCAACAGATGTATAACCGATTTCACGTGCCCACTGAGTAACCTTTTTTACGTTTTCGAAAGGTTGAATGCGGTGAATGGCAATTTGAACGGCCATATTGTAATCCTGTACCCCAAAGCTCACTCTCCTGAAACCCAGATCATAGAGGGTTTGTAAGTGTTCTTTGGTGGTGTTGTTGGGGTGGCCTTCAAAGCTAAAGCCGTGGTTGTCTGCAATGGTGGCGTGCTTGAGGATACCCAAAATGAGTTTTTTTAAATTTTCTGGTGAGAAAAAAGTGGGTGTACCGCCACCCAAGTGTATTTCTTTGATTATGGGTTGATCTTCCAAAAGCTCAAGATAAAGTTGCCATTCCTTCAGCAAGGCGTTGATATAGGGTTCTTCTACTTCATGTCTTTTGGTGATGCGTTTGTGGCATCCGCAGAAAGTACACAGGCTTTCACAAAAGGGGAGGTGGATGTAGAGGCTTATTCCTTCAGAAGAATTTAGTATATCAAATTGTTGTTTTAACCTGATTTTCCAGTCTGCATTTGTAAAAGCATCAGTATCCCAGTAGGGTACTGTGGGATAGCTGGTGTATCGGGGGCCGGGAACATTGTATTTTTGAATCAAGTGCTTCATGGTTGATTATAAATCTGTTGCAAAGTTAAGTGCTAAGTCCATTTTTAACTATGACATTGGTCATAAGCTAAATCTCTGAAACATCTATGAATTCATAGAGATAAATAACTCATTGATTTCTTTGATTTAAAAAGATTTTTAATTGTCTAGATTAGCAGATTAAATACCAATTTTAAAGTAGTTTTTATTCAAAAAATAGTATTTTTAAGCGTGAAGAATTTAAAAATCTACATAACTCTTTTTTGTTTTACCGCTTTCTTTTTTGCGTTTTCTAGTGCTGCTCAAGAAAATGTAAATAGAGTTGAAGACAGCTTAAATATACTTTTAAAAACAGCGACTCTTGACAGTGTTAGGATGGATTTATACAACAAACTAAGAAGAGCTACTTATTATTCAAACCCACCCACGTCTGAAAAATATACCGCAGAATATCTCAAATTGGCCATAAAACTTGGTGACTCATTGCAAATAGCCATAGCCAATTTTTATATGGGAAATGCCAATGTTGTCAATGGAAACCCGGACAGAGCACTTCCGTTTTACTTAAAAGCAGCGGCTTATTTTGAATCTAAAGACGATGAATTGTCAAGATTAAGTTCTACTTACAACGGGATTGCTTCAGCTTATGAAAACAACATAAACGACTCGTTGTCACTGGTGTATTTTGAAAAATCCTATGAAACCAGTAAACGCGCTAATGATCATCGCAGGATGGGTATTGCACTTGTCAATCGAAGCAACATACATTCAAAAAA
Source organism: uncultured Flavobacteriaceae bacterium (assembly GCA_964469175.1). GTDB lineage: Bacteria > Bacteroidota > Bacteroidia > Flavobacteriales > Flavobacteriaceae > Planktosalinus. The sequence goes on from CAYXXY010000018.1 coordinate 16,347, forward strand.
CAATGAGATTACAAGAGCGATTGAATTACTTGAAGAAGCAGTTGAATTGCTGCAAGCTCCGGGTAGTGAAATCTATCTAAAACCGGCAAAAATTAATCTGGCTTCAGCATATACCCAAAACAACGAGGTAGACAAAGCCCAGCCCATTTATGAAAATCTACTTCAAGAAATAGACAGTATAGATGATGTTTTAAACTATGCAAAAACTTTAGCGAGTTATGGATTGCTGTTTCAAAAAAGAGGCGAAAATGAAAAAGCTTTAAACCTTCTCAATAGAGCCTATAATTTGTTTTATTCAAATGGTTTTATGAGAGAGCGATTTAATATCATGCTCAACTTGATAGAAGCAAATCGACTGTCTAATAAACATCAAGAAGCCTTGATGCTTTTTTATGATTTTAACACCATAAAAGACTCCATTTTTTCTATCGAAAAAGATAGAAACCTAGCCGAAGCATTGCAAAAATTTGAAGCCGAAAAAAAAGACCGTGCCATACTTGAAAAGCAACTGGTTATTGAACAAAAAAACAAGCAAAAAAACCTCATACTATTTGCTTTAATTGCAGCGGCGGTTTTTTTACTGTTCTTGATTTATTTCTTTAGAAAACGATTGCAATACCAAAATACAATTGCTCAACAAAGAGAAGCTTTGCAAAAGCAAGAAATTACTGAGTTAACTCAAAAAAATAAAATGCTTGCCATGAATAGTTTGATTGAAGGTCAAGAGGCAGAGCGATTAAGAATCGCCAAAGATTTGCATGATAGTCTGGGAGGGCTGCTAAGCAGTGTGAAAGCTCATTTTACAATTATCCAAAATGAAATTGAACAGTTAGAAAAATTAAATGTTACAGAGCGCACCAATCAATTGATAGACGAAGCTTGTCTGGAGGTAAGGCGCATTTCACACAATATGATGCCTCACGCACTGAGCATTTCAGGGCTGGAAGGCGCTCTTGAAGATACAGCTGCTTATATGCGGTCGTTGCAATATAATGTTACCCTGGACATTCATCATTTACCTGGAGATATTGAAAGTACCAAACAGGTCACCATCTATAGACTTATTCAAGAAGTGCTTTCAAATATTACAAAACATGCACAAGCAAAAAATGTTTTGATTCAACTTTTTGGACATGATGACAAAATACATTTGATAATTGAAGATGATGGACAAGGATTTGATTATGAAGAAGCCATATCAAAAGGAGGGCTTGGAATAAAAAGTGTCAATAGTCGGGTAGAGTTTTTAGACGGCACCATTGAGTGGGACAGTGTTCAAGCAAAGGGAACAACCATAACCATAATTATACCGTTATGATAAAAGTATTTATAGTTGACGATCACAAAATGGTCATTGAAGGGCTTAGACTGTTGCTTCAAAATCACCCTAACATCAATGTTGTAGATTATGCGTTGAGTGGAGAAGAGGCCATAGAAAAAATTGAAACTGTAAATCCGGATGTAATTTTAATGGATGTAAATATGCCGGGTTTGAATGGCATCGAAACAACAAAAAAAATAGTAGAGCTTTTACCAAACATAAAGATAGTAGCAATTTCTATGCACAAAGAAAGCAGTTTGATAAAATTGATGCTAAGCAATGGTGCTAAAGGGTATGTACTTAAAAATGCAGGTCGTGATGAGGTGATAGAAGCCATTGAAAAAGTGTTTCAAAATAAAATGTATCTCGATGAAACGGTAAATGAAATCATTATAAACAGTGTAGCAAATACTACAAAACAAAAGTTGACTGATACTTTTCCAAAACTTTCAAGAAGAGAAAAAGAAATTTTGCAATTAATACTGGAAGAAAACACTACACAAGAAATAGCCGATAAACTCTTTATCAGTTTTGGCACGGTCGAGACTCATCGCAGAAATATGCTGATTAAAACCGGCGCGCGCAACACAGTGGGCCTGGTAAAATTAGCTATGGAATATGACCTGTTGAAATAACTCATGGAATTCATAGATTTTTTAACTTGCTTGAAATCATATAACTAAATATGAAAGCTGTGTTTTAGTTTTGAAAAAGTAAATTAAAATACTTTCAATCCATGCTAGAAACTATTAAACTTCAAAGTTCACAACTTTTTTCAAACATTGTATTTCTTCTTTTTTTAGGTGCAGTTATTGACACAGTGGGGGATTTATTGATGAAACAATGGGTAGAAACCAATTCCAAGGCATTTTATGGCGCCGGTATGGCTTGTTATATTGTGGGATTAAGCTGTTTAGCATACAGTTTTACACAAAAGAATATCGTTGTAGCCTCTGCAATTTTTGTTGTATTGAATCTGGTATTACTCACCTTTGCAAGTTGGATTTTTTATGGAGAGATAATTAATAAAAAAGAATTTATTGGTATTGCTTTGGGTATTTCTGCAATACTTTTTTTAGACAGTTAAAAGCGTCTCTATTTGATTTCATACATTTTTATATCTCTATGAATTCCCATAAAAAAATCACTTTTTAAACTTTTAGTTTTGAACTTCCAAATCTTTTCTTAACTCACTTAACCTCTTGTGCTTTGGTTTTATAATCAATTTTAAAAAAATCACCATGCATAAAGTTTTAGGATTTATCCTGTTTATATTCAGCGCTACTTTAACTGCCCAAGTAGGTATTGGAACGACCAGCCCCCAGGCAACACTTGATATTTTTACCATTGACCCATCAAATCCTTCTGAAACTGACGGGATTTTGATTCCCAGGGTTGATGAATTTCCCACAACAAACCCCGGTGCCGCTCAAGACGGAATGATGCTCTTTGTTACCGGTAACGGAACCGCAGAAAGGGGACTATATTATTGGGACAATACTATCCCGGCTTGGGTTTCCTTTTTAACAACCAGTGCAGAACGTATCAATGATTTACTCGATGGCAAATCTGAAGTGAGTGGATCTTCTCTTTTTTTAGGAATAGATGCCGGTCAAAATGATGATGGAAGCAGTAATAGAAATGTTGGGATTGGTTTTCAGGCATTGCAGGCCAATGAAAATAGTGTTAATAACACAGCTATTGGATGGAATGCCTTAAATGCCTTAGAATCGGGTGAAAGTAATACAGCTATAGGTGAAAGTGCCTTAATGTTTGCAGATAATGGTCTTCACAATGTAGCTGTTGGAAAAAACGCTATGCGTAATGCCGGGAACGATATAGCCCGGTCAGTTGCTGTGGGAGTAGAGGCCTTGAGTGAAGCTGTTTCAAATGCTTCTGTAGCTGTGGGCTATCACGCATTGAGAAATACTACTACCGGAGGCAGAAACACTGCTGTGGGTACAGACGCTAATTTTAGAAATACAACAGGAGAAGGCAATGTAGTAATGGGTTACAGGGCAATGAGGCAAAATTTAACCGGTTCCGGAAATGTTGTTCTAGGGCAAAATAGTATGAGGGAAAGTCTTGATGGAACTCAAAATATTTCGATTGGTCAAAGTGCTATGCGATTAATAGAATCTGGCGATCAAAATGTAGTAATAGGAAGAGGAGCATTAGCAAATATGCTTAGCGGAAGCGAAATCGTAGCGATAGGAAGTGGAGCACTACAATGGTCAACAGATGCCAGTAGTAAACTGGCCATAGGCTATGCAGCTTTGGGCTCCAATGAAACTTCGTCTGAAAATACAGCAGTGGGATACATGGCTTTAACTTCTCTTGTATCAGGAGTTGGAGGTAATACTGCAATTGGGGAGCGTGCACTGGAAAGTACTACCGTTGGAAGAGAAAATGTAGCCATTGGTTGGCGGGCTATGGGCAATTCAGGGCCTGACGCACGTAGAAGTACTGCTATAGGGTATCAAGCTATGCGAGAGTCAACAGGAGGTGCGGGCACCGCTGTTGGTATAGAATCGATGCGCTTTACCACTACCGGGACTGAAAATGCAGCCTTAGGAAACAGATCCATGTACCTCAATACAACCGGCGACAGAAATACTGCGGTGGGTCACCAGGTGATGTTTAACAATACCACAGCCAATAGAAACACGGCTATGGGTTATCAAACCTTAGGTACTAATACTACGGGACAGAATAATTCGGCCTTTGGATATCAAGCTTTTGCGCTTATTGAAACAGGCGCAAACAATGTGGCTTTAGGTTATCATGCCGGAAGAAACATCACAGGTTCTCAAAATGTTATCATTGGAAGAAATGCCGGGCGTGGAGATGGTGATGATCTAAATGCTATTGATGGGAGTGTTTTTATAGGTCATCAAGCCGGCTATTTTGAGACAAACAGCAACCGTTTGTATATTCATAATTCTGATGCTGATGATGAAGGTGCTTTAATTTATGGGGAGTTTGATAATAACTTATTAAGATTGAATGCTGCTGTTGGTATTGACAGAAACCCCACTACCAATGCGCTTGAAGTCAATGGGGAAGCATCAAAAACCACCGCGGGGGCTTTTATTGCCAATAGCGATAAAAGACTCAAGAAGAACATTCAAACCGTAGAAGGAAAAACAGCCCTTGAGTTAATTTCAAAAATGAATGGAGTCACTTATGAATGGAATGATGAGGTTACCGGCAATAATCGACCTGATGGTATTCAATATGGTTTTATTGCACAGGAATTAAAAACCCTTTTTCCTGAAAAAGTGAGCATGGATGCTCAGGGGTTTTACCAAACGGCTTATGGGGATTATGATGCCTTGTTTGTCCAGGCCATTAAAGAATTGAAAGAGGAAAATCAATCACTTAAAAATCAAATTGAGGAATTAAAAGAATTGACTGAGAGACTTCAGCTTATTGAAGAATTTATTTCAACAAGTGGTTTAGAGAACTAAATAGAAAAGGTGAATTATAAAAAAATTTTAAATGAAAACAAGGATACTTTTTATTGTACTACTGTTTGTTTCCAACGCGATTTATGCTCAACCTGCAAATGACAGTTGTGCCAATGCAGAAACAATAGCATTGTCAACGATGAGTCAAACTATAAACTTCTCAATCAACGACGCCCAAATTAACAATGAAGTGGGTTGTGAAGGTACTGCACCTTCAAATTATGCTGATGTTTGGTATGAATTTACCATGCCAGTCAACGGAAACATTCTCATTAATGGTCAGAGCTCAATCAATCGATTTGCAATTTATGATGCCTGTGCCGGAACAGAAATTAAATGTTTTTTCAATAATAATATTGTCGATGGCTTGATAGATGGAAACACTTACCATTTAAGAGTTTTTAGAACCCAAACAAATGCCTCAAATCCAAGTTTCCAAAGTTTTACCATACAAGCCTTTGAAACTCCTGAAAATGAAAACTGTTCAAATGCACTGAACATCAATGTCGAAACGGCTAACCCTCTAACTGTGAATTTTGAAATTGCAGGGGCTGAAATAAATAATGAAGTGGGTTGTGAGGGAACTGCAGCCGCAGACTATCTGGATATTTGGTATGAATTTACCATGCCTGTAAACGGAAGCATTCTCATTAACGGTCAAATTGCCTGGAACAGGTTTGCTATTTATGACGCATGTGGTGGAGCTGAAATTAAATGTTTCACTAATACTTCCAATATAGTTGACGGATTAGTAGCGGGGAATTTGTATAAAATTCGCCTCCATAGAACACTTGCAAATGCATTAAATTTAAGTTTTCTAAGCTTTACCATACAAGCCTTTGAAGCTGCTGAGAATGATGAGTGTGCAAATGCAACTAACATCAATGTGGAAACTGCCAATCCATTCACTGTAAATTTTGAAATTCAAGGAGCTGAAATTAATAATGAAGTGGGTTGTGAAGGAACTGCAGCTGCAGACTATCTGGATATCTGGTATGAATTCACAATGCCCGTAAACGGGAATATAAACATCAACGGCCAAATTACGTGGAACCGATTTGCTATCTACGACGCCTGTGGGGGTGCTGAAATATCCTGCTTTCAGAACACAGGTATTGCTGAAGGGCTTGTAGGAGGAAATACATACCAATTGAGAGTTTTTAGGACTTTAACAAATGCACTCAATTTAAGCTTTCAAAGTTTCTCAATTCAAGCTTTTGAAGTAGTTCCAAATGATGATTGTATCAATGCAGAAAATATTCAAGTGGATACTAATCAACAAACAATTCATTTTTCAATTACCGGGGCCCAGATTAACAATGAAGTGGGGTGTGAGGGAACTGCCCCGGCAAATTATTCAGATGTTTGGTATGAATTTGAAATGCCATTCTCTGGCGACATCTTTATAAATGGAGCCATAGTCTGGAATCAATTTGCACTGTACAATTCCTGTGGTGGAACTGAATTACATTGCTCTAGCATCAATGCTTTTCTACAAGGTCTCGATGGAGGTGAAACTTATTATTTACGTGTTTTTAGAACAGAGGCACAAGCATCAAATCCGGGTTTTCAAAGTTTTACAATACAAGCATTTGAAAACCCAACAAACTGTTCCACGATTACAATTTGGGATGGTGATGATTGGAGTAACGGTTTGCCCAATGAAAATACAAAAGCTGTTATAAATGATGATTTTGAGATTACTACAGCGATGGAATGGTGTGAACTGGAAATAGTCAATGGCCGTGTAACAATAACTGAAACCGGTCATCTCACAGTTAATGAAACTGATTTCAGTATATCCATAAAAGTTAATGGAGAACTGGAAATTGAAGGCGTGCTGAGTGTACACGGTAGTATAGAAAATGAAGGGAAGCTGGTTTTTCTCAGCAATGATTCATCCACAGGACAAATTGATACAATGAGCCCCGGTGCAGTTATAATTGGAGATGTAGAAGTACATCGCTACATACCGGCGCGACGTGCTTTTCGGTTTTTAGCATCCTCACTTACTAGTAGTTCATCTATTAACGCCAATTGGCAGGAAGGGGTGAATAATCCCGATACATCCACCTTTTTAAATCCAAATCCCGGTTTTGGAACCCATATTACCGGTTCTGTAAATGGTGAAAATGGATTTGATGCTACAATTAGCGGGAATTATTCCCTTTTTACTTTAAACAACGCCAATCAGTCCTGGGAGGCAATTACAAACACTGATGTCAATTCAATCACTGCCGGCAAAGCATATCGTCTTATGGTGAGAGGAGACCGAAGCATTGATTTAAACAACAATGCTGCCCCACCCACCAATACAATTTTAAGGACTTCCGGAAGTTTATTTGTGGGTTCCTATTCATCAATAGATTTCAATGAAAATGCCGGGGCATTCAATTTTTTTGGAAATCCCTATCAGGCTGCTGTTGACATGAATCTTGCACTTGATGCTTCCCTAAATGTGAATCAGGCATTTTATTATGTATGGGATCCTCAAATGGGAACACGGGGGGCTTATGTGACTATTGATTTACCCTTAGGAACAAATTCGTCCTCTTCACCAGCAAATCAATATTTGCAACCCGGTCAGGCAGCTTTTGTAACAACTTTGAACAATGGACCTTCGGCTATTACTTTTGAAGAAACCTTTAAAGCGGTTGACCAGCCACTCACTCAAGTGTTTAATGTAAGTTCAATCATTGACTTAAGACTTTATACGTCTTCGGCTTTTGCACAAGGCGAAAGCGCATCAGATGCCCTAAGAATAAAGTTTGATGAGTTTGGTTCAAATACGGTGAATGAATTTGATGCTCTAAAATTTTTTAATCTTGATGAAAACCTGGCCAGATTAAATACCGAAAACTTACTGAGTATAGAAAGCAGGGCATTTCCCGAAGAGGAAGAAGAAGTCCTTCCCTTGTTTATCAATCAATACAGAACAACCCACTATGTTTTTGAAGCCCATTTAACTGAAATGGATGAAATAACGGTTCAATTAAAAGATCATTTTTTGAATACTGTTACCACACTTCAAAACAATGCAAATACGACCTATGCTTTTCAAGTAGATACTGCTATACCTGAAAGTACCGCAAGTGACCGTTTTGAACTTATAGTAAAATCAGAAACATTGCATTCAGATATCCCTGAACTTAAAGATGCCATAAAATTATACCCCAACCCCGTGAATGATCAGTTTACGATACAAACAAAAAATATGGCAAATGAAAGGGTTGATTTAAAAATCACCTGTATGAGCGGTAGAAGGGTATTGAGCAAAAAAGTTGAAATTGATTCAAACGGACAAATCAAAATGGATATTCCACATTTAAATCCCGGGGTTTATTTTGTTGAATTGATACACTCCAAAATGGGTCGGTATTCTGCAAAACTGTTGAAAAAATAAGCTATAGGCCTCCTAAAATATTTAATAAATACAAGACTAAACTAAAATTTAAAAGATGGTTTTCATAAAAAAATATCAAATTGTTCTAGGGTTCTGTTTAATGCTAGTTACATCTACAACTGTTCATGCGCAAATAACATTTGATGATGATGTGGATGATACAACCCCGGCTGCTCCCATAGATGGGTTGATTGGTTTAGGGGTTGTTGTTGGAGCTTTTTACGGGGTTAGAAAAATAAAGAAGAATGCTGTAAAATAGTGGTATGACAGAAGTTTAAACAAAGCTAAAGTTTTTACTGCTTCAGTCTTAATCGTAAAAAAGTGAAAAGAGGTAAGTCCTTTGGATTTACCTCTTTTAATTTTTAAGTTTTATAATTTCCTCACACTTCCAGATGAGGATGTATTCTGGTTTACCACTTCAGGGTTACCCTGATACCTGATGTCACCGCCGCTGGAGGCTTTGGCATCTAAAGACCTTTCAATGTTCAGGGTAATTTTTGCACCGCTTGAAGCTCTTGAATTGCAATATATGGCCTGTAATTCCCTGGCATCAATTTCACTTCCGCTGGAAGCTTTTGAGCCAAATGTTCTCGATTGTCCCCTAAGGGTAATAGATCCACCACTGCTGGCTTGAGCTGATAACTCTTTGGCCAATACAGAAAGGTTCATTTGGGCACCACTGCTTACTTTCAAATCGAGGTTGTTTGATACCACGGCAGACGATCCTTTAACATTGGCACCGCTACTGGCATGTATTCCATCAAGTTCAACAAAAGCGATTGTCACTTTTTTGGATTTGGCTTTACGGATGTTTTTAGTTGTTCTCACGTAAAGTACGCCGTTTTTAAATTCGGTTTCAATGATGTCCTGCAGGTTTTCATCGGCTTCAACCGAAACTACTTGCACGGTGCTGTTTACCACTTCAATATCCAGACCGTTACTCGCTTTAATTACATCAATTTTTTCTGAAAAAATCCGGTCGTCTTTGGTTACGTTTCCATTTCCGTCGATACTGCTTATTGTGAATCTGAAATCACAAGAACTTGCTGTTATTATTATTAATAGTAGTGCGGTAAATTTTAAAAATTTCATAGTCTTGAATTTAATTTGTTTTAACGTTTACTCCTCTTCTATTTATATTTACCCTTACTGAATCCTTTTCATCGGTAATGTTGATATCTATACCATCACGGTCAATTTTGATCCGGTTTCCGTCTTTCCAGGTTTCTTTCCAGTTTTTATCATCCCAGTCGATGACGTGGTATTCATACTCCTCTCTTGATACCGATCTTGAAGGGCTACAGGTTTCACAAAGTGTTTTGCCATCCATAATTTCAAGGTAATGACCTTCCTGACCATTTAAGAGTATGTCTCTATACCTGGAAGTGTTTCTGTGAAAACTATAGGTGTTGTTTTCTGCAAAAAGATAACTTCCCACAGGCAAATATAATGTTAATTCTATTTGCTGATCACGATATTTGTCATCGACATTGGCCAGAAAATAGCCATCCAGTTTAAGGGTGTTGTTGTCAAAAATATAGTTATAAGAAATAGCTTCTGCTCGATTTTTGGCCTCCAGATAATCCCGTCCCTTTGCTTTTTTGTTGATGTAAAGTGCTGCCAGTGAATCTTTGGTGGAGCGAACAATCAGGCGGATGTTGTTTGAATAAATCACTTGCTCGTCATTTTCATTGTACTTCAGGTTAAAGCCACCGGAGCGAATCACATCTTTTTCAAAGTGTGCATTGCTTTGCATAGCCAGATAAAGGGTGTCTCCCGTGGTAAAATTCAATTCTTCAACCTGCATAGTACTACCTTCATTAGAACGCTCGATGGTTTGCATTATACCTACAGTTATCAAGCATAATACAGAGATGATCCACAAGCCGAGTAAGGTCATTTTAGCTAGTTTTCCGATGGATTTTAAATTGTCAATCAGAATTTTCAATCCCAGAATAAACAGGAAGAAAAACGGAATGGCAATGGCGAAGAAGAACAGTATTGAAAGTAACCATAAAGGAACCATAGTATCATTGACAATATTGAAAAAGTCTGTGTACCACGACCCGAAAAACCCTGAAATACCGGTAATAAACAGTCCGATAAATAAACTGATCAAGGTTGAAGCAGCAACAATAATGATAATGACACCAATGAATTTAACAAAGACGGTAAAAAGCGCCATCAAAACTTTGCCCAACGAGTCAAAAAAATTGTCTGTTCCTGTTTTTACTTTTTTGCCATAAGCATCATAATCGGCATTTTTAACTTTATCGGCTACGTTGTCATAGGTCTCTTTGAATTTTTTTTCAATGTTTGAAATATTCACCGGCTCACCACGCATGGTTAATTTGTCAGCGGTTGTTAAAGCTTCGGGAACCAAAATCCAGAAAATAATGTAGATTAAAATAAAAGTTCCGCTAGAGAAAATGGTAAGCAATACCCATATCAGTCTAATCCAAACTGCATCCAGGCCAATGTAGTGCCCAAGACCGGAGGAGACACCACCGATGTATTTATTGTCCGGATCGCGGAAAAGTTTCTTATACCCCTTGGTGTTCTGATCAGACTTGTAATCAGATGAGGTGTCAGTATAATCTTCATCCCCGATGGCATAGTCTTCAGGTTGCCCCATAATAGCGATGACTTCATCGAGTTCCTTCATAGTGATTACCTGCTTGTTTGCATCTATTTTTTCAGAGAACAATTCAGCGATGCGCGCTTCGATATCTTTAATGATTTCGTCACGGCCTTGAGGGTCTGAAAAAGAACGTTTTACTGCATTGAGATAGCGGGTTAATTTTCCATAAGCATCTTCGTCGATGTGGAAAAAAGTTCCGGCCAGGTTAATGTTAACTGTTTTGTTCATGATTATTTGTTTTGACGAGTTACTGTAGCCACTGCAATTTTTAATTCATCCCAGGTGCTGTCCAATTCTTTTAAGAATAACCTACCAGTTTCGGTAAGTTCATAATATTTTCTAGGCGGTCCGCTAGTGGATTCTTCCCAGCGGTAACTTAATAGCCCCGCATTTTTAAGTCGGGTAAGAAGGGGGTAAACTGTTCCTTCCACAACCAGCATCTTAGCATCTTTTAGCGTTTCAAGAATGTCTGAAGTGTAGGCCTCCCCATCTTTTAAAATGGAGAGAATACAATACTCCAGTACTCCTTTACGCATTTGTGCTTTTGTGTTCTCAATGTTCATACTAACAATTTTTTAATTGGGTTACTGTTGGAAGTTCTTCCATAAAAAATAACACTTCTTCAACCTCTATGCGATTGATGTTATGCATCACTTCAGATGAACTTACTGTAGCCGGTGCTAAAAACTCCATTACTACTGCCAACAAAATACTTACTAACGTGCTCATTTTTTGATTGATTTATGTCATTTCGATTAACTCTAGATGACGTTGATTTTTGATGAATGAATCCGGTTTTATTAAATGATAGTTTAATACCCATTAGATTACAATGCAAATATATATAGAAAAGATAGTATTATGCAATGCAAAGTACTAAAATTAACAAAAAATTAACAAATAAATATTCGTAATATTATTGGAGATTATTGTCTGTAATACACTAAATTAGCGGTGTTATGAAGTTTACACCCTCAAAAATAAATTGGTTTTTAATGCTGAAGTTGCCCGCTGCATATCTATGTGGTGTACGAGTAAAACACATTGAAGCACTGAAATGTGAAACAAAAGTTAGGCACAGATGGATCAATCAGAATCCTTTTAACTCCCTTTATTTTGCAGTTCAGGCTATGGCTGCTGAACTCTCAACCGGAGCTTTGGTGATGCAACACATAAAAAACAGCAATCAAAAGATAACCATGCTGGTTGCCAATCAAAAGGGGAACTATTCCAAAAAAGCTACAGGAACCATTATTTTTAGATGTGAGGATGGGCAAAAAGTACTGGATGCTATTGAAGAAACCATTAAAACGGGAGAAGGGGTTACCTTTTGGATGACTTCAACTGGTGCAGATGCTTCCGGGGATGTGGTTTCAATCAACGAATTTGAATGGCGGATTAAGTTAAAGGCCTAAAAATAAAATTCGATGCGAGTTGCCAAATAGCTATTGTTGATGTCCAGAGGTGTAAATTGACCTTGAGAATCAAAAAATGAGGCGTCTGAAGTAAATTCAGGAAGGTATCTCAAGGATAAAGCCCAGCGATTTTTTCCGGTATGAAGCATGATACCTGCTTTCAGGTTGTAATTGAACCTGCCGTCTAATGAATTGAAATTTTCGCCGTTGAGTTGTCCTTTGTATCTTTCAGAATGAAAATTGATACCTATTCCCAGATAAGGTTGAATTTTATTGGATGTATTAAAATGAAACCGGGATTCAATGGCATAAACAAACGAATGGAGTTTTACTTCAAGATTTTCATTTTCAGTATTTAGGTTTTGTGATTGAGCCACACCGTAAGAAACATCGGTTCCGAAATGCAGTTTGTGTTGAAGATTTCCTAAAAACCCCGGTGAAACCAATACCCCGAGACTCAATTGCGGAAACAAAACAGCTTTTTCTTCGTTACGATATGCCAGATTGCTTATGGTGATTCCGGCACCGGTATAAAATGAAAACACGTCACTTCTAAATCGCTCGCTTTCGCGGATTTCTTTTTCGGTTAACTCAAAGCCTTCACTGTAATCACAACTGTTGTATTGTTCTGTAAGCCTGATAAGGGTGCTTCTGTTAAAGTTGCTCATCCTTGTAATGGGCTCCCTAATGGAATTGCAATCGCTGAATATAAGATTCAATTTTCCGGGTATTAAAAAAGTTTTTTCCGAAGTATTGATTTCAACAAAGTCTTTTTGATTTTCAATATAGTACAAGGTTCGGTTCTTTTCATAAAGGGTTGCTTTTCCTCTAACCAGAGTAGTGAGCAACACATTTTGGTTGTCAATTTGTTTTACAAACACTTCATTGCCATCAATAGTCAAACTTTGAATTTGGCTATAACCAAAAACCCTTGAGGTTTGTCCTTCTCTGTATCGCAAAAGGTTGTTTTCGTGATCAATGGAGAATTGACCGGTATATGTAATATTATTAACATCGGTAAGTGTTCCGTTTTTGTAGTTTTGGGCTATTATTGCCTGAAATGAAAACAAGACAAGCAGGCAAGGCAATATTAAAGTCTTCATAACAATAAAAACATCGATTCAACCACTAAATATAGTAAAACAACCCACCGAGGTGTGTTAATGCTCTTGTAAAATTTATTTTGAAAAGTATTATTTTTTGGAAGATTTAATCATCATTTCCAGCATATCCCACATTTCGGGCGTGACCATTTCCAGTAGGTTGAATTGACCTGCGCCTTTCAGCCATTCACCCCCGTCAATTGTGATGACTTCGCCGTTGAGGTAGTGAGCAAAATCAGAGACCAGATAAGCCGCCAGATTGGCCAGTTCCTGATGGTCACCCACGCGCTTGAGCGGAACTTTTTTAGCCAGATCAAACTTTTCCTTCAGTTCGCCGGGCAACAATCTATCCCAGGCACCTTTGGTGGGGAAGGGTCCGGGCGCAATTGCGTGATGACGGATGCCGTATTTGGCCCACTCCACAGCCAGTGAGCGGGTCATTGCCAGTACGCCGGCTTTGGCTGTAGCACTGGGAACCACATAAGCCGAACCAGTCCAGGCATAAGTAGTGACTATATTGACTACGGTTTTATTGGTTTCTTTTTTGTCAATCCAGTGTTTCCCAAATGCCAGGGTGCAGTTTTTACTTCCTTTTAAAACAATATCAATGATGGTATCAAAGGCGTTGGCTGACAGTCGCTCTGTGGGGGAGATAAAATTTCCTGCGGCATTGTTCAGCAATACATCCACCTGCCCAAATGCATTTACCGATGCTTTTACCATGGCCTCCACTTCGTCATAATTCCTGACATCACAGGCCACCGGAAGTACTTTTCCGCCGGTTGCTGCCTCCATTTCTTTGGCCGTTAATTCAAGTTTTTCAATATTTCGGGAAGTGATGACCAGGTTGGCACCCAGTTCGAGAAAATAGGTTCCCATGGATTTACCGAGTCCGCTGCCTCCTCCGGTGACTACTATAGTTTTCCCCTTAAGGGCATCATCGCGGAGCATTTTTTGGTTGTAGTTCATCTTACAGTTTAAATATTATTGATTTTTTTTAATTCCTGAATGTCTAATAAGTCCTTTGGCCTGCCTGATTTTACTTTACTTATGATGAGGTCTTCAAGTGAAAGCACACGCCACCTGTACACTTTTTGGTTATTTTTAAACTCAATTACTTCACTTTCATTAAATGCTTCCTCAAAGGATTTGTTTACTGAAAAACGAGTTATTAATTCTATGTCAATATGAATCGGAGAAAATTTAAGCGAAATATTTTGTTCACCTTTCAACACCGAATCAGGAAACTTATTTATGCCATATCCTAAATTTTGAAAAACTGAAAGCAGTTTATTAAAATTTAATTTTGACGGGTTAATCCAAAAATCAACATCAGCTGAATGTCGTTGATAACCATGAAAATTTACGGCACCACCACCCACCATAATCATTTCCAATTCTTGCTTGTTTGCTTCAGCAATGAATTCTTCAATTGAATTATTCCAGTTTTCTGTTAGCATCTTCTAAATTGATGTGAATAACAAAATTGTCTGTTTTTTCAATTTTGTGTTTTTGAGGCAAGCTGTTAATTTGAGCACTTAGTGAAAAGAAACGCCAAACCCGCTCACCTCCTGAGAGTTTTAAAAACTCTTCCAGTTGATGTTTTTTGCTTTCTTCTTTTGTTTGGAATCTGATTTCCATATCGTAAAAATAAGGAATTATTTGACTACCCTTTGGGTTTTTGACAATTAAAAGATATCCATGGATTATTCCGCCGAATCAATCAAAATCTGCAAAATTTCAATAGCAGCATCACTGATTCTGGTTCCCGGGCCGTAAACGGCAACTGCACCTGCATCAAAAAGGTATTGGTAATCCTGTTGTGGAATGACTCCACCCACGATGACCATGATGTCCTCCCGACCGTATTTCTTTAGTTCTTCTATCACCTGAGGCACCAGTGTTTTGTGTCCGGCAGCGAGGGAAGAAACCCCAAGAATGTGTACATCGTTTTCAACGGCTTGTTTGGCGGCTTCTTTTGGGGTTTGGAATAGTGGACCAATGTCCACGTCAAAGCCCACATCTGCATAACCAGTGGCGACTACTTTGGCGCCGCGGTCGTGGCCGTCCTGGCCCATTTTGGCAATCATAATACGCGGTCTGCGGCCTTCCAGTTCGGCAAAACGGTTGGCCATTTCCCGGGCTTTTTCAAATGAGGGGTCTTTCTTTATTTCTTTGCTGTACACGCCGCTGAATGATTTGATTTGTGCTTTGTACCTGCCAAATTCGGTTTCAAGTGCATCACTGATTTCGCCCAATGTTGCCCTTTCCCTGGCAGCTTCTATGGCTAAAGCTAATAAATTTCCTTCACCTGTGCGGGCACATTCGGTTAATTTTTTAAGTGCAGCGGTTACTTTTTCAGAATTACGCCCTGATTTGATTTTGTTTAACCGTTCTATTTGTGATAAGCGCACCTTTTGGTTATCGACATCCAGAATCTGAAGCGGGTCTTCCTGTTCCAGACGGTATTTGTTCACACCCACAATAATGTCCTGTCCACTGTCAATGCGAGCCTGTTTTTTTGCGGCAGCTTCTTCAATGCGCATTTTGGGAATACCGGCTTCTATGGCTTTGGTCATTCCGCCCAGTTCTTCTACTTCCTCAATAAGTTTCCAGGCTTGTTCGGCGATGTCGTTTGTAAGTTTTTCAACAAAATGACTTCCTGCCCAAGGGTCAACCGTACGGGTGATTTCGGTTTCTTGCTGCAGGTAAATTTGTGTATTACGAGCTATACGCGCCGAAAAATCGGTGGGCAAAGCTATGGCTTCGTCGAGTGCATTGGTATGTAATGACTGAGTCCCACCAAAGGCTGCGGCTGCAGCTTCAATACAGGTGCGGGCGACATTGTTGAACGGGTCCTGTTCGGTTAAGCTCCATCCGCTGGTCTGGCAATGGGTGCGGAGTGCCAGTGATTTTTCATTTTTGGGATTGAATTGTTTAACAATTTTTGCCCATAGTACCCTGGCGGCACGCATTTTTGCGATTTCCATAAAGTGGTCCATCCCAATGGCCCAAAAGAATGAAAGGCGTGGTGCAAAAGTGTCGATGTCCATTCCGGCTGCGATACCGGTGCGTAGATATTCAAGCCCATCGGCCAGTGTGTATGCCAGTTCGATTTCACAGGTTGCTCCGGCTTCCTGCATGTGGTAGCCCGAAATACTGATGGAGTTGAACTTGGGCATGTTTTTAGATGTAAATTGAAATATATCCGAAACGATTTTCATCGAGGGAGTGGGTGGGTAGATGTAGGTATTGCGCACCATAAACTCTTTCAGGATGTCGTTTTGGATGGTTCCCGAAAGCAGGTTTGGTGAAACGCCTTGTTCTTCTGCTGCAACAATATAAAAAGCCATGATTGGCAAAACAGCACCGTTCATGGTCATAGAGACGCTCATTTCATTTAAAGGAATCTGATCAAAAAGGATTTTCATATCCTCCACGCTGTCAATGGCCACACCGGCTTTGCCCACGTCACCCTGCACGCGCTCATGGTCGCTGTCATAACCACGGTGAGTAGCGAGGTCAAATGCCACGGAAAGTCCTTTTTGGCCGGCAGCGAGGTTTCTTCTGTAAAAGGCATTGCTGTCTTCAGCGGTCGAGAAACCGGCATACTGGCGAATGGTCCACGGTTTTTGGACATACATAGTGGAGTAGGGACCACGCAAATAGGGGGGGATCCCTGCGGCAAAGGAGCCCCCCTCTATCCCCTCTAAGGGGGGAGGTGTGTTTTCCGGTTTACCCGCCTTTGCTAAAGCTTCGGTGGATAAACTTTGAATCGATATATGTTGAATGTTTTTTCTCATTTATTGCACTATGGTTTTTTGAATAAAAGGGTCAAAATCTGCTTCAAATCTTGAATAAAAATGAACTATAAATGATTTGTAGTTTGAGGAAATTAAATAAATCGTATTATATATATTTTCATCATCGATTTTCACTTCATAGATTCCTTTAAACAGTTGGGTTCTTCTATTGTCTGAAAACCCACTGGTTAATCTTTTACAATCTGTATTGTACAGGTTTGATATTTCCCTGCAGGATTGTAATAAAAAAGCTGAAACATATTTGGAATCATTTTTTGAAAAGGGAACATATTCCATCATTTTGACGTTCATTTCGACACCATATAAAGTGTCAAGGAAGAAATATGCATTGCCTTTTGACCATTTTAAGTAGTTGTATCGTTTTAAAAGATTGTCTCGTTTTGTAGAATCTTCAGTGCTTTTGATTACTTTTTCATAATCCAAATGATGGAGCATTTCAAATGAAGGAGGCAAATAAAACTTTATTCGCTCATTTGTCAAGTCAATGTATTTTCCTTCATAAACAATTGGGATGATCTTCTCTTCACTAAACAGACAGGCTGTGTGAAAAATCAAAATAATGTAAAGAAAAATATATTTTAAATACTTGAACATAACCTTTATTTAATGGACTTTATCATTCATTTTCAAGCCTTTCTTGTTCAGTTTTTTCGGCCAGCCTTTTTTCTGTAATGGGTTCAATGAGTGTTTTTCTGGGTTTGGTTTTCACAAAAGGATACAGTTCCAGTTCGTTTTTCATCCGGTCGTTTGGGTTGGGGTATTTATTGGTTCCCAAAAGTGTTTTTTCCCCTTTGTTAAATGCTTCCTGTTCTTTTGAGGCATTTTCCTTGATTTTTTTCTGAATAATTCCTTCTTTCAACTGGGTTAAAAAACCATTGCCCAATTCAATTTCTTTAAAAATATCTAAGGCTTTTTCAGCCAATTGTCGGGTGAGAGTTTCAATATATAAGGTACCTTCCGCCGGATTGTTTTTGGTGTCAAAATAGCTTTCGTGCTTTAAAATGAGCAGTTGGTTGCGGGAAATGCGTTCACCAAACTCATTGCTTTTGTGGTAAATGCCATCATAAGGCAGATTGCATACCGTGTCAGCCCCTCCCAATACGGCACTCATACATTCGGTGGTGGTGCGCAGCATATTGACGTTGTAGTCATAGAGGGTTTTGTTGCGTTTTGAAGGAGTGGCTATAATGTGGCAGTTTTCGCTTAAAGCGTATTCTTTTGCCAATGTACTGTAAAGCAAGCGGAGTGCCCTGATTTTGGCAATTTCAAAAAAGTAATTACTACCCACTGCCACTTTAAAAATCACTTGGATTTTTGAACTGATTTGCCCTTCAAAAGCATTGAAATATTCATTGGCGTGCGCCAGGGCATAAGCCAGTTGTTGCACGATGGTTGCTCCTGCGTTTTGATAGAGAGAGCCGTCTATGTATAGCTTTTGTGAGTGTTTTAAACAGCTTTCGAGTGTTATGAAATCCTCTTTCAGCGATTGGTGCCAGTTGCCCTCCTGAGCGTGGTGGTGGATGATGTCGTTCAACAGAAATACGTTTGCTTTCGCGAAAGCGGAATGATTACAAAATCCACTATTTAAAAATTTAAGGTCAAAATAGTACAGCGCCTTACTGTTATTGAGTTCTTCGAAAAGCTTCTCGACATCAAAGGGTTTTTCTGAAGTAAAATAAACAGCTTCAGCGCCTCTGTTTATGGCATCTGCAGCCAGCCTCCCTGCAACGGCTTCGTCGTCAATAAAGATAGATTGTCCAACGTTCCAGTGTTGTGGATGTCCGGGAATTTTAAGAAACGGATCCTTGATTTCATCACTGTGGTAAAACGGTTTAACGTCTATGCCCTCCGGTGATTTCCAGATGAGGGTTTCATTGTAATCGGCTCCCTTGAGGTCAAACTGGATTTTTTGTTTCCATTGTTTTGAGGAAACAGGTTGAAAATCATTGAATAACGGGCTGCTCATATGCTGTTTTATTTGTGGTAAAGGTAAGCAGTTTTAGTTTTTATTAAAACCCAAAGTAGTTCTTTGTTGGGTGTGGTTGTAGCTTTTTAATGTTTGAACATCGTCAATAATGATTTCGTTGGTATTTATTTTTTGACGCTCTTCAGGACTTAGTCTAGCTAGTCTGAGGTGAGCGTTTTTAATGATTTGGTCACTGAGTTGTCTGACATACCTGGCATTTCCAAAAAATTTGTCCTGTTGGCTGACCGAATTTGAAATGATTTCATTGACATGTTTTTCTGCTTCTGGTGTGAAAATAAAGTTTTCATTGCCAAGAAAAATATTTAAAATTTCAATGAGCTCTTTTTCTTTAAAATTGGGCAGGGTGTAGTGGTTGTTAAAGCGGGACAATAAACCGGGATTGGATTTTAAGAAGGCGTCCATTTCATTTGGATAACCGGCAACAATCACACTAAAACTATGGCGGTTGTCTTCCATTTCTTTG
Organism: uncultured Flavobacteriaceae bacterium; assembly: GCA_964469175.1. Classification (GTDB taxonomy): domain Bacteria; phylum Bacteroidota; class Bacteroidia; order Flavobacteriales; family Flavobacteriaceae; genus Planktosalinus. The sequence goes on from CAYXXY010000018.1 coordinate 35,974, forward strand.
AGGATGGTTTCTATGGCTTCATTGCCAAAATCATTTCCGGATTTTGAGCTCAACGCATAGGCCTCGTCGATAAAAAGTACACCACCTTTAGCTTTTTCAATAACTTCTTTGGTTTTTATGGCAGTTTGCCCCACAAAGCCGGCAACCAGGTCTGAACGGTCAACTTCGATGACATGGCCTCGTTCAAGAATTCCTAAAGCATTGAAAAGTGAGCCTAAAAGTCTGGCTATGGTGGTTTTTCCGGTTCCGGGGTTGCCTGATAATGAAAAATGCAATGAAAACTTGCCGGTGATATTAATGCCTTGCTCGATGTAATATTTGGTGAGGAGTATGAGTTCGTTAATTTCTTTTTTGAGTTCATCAAGGCCTACCAAATTTTCAAGTTCTGCAAGGGCAAGATTTAATTTTTCATAATCAATTTGAAGGTTGAGTAGTTTTTTATGTTCAGTTTGTATCAGGGCTTCAATATCAGTTTTTTCTATCAATGAAATTTTTTCTTTAGAAAGTTCAAACACATCATAGTCTTTCATAAGTCTTGAGGCTTTATTGCGTTTTGCCTGGTCAATGATGTTAAAGACCAGTCTGGCATTGCCAAAAGTTTTGTCCCTTTTTCTGTATGCGTCTGTCAGGTATTTTTTAAGTGCATTTTTAGCTTCTTCATCAAGTGTTACTTCCTCATCTTTGCAACCAAGCTCTGCAATTTGCATCAATTCATCGGGAAGGAAGTCGTCAAAATGAAAATGATGAGTAAACCTTGATTTTAAGCCGGGATTTGAATTCAGAAATGTATTCATTTCTTCCGGGTAACCGGCAACGATTACAGCGATATCTCCGGGTCCTTCAGACATTTCTTTTAATAGTACTTCAATGACTTCGTTTCCAAAATCCTGTTTGTCATCAGCATTTCGGGCAAGGGAGTATGCTTCATCAATAAAAAGTATGCCGCCTCTTGCTTTTTCTATGGTTTCTTTTGTTTTAGGTGCCGTCTGGCCAATAAAATTAGCTACCAAATCAGCCCTTGAAACTTCAAGAACATGGCCTTTTGACAACAGCCCGAGTGCTTTATATATACCTCCAAGTAATTGTACAACTGTTGTTTTACCTGTACCCGGATTGCCACTAAAAACAGTGTGTAACCCGCTGATTGAATCGTCTTTGAAGCCGTGGGTAACCCTTGCTTTGTTGTATTCCCTATATTTGATTAAATCTGTAATGGAGTCTTTTACTTTTTTTAATCCGATGAGGCGGTTGAGTTTGTCCAGTTGTTCATCGAGTGAGGGGCTGTCAACTTCTGCAATGTTGTTTTGATTTAAACTTACGGTGGTTTGATTAGATGTGTTGTTTTGGGTTTTTTCAAACAAAGCCCGCTGAGATTCAGGAATTTCATAATCACCAAACACAATGCTTTTTTTGGAAAACAACTTTTCCATGAATAGTATTGAGACATAATAGGTTCCTTTTTTATAAGCTGTTCCTTTTGTAGTGCTGCCCCAGGTATTTCTTATAGTAATGGACTTGAATTTGTTCCCTGCTTCTATATGCCCCACGTAATTGAAAAATGCTTTTGGAACACCCTTTCGGTTATTGATGACTATATAAAATTCATAATCAAAAGCGACATCGAGTTTGACGAGCACTTTGAGTTCTATGCCCAAATATTTTATCTCGGCTGGGTTTATCTGGTATAAGTATTCATAATTTCCACTTTCTTTACTTTCAATCGATGCTTTGTAAAACTGAAGATTTTCAAAGAAAAAATAGGGATTGATGTTGTTGCTAACCGGGCCAAAGTTGTTTATGGTAAAAACCTTTTCAACTACTGTCTTATTGTTGATTTGAATTTCCCAGCAATATTTTCCTTCTTTCCAGAAGGATCCCGGAGTTTGTGAACCCCAACTTTCAATATGGGTTTTGATGTTTTCGGTTTTGGAGACCACAATTTCTTTGTTTTTATTTTCAAAGAGTTTGTCGGTTTTATTGCCTTGATTGTCTAACCGATAGCAAATTGATGTAATTGCGGCTTTCCAGTCCTGTTCATTAAACTTTATGTTGTAAAACTTAAAATCTGAGAAAAGGTATGTTATTTCGCTTTGCTCAAAGACACTTCTGTATTTTCTGCTGTTGTGTATAAGGGATTCTGCATTGCAATAAAATTTTAAGTCTTTTATTTTGAAATATGTTGACGTGTCATTTCCTTTCATAGCTGCGCTTAATTTTTTTTCTTTTCCAGACTGTCTTGGTGTTCAATAATAAAAATTTCTTCGTTTTCTTTTTTCAGAAAATAAGTTTCACGTGCGAATTTTTCAAGTTCTTCATCGTCTTCGAGCCTTTCAAGAAATTCTTTGTCCCTGGTGATTTCGTGCTGAAAATAATCCCTGCTGTTTTCCAAATCCCGGATTTCTTTATTTAGTTCGCGGTGTACCAGCAGCGAATTGGCATCAAAGAATACCATCCAAACCACAAAAAAAGCAAGAATGAGGAAGTATCTATTGCTAAATATCCTGAACCACTTGTTGTTTTTGAGTTTGGAAAATTTCACGTTACACGTTTAGTTTTTGGTTGATAATGGTTCTAACGATATCTACTGCCACCGTGTTGTATCTGTTTGTGGGAATGATGATGTCTGCATATTCCTTGGTGGGTTCAATAAATTGCTGGTGCATGGGCTTAAGAGTGGTTTTGTATCTGTTTAAAACTTCTTCAAGGTCCCTGCCACGTTCAGAAATATCACGTTTTAGACGTCTGATTAAACGTTCATCACTATCTGCGTGGACATAAATTTTGATGTCAAACATATCCCTGATTTCAGGATGGGTGAGGATGAGGATTCCTTCAACTATCATCACGTCTTTTGGGGCAGTCAGAATGGTTTCTTTAGTTCGGTTATGCTCTATAAAAGAGTACACCGGCTGCTCGATGGTTTTACCGTTTTTTAAATCGGTTAAGTGTGTTGCAAGCAGTTCAAAATCAATGGCTTTTGGATGGTCGAAATTGATTTTTACACGTTCTTCATAGGGAAGGTCTGAAGTATCCTTGTAATAGGAATCCTGTGAAATCACTCCCACCTGATTGGCAGGCAATTCATTGATAATCTGGTTGACCACGGTTGTTTTTCCGCTTCCGGTACCTCCTGCAATTCCAATTACAAGCATAGATTGTGTGTTTTGACAAAGGTAATAAATTATGGCTTTGGGAATTATTAAAGTAAATGATAACTCACTTAAGGTTCAATTGCTTTTACTTCCTCAACTGTTACCATTTTTTCCTGAGTGTTGCTCCAGGAATTCATCACATAGTTCATCACATCTGCAACTTCTTTATCGGTCAAGCCCATTGGGGGCATCACGTTGTTGTAAGTCACACCATTGACTACAATTTCACCACTTTGTCCGTATTTTACAGCGTGTATGCTTTCTGTTCTTTTTTCAACAAGCCAGTCGGCACCATCTAGAGGTGGAAAAACACGTTCCATTCCTTTGCCATCTGCGCCGTGACATTGAATACAAAATTCATCATATAACACCCGGCCTCTTTTGATGCTGTTTTGCAATTCATTACTTTGTGGAAATGGGTTAGCTATAGTATAAGCGCTAGTTTCATTTTGCTTTTCTTTGGTCTTGGAAATAAAGGAAAGCAGCAATGGAGTCGCCATTGCAACAATAAATATAGAAATGTTTTTCATTTTTAATTTGGAACAATTTTCACAATTCCCATACCTTCAACACCCATATAGATATAATCATCCGGTCCCATTTTAACTGTGCGCAGGCGTCCGATTTTTTCTGCGATTTTTTTCCTGCCCACGACTTCTTCACCATCAATTTTTACAAGTTCGAGGTATTGAAAACTCAATGAGCCTACGAGGATATGTCCTTTCCATTCCGGATAGCGGTCGCCGGTTACAAAGGTCATTCCACTGGGCGCAATGGAAGGCGTCCAGTAGTAGATGGGTTGCTCCATTCCGGGCCTGTGGGTTTCTTCGGTAATGATAGTACCGTTGTAATTGATACCATAAGTGATGACAGGCCAGCCGTAGTTGGCGCCTTTTTTATGGATGTTGAGTTCGTCACCCCCTTTTGGGCCATGTTCGTGAGACCAGAGTTTTCCGGTTTCAGGGTGGATATCCATGCCTTGCTGATTGCGGTGTCCATAAGAATATGTAGCTGCTTTTGCACCGGGTTCATTGACAAAGGGATTGTCTTGGGGAATGCGGCCATCATCATAAATGCGATAGGTTTTCCCTCCGTCACGGGTAAGGTCTTGGGGGTTTTCATTTAAGTTTCCGCGGTCGCCTATGGTAAAGAATAAATAACCGTCATTGTCAAAAACAATTCTGGAGCCAAAGTGAACCCCGGCTGTGGTATTGGGAGTGGCTTTGTAAAGCGTTTCAGTATTGACGAGCCTGTCACCATCGAGTTTTGTTCTTATGAGTTTGGTATTTCCACCATCACCGGCTCCTTCATTTGAAGAATAGGTAAAGTAAATCCAGCCGTTTTCTTCATAATTAGGGTGAGGTACTATGTCCAACAAGCCTCCCTGACCTCTCACATACAAGTCGTCAAAACCGGTAGTTATTTTGCGAACTTCTTCCCCTTTTACTAAGGTTACTTCTCCAGATTTGTCACCCACGAGCATGCTTCCATCGGGTAGCCAGGCAAGTCCCCAGGGAATATTCACCCCGCTGAATACTGTTTCAAAAGAGTAGCTGCGTTCTTCGGGTTGAATGTCAATATCATTTTCTTTAACTTGGGCACAGGCTATGAAAATGCCTGAAAGGAAGAGGATTAAAATAGTGGTTCGCATAGTATTGAAATTAATTTTTCGAAAAGATAAAAAAAAGGAACTAAAATGGCTGCAAATGTTTTCATAAAATATATATTTGCAGTCCGAAAATTGAGGTTATAAAACTATAAACTTTGTTTTTCTTCGGGATGTAGCGCAGCCTGGTAGCGTACTAGCATGGGGTGCTAGGGGTCGCTGGTTCGAATCCAGTCATCCCGACAAAAAAAGGTCAGCAATTGCTGACCTTTTTTATTTTAAATTGGGTTGATTTATTTGCCAACCGGTAAATCCAAACTTGGCTTTGGAGCATTGGCATTTCCAGTCATCAAGTAAGTATCAAACCACTGTAACATTCTCAGGTTGTAGTCATATTTTGAACCAGAGCGGGTGTTTCCGTGACCTTCACCGGGATAGTAAATTAATCTTACCGGAAGATCTGGCTTACGCACTTTCAGGTGACGGTATAATTCCATAGACTGAGCCGGGTGTACACGCGGGTCGTCTGCACCATGCATAATCAAAATGGGTGTTTGAGAGCGATCCACATAGTAAATAGGGCTGCGCTCAAGTTGCCACTGCCAGTCGTCCCAGATTCTTTTTCTGGAGTGTACCAGATACAATTCTTCAGGAATATCACTTGTTCCCCATTTGGAGATGTTGTTGCTGATACCCACAAACATGACCGCTGCGGCAAAACGGTCTGAGTAAAACGTGCTCATCCAGGCTGAAGCATAGCCTCCATAAGAGCCTCCGGTAACACCAATTCTGTTTCTATCGGCTATACCTTGTGCAATCAGGTAGTCCACACCGTCAACAATATCATCAAATTCTTTTCCGGCAAGGTCTGCCTGGCTGCTGTAAATAAATTCAGTTCCTCGGCCGGTACTTCCTCTGTAGTTGGGATAAAAAACAGCAAAACCTTTAGCAGTTGCCATCTGCCCGGGAATGGAATAAGCAGTCAACCATCCATTGGTATAGTGTGCTTCAGGACCTCCGTGTACCACTGTAATTAAAGGTACGGCAGTTCCCGCCTGATAGTTTACAGGATACATTAAAATGCCCTGAATGTCAAATTGACCGTCGCGTGCCTTGTAAGTAACAACTTCCTGCTTTCCTAATTGTACATCTTTTAACCAGGGGTTGTTGTCGGTTCTTTTAACCGGTTGTGCGTTGCGTGTAGTAGCGATTGTAAAAACCTCTGTGGGGTGTTGAGGTGAGTTGGCCGTAAAAGAAATGGCTCCGTTTGCAGCTCTTGAAAACGAAGTGATGTGATGGGCATCAGATCTGAAAATGACTTGTTTTCCGGTTCCATCAGGGCGAATGGTTCCCAATACTGAACTGGTTCCTTCACTGGACAAAAAGTGGATGGTGTTTGCGCCTGTCCAGGAAATATTTTCATACTTTCCTTTATAACCCACATTGATTTTTTGAGGTTTTCCGCCATTGGAAGAAACTGTAAGGATGCGACCGTCAATGGGGTCATTAATGTCTTTACCTGCCCTTAAAGCAAGCCATTTCCCGTCAGGGCTCCATTCAATTTGACCGAGTTTTCCTTTGTTGTCTATGTTGGCAATAACGTTTCTTGTGCTGGTGCTCACTACCATCACGCTTTGCTTCATAAAAGAATCGTCAACAGATGAAGTTGGGGCAGCAGAAACAGCAATTTTTGTTCCGTCAGGACTCCAGTTCATCATATAGACTGAACCTTCCACATTCAATTGTTGTGGTTGGGGGTTGTTTCCTGAAAGGTTTACTATAAATGCTTTTCTTTGGCTGAAACTTTCTTCATAAAAATCCGGGGAATAGGTGAGGGGTGTTTTTGGAGCATCGTCTCTTTCAGAAATTGAAAAAGCCAATCGGTTCCCATCAGCCTGAAAGGTATAGTTTAAGATATTTGTATTGTGAGAGTATATTTTGGTAGCTTCACCACCGGTTAAGCTTAACTCATAAATGGCATTGCTTGAATCACCTTGTTTTCTGCTTAAAAAAGTGATGGTACCTTTTGCGGGCCGAAAAGCCACCTGACTTACACCTGAAGATGTAAAATAAGGCTTTGACTCACCGGTTGCAGTATTTAAAACATACAAATGGTTGGAGTTGGTTGCGTTTTCTTTAAATGGGTCTGCGGGAACACTCACTGTGTAAGCAACAAAACTACCATCAGGCGATATGGCGCTGCTGGTTACCGTTTTCATGTTTGCGATGTGATCGTAAGTTACGCCTTGTGCTTGAATGGTGTTGAATGGGGAGACTAAAAATGCAGCAATAAAAAATGCCATAAACAGCATTTTTGAAGGGGCATTCTTCCGGAAGGATAATGTTTTCATCATTAAAATTTTGATTTTGTTATTAATTGCGGAAAGATACAAATTTTAATTTTTAGGTCGGAATTTTTCGAAACTATAAGGTATAAAAAAACCTCCATCGAAATGAGGGAGGTTTAATGTGAAAAAGTAAAATCATTTTATTTTCATTCCTTCAATTTCCTGACCACCTTGAAATAGTGTCAAGCTTTTAATTGAGCCATCAGGGTTATTGTTGAAGGTCACTTTGGCTTCCACTACTTTCAGAAAGAAGGTGTTCTCGTTTTCAGCAAAAAGTTCAAATTGTGGTTGTCCGGTGGCTTGTGCGAAAATGCGTTCGCCTTGGGTAGTCACTACGATTTGGAACGTGGGGTGCAACTCATAAGTGCCCTCAAATTTAGCCAAAGTTTCTGCCGGTAGTTCAACTGACTCTTTTTCAGGCTCCGGTTTTTTATCGGTTTCAACTCCTTTACTCTTGTTGATTCGGTCAGCAAACAGTACTTCTTTTTTGCCGTTTTTCACTGAAAAATCATAGGTGGTAAAACTGCTTTCAAACTGAAAACTGTTTTCAGAAAGCGGAATCAATTTAAAAGGTTGACCACCTTCACGGGTGCTGTAAAGTGAACCATCTTTATAAGTGATATAGCGAACCACATCTTCAAATTTATAGGCTCCCGTCCATTTCTGAAGCTGAGATTCATTAAGGGTAACAGCAGGTTTTTCAACCAAGGGTTTGCCTAAAACAATGGCTGTTGCTTTCAGGTTAAAGGTTTCAGGACCTTTGTCGTTGTCGTTGGTCAAAACTATGGCATAGATATTTTTTTCCGGTACATAAACACCTGATGTGGTATATCCAAAAATACCACCAGTGTGTTCGATAGTTGCTACTCCGGCGAGTTCGTTAATTCCCCAGCCATAACCGTAATTGATGTGTTTTCCATTGTTTAAAGTGTAGTTGGTGAATGCTAACTGTTTGCTTTTTTCTGAAATCAAGGTATTGTGATGAATGGCTTTGTGCCATAAAAACATATCGTCAACGGTTGACATCAGTGAGCCTGCTGCATAGGGAAGTGTCATACTTAAATAGTCAGCATTTTGATAACTTTCGCCGGAAAGCTGATACCCACTGGCACGGTTGGGAATTATCCTGCTTCTGCTTCCGTAATAGGAATTTTTCATTCCCAGCTTGTCAAAAATATTTTTCTGAATAAAATCTTCATAGCTCATTCCTGAAACCTGCTCAATAATATAGCCCAAAAGTATGTAAGCCGAGTTGTTGTAAACATAACGTTCCCCCGGTTCAAAGTCCATGGGTAAATCTTTAAAATGACCTATGAGTTCGGTCGGGGTCATATCAGTGCGAGCCATTTTTATAAATTCCGGTATATTGGTATAACTCTTAACGCCGGAAGTGTGGATAAGCAAATGATGAATGGTTATCTGATCGCCTTTGGGATAATCTGCAATATATTTTGATAAGGGATCTTGTAAGCTGAGTTTGCCCTGTTCCATCAACATCAGGATGGCTACCCCGGTAAATTGTTTGGTGATGGAAGCGAGTTCCAGCACATGTTCGGGTTTCATCGGGACATTTAATTCCAGATTGGCCATGCCAAAGGCCTTACGGTAAATAACCTTATCGTCTTTGGCAATTAAAACGGTTGCCCCCGGTTTATCAGCCGGATAGGCTTCTGTAAAGATGGCATCGATTTGTTTTTCTATGGATTGAGCAGTCGTCAAAGAGAAACTCATCAGGAGCACTAAAAGAACAGAGAGTGATTTGATTTTCATAGTGTAGTGTTTTTGATTGATTGATGATTGATTAGTTTGTCGTAAAGCATTGCAAGTTGTTACATTTATTTGCTTTTGAAATGCCCATTAGCGGATTTATCAAACCAACCGATATGTTCAAAGGGCATTCCATCTGACCTTTAAAAAACAATAAATTTGAACAGATGAAAAGTTTAAGTTATTATAAACAACCTTATGTGTATTACTTCTTTCGAAAAGTAAGAATAGTGTTTTTCAAATTTGTAATTTTATCAACTCAATACTTCCCATAATGAACAAAAGAGAAGAACAACTCAAGGCATTTGACAGACTACTCACAATCATGGACGACCTGCGTGAAAAATGCCCGTGGGACCGCAAACAAACCATCCAAACCCTGAGGCATCTCACCATTGAAGAAACCTATGAACTGGGCGATGCTATTCTTGAAAATGATTTAAACGAAGTCAAAAAGGAATTGGGGGATTTATTGCTTCACATTGTTTTTTATGCGAAAATTGGAAGCGAGCAAAAAGCCTTTGACATAGCCGATGTCGCTAACAGCATTTGTGACAAACTTATTGAGCGCCATCCGCATATCTATAGCGACGTAAAAGTAGCTGACGAAGAAGAAGTTAAAAAGAATTGGGAAAATCTAAAACTAAAAGAAGGAAAAACAAGCGTGCTGGAAGGAGTTCCAAAATCGCTTCCGGCGATGGTAAAAGCAAACCGCATTCAGGATAAAGTGGCCGGGGTGGGCTTTGACTGGGAACACCCGGAGCAGGTTTTTGAAAAACTAAAAGAAGAACTCGACGAGTTGCAACACGAGGTCAATGAAAACAATGCAGAAAGAATAGAAGCTGAGTTTGGGGATGTCCTTTTTTCAATGATCAACTATGCCCGCTTTCTGAAAGTGGACCCTGAAAGCGCTTTGGAACGCACCAATAAAAAATTCATCAAACGCTTTCAGTTTCTTGAAGAAAAGGCAAAAGCCATCAACAAACCCCTGAAAGAAATGTCACTGGCCGAAATGGATGTGTTTTGGGAAGAGGCAAAAAGATTATAAGATTAAACGATTGACAAAAGATTTAAGATATTAGATTTATACCTTAATTATAGAATGGACATCAAGGAACGAATAGAACAATTGCGGGAAGAACTCAATCAACACAACTATAACTATTATGTGCTGGATGCCCCGGTAATTTCAGATTTTGAATTTGACCAAATGCTCAAGCAATTGCAGCAGTTGGAAGAACAGCATCCCGAGTTTTTCGACCCCAATTCGCCTACGCAGCGGGTAGGGGGTGCCATCACCAAAAACTTTGAAACGGTGGTGCACGAGTTTCCTATGCACTCGCTGGACAATTCCTATTCAGAAGAAGATTTACTCGACTGGGAAAAGCGCATTAAAAAGCTGGTTGACGGACCCGTTCAATACACCTGCGAACTCAAATATGACGGAGCCTCCATGAATCTGACTTACGAAAAAGGAACGCTCACAAAAGCAGTCACCCGCGGTGACGGAACCCAGGGCGATGACGTGACCAATAACGTAAAGACCATCCGCTCGGTGCCTTTAAAGCTTAAAGGTGACTTTCCTCAGAAATTCCATATTAGAGGGGAAATTATCTTGCCACTTGCCGGTTTTGCAAAAATGAATGATGAACGTTTGGAAGCCGGCGAAGAACCTTATGCAAACCCAAGAAACACCGCCTCCGGAAGTTTGAAATTGCAGGACAGCGCTGAGGTTGCCCGCCGCCCGTTGGATTGTTTGATGTATGGCATAGTAGGTGAACGATTACCCATCACCACCCAGTTTGAATCCCTTCAAAAAGCAAAAGAATGGGGCTTTAAAGTCCCCGATGCCTGCACCTTAGCAAAGTCGATAGACGAAGTTCTGGAGTTTATCCATCACTGGGACGCCAACCGTCACAAGCTGCCTTATGAAACTGATGGTGTGGTTATCAAGGTAAACAGCCTCTATCAACAGGAAGAATTGGGTTATACCGCCAAAGCACCCCGCTGGGCGATGGCCTATAAATTCAAAACCGAACAGGCAGAAACCGTTTTGGAAAGAATCACTTATCAGGTGGGGCGCACGGGAGCCATCACGCCGGTTGCCAATTTAAAACCGGTACAACTCGCAGGAACCACCGTAAAACGTGCCTCATTACACAACGCAGATCAGATTGAAAAACTCGACATCAGGGAAGGCGATACCGTTTATGTGGAAAAAGGAGGGGAGATCATACCAAAAATCGTTGGTGTTGATTTTAGCAAACGCGATGTCGATTCGCAACCCACACAATACATCACCAGTTGTCCGGAATGTCAGACCCCGCTTACGCGAAAGGAGGGAGAAGCTCAGCACTACTGCCCTAATTTTTATGGGTGTCCGCCGCAAATAACGGGTCGTGTGCAGCATTTTATTTCGCGTAAAGCGATGGATATTGAAGGACTGGGAGGAGAAACCGTCGAACTCCTCTTCAAAGCCGGCTTAATTCAAAATTATGCTGATTTATATACATTAAAAGTCGAGCAATTACTGCCTTTGGAACGTATGGCACAAAAAAGTGCTGAAAACCTCGTGGCGGGTGTTGAAAAATCAAAGGAAATCCCTTTTGAAAGGGTTTTGTTTGCACTGGGAATACGATTTGTGGGTGAAACGGTGGCTAAAAAACTTGCAAAGCATTACAAAAGTATTGAAGCCATTCAGTTTGCTACGCAGATGGAACTCATTATGGTGGACGAGATTGGCGAAAAGATAGCTGAAAGCGTAGTGGAGTTTTTCAGTAAACAGGAAAACCTGGATATTATAAAAAGGCTAAAATCCTATGGGGTGCAGTTGCAACTATCAGAAGAAGCACTTCAGGGACAAACTGATGTACTTCAAGGAAAAACATTTGTAGTTTCAGGGGTTTTTGAAAAAGTATCCCGCAACGAATTGAAAAAAATGATTGAAGACAATGGCGGAAAAGTCTCGGGATCCATTTCGTCAAAAACCAGTTTTGTAGTTGCCGGTGACAATATGGGTCCCAGTAAAAAAGAAATAGCAGAAAGCCTGGGAGTTCCCATTATTTCTGAAGATGAGTTTTTGGGGATGGTGTGATTTGGAAATCTAAAAAATCAAAAGGATCAAAAAAAATAAAAAAATGAAACTACACTTATCCGATGAGAAACAAAAATTTTAGATTCTCAATTAAATTTAACGCAAAAAGATTATAAGAGTTCCGTAAAAATAATTAAGGAATTAAAGGAAAAGTATGGGTTAATTAATTAAAGCCTTTCAAAATCTGTGTTCATCTGCCAAATCAGCGTTATCCGCGTGCTATTTACTATTTGTGATGGAACACAGATGACGCGGATTAAGCGGGTTTTCACGGATAACCCTTTTGACGCATTTAAAACATATTAAAAAACCTCAATCACCCGCGATTGAGAATTCATCTCATTTTTCTCCTCAAAATAAAAATCTATCCTTCCCAAATTAATTCCGGCAAAGCCCACCTGATTGATTAGCACCTCCTCATTGTCGATGTTTTTTACAATCACCGGCTTGGGAAGAAAAGTGTGTGTGTGTCCGCCAATAATCAGGTCGATATTTCTTGTGGCTTCGGCTACTTTTATGTCAGAAACTTTGTCGTGCTCATAACTGTATCCCAGATGTGAAAGGCAAATAATCAAATCACACTGTTCCTCTTCTTTAAGGATTCCGGTCATATCCTGCGCAACTTCAATGGGGTCATAGTATTTGGTTTCCTGATACAGCTTTTTGGTCACCAGGCCTTCCAGTTCCACTCCCAAACCAAATATCCCAATTTTGATACCGTCTTTTTTTAGGGTAATGTATTTTTTTACAAAACCGTCCATCACAGTATTGCTAAAGTCATAATTGGATGAAACCAGCGGGAAGTTGGCCTGATGCAATGGAGCAAGCAATCCCTCAACGCCATTGTCAAATTCGTGATTGCCAATGGTTGCTGCATCATATTTAAGCATGGACATAAATTTAAGTTCAAGTTCGCCGCCATAGAAGTTGAAATAAGGTGTTCCCTGAAAAAAGTCACCGGCATCCAGTAAAAGTGTATTGGGGTTTTCTTTTCTGATGTTTTCAATCAGGGTTGCCCGACGTGCCACACCGCCTTTGTTGGCATAACGGGCATCGTTTGCCGGAAATGGATCCAGCCGGCTGTGGGTGTCGTTGGTGTGAAGTATGGTAATGTGTTTCCTTTTTGGATTGGCACTAAAAGCCGAAAGCCCAAAACTTCCCGCAGCAAGTAGCGCTGATGCGGCAGCGGTTTGTTTTATGAAGTGTCTTCGTTGCATAATTTTAATTTTCTATCCATTCAAATAGATACTTTTCGTTGTAATCTATTTCAAATTTTTCTAAAAGTTTTAGATACTCTTCTTTAAATGATATCTTTTTGTGATGTTCTTCCTGATTTAAAATATACTTGACGACCCTATCAATATGACTTTGAGAATATGAAAAGGCCCCAAACCCTTCCTGCCAGGAAAATTTTCCTGTAATCCATTTATTATCATTAATAAATTTAGAGGATATTGCTTTGATGTCTCTTACTAAATCTGAAATGGAAATATTGGGTTTTATCCCCAAAAAAATATGAACATGATCCGGCATGGCAAATATGGCAATCATTTTTTGCTCTCTATTAGTCACAATTCCTGTGATATATTTGTGTAATTCTTCACGATTCTTTTTTGCAATAAGGTTTTGTCTGCCTTTTACGGCAAAAACGATTTGGATATATATTTGTGAATAGGTATTTGGCATTATAAACAGGTCGCTCCTATCGGAGCTTTTTTTGTTATGTTTTACACGTTTTTTATAAACAGGTCGCTCCTACGGAGCTTTGTTTTTCTTTTCTATAAACAGGTCGCTCCTAACGGAGCTTTTCATAAATATTTAATTACAAATTTTTCGCTACCCAGCCCCAGCGGGGCGTCCTGTTTATAGCAAAATCATTCAGATTAATATAAAGCCCCAGCGGGGCGACCTGTTAAATTTATCGTATTTTAATATTTTACAAACCGTCCATCCGGCTTAAAATCAATGGTGTCTTTTTCTATAAAATAATCAATAAACAAATTTCTCAATTTATAATTCAACGCTGTTTCGCTCACAGCATCTTCAAAAAAATACATGCGGTCGCCGCCGTTTCTTAAATAATCGCTGGTGGCTACAAAATAGCTTTTGGTGGTATCTAAAGCTACTCCCTGAATTTTCACTGATTTGATATTGTTATTTGCATCCAGTTGGATTTCCATTCCCGAAAAAGGGTGTGCTAATTGTTCATTTTTGAGGTAATCCAACAGTTCCTGAATTTTTTTCGGCGAAAGCTCAAGCACGACAATTTCATTTTCAAAGGGCATGATTTCAAAGGCTGTCCGGCGGGTTACTTCACCTTGTCCCATTGTGGCTCTTATTCCGCCAAAATTCAGTAGTACAAAATCAATATTATTTCCGGTTTGGGAATTAAAAATGGGATTGACCAGTTCCATCACTGCATCGGCCATCATATTGCCAATAGAAGAATTGAGCGGTCCATCTGTGCGTTTCATATCCCTGACGTTATAAGCTAAAGCCTCTGAGAGTCGACTCTCCACGTGCTGTCGATAAGGATTCAAAACCGAATCAATGTTCACATTGCTTGCAATAGAGTCGTTTATTTCAATTTGTTTGCCCTCAATTTTTGTGAGGGTGAAATCGTTTTGTTTACAGCCCGCAATAATAAACAGTAAAAAAATAGTTTTAAACAGTGTGTTCATAGCACAGAAATCAAAAGGTTGTTGCTGATAAATTACTTACTTTTGTAAGCTCTGAATGTAAATATAAATGAATTTTAAAGCCTTAAAAAAATATTTCCTTAAAAAGCAGATTGAAAAACACCTGAAAGAGAATGTCTCGAGTAAAAATTTAGAAGAGTTGAAAACTGTTGGAGTGCTTGTTAATGCTCACGAGTTTGAAAATTTAGAAGCTTTTTACGGACTTGTTAATTCACTTGAAATACTTAACAAAGACTTAAAGTTGATTTTTTACAAGGAGGAAAAACGTAGCTTGCCTACTTTTGAACAAAACAACTTTTCTTCAAAAGATTTTAGTTGGAAAGGCGTTTTAGGGAAACCTGCAATTGAAGAATTTTTAGATCGTGAATATGATTTGTTTATCGGTTATTTTTCCAAAAGAAATAGTTATCTGGATTATATTACTTCAAGGGCAAAAGCAAAACTAAAGGTGGGTTTAAATCAAAAGGATGACAGGTTTTTTGATATCGTCTTTAAGTTAAAAGTGACCGAATTTTCCCTGTTTGAAAAGGAACTAACAAAGTATATTAAGATTTTTATAAACAATAAAAACCAATGAAAACATTAGTTGGAACAGGGGTTGCACTGGTAACACCTTTCAAAAAAGATTTTACAATTGACTTTGACGCCTTAGAGCGCATAGTCAATCACTGTGTCAATGGAGGGATTGACTATCTGGTTGTTTTAGGGACAACAGCGGAAAGTGCCACACTTGATGAATCTGAAAAAAACCAGGTCATCAACAAAGTAATTGAAATCAACAACAGCAGGTTGCCTTTGGTTTTGGGCATTGGTGGCAATAACACCCAAAAGGTTGTTGACGAGTTAAAATCACGTGACCTTTCGGCTTTTGATGCCGTCCTGTCAGTATCTCCATATTACAACAAGCCTTCGCAAGAAGGAATTTACCAGCATTTCAAAGCTGTGGCTGAAGCCTCCCCAAAACCGGTAATTTTATACAATGTTCCGGGTAGGACGTCGTCAAATATGCTTCCCAAAACGGTAATTCGTTTGGCTAAAGAGTTTAAGAACATAGTTGCCATTAAAGAAGCAGCAGGCGATATTGTTCAGGCGATGCAGTTGATTAAGGACAAGCCTGAAGACTTTCTTGTTATTTCAGGCGATGATATGATTACTTTGCCGATGGTTCTTGCGGGAGGGGCAGGGGTAATTTCAGTTATTGGAGAAGGATTTCCGCAGGAATTTTCAGATATGGTGCGTTTAGGTTTAAACCGAAAAGTAGATGATGCCTATAAACTTCACTACAAGATTGCGCCCGCCATAGATTTGATTTTTGCAGAAGGCAATCCTGTGGGCATTAAAGCGGTTTTTGAAGCCCTGAACCTTTCAACGGCCACTGTAAGACTTCCGTTAGTGGAGGCAACAGACTCGCTCAAGCAACAAATCAAGGAGTTTATAGGCCATTTGAGTTAAATTTTTGATAATTAATATAAAGCGGGACACTCTAGCGTTTCATATTATGCCCTTGAATTTTTATTATAACACTAATTTATTTACTTTTGCACGATGTTTTTGAACCAAATGAAATACTACCTAATTTTCTTTGTATTAACTGCACTGTTTTTTTCCTGCAGTCCTTATCAAAAGGCTTTAAAGTCAGACGATATTGGGCTTAAGTTTCATATGGCAGATTCGCTGTATAATGTAGGACAATACAAAAGAGCCTTGAAGTTGATGGAGCAAATAGTACCCGCTTACAGAGGAAGACCACAAGCAGAAAAGTTGATGTATATTTATTCAGACACTTTTTATGAATTGGGTGATTATTACCTTTCTGGCTATCAGTTTGAACGATTTTCAAACTCCTATCCCCAAAGTGAAAAGGCCGAAGAAGCAGCGTTTAAAGGAGCGAAGAGTTTTTATCACCTTTCACCCAGATATTCACTGGAGCAGAAAGACACTCATACTGCACTTGAAAAACTTCAAAATTTCATCAATAAATTTCCTGACTCTGAATATATGGCCGAGGCCAATCTCCTTGTTTCTGAATTAACAAACAAGCTTGAAAAGAAAGAGTTTGAAGTGGCTAAGCAATATTACAGACTAGCAGATTATAACAGAGATTACAATTCAGCCATCAAAGCACTTGACAATTTTATCCTTGATCATCCGGGTTCTGAATTCAGGGAAGAAGCTTTTTTCCTAAAGTTCAAAGCAGCATATGAATTGGCTGTAAGAAGTGTTGCATTCAGAGTGGAAGAGCGGTTGATAACCTCAAGGGGTTATTATAATTTATTTTTAAGAAATTTTCCTGAAAGTAAGTTTAGGCCTGAAGCAGAAGAGATTAAAAGAGATATTGACAATAGATTAGAAAACAAACAAGTTTAAATAATGACAGATTTAAAGAAAACAGAAGCGCCGGTAAATACCGTTACTTACAACAAGAATCAAGTAGATGCCCCAACCGGAAATATTTATGAGGCCATTTCTATTGTTTCAAAAAGAGCCAATCAAATCAACATCGAGATAAAAAAGGAGTTGCTTGAAAAGCTTGATGAGTTTGCAACATACAATGACAGCCTTGAAGAAATCTTTGAAAATAAAGAGCAGATTGAGGTTTCAAAGTTTTACGAAAAATTGCCTAAACCACATGCCCTAGCGCTACAAGAGTGGATGGATGGTAAAATCTACTATAGAAACACGCAGGAAGATAATTCAAAATAAACCATGTCTATTTTAAGCGGCAAAAAAATTCTACTGGGCATCAGTGCCGGTATTGCTGCTTACAAATCGGCTTTTCTGGTAAGGTTGTTTGTCAAGGCCGGTGCTGAAGTAAAGGTAATTATGACTCCTTCTGCAAAAGAATTTGTCACACCACTCACACTTTCTACCTTGTCAAAAAATGAAGTTTTCTCATCATTTACAAATGAAGAAAATGAAAATGCAAGCTGGAACAATCACGTAGAGTTGGCTCTTTGGGCCGACTTTTTTGTTATAGCACCTGCTACAGCCAACACGCTTTCAAAAATGGGCAACGGCATTTGTGATAATTTGCTGATGGCGACTTACCTTTCGGCGAAATGCCCGGTCTATTACGCCCCTGCGATGGATTTGGATATGTACAAACACCAGTCAGTTCAAGTGGCTTTTGAAAAATTAAAACAGTTTGGAAACATCCAGATTCCGGCCGGAGTAGGTGAGCTTGCCAGCGGTCTATATGGGGAAGGCAGAATGGCCGAACCTGAAGAAATAGTTGCTTTTATCGAAAAAGACATCACTTCAAAACTTCCGTTAAGAAACAATAAGGTGCTTATCACCGCCGGTCCCACCTATGAGACCATAGACCCGGTGAGGTTTATTGGCAACCATTCTTCAGGAAAAATGGGTTATGCCCTTGCAGAAACGGCCTCAAGCTTGGGCGCACAGGTAATATTGGTATCAGGACCTACTCAGCTTTCAACAAAAAACAATGCCATTCAAAAGATTGCAGTAACTTCAGCAGAGGAGATGTATGAAGCTTGTCATAAACATTTTGATAAAGTAGATATTGCTATCCTTTCAGCAGCAGTGGCTGATTATAAGCCAAAAATAAAAGCTACTCAGAAAATAAAAAAAGATGACGCAACGTTATCAATAGAGTTGGAGTCCACAAAAGATATTCTAGCTTCTTTGGGTGAAATCAAGCGTCATCAAATTTTGGTTGGCTTTGCCTTGGAAACTGAAAACGAACTTGAAAACTCAAAAAAGAAGCTCAGGAAAAAGAATTTAGATTTAATTGTTTTAAATTCGCTGAACGACAAGGGTGCCGGTTTTGGTTCAGAGACAAATAAAATCACAATTGTCAATAAGGAAGAACAAGTGAAAACCTTTGGCCTAAAATCCAAGACCGAAGTGGCCGGTGATATATTTAACGAAATTATACCTTTATTAAATGAATAAGCTTACTTATTTGATGTTGCTCTTTTGTTTCACGGTGCAATTAACGGCACAGGAATTCAATGCAACTGTTGTTGTCAATGCAGATCAGACAAATGTTTCAACACTGCAAGTCTTTAGAACCCTAGAGAGAGATGTTAGGGAATTTATCAATGAAACCTCTTGGACCAATAAGGTTTTTGCCAATCAGGAACGCATTGATGCCAGCTTTAATATAATAGTCTCAAATTACAGTTCTGATAACTTTACTGCTACACTTCAGGTTCAGGCATCCAGACCGGTTTTTGGGTCATCTTATTTGTCACCCATTTACAATTACAACGACAGGCAGTTTAGCTTTACTTATCGTGAGTTTCAGCCATTAAACTTTAACCCCAATAATTTTGAGTCCAATTTGGTTTCGGTAATAGCATTTCATGTATATACCATTTTAGGATTGGATGCATCAACATATGCAAAAGAAGGGGGTGAAGAATATCACAGAATAGCAAAACAAATTGTCAATACAGCAGCTTCAGGTAACTTTCAAGGATGGCGCGCAACCGATGGGTCTCAATCCAGGTATCAAATAAACGAGGCATTGATATCGCCAATATTCAATACATTTCACACGGTTATGTACAACTACCACAGGCAAGGCCTCGATAAAATGCATGAAGATCCCAGGGAAGGAAAAGAACAAATCGCTCAGGCTATCAATGCTTTAAGAGAAATCAATGACAGAAGACCAAATTCTTTTTTATTGCGAACGTTCTTTGACGCAAAAGCAGAAGAGATTCAGGCTATATTTAGTGACGGTCCGAGTGTAAACATTGATCAACTCTCACAAAACTTAACAAGAATGGCACCTACAAAGCGTGAGAACTGGTCAACAATTAAGTTTTAGTTACTTGTTTTAAATCTTAAACTCTCCTACCTTTATTGCTTCTAAAAAAAGTATAGGGTTGATAACACAGCTATCCATAAAAAACTTTGCTTTAATTGAGGACATAAACGTCAATTTTAAAGAAGGGTTTACCATTATCACCGGCGAAACAGGTGCCGGAAAATCCATTCTTTTAGGAGCTTTATCATTACTTCTTGGAAAGCGTGCCGATTTGAGCAGCATTAAAAACAACACAAAAAAATGTGTCATTGAAGGCGAATTTCAAATCAGTTCTTATCGTCTAAAAGACCTTTTCGTTTCTGAAGATCTAGACTATGAAGATGTCACTATTATCAGGAGGGAAATTCTACCTAATGGAAAATCAAGAGCTTTTATCAATGATACTCCCGTTAACCTCTCTGCCTTAAATGTGTTGGCAGAAAAACTCATCGATATTCACAACCAACACCAAACCCTTGAGATTTCATCACAGGAGTTTCAATTCAACGTTATAGATGCGCTGGCTGATACCAAAACACTTTTGGACAAATATAAATCCGACTTAGCGGTTCTTAAAGAGAAAAATAAAAAGTTGCAGCAACTCACCGAGTCGAAAAACAATGCTCAAAAGGAGTTGGATTACAACAACTTTCTATTAGAGGAACTTGAGGAGGCCCGGTTAAAGCCCGATGAACTGGCAATGCTTGAGGAAGAATATGAGAAACTCAATAATGTGGAAAGCATTCAGGAAAACTTGGCTGAAATCATAGAGTTAATTAGCAATGAAGAACTGGGTGTCATTCATATTTTAAATGAAATAAAATCCAAAATCAATAAGCTTAAAACCCTGTCAACATCATTTGAAACGTTGAGCAATCGATTGGAGAGTGTTCAGATAGAATTAAAAGACATCCATATGGATTTGAGTTCTGAACTTGATACTGCAGAAGCCAATCCTGAGCGTTTACAGGAAATCAACGACCGGTTACAACTGTTGAATAAATTGATGAGCAAGCACCAATCTATGACGGTTGAGGAGTTGATAGAAATCAGAAACAACCTGGCTGAAACTGTTGAAGAAACATCAGGACTTGATTTAAAAATCCAAACACTGCAACAGGACATTGCGCGGTTAGAAGTTAGTTTAAACGAAAATGCTTTAAAAATCCATCAAGCAAGAAACTCTGTGTTAACCCATTTAACTTATGAACTGGAAAATACACTTTCTAGTTTGGGAATACCCAATGCGAAATTCCAAATCGAATTAAGTCACTCTGACCACTTTTACGAAAACGGGAAAGACGAGCTCAGCTTCTTGTTCACAGCCAACAAGGGAACAACTTTTGGCGAATTAAAAAAAGTTGCTTCAGGAGGAGAACTTAGCAGGATTATGTTGGCTATAAAATCAATTTTAGCCAACTATAGTCAGTTGCCAACTATTATTTTTGACGAAATCGATACCGGGGTTTCCGGTGAAGTGGCAAACAAAATTGCTGAAATTTTAAAATCTATGAGTAGTAAAATGCAGGTCATCAGTATTACACATTTACCTCAAATTGCTGCAAAAGGTGACAACCACTTTAAAGTTTATAAAGAAGATCTGGAAAACCAAACGTTTACGAGACTTAAGGAACTTTCACATGAAAACAGAATTGTAGAACTTGCAAAAATGCTAAGTGGCGAGAAAAAATCTGATTCAGCATTAGCACATGCTCGCGAATTATTGAATTAAAATGTATATTTGAAAAACTTGAATCAATTGAATTTGTATAACCTAAAACATCTATTATAATGTCATATAATTTACTTAAAGGAAAAAGAGGAATCATTTTTGGAGCATTGGATGAAAATTCAATCGCTTGGAAAACAGCAGAACGAGTTCATGAGGAAGGCGGTACTTTTGTTTTGACCAATGCGCCCATTGCTATGAGAATGGGGCAAATCAAACAACTTGCCGAAAAAACAGGTTCCGAAATTATTCCTGCAGATGCTACAAATCTTGATGATTTAAACAATCTTGTGGAAAAATCCATGGAAATCCTGGGTGGTAAACTTGATTTTGTATTGCATTCCATCGGGATGTCAGTCAATGTGAGAAAAGGTAATCACTACACCAATCAAAACTATGATTTTACCCACAAAGGTTGGGATGTTTCTGCGGTTTCGTTTCATAAAACAATGCAAACCCTCTATCAAAAGGACGCTATGAATGAGTGGGGGAGTATCGTTGCATTGACTTATATGGCTGCACAACGTGTTTTTCCCGATTACAACGATATGGCAGACAACAAAGCCTATCTGGAATCTATCGCGAGAAGTTTTGGTTACTTTTTTGGAAAAGATAAAAAAGTGAGGGTAAATACCATTTCACAATCGCCTACACCCACTACTGCCGGTCAAGGGGTTAAAGGCTTTGACGGTTTTATCGCCTATGCCGAAAAAATGTCACCATTGGGCAATGCAACGGCAGAGGACTGCGCAAATTACACAATAGTGATGTTTAGTGATTTGACTAAAAGAGTTACACTTCAAAACCTGTATAACGATGGAGGTTTTTCCAATATGGGAGTAAGCGATTTAGTCATGGAATCATTTACTTAATATTTTCCTACAAAGATTTCAGGAAAAAGCCGGTAATCAGGGATTATCGGCTTTTAATTTTAACGTTTTCTTTACAGTTTAAAACCTCAAATTTATTGGGTATTTATATTTCTTGCTTGAAATTTAAAAAAAAATAATTATGATGAAAAAAATTACTAGTTTATGGTTGTTCTTGTTTTGTTTATCATTTACAGCCTTTGCTCAATTTCCGGCACCTTATTGTGAGGTGACTGGAGGAACTACAGTCGAACCAATAACAATAGTGCAGTTTGCTGATATTGACGAGATATTTTCTGAAACGATTGGTGGCCCAAATCTCGTAGATAATCTATCAATTATTGGAAATGTTACTCCAGGAGAAACCTATACCATTGTCTTGGGTGGTAATACAGGGGGTAACTGGGTAAATAGTTTCAGGGTTTACTTTGACTGGAATCAAGACACCGATTTCACAGATCCTGATGAAGGATATTATGTAGGATCAATTACAAATTCATCGGGATTACCCGGCTCTGAGACAACATCATTAGCTATAACAGTTCCTGTTGATGCTGAAGAGGGAGCTACAAGGATGAGAATTGTTAAAAGATTTACTGGTGCAGACGGTTCAGTTGGAAACCCATGTATTATTGGAAGTACTTTTGGTCAAGCAAGAGATTTTACGCTCAATGTTGGTTCCGGAGGCGGTGCAACCCCTAGTGTGATTATTGATTTTGAAGGGCCCGGTGAAGTGAAAGGTGCTTATGCATCCGGAACTGTAAATCTATCAGGATTTGACTTTGATATGACTGAAGCTCTTATTGGCACACTTGAGGCAGACTTTAAAAACGGAGAAAGATCAGCCAGATTTAGAGGTCGAGATGGGTCTTCAATGACTATGTTAGAAGATAAAGCTAATGGTTTGGGAGAAATCACTTTCTTGTATAGAAGATATGGTACAGATGGAGCTCAACAACCTTGGGCTGTACAATATAGCACAAATGAGGGAGTTGACTGGACCCAAATAGGTGATGATTTTACTGCTACAGAAGATGTACAAACCTTCAGCGAAGTTGTAAATGTTGAAGGCGATGTGAGAATAAGAATAATTATTGCTTCAGAGCCCGGAAATACCGGAAATCGAAGAATAAATATTGACGATATAGAATTGACAGATTATGTTGCTGCACCGGTTTTTGCTAGGGCACAAATAATTCATAATAGTGCAGATCCTGCTGCAGAATTTGTAGATGTTTACCTTAATGATGACCTTTTGCTTGAAAACTTTGAGTTCAGAACTTCAACGCCTTTTGTTGATGTGCCAGCCGGTGTGCCGTTAAGTATTGATATAGCTCCTGCCGGAAGTACTTCTTCGGGAGATAGCATCTATAATTTAACTGCAACTCTTGATGAAGGAGAGACTTATCTTGTTATTGCAACCGGTGTTATTGATCCTTCACAATTTGATGAATCAGTAAATAGTCCAATTGATTTTAGATTGGAAGTTTATGCAGGTGCAAGAGAGGTAGCAGCAGACCCAGATGATACCGACTTATTGGTTCACCACGGTTCTACTGACGCTCCTACAGTTGATGCAGTTGAGACAAGTGTGCCTGTTGGTATTATAGTTGATGATATTTCTTTTCCGGAATTTCAGGGGTATTTAGAATTGGTTCCCGGAGATTATGAAATTGACATAACAAATGCTGACGGGACAGTTGTGGTAGCCTCTTATGGGGTTCCGCTTTCAGCTTTAGGACTTGAAGGTGCTGCAATAACCGTTTTGGCCAGCGGCTTTTTGGATCCTGCTGCCAATCAAGATGGAGCCGCATTTGGCCTTTGGGTTTCACTTGCTACAGGTGGCCCCTTGGTTGAGTTACCATTGTTAGGTGGAATCCCAAATGAAGAATGTGAAGACGCCATTGCATTGACTTGTGGTGATGTAGTTACAGGAACCACAGTTGGAGCTACAAACTCAGGTGGAAACGGTTCTCCAGATGTATTT
>CAYXXY010000019.1:0-35982 GCA_964469175.1 uncultured Flavobacteriaceae bacterium
AATTCAGTGCAAACAATCCGATACTGGCCAATATAAATATTTTTAATTTTTTCATAAGTGAAATTGTATAAAATTTAGGTTTCATTCATATAACAACTAAACATCAAAAAATCCTACCAAAAAAGTTATTTACCATTCAGCGTTGCTTCAAATTGTAAAAACGTGAAGTTTTAGTTACTTTTGCATTTCAAAATAATTTCTATGCAAACCAAATCAGACATCAAAAATCAGATTTCTTTTGACGAATTTAAATCTGAAGTGCTTCAGGATTATAAAATTGCAGTTACCAGTAGGGAATGTAGTTTGCTGGGTCGTCGGGAAGTATTGACCGGAAAAGCAAAGTTCGGAATTTTTGGTGACGGTAAAGAAGTGCCTCAACTAGCTTGGGCTAAGGCTTTTAAAAACGGAGATTGGCGTTCAGGATATTACAGGGACCAGACATTTATGATGGCCATTGGTCAATTGACAATCCAACAATTTTTTGCCGGACTTTACGGTCATACTGATTTGGCACATGACCCCATGTCTGCCGGAAGGCAAATGGGTGGTCATTTTGCAACTCATAGCCTTAATGAAGATGGTAGCTGGAAAAATCTAACTGAGCAAAAAAACTCGAGTGCCGATATTTCACCAACCGCCGGCCAAATGCCACGTCTTTTGGGATTGGCACAGGCTTCAAAAATATTCAGGAATGTAAAAGGACTTGAAGATAAAACACAGTTTTCAAATCAAGGAAACGAAATCGCTTGGGGAACCATTGGAAATGCCAGTACCAGCGAAGGTCTGTTTTGGGAAACCATCAATGCCGCAGGTGTACTTCAAGTGCCTATGGTAATGAGTGTGTGGGATGATGAATATGGAATTTCGGTGCACGCCAAATACCAAACCACCAAAGAAAATATCTCTGAAATCCTAAAAGGTTTTCAAAGAGATGAAGAGCACAATGGTTATGAAATCTTAAAAGTTCATGGTTGGGACTATACAGCCCTAATTGAAACTTATCAAAAAGCAGCTCAGATTGCCCGGGAAGAACACGTTCCGGTTTTGATACACGTTGTTGAATTGACCCAACCTCAGGGACACTCCACTTCAGGTTCACACGAGCGCTATAAAAATGCCGACAGACTGGCCTGGGAAGCAGAAAACGATTGCAACCTGAAAATGCGTCAGTGGATGATTGCTTCAAACATAGCAACAGAAGAAGAGCTTGACGAACTTGAAAAAAACATCAAAAAAGAAGTGAGGGAAGGAAAAGCAGCTGCTTGGAATGCCTTTGTCACTCCGCAAAAAGAAGAGCAAAACGAGGTCATTTCACTTCTTGAAAAATTAATGGATTCAAGCAGCAGCAAAAACTTCATTGAAAAATTAAAAAACGAATTGGCCGGAATTAAAGAACCCATTAGAAAAGAAATTCTTTCCACTGCAAGAAAAGCCTTGTATTTGGTAGCCAATGAGCAGAGCCAGGCAAAAACGGATTTAGCCAACTGGATTGAAAATTATTTTGAAAAAATCCAACCTAAATTCAGCAAACACCTTTACAGTGAAACTGCTCAAAATGCTCTAGAAGTTACAGAGGTAAAACCCACTTATGAAGAAGATGCACCAGATGTAGATGCAAGAATAATCATTAGGGACAATTTTGATAAAATCTTTGAAACCTATCCCGAAAGTCTCATTTTTGGTGAGGACAGCGGAACAATTGGTGATGTCAACCAGGGACTGGAAGGGATGCAGGAGAAATACGGCAAACTAAGGGTCGCCGATGCCGGTATACGCGAAGCGACCATATTGGGACAAGGCATAGGAATGGCAATGAGAGGGCTAAGACCCATCGCCGAAATTCAATACCTGGATTATCTCTTGTATGCACTTCAAATTATGAGCGATGATTTGGCAACATTACAATACAGAACTTTTGGAAAACAAAAAGCACCACTTATTATAAGAACAAGAGGCCACAGACTGGAAGGAATTTGGCACAGCGGTTCACAAATGGGTGGAATCATCCATTTGATTAGAGGTATACACGTTTTGGTTCCCCGAAATATGACCAAAGCCGCAGGATTTTACAACACGCTATTGGCATCAGATGAACCCGGACTTATTGTGGAATGCCTGAATGGTTACCGCTTAAAAGAAAAACTGCCAAACAATCTTGGACAATTCAGAACACCTTTGGGAGTTGTTGAAACAATTAAAGAAGGTACTGATATTACACTGGTCTCTTATGGTTCTACGTTGAGACTCATTGAAGAAGCCGCAAAAGAGCTGGAACAAGATAATATCTCTGCAGAAATTATTGACATTCAGTCGTTGTTGCCTTTTGATTTGAATCACGATATTGTAAAGAGTATCTCTAAAACAAATCGCCTATTGGTGATTGATGAAGATGTGCCCGGAGGAGCTTCAGCATATATACTTCAAAAAATCCTGGATGAGCAAAACGCTTATGTCCATTTAGACAGTAAGCCACAAACGCTTACTGCCAAAGACCACAGGCCGGCTTATGGAACTGACGGTGATTATTTCTCAAAGCCATCGGTGGAGGATATTTTTGAAAAGGTGTATGCAATTATGAATGAAACCAATCCTTCAAATTATCCATTGAAATAGCAATTGATTTATTTTGTATTTTCGAAATGCTTTATTTTAAGTATTTATGAAAATATTTTTCAGATATACTTTCATTGTTTTTGGGACAATTGTTGTTCTTATTTTACTTTGGGCATCTATCATAAAACTGTACAGCCTTCACACTGTTTCTGTACAGCCCGAACTATTCAATACAAACTCCATTGAATACCACTATAGAAGTCATTTGCTATTAGGCTACTTACACATTATCCCTGGAATAATTTTCTTAGTTCTGGGTGCCTATCAATTTATCCCCTATTTTAGAAATAAATACATAAAACTTCATCGCTTCATTGGAAAAGTTTTTCTATTTCTGGCAGCTATCATCTTTATAACTGCAATCGCATTGGCTCTTTTTGTTCCTTTTGGCAATTGGTTGGAGACATTAGTGACTATATTTTTTGGCAGCTACTTGCTTTACGGAACCTATAAAGCCTATGTTTATGCAAAAGCAAGAAAAATCAAATTGCATCAAAAATGGGTTACCCGGGTTTACTTTATTGCTATTGCAGTTTCTACGATAAGAGGTATTATTGCCTTATTCACCTTTTTTGCTGATTACACACTGAAAGAGGCATTTGGCATTTCATTCCTTCTGGCATTTATTTTACATTTCATATTAGTTGAAATTTGGATTCGCTTTTTAGCCAAAAAAAAAGTTGAAGTTTACATTGTCAATCAATAATGATGAAAACAAATTTTTCAAGGTCATTCAATGAAGGTATATTTGAAAAAGTATAGGTTACATTGAGTGAAGTTGACCTTAAAACATACCCTTCATTACTATAAATTTGCATATCATCGAAAAATTTTCAATTTGATTTCCCAATAAAAAAAAAAATCGATATTTGTAGGAAAACATCCCCGTTTTAATGAAAAACTTTAATTCAAATAATAATAATTACACCTAGCAAGAAAAAACTTGTCAAGATATTGGCCTGTCAAGTTTTAAAATTTGACGGGCTTTTTTTATAAACTAAAACCAAATTTTATGTGCGGAATTGTATGTGCCTTTGATCTTAAAGAACCTGCCGAAGCTTTAAGACCTCAACTCCTGGAAATGTCAAAATGCATTCGTCATCGCGGTCCTGACTGGAGCGGAATTTTTAACAATGACAAGAGCATCCTTGCTCATGAAAGATTAGCCATTGTTGACCCCACCTCAGGAAAACAACCCCTCTTTAGTGATGACGGGAACCTTGTTTTAGCCGCTAATGGCGAAATATACAACCACCAGGCTTTACGCAAACAATTTGAAGGTAAATACAATTTTCAGACAAAATCTGATTGTGAGGTTATCCTGGCGCTTTATAAAGAAAAAGGACCACATTTTATTGATGAGCTCAATGGTATCTTTGGTTTTGCCATTTATGATATTGAAAAAGATGAATATTTCATCGCCCGTGACCATATGGGGATCATTCCTCTTTACATTGGATGGGATAAAAACGGAACATTTTATGTGGCTTCAGAGCTAAAGGCATTGGAAGGTGTGTGTTCAAAAATTGAACTCTTCCCCCCCGGCCATTACTTGCACAGTAAAGATGGTAAATTTGTAAAATGGTATGAACGCGACTGGATGGAATATGATGCAGTTAAAGAAAATGCTACAGATATTGCCCTCTTAAAAAAAGCGCTGGAAGATGCTGTTCACCGTCAGTTAATGAGTGACGTGCCTTATGGGGTTTTACTTTCAGGCGGGTTGGATTCTTCAATTACTTCGGCTGTAGCCAAAAAATATGCAGACAAGCGCATTGAAAGTGATGATAAAGAAGCTGCATGGTGGCCACAACTCCACTCTTTTGCAGTGGGTCTTGAAGGCTCTCCTGATCTTGCTGCAGCTCAAAAAGTTGCAGACCATCTGGGAACCATACATCACGAAATTAAATTCACCATACAGGAAGGTATTGATGCCATTAAAGATGTTGTGTATCATCTGGAAACTTATGACATTACAACCATTCGTGCCTCCACACCTATGTATCTTATGGCGCGTGCCATCAAAGCGATGGGGATTAAAATGGTACTTTCAGGTGAGGGAAGTGATGAAATATTTGGTGGTTACCTGTATTTTCACAAAGCACCAAACGCAGAAGAATTCCATAAAGAAACCGTTAGGAAACTGGATAAATTACATCAATATGACTGTTTGCGTGCCAACAAATCACTTGCTGCCTGGGGTATTGAAGGCCGTGTGCCCTTTTTAGACAAAGAATTTATGGATGTGGCTATGCGCCTAAACCCAAAAGATAAAATGATTAATGGTGAGCGCATGGAAAAGTGGGTGTTGAGAAAAGCATTTGAAGATATGCTTCCCGAAAGTGTCGCCTGGAGACAAAAAGAACAATTTAGTGATGGTGTGGGTTACAGTTGGATTGATTCCTTGAAAGAGTTGGTAAATGATTTTGTAACTGATGAACAGTTGGCTAATGCTCATTTTAAGTTTCCGGTGCAAACCCCAAAATCAAAAGAAGAATTTTACTATAGATCTATTTTTGAATTCCACTTCCCGAGTGATGCTGCAGCCTTGAGCGTGCCGTCTGTACCTTCAGTAGCTTGCAGTAGTCCTGTGGCTTTGGAATGGGATGAAAGCTTTAAAAACATGAATGACCCAAGTGGCAGAGCTGTTGCAAATGTTCATGCTGATGCATATAAAAAATAACGACTACTTATTTAAAGTTTTCTAAAGCTTTTTGGAAGACTTTTTTTAAATAAATCTTAAATAGGGTTCATTTATAAAAAGAATGCTTATCTTGAGGTTTTTGTGATTTTTCGTTGAAGATCACTCCATTTTAACAACAAATCACATGGATTTTACAAACCCTTTAGTGTATGGGGTTCCTTGCTTTTTAGGACTTATCTTACTCGAACTTACTTACAGTAAACACACAAACAACAAAGACCTCTATAAATGGAAGGATTTATCAGCTAGCCTTGCTCTTGGTGTGGGCTCTGCCGTTATCGCTGCATTGATAAAAACAGTTTCTGCTATATTAATTTTTTCTGTAGCTTATGAATTATTCAACCCCGTGGTTGATGGTGTACGTAGAAATATTTTTGGATGGGAGTCCTTTGGTTATGTCTGGTATGTCTGGATTTTGTGTATGCTTCTTGATGACTTTGCATACTACTGGTTTCACAGACAAAATCATATGGTGCGATTTTTCTGGGCTGCACACATAGTACATCATTCTTCAGAAAACTTTAATCTTGGAACAGCGGTGAGAAATGGCTGGTTTACAATTATTTATAAACCCCTTTTTTATGTTTGGATCGTCATGCTTGGTTTCCCTCCCGAAATGCTGATTGTATGTTTAGGAATCGAATCGCTCTGGCAATTTCAATTGCACACCAAGTATATCCCAAAAATGGGCTTTATTGAAAAGTTTATTAATACGCACACCATGCACCAGGTCCATCACGCTAAAAACATTGAATACATGGATAAAAACCATGGAGGTATTCTTAATATATTCGACAGAATGTTTGGCACCTGGAAAGAACTCGATGAGAATATTGAAATTGAATATGGTGTTACATCGCCGCCCAATTCTTACAACATCTGGATTATTTTAACCCACGAATACAAAAATATCTGGGCAGATATGAAAAAGTCAAAAAACTGGTGGCATAAGTTTATGTATGCCTTTGGTCCTCCCGGGTGGAGTCACGATGGGAGTACGTTGACCATAAAACAAATAAGAAAAAAGATGAAAGAAGAAAACAACAAACCCCAAGTGATTAACGGTAAAACACATAAAAACGTTAAACATCAAAAAGAAAAGGTAACAGATGTGCTTTCAGAAACGGGTTAATTGATTTCAAGTTTCAAATTATTTATTTCAAATTTGATTTTTGAAATGAATAATTTGAAATACAAAATTCTTACGGCAACCACTTTTTGTCAAAGTTTGGCTTTCTTTTTTCCAAGAAAGCGTCCCTACCTTCTTTAGCCTCATCTGTCATATAAGCCAGTCGTGTTGCTTCTCCTGCAAAAACTTGTTGTCCAACCATTCCATCATCTGTAAGGTTCATTGCAAACTTTAGCATTTTTATGGAAATGGGTGACTTTGCCAAAATTTCCTGAGCCCACTCATAAGCAGTATCTTCAAGTTCAGCATGGGGAATTACAGCATTGACCATACCCATTTCAAAAGCTTCCTGAGCAGAGTAATTTCTGCCTAAAAAGAAAATTTCACGTGCTTTCTTTTGACCCACCATTTTAGCCAAATAGGCTGAACCATACCCACCATCAAAGCTGGTTACATCTGCATCTGTTTGTTTGAAAATGGCGTGTTCTTTACTTGCCAAAGTTAAATCACACACCACATGAAGACTGTGTCCTCCCCCTACAGCCCATCCGGGAACCACTGCAATTACTGCTTTTGGCATAAACCTGATGAGACGTTGCACTTCAAGTATATTTAATCTGTGATAGCCATCATTTCCAACATAACCCTGATGCCCCCTGGCAGCCTGATCGCCACCACTGCAAAAACTATAAATTCCATCTTTGGGAGAAGGACCTTCAGCCGATAACAAAACGACACCAATACTCGTATCTTCTTGTGCATCGTGAAAAGCGTCTAGCAATTCTGCAGTTGTATGTGGTCTAAAGGCGTTTCTCACCTCAGGCCTGTTGAACGCTATACGGGCGACTCCATTGCATTTTTTATAAGTAATGTCCTGATATTCTTTTACGGTTTTCCAGTTGGCTTTATCCATAGGTGTTGTATTCTAAATTTGAAGTACAAATTTAACCCAAATTATTTATTCTTAAAGTTCTCCCTGAAAGAATGTCAATTTTAAGGATGTATCTTTAATAACAAATTAGGGTCAGGGCAGTTTTTTGAATAAAAGGCTATATCTTGTTTTGAAGATACCCCGGGATAATCACCTTTCAAATTTCCAATATCGATTATTACCTGAAAGTGCAAATGTGGTGCATAATCACCATTTACGTTTGCATCCCCCAAGTGTGCTATAACTTCCCTTTTTTTAACCTGCTGGCCAACTTGTATATCTTGCAGGGATTCTCTGGATAAATGACCATAAAGTGTGTGAAATGTAATACCATCAACTTGGTGCTTTAAAATAATTGTGGGTCCATAATCCCCAAAATTTGTATTGTCATGAAAACTGTGAATCTCACCATCAACTACTGCCAGTACTTCTGTGCCTGCTTCAACCCATAGGTCAATTCCCAAATGAATATTTCGTTCTGTTTCAGGGTTCTGGTGATTAAAATGTGAACTGCGTTGGTAAATAGTTCTTTTTTCTAGATATCCACCATAAGCTACTTTCTTATTATTTTCCCGAAGATAATTATTAATATATCTTTCCATTTCTTTAGAAGAGGTTAAATCTAATTTTGAAAGCGTGTTGTTTGCAGGGGATAAATCGATTGGAAAATAATCTGATTGTAAAAATTCCTGATTGATTACAGGAGTGAAATGTTTAGTAACCCTGATTAAAAACTGATTGAAATTTGTTGATGTCATAGTTCACAAAAGTAAAAAATAAAAAGACCCTCTGTTTAAATAACAGAAGGCCTTTTCAAAAATAAATCAAACTTTTAAATTTATTTTTTTACAATCCGCTTAATTATACTGCTTTCATCTGTAGCAATTTTTATAAAGTATAAACCGGTAGCATAGTCATTTAAAGAAATCTGAATTTGCTGTTGGTTTTCAATAACACTTATAGATTGTATCAATCGTCCATTTACATCAGTGATATTGATATTTTGAATGGAAGTATTGGAGTTGTTTAGAACAGTTAAATAACCTGAAGTAGGATTAGGGTAGATAACAATATTTTCTGAAAGTGATTGATCGTTTACATTCAACATTTCTTCAACGATTAAATCAAAACTACAGCTGCTCTCATTTCCGGAATCATCTGTCACTGTAATTTCTATGTTATAAGTTCCACCGCTTAATTCAGTTCCCGGTGAGGGGTTTTGGGAGTTAATTGTAATTGGATTTGTACAGTTATCAGTAGCTGTTGCATCTCCATTTGCAAAATAATCAGGTACTGTAAAAGTGGTTCCGGGGTTTATTTGTACAGTTAAATCAGCTGGACAAGTTAAGACCGGAACAATTTCATCCACTACTGTAACACTCACAGCAACAGAACTGCTATTTCCTGAAGCATCAGTTACTGTTAGGTTTACAGTGTTTTCACCAATATCATCACAAGTAAAATCTGTAACATCCAATAAATAAGAATCAATCCCACAATTATCAGTAGAACCGTTATCTATTTGAGCAGGTGTAATGGAAGCGTTCCCGTTTTCATCTAGTTGAACTGTAATATTCTGGCCAATTGCAATTGGGGCAACTGTATCGTTCACTGTAACATCAAAAGAACAAATAACAATATTTCCGGCTGCATCTTCTATTTCAAAAGTATTGGTAGTAGTCCCAACAGGAAAGACTGCTCCGGATGCTAAACCTTCAATTTGGGTAGTGATTGGTTCAGGAGAAAATATACCAACTACCTGAATATCATCCAACCAAACACCGGTAGATCCTATGATATTGTCTGAACCCATTCTCCATCTGAATTGAGCTGTTTGACCGTCAAAAGAAGCGTTCAAGTTGACTATTGTTTCTATAAACCCTCCGGAATTGCCTGTCCAGGCTTGTCTTCCCGGCAAAGGGTTTCCACAACAAGTACTAAGTGTTCCATTATAACCACCAGAGGCAAAAGAACCTCCACCGTTAAGGATATCAAACCAAGTACCACCGTTTAAACGATACTCAAGCACCATACCGTCATAACCGTTTTCAGTTTGATATCTATTGTTAAAAATCAATTGAGCGTTGGTGCTGGCTATTTCAAACTCAGGAGAAATCAATGAAGACAAATTAACACCTGCCGGATCATTTGCAAAAACTGAATTTGGTGACGAACTTGAACTTGAATTTGTCGTAACCCAGCTTATCCCTGAGCCCGAATCTTGAGTAAACGTCCAGTCTGTGGGTAATGCAGGTGTGCTTACCATATCAAAACTTTCAATGAATTCAGCTGAACAACCGGAGAGACCTGTTGGAATAGTGAAATTCACAACCGCACCACAAGTACCGGCATCCGCATCAACAAGGATATCAGGCTGGCAAATAACCATTAAAGGTTCTAAAACCTCAATAGTGTCCTGGGCAAAAGAGGCCGTTGCACAATCTGTTGCAGGAACTGAATAAGTAATAGTGTGGATGCCCACACCGGCAGCAACAGGATCAAATGTAAAAGTAGATCCGTTTCCGTTATCAGTAACACCCGGCCCGCTATAAACCCCACCAAAAGGAGTTCCGCCGCTCATGTTTGGCAAAATACCTACAGATTCAC
The DNA here is from genome assembly GCA_964469175.1 of uncultured Flavobacteriaceae bacterium. Lineage (GTDB taxonomy): Bacteria > Bacteroidota > Bacteroidia > Flavobacteriales > Flavobacteriaceae > Planktosalinus. The sequence goes on from CAYXXY010000019.1 coordinate 9,985, forward strand.
AAACTTCAGTTATCAAGGCAAGTTCAGCTTCAGAAGATGGCGTGTCAAAGGCTTCTGTTCCATCACTTCTGCTATTTGATGAACCTTGATCTGCACTAACTCCCAATCCTCTTTTTGCAAATGCATCCCAGATAATACATTGATTTGCACCACCATAAAGTAAAACATCTGCTGCTAATATTGCGTCCCTTCCATCTACAAACCCCGGGCTACAAGGTTGCAATTTTAATGCTTCTGTAACCAAAGCCAAAGCTATATTATTTCCACCGGTTCCATTATAGAAATCTGTGTCAAACCCATAAGCATCAATAAGCCCCCAGGTCATTTCCCATAGCATTGTTGCCCACACAGAACCAACACCGTGGGGTACTGCAGCTGTTTTGATATGATCATAGGTTTGTGGATTAATTGCCATATCTGTATTATATGGAAAGGGTCTTATTCCATTTCCTCCGGGTCCTTGACCAAATAAATAAGTACCAACAGCTCTTGAGTCGGTTGAAGTTTCACCGGCTTGCATTGTCATTAATAATCCATACCAGTCACTCCAGCCCTCACCCATTTGTTCCTGATTATTTAAACAACCTGAATTTGCAGCACCTCCTGTGAGCCTTATGGTGATTCCATGTCCATATTCGTGTACAATCACAAGGTTATCAAAATCACCATCCTGAGTACCGCATATATACATTTGCATTCTGGGTAAGCTTCCGTCAGGTGGTGTACTGAAATTTGCATTACATGTACCACTAGCATCCTGAGCTTCTGCTCTCACCCAGTCACCCCCTAAGCCTCCATTGCCATAATTGTTAGCTTGAAAATTGCCGCTTGCTTCATCAAACCCATACAAATAAATCATATCATGAATTATATTATTCCAGTAAAAAAGGTTAGTAATTGCAGCAGCTTCAGATTGATCTCCGGGTGAATAAACCGGATTAAAAGGATAATCAAAAATTAATGAGGGTCCTCCATCAGGTTGAAATCCGGGATTATCACCATCTTCATAGGCATTAACATTATTACCTCTTGTAACTGTATATTCAGGACCGGGAATTCCATTGGTATCATGCCATCCAAAAGGTGATGCAACTGTATTTACAGCATTGGTCTCAAGTGTTCTATTGCCAAAATATGGGCTTTCAATAGGCATTGCAAATACCCGATAACTCCCTGTTAAAAGTGAATTATCATAGTTATTTGATGTATTTAAATTTTCATTACATTCATCATAACCCAAGTGTTGATGATTGTTATCGTGTTCATGGGTGTGAGAAAGATTGCAGGATACAGTCCAGTTAATCTTATCGATTATTTCACCGGTAATTGCATTTGCTTTTACATTGTACCATTCTTGTTTTGAAATTGCTTCTATAGAGATATCCCAAACTAAAATAAGAGAATCATCTTCAAGTCTGTGATACATAAGTCTGGCAGGGATGTCACTTATGGAAATTCCACCCTTGCTTAACAGTGTTTCCTGAGCCAAACCTGGCATTCTAGATTTCTCAACCAAAGGCTCAGTAATTGAATATCCCAATTGCAAGGCTACTGTCTCTACTGCTTGCTTTGCACTTAAAGAAGGATTTTCAGCACTTATTGATTTGGAAGAAAGCTCATTAATGAATGTGTTATGAAACTTGAATACATTTCCATCATTTAAAATGTGAATACTGGATTCTGTACCGTTGATTTCAAGACCATTTAAAAGCTGTCTGTAATAAATGTGATGCACTCCAGTGGTATTACTGGTATGCTCGCTGGTTACTTTCCATCCTGAAACATCAGAGCTGCTTAATGTCTTTTCAGAAACTAAATGGGCTAGATTTTTTTCAAGAACTTGATTAAAGTTTTGGCCGTTTACTGTAATTGCTACTAGAATGAATAGCATAAAACAATGAGTAATTGTTTTTTTCATAAGTGAAGATTAAATTTATATATATTTAAAATAGAAATTTGGGGAAAAGTATTAGATGACAAAAATATAAAAAATAAAAAATAATCAATCAATTCTGATAATTATTTCACTTTTAATAGATTATTATTTTATTTCATCGGTATTTTTCAATTTTCAATACTTAAAAATGAAATGATATTTTTAAAATTTTTTTCATTAGTTTAGCAATGACAATAATCTTCAATGCAGCCAGACAATTTAATAGAACTACTTCAGAAAAAAGACCAAAAGGCCTTCGCTAAGATTTATGAAATGTATTCTGAAAGCGCCTATGGCATCATTTATAATATTGTGCTTGACTCAGATTTGGCCGAGGAAGTTTTGCAAGATGTCTTTATTAAAATTTGGGAGAAAGCTGATACCTACTCTACTGCTAAAGGCCGGTTTTTTACTTGGATATTAAACATTGCTAGAAATGCCGCCATTGATAAAGTGAGATCAAAAAGTTTTAAAAATTCAAAGAGAAACCTGGATGCCGATAATTTCGTTAATATACTCGAAGACAGCAATAATTTAAATTTAAAAATCGATACAATTGGGCTCAAAAGTTTTGTAAAGAAGCTAGAACCTTTATGTATCAAAGTTATAGACCTGCTTTATTTTAAAGGATTTACCCAAGTGGAAGCTTCAGAGCAACTCGATATTCCACTGGGAACCATAAAAACAAGAAACAGAAATTGTCTGAAGGCATTGAGGGCAAATATGGGCGAATAAAACAATGACAGCAAAAGAATACATAGAATCAGGAATTTTGGAACTTTATGTTTACGGCACTTTGAATGAAGCCGAAAACAAAGATATAGTCGCTGCCATTGCCGAATACCCCGAAGTAAAAGCCGAAGTCGAAAAAATAGAAAAAACCCTAAAAGCTTTAGCTGAACATACAGCACCTCCGGTTTCTAAAAATGTCTGGAATACTATAAATGCAAATTTATTCAGCGCCAAAGTGAGAACGCTTCAACCTTCGTGGACTACTTATATAGGTTGGGCAGCATCGGTGTTGTTGTTGGTTGGTTTATTCTGGATGTTCAATCAGAATAGCTCATTACAAAATGAACTTGTTGAAATCCAAAATGAAAATCAGGAACTGCTGGAGAGAATCATCTCAACTGAAGAAAGTCTTGCTGAGACTGAATCACTACTCAATCTCCTTAGGGACAAAGACATTAAAGCGATCAATCTTCCCGGTCACGCCCCGGTTGCACCTGAAGCCTTTGCGAAAGTATTTTACAATCAAACTACCCAAACCGTTCACCTTGACGCCAGAGGACTCCCTGAACCACCCGAAGGGATGGTCTATCAGGTATGGTCGCTTAAAATGGACCCACTCACACCAACAAGCATAGGACTGCTGGATGATTTTGCCATAGTTGACAATAAAGTTTTTGTGCTTCAAAACATTCCGGAAAGTGAAGGTTTTGGAATTACACTCGAGCCTGCAGGCGGAAGTGAAACCCCCACATTGGAACAACTCTACACGCTGGGTGTGATTTAGAATCAATGCTCTAAGCTATAATTGTTATTTAAAAATATTTAGCAATAAATAACTTTTTAACAAGTGTCTTTATATCTTCAAAGGTGTTTTTTGTTCTCTTTATAACCAAAAAAAAAAAAGAAGATGATTACTCACTTATATAGTCCATATTTAAATGAAATATAGCATCTAAACCATCAAAATAATTCAAAACGCCCTTGAAATTTCAAGGGCGTTTCCACTAACAAAAAACTCTGAAAAAACCAGCTAACCAAACCGGTTTTTACTGAAATTATGTAAAGGAAACTATCCCTCTACATAAAGTAACTAACTGCTTTACTTACGAAAAAAAAGGCTGTGTGGTTTTCAAATAAAAAAACTGCCCGTTTGACGGGCAGTTTAAACTAATATTTAGATGAATATTTACTTTAGAATGGTGGTGCCAGATATGGGAAGCTTGTTAAAAAGGGCTTGTCATTGGAATCTACTCCATCACTAATTAAGAGTGGCTGTTCATTTGTACCATCATTCAACGGGTTTTCCATATCAGGTCCGCCAAAAATGAGCATTAAATACAAGTCCATGACATCATCACCCAATTTTCGACCTGTAAAAGTTCTGGTTTCATCATAAAAAGTAGTAGTACCGGTTTGGGCAACCCACAATACATCCCTTGAAATCATAGTTGTAAAAGCTTCGGCATCCTGGCCAAAAGCATTTCCTCCGTTGGTTTCATAATCCGGGTTTAAGGCAAATAAATTGGCCTGCATATCGGCCTGAAAGAGTGCTGTCATTTGTGATGGAATGGTTGTATTAAAATCATCGCTCAAACCAAAGGTCACAAATAGTTTTGATACTGCAGGTCTTCCAACCTGATCTTCCTGAACATATACGCCTGAAAAATCAAGCCCGCCGGTGTCATCACAGGGTGGACAGTCTGGTCCGCCACAGTCAATCCCGGTTTCGTTTCCGTTTTGAATTCCGTCTTCACAGGTAGCCGGAGGATCAATCACATTGTCATTATCATCTTCACTACACTGAATGAACATTAATGTTGAAATAAAAAGTAGTCCTATATAAAATAATTTCTTCATTGTTACTTGTTTCAAGATTTACTGTTTTCTTTTAGATTCCACCCACATAGAATAGACTGGTGTTGTTGGTTCAAATGGATTTGCCCCGACAGCACCAACACCCAACATTGATTTTGGAAGTTCAATAGCAATTGAAAGCACATTTTGTCCCGCAAAGGTGTCGGTTCCTTCAGCATTAAATCCGGAAACTTCACCGTTTAATATGGCATCAAACCTGTTCAAGTCAAAAAAGAATGGATCGTCTCTGGGACCGGCAAAAAATTTCATTCCGTTATTTTCTTCTACTATGGCTTCTGCATCAGCTGTTCCGGCAGAAATGACAACCTTATTCATTGGTGCAAATGTGGCAACCTCACTTTGAAGACCTGTCGTTGAAGGCACAACCGGCCCAAAAAAGTACATAGTGTCCCCCCTTCTAATGGCTTGTATGACCAAGTCCTCTATTAAATCACCTGTAGTGTCAATGTTAAACTCTACAAGCACATCTTCAGAAAAATTGGCATTGGTTGTTGCAGCACCGGGAGGTAGAAACCCCTGTAAATTGGCAATCAAAACCAAATTATTTGGGTTTTCGCCCTCAAAGGCATAAAAACTTGCTAGGTCTGATTTTGTTCCTGTTACTCCTGGTGCATCAATGTGATCACCGGAAAGAAGAAATGGTGTGACTGCAAGCAAACAAATAATTGATGCAATAGATACCAGTTTATTTTTTTTCATTTTCTTGATATTTTAAAATATAAATTGGTTTGAGTGTAAATCAAACTTGTTTTTTACAACGCCCAAAAATAGACAATATTTGATGACTTATCCATAATGTTTGAGGGTAATTTTGTAATTTGGGTAACGAAAATGTTTTATTCAACCAATAAAAACCCATTGTTTGGGCAAAATTATTTTTTTTGTTAAAACTAAGGACAATCTTTTAATCATATTCTCATATATCTTATACCTAGATTTTTATTTTTGATTCGATTTTTAAGTTTTTTCTAAACGAAAAAATACGTAGTTTTGACAAATCTTTTTCGGAATGCAGTTTAAACACCCTGAATTACTTTTTGCCCTTCTTTTTCTGATCATTCCAATATTAATCCATCTTTTTCAATTACGCAAATTTCAAAAAACACCTTTTACCAACGTCAAGTTTTTAAAGGAAGTCACTATTCAAACCCGAAAAAGCTCCAAACTTAAAAAATGGCTGGTGCTGTTGTCCAGATTGTTTGCACTGGCCTGTATAATCATTGCGTTTGCACAACCTTACTTCTCACAAGACACAGAAACTGCGACAGAATCTGAAACTGTTATTTATATTGACAACTCCTTAAGCCTTCAGGCAAAAGGCAATCAGGGTGAGCTACTTAAAAATGCCACCCAACAGCTGTTTAGAAATTCAAATATCCCACAGCAGTTGAGTTGGTTTTCAAACAATACCTCAACCCGTCAGGTAACACGGGAAGATTTTAAAAACGAAGTATTAAGCCTAAATTACAGCTCAAATTCGCTAACATTTGACGAAGCCTTGCTTAAAGCCGAAACCTTATTTTCAAAAGATGAAACCGTTTCAAAAAATTTAATCTGGATTTCAGATTTTCAGGGGCAACAAAACTTCCCGGAAGTTTCAAACACAACCATAAATATCTCAACTGTTCAATTGACACCGGTAAATACCAACAACCTGAGTGTGGACAGTATCTATGTCTCGGCAGTGAATTCGGCTAGCATAGAACTAACTGTCCTGCTTGAAAATTATGGCGCGGCAGTTGACAATGTCCCCATCGGGCTTTATAAAGATGATAATCTCATTGCTAGAACCTCTGCTCAAATTGGTGCAAACGCTTCAGCAACCGCAATTTTTGAAATAGATGATGAGGAATTCTCAGGAAGGATTTCCATCACCGATGAGTCCCTGATTTTTGACAACGACCTGTATTTCAATATCAATGAAAAAAGCCCCATCAAAGTGCTTTCAATCTATGAAAACCCGGCTAACTACTTAAGACGTATTTATACCGACGATGAGTTTGAGTGGCAGGCACAACAAATCAACCAGCTGGATTTCAATATTTTGAATCAGCAAAACACGATTATTCTCAACGAGCTAAACGAGATACCCATTGTGCTTCAAAACGCCCTGATGGCCTTTGTTGAAAATAATGGAACACTTGTCATAATTCCTTCGGTTGAAGCTGATTTAGCAACATACAATTCCTTTTTAAACCGCTTGAATTTTGGAACACTCACCAAGGCCGAATCTGTTGACAGGCAAATAACCACCATACATTTTGCCCACCCGGTGTATCAAAATGTGTTTGAAAACCAAATCACAAACTTTCAATACCCCACTGTAAAAAATTATTTTGCCCTTAACCGAAATCACACAGCGGTTTTGTCTTTTGAAAACAATCAAGACTTTTTGATGCAAAACCAAAATGTGTATTTGTTTAGTGGTGCCCTAAACACAGACAATTCAAACTTTATCAACTCACCCCTGGTAGTGCCTACGTTTTATCGCATTGGAAAACAAAGTTTACCGCTATCCAACCTTTATTATACCATTGGTGAACACAACGAATTTGCAGTAGCGGTTTCGCTCCCGCAGGATCATATTTTAAACATCAGGAACGAGCAGACAGATTTTATCCCACTGCAGCAAAACAGCAGCAACAGTGTTTTAATCACCACAACCGACCAACCTGAAATGGCCGGAATATTTGGAATTTATGACAAAGACAATCGGATAGAAAATGTGAGTTACAACTATTCCCGTTCCGAAAGTAGGATGATCTATATGAATCCGGCAAGCTGGCAGGGGGTTGAAAACCACAACTCGATTAACGCTGTTTTTCAAGAACTTGCTACTGCCGGCGAGATTAAGAATTTATGGAAATGGTTTGTTATTTTAGCCCTATTATTTCTGGCAATTGAAATGTTTCTCTTAAAATTTTTGAAATGAACGTGCTCCTAAAATCAGTCACCATAGTTGACGCAACAAGCAAACATCACCTTAAGAAACGGGATGTGTTGATTACCAATGGACAGTTTGAAAAAATTGCCCCAAAACTTGATAATCCCGATAACCGAAAGGAACTAAAAATCAAAAACCTGCACATTTCACAAGGCTGGTTTGACAGCAGCGTGAGTTTTGGGGAACCCGGTTTTGAAGAAAGGGAAACCATAGAAAACGGACTCAAAGTAGCTGCCTCAAGTGGTTACACAGCCGTTGCAGTCAATGCAAACACCAACCCGGTGACAGACAGCAAAGCCGATGTCAAATACCTCCTCGCTAAAGCGGAAAACAATCCGGTAAAGTTGGTCCCTATTGGTGCTTTGACCAGACAAGGCAACGGCGAAGATTTAGCCGAACTCTATGATATGAAAAATGCAGGAGCAGGAGCATTTTACGACTACCAACATCCAGTAAGAAATCCCAATTTGCTAAAGATTGCTTTGCAATACACCCAAAACTTTGACGCACTTGTCATCGCTTTTTGTAACGAAAATGACCTGTCAAAAAACGGAGTGGTCAATGAAGAAGAAAGCGCTACAAGACTTGGATTAAAAGGAATTCCCGCACTTGCCGAAGAACTTCAGGTGAACCGCAATCTTTTTCTGCTTGAATATGCCGGAGGAAAACTGCACTTGCCTACCCTATCAACTCAAAAAAGTATTGCACTCATTAAAGAAGCCAAACAAAAAGGATTGGATGTGAGCTGTAGTGTTTCTGTCAATAATCTGATATTGACTGATGAAGCCCTTCACGAATTCAATTCAAATCTAAAATTAATGCCGCCCTTACGCAACGAAGCTGATAGAAAAGCACTCATCAAAGCATTAAAAGAAGGCATTATTGACGGTGTGACTTCAGACCACAATCCCATTGATGTTGAACACAAAAAAGTGGAGTTTGATCAGGCCCTCTTTGGCAGTATAGGTCTTGAAAGCTGTTTTGGTGCCTTAAACACCCTTTTTACTGTAGAACAAAGCATTAAATTCCTCACCGGACTGAAATCCCGTTTTGGCATTGAAGATCAACCCATTGAAGAAGGCAACACGGCAAACCTCACCCTCTTTGAAACCGAAAGTGAATGGGTATTTGAAACCAAACACATTCACGCTACTTCTCATAATGCCGCGTTACTCGGGCAACACCTTAAAGGTAAAGCGCTGGGCATTTACAGCAACAAAAAATTGATATTGAATTAAGACTTTAAGGATGGAAACAATCACCAAACAGGAAAAAAACATCAGCCTGATCAATTACATCACGTTTGTGGGGATGATTATCGCCTATTTTATGAACAAAGATTTAAAATCAGCATATGTGACTTATCACATCAAAATTATGTTTGGCTTGGTGATTATGCTGTTTGTTTCTCAAGTTTCACACGCATATATCAACATCATTCTGGGTGATATTCTCTGGTTAATTTCCTTTGTTTTATGGGTGTATTCATTTATTTACGCAGCAATGATTAAAAAACCGGCCATCCCGTTTCTGAGTGAAAATTTTCAAAAATGGTTTACCTTTTTGGATTAATTGATTAAATTTAAAGTCAAAACAAATTCTTATACTAGATGGAAAACAGCAACGAAAAAACAATTGGCATCATCGCATACCTTACCCTGATTGGTTGGATTATTGCTATAGTAATGAACGGGAGTACCCGAAGTGAGTACGCATCTTTTCACATCAGGCAAATGCTCGGCTTGATGTTGCTATCATTTTTGGCATCACTCATTGTAAGATTTGGCATGTTGGGCATTATTTCATCTGCAATTTCAATTTTAGTGCTGGTTTTATGGGCAATTGCCTTTGTGGGTGCCATTCAGGGGCAAAGAAAACCCATACCTTTTCTTGGTGAGCAATTTCAGGAATGGTTTAAAGGTATGAGGTAATCAATAAAGCTAATTTACAAACTATAAATACCGCATCACAGGCGGTATTTTTATTCCATAACAATGACAACAAAAAACTTATCACTTCACCATTTAACAAGACCACCAAAGAACAATCAATCAAAAGCTCCTTTAATGATTATGCTTCACGGCTATGGCAGTGATGAAAACGATTTGTTTTCCTTTGCAAGTGAATTGCCCGAAGAGCTGTTCATTATATCTGTGCGAGCCCCTTTCCCTATGCAACCCTACGGGAATGCCTGGTATGCAATCTATTTTGACAATACCTCGGGAAAATTCAGTGATACGGAACAGGCTAAAAATTCGCGCGACCTCATAGCTGCATTTATTAATGAAGCTGTTGCTGCCTATGATGTGGATGACCAAAATATCACCTTGCTGGGCTTCAGTCAGGGAACTATACTCAGTTATGCCGTAGCCTTAAGTTATCCCGACAAAGTAAAAAACATCATCGCCCTGAGCGGTTACATCAATGAAGAATTATTGCCTGAAAACCTGAATGAAAAAGACTATTCCAAGCTTGATTTTTATTGCTCCCACGGTAGTGTTGATCAGGTTATTCCCGTGGAATGGGCCAGAAAGGCCAAGCCTTTTCTTGAAAAGTTGGGCATCAAAAACACTTACAGTGAATATCCGGTGGGACACGGAGTAGCCCCACAAAACTTTTTTGAGTTTAAAAGCTGGTTGGAAAAAAGAATTTAATTTACAGAACACAACACCAACGATATAGCCGGGAAGCTTTGCTTAAGTCCAAGAACAGTTGAAGTACACCGAAAAAATATGTTGGAAAAAACCCAATCCAAAAATTTGGCAGGCCTGATTGTTTTTGCCATTCAAAATGACTTGATACGCCTCGAGTCCACTTTAGAATAGCTTATAAAAGCCTTTCTTCCTTACTCTGTCTCGTCTTCTTGCTGAATCTTTTTCTTTTCAGACTTCGTTTTCATCAGGTTTTTAATTACTGAAAAAAATATTCCCACGGTAGTCATACCAAATATATATACTAGAAAAATCAAAAGGGAAACCGGTAGTTCAACTTTCCAGTTAAATAACTTTATAATATATACTTCACTGTTCTGAACACCGAAAATTAGAATGATTAAAACAATTAGAACGAGGATAATCTTTTTTAATATTTTTATTTTTTTGTATATTTACACTTTATAGACAGCAAACTACAACTTAAAACAACCTTGTAGTCCGCAATTTAATTCTATAGATATATAAAAAACTACAATATGATTGTAGTCATATTTAATAGTCTTATATCTCACTAATTTTACACCGGAAATTAAAACCAATAAACTTTACTCCAATGAAAAACATATTAAAAAGCTCAGTACTATTTTTCAGCTTGCTTTTGTTAGCGGCATGTGGCAATTCTGAAAAAGAAGAAAAACAACAAATTAAATTGGGTGACCAAACCACCCGTCAGGCTCCTGCTTCAACCCAAGCAAAAAGCTCCAAAGACATGGTTGACTTCTCCAATAAAGGAATTGGTCCTGTCAAGTCGGTAAGCCTAAGTGAAAACATTGATGCAGCAATGGCGGCAAAAGGCAAAGAAGTTTTTAACAATATGTGTATTGCCTGTCACAAAGTAGATAGAAAATTCATCGGTCCTAAAATACAAGGAGTGACCAAGCTTAGAGCCCCTGAATGGATTATGAACATGATTATGAATCCTGAGGAAATGATTCAGAAAGATCCCATTGCACAGCAATTGCTTATTGAGTCAAATATGGCGGTTATGGCCAATCAAAACATTAAGGAAGACGAAGCTAGGGCTATACTTGAATATTTCAGGCAAATTGACCAGGAATGATAAATATCATATTTTGAATGTGATTTCTACTTTACATTTGAAGCTAAATAACCTTTTAAAAACCAATAACTTATGAAATCAATAATCCCAAAGAGTGTGTATCTTCTTGCTTTTTCCTTGATACTTTTCACATCATGTAAGGATGGTGAAACTTCAGGTCAAAATGATACCGGTAATCAAATTACAGATGTATCTTCATCAAACCAAGGTCAGGCCTTTATGGAAGACGATGAAAGCATAGAGCCCAATGCATTGCGAATTGCCATTGGCTCACCGGATCATACTACGCTGGTTGCAGCAGTACAAGCCGCTGGAGTTGAAAACTCCTTGGTAAATGTGGGTCCCTTAACGGTATTTGCACCCACCAATGCAGCTTTTGACAAAATTGACAAAGCCACACTCGACAACCTGTTAAAACCGGAAAACAAAGAACAATTGGCTCTAATACTCAAGCACCATGTTTCTCCCGGTAATTTCCCCATCGAAATGTTGGAACGCAGCGTTGAAAGAGGTAGAAACCTCGGAATGGCTTCAAACCAAAATGTAGACATTACCAAAGAAGGGGATGATATCTATGTGGGTGGTGCAAAAATTATTGGTACTGTCAAAGCCAGCAATGGCTGGGTACATGTAGTAGACGCTGTCATACTTCCTAAAAATTAATCAAATCCAAAACCAATGAAAAAAATAAATCTAATTTTAAGTGCACTTATCATCGCCGGCCTGTTTACCAGTTGCGGTGGTGATCAAAACAAAAAATCTGGCGCTTTTGCAAAAAATGCTGCAGAACGTGTCTATGTAGCTCCCGGTGAGCACGATGAGTTCTACGCCTTTATGTCGGGTGGTTTTAGCGGGCAAATGTCTGTCTATGGACTTCCCTCAGGAAGATTGTTGAAAGTAATCCCCGTTTTCTCTCAGGATGCTGAAAAGGGCTATGGTTACAGTGAAGAAACCAAAGCCATGTTAAACACCTCTTTCGGCTTTGTGCCCTGGGGTGATTCTCACCACCCTGATTTGTCTCAAACTAATGGCGAATTGGACGGTAGATGGGTATTTATCAATGAAAATAATACCCCGCGAATTGCACGTATCGATTTGGATACCTTTGAAACAGGGGAAATCATTGAAGTACCAAACAGTGCAGGTAACCACAGTTTTGCTTTAACTGAAAACACAGAATACCTCATTTCAGGAACCCGATTTGCGGTGCCCTCCCCACAAAGGGATATGCCTATTTCTGAAATGAAAGGAAGCTTTAAAGGCCCGTTGACCTTTACAAAAGTTGATCCTGAAACAGGCAGGATGAATCACGCTTTTCAAGTGATTATGCCCGGATTTAATTATGACCTGGCGCATCCGGGAAGAAAAGCTTCTCACGGTTGGATTTTTGCAACTACATATAATACGGAAGAAGCAAACACCCTGCTGGAAGTAAACGCTTCTCAAAACGACAAAGATTTTATTGCTGCCATCAACTGGAAAAAAATTGAAGAGTATGTTGAAAATGGTGGTGGTGAGATGATGAAACTTGATTATGGGTATGCACACAATGTTTTAAGCCACAGCACGCACACGGCAACTAGCACAATGATAAATGAGATCTTAACTGTTGACCCCACAAACATCCCCGGTGCTGTGTATTTCTTGCCAATCCCTAAATCTCCTCACGGTTGTGACGTGGATCCAACAGGAGAGTACATCGTGGGTAGCGGAAAACTGGCTGCTGAGTTGACGGTATTCTCTTTTTCTAAGATTCAAGAAGCTATTGAAAATAAGACCTATGCCGGTGAGGTATACGGACTTCCCATATTGGACTATGAAGCAATTTTGGCAGGTGTAGTACAACAACCGGGCTTAGGGCCTTTGCATACTGAGTTTGACGCACACGGCAATGCATACACTACTTTCTTTATCTCTTCAGAGGTTGTGAAATGGAAACTGGGCACCTGGGAAGTACTTGACCGCCAGCCCACCTTCTACTCTGTGGGTCACCTAGTGATACCCGGTGGAAATACACAAAAGCCTTTTGGCAAGTATTTGGTAGCAATGAACAAAATCACCAAAGACCGTTACCTGCCCACAGGACCCGAGATGAATCACTCAGCGCAGCTGTATGACATTACCGGTGATAAAATGGAACTGCTACTGGATTTCCCAACCATTGGGGAACCCCACTATGCGGCAGCGATTCCGGCACACTTGGTAGCGCCCAATTCCAAAAAAATATTCCTGCTGTCTGAAAACAAACACGAGCACGCCACACTTAGCCCCCGAGATGCACGTGTAGAAAGAGATGGTAATGTCGTGAGAATTTATATGACCATGGTGAGAAGCCACTTCAACCCCGACAATATCGAAGGTATCAAAGTGGGAGATAAAGTTTATTTCCACGTGACCAACCTGGAACAAGACTTTGATGTGCCTCACGGAATTTCTATGATTGGAGCAAACACTTCCGAGCTATTGATTATGCCTGGAGCAACCAAAACATTTGTATGGGAACCCAAACGAGAAGGTGTATGGCCATTTTACTGTACTGACTTCTGCTCGGCACTCCACCAGGAAATGCAGGGCTATATAAGGGTTTCTGCTAAAGACAGTAACTTACCACTGAGTTGGTCATTGGATTAAAAGTTTAATTGGTTATTAATTTTTGATTTGATGTAAGCGGGCAGTACAGCATTTTGTCTGCCCGCTTTTTTCTTAAACCCAAACGCTATGAAAAAATCAAGCCTCATTATGATACTAGGCTCACTATTATTAGTGGGACTGTTCTACTTCCCCCTTTGGAACATCCAGTTGGGTGCTCCTCAGTATCCAGATCCGCTGGGAATGAACATTTACATTTACGGTATTGAAGGTCAGGAAGAATTTGATATACAAAATATTGACGGTGTCAATAAATATATCGGGATGAAAAAAATCCCGAAAGCAGAAGAAATGTGGGAATTTACCATTTTTCCTAAAGTTATTACCGGAATGATTATCTTGGGAGTTATCATTGGACTGCTTGCCTTTTTCAAAATAACTAACCACAAATGGTTTCTGGGCTGGTTTATCCTAATGTCTGTTTTGGGAATACTGGGGATGTATGACTTTAACGCCTGGTTACTCGATTATGGAACAGACCTTGACCCCAACGCCATTTTAAAATTAAATGACCTTGAGGGCAACCCGCTTAGTTATAAACCGCCCCTGTTTGGTACCGATCAAATTCTTAACTTTACAGCACGGTCTTATCCGGGAATTGGGGGATATATGCTCTTTTCAGGAATGGCGCTAACGCTACTGGCATATTTTGTCGGAAGAAAAGAACAAAAATCACTACAACCTAAAAATAAATAAGATGAAAAAAATATTCGGAATACTTATTTTGTTGCCGCTACTGCTAAGTTCTTGCAGCACACAACCCGAACCCATCAACTACGGCAGCGATGCCTGTCATTTTTGTAAAATGACCATTGTGACCAAGACCCATTCCGCGCAAGCGGTTTCCACCAAAGGAAAACAGTTTAAATATGATGCCATCGAGTGTATGGTCAACGACATCAATATGGACAACAAAGCCGAAATGGCAACCATGCTCGTTGCAAATTATTTGAATGCCGGGGAAATGATTCCGGCTGAAAAAGCCACTTACATCATCACCGAAAATATCCCCAGCCCTATGGGTGCCAACCTTTCAGCTACCGAAAACAAAGCTGATGCCGAAAAACTGAAAGCTGAAAACGGCGGCGAACTTTTTGACTGGAACTCTTTGAAAAACAGAAATGTTAACCCCAATCACAATCACCACCACTAAAACAAAACAAGAATGAAGTTACTCCTTGGAATAACATTACTCTTTATCTCTTCATTTTCATTTGCAAAAACCATTGAGGTCTGCAGCAGTTGCGAGGTTAAAACATTGAGGGAAGCTATTCGGCTTGCTGAGGACGGTGATACCATTTTAATCAAAAAAGGGACTTATAAAGAACACGACATTCACATCATCGACAAGTCCATTCACATCAAAGGCGAAGGCAACCCGGTGATAGATGGTGAAAACAAAGGTACCGTCATCAGCGTGAGGGGAAGTAACTTTACCATAGAAGGACTCACCATTATCAACGTGGGCACCAGTTACATCAGGGATTTTGCAGCCATACTTATTGCTGAAAGCACCCACTTTACGATTAAAAACAACACCCTTGAAAATGTCTTTTTTGGCATTTTAATCGAAAAATCATCAGAAGGCCGTATTGAAGGAAACAAAATATCCAGTCAGGCTGTTAGTGAAGCCAATTCCGGGAATGGTGTCCATCTTTGGCATTCAAAAAACATCACTATTCACAACAATACCGTCAGGCAAATGCGTGATGGCATCTACATTGAGTTTGGAGACGGTTGCATCGTGACCAACAACCGCGCTTATAAAAATGTGCGCTACGGTCTTCATTTTATGTTCTCCAATTACAACGAATACCATCACAATGTCTTTGAAGAAAACGGCGCCGGTGTGGCCGTTATGTTTTCAAAGTTCATTACTATGACCAACAACACCTTTCGCAAAAGCTGGGGCGATGCATCTTACGGTTTACTTTTAAAAGAAATCAACGATTCTGAGCTTAGAAACAATACCTTTGATCAAAACACCATTGGTGTCAATGCCGATGGTGCCACAAGGGTGACTTATGTTCAAAACGATTTTACCAATAACGGCTACGCCATAAAAGTGCACGGTGCCTGTTATTACAATACCTTTAAAGAAAACAATTTCCTGCACAATGCTTTTGATGTGGGCTATTCCGGAAGGATGAATGATAATGTGTTTGACAACAATTACTGGAGTGCATACAGCGGTTATGATTTAAACCGCGACGGTATTGGTGATGTTCCGCACAGGCCGGTGAGGTTGTTTTCTCATATTGTAAATAAAACACCCGAGGCCATCGTTTTATTGAGAAGTTTATTTATAGATATCGTCGATTTTTCTGAGCGGGTCTCTCCCATTTTTACGCCGGCAGAATTGATTGATAAAAACCCAAGAATGAAAAGAATTGTATGGTAACCATAGAAAATCTACATAAAAAGTTTGGTAAAAACGAAGTCCTGAAAGGCATAGACCTCACCATCAAGGACGGAGGCATCTTTGCTGTGCTGGGGCCCAACGGCAGCGGTAAAACTACCCTGATTAAAAGCATACTGGGCATGGTGATTCCACACGAAGGAACCATTGCCATCAACGGCCAATCAATTAAAAACAACTGGCAGTACCGCAAAGAGATTGATTACCTGCCACAGATTGCCAACTTTCCGGGCAACCTCACTGTGAAGGAACTCATCAAAATGATTAAAGATTTGCGCGACAAACCCGCCAATGACGACGAACTCATAGCCTATTTTAAACTCGAACCGTTTTTAGACAAAAAACTGGTCAACCTTTCCGGAGGAACCAAGCAAAAAGTGAATCTGGTGTTGACGTTTATGTTTGATAGTCCGCTGGTGATTCTGGACGAGCCCACTTCCGGGCTGGACCCCATTTCGCTTATCCGGTTGAAAGACTGGATTCAAAAAGAAAAAGCCAAAGGAAAAACCATATTGATCACCTCACACATTATGAGTTTTGTGGAAGAGGTGTCAGATGATATCATCTTTATTTTAGAAGGTAAAATCTATTTTAAAGGCACAGTTGCTGAGCTGAAGCAACAAACCAAACAAACCTCTTTTGAACACGCCATTGCCACCATTTTAACCGAAAACCATGTTTAAAATATTAAAATACAGTTTTAAAGATTTATCCCGCAGCCGCTGGAGTTATGTGTATTTCTTGTTTTATTTGCTACTAGGCTTTACGCTTTTGTTTTTAAACAGCGACCTCTCCGGGGCCGTCATCACTATGATGAACGTCATCATTGTTCTCGTTCCCTTAATTGGAACCATATTTGGCGTGATGTATTATTATGACTCCAAAGAGTTTACCGAACTCCTCCTCGCCCAACCGGTAAAACGCAGCTCCATCTTTTTGGGGCAGTATTTTGGTGTGGCCATTTCGCTGGCAGCCAGCCTGGTCTTTGGATTGGGCATTCCGTTTGTGGCTTATGGACTGTTTCAGTCGGCCGCTATATTTGACTTTACGATGCTTTTAATCACAGGGGTTTTCCTTACGTTTATATTTACTGCACTCGCATTTAACATCGCCCTCTCCAACGAAAATAAAATCAAAGGCTTTGGCTTTGCCATACTCCTGTGGCTGTTTCTTGCCGTGATTTATGACGGTATTTTCCTGATGGCATTGATGCACTTTCAGGAATACCCATTGGATAAATTTGCACTCATCGCTACCATGGGCAACCCCATTGATTTGTCTCGTATTCTCATTATTCTCAAACTCGACATCTCTGCATTACTGGGCTATACCGGTGCTGTGTTTAAAAACTTCTTCGGCACCAATTTCGGGAGTACCTTATCATTAATCCTTTTATCTGTTTGGGTAATTCTTCCCGTATGGAGGATTTCCGCGAAAGCGAAAAAGAAAGACTTCTAATTGACATGAATGAATCCAAATTTATCCGAATTAAACGAATTAAAACGAATTGAAAGGTATTGGTTGATAATCATTGTTTTCTTTAATTCTAAAAAAACATTGAACCTTAAACTTTGAACCTTGAACCTCCCTCTCTTATGCTCCAAATCATAAAATAAGACTGTTCCATTAAAGACCTTTACGACATAAAATAAGATTGTCTCATATCTCATGTCTAAAATCTAATATCTAAATAAAAATGGAAACACTAAAACAAAAAACCGTCGCCGACCTGGTAACCGAAAACATCAAAACCGCACACGTCTTTAAAAAACACGGCATTGACTTTTGCTGTGGTGGCGGTATAACCATCGAACGCGCTTGTGAGAAAAAAGGTGTTGATTATAAAATTCTTGAGGAAGAATTGCTGCAGGTGGGCAATAGTAACCACGCATACAATTACAAAACATGGTCGCCAGATTTTCTAGTTGATCACATCATTAACGTGCATCACGTTTATGTGGAAGAAAACCTGCCCTTATTGCTGCAATACTCAGATAAAGTGATGAAAGTACACGGGCAGCATGACACCGAGCTGGTTGAAATCAACAATCTGGTGCGAACTGTTGCCGGTGAACTCGCTGCACATATGAAAAAAGAAGAGTTGATTCTCTTTCCCTTTATCAAAAAAATGGTCAGTGCACAAAAAGAAGGCACTACCCTGCCCCGCCCCGCTTTTGGAACCGTTGATAATCCTATCTCTATGATGGAAGAAGAACACGACGCTGCCGGGGAGCTTTTCCGCGAAATTGCCGAACTCTCAAACAATTACACCCCACCGGATCACGCCTGCAATACGTATAAAGCCTTCTATGCCAAACTGGAAGAATTTGAAAACGACCTCCACCTGCACGTGCACCTGGAAAACAACATCTTGTTCCCTAAAGCAAAACAGATGGAAAAAGTCGTTATTCAATAGTCAAATAACAACATCAAAAACAGCTAATTCTTTTTGTGACAATATGATGGTTAGTGTTTAAGCAAAGAGAATGCAAGCAAAGGCAAGGTACAAACCTTGTCTTTGTCTTTTTTACAATATTTTTTTTGTTGAAAACTTTGTTAATAGCTATTTAAGATAATATTATCTTTTATTCATTTAATCCTTAATTTTATTTCCGAATATTAGTACGGAACAGAAAATTGATAATGATTTTCCTCGATTTTGCTCCCCATCCCTAAAGGGTGAATCGAGGAAAATCAGGCTCCCTTTAGGGTCGGGGTCAAACTGATTTTCCGGTTAGATTTTTGTGACGCACTAAACAATATTAAAAACCCAATAAAATTTTATCAATATGGAAATAAATCAGGAAATACTATCAGACATTGTTGTACATATGAAATATGCCCGTTACCTACCCGAGCAACACCGCCGGGAGGTATGGCAGGAAATCTGTGACCGCTATGAAGACATGATGCTGGAAAAATACCCCAAGCTTACCACCCAAATCATAGAAAACATGAAACTGGTGCGTGACAAAAAGGTACTCCCCTCCATGCGGGCCATGCAATTTGCAGGACCGGCCATCAAGCGCAATCACAGCCGTATTTACAACTGTGCGTATTTGCCTGTGGATGATATTTACGCCTTTTCAGAAACCATGTTCCTTTTGCTGGGAGGCACCGGAGTGGGCTACTCGGTGCAAAAACACCATGTGGCTGAGTTGCCTCCCATCAAAAAGGGAAACAAACGAAGAAAGTTTTTAGTTGGAGATAGCCTGGAAGGTTGGGCAGATGCAGTCAAAGTATTGCTGAAATATTACTTTGGCATACACGAGTCCAAACCCGATTTTGATTTTTCAGACATCCGGCCCAAAGGGAGCCGCCTCGTCACTGCCGGCGGAAAAGCACCCGGACCCGAACCCCTAAAAATCTGTATCGCCCACCTTTCAGCTATTTTAGATAGAAAAGAAGACGGCCAGCAACTCACCCCATTGGAGTGTCACGATATGATGTGTCATATTGCCAATGCCGTCCTTGCCGGGGGTATCCGTCGTTCAGCGATGATTTCACTTTTCTCTCATGACGACGAAGATATGCTTACCTGTAAATTCGGTCCCTGGTGGGAGCTGAATGAACAACGCGGACGCGCCAACAACTCGGCAGTATTGCATCGCGACAGTATCACCGAACGGGAGTTTTTTGACCTGTGGAAAAAAATCGAGCTGAGTGGCAGTGGCGAACCCGGATTTTATTTCACCAATAACATCGACTGGGGCACCAATCCCTGTTGTGAAATTGCCTTAAGACCCTTTCAGTTTTGTAATTTGTGTGAAGTAAACGTCAGCAATATCGAAAGTCAGCAGGACCTCAATGAACGTGTGGCCACAGCAACCTTTTTAGGGACCCTGCAGGCGGGCTTTACCAACTTTCATTACTTGCGTGAAAAGTGGAAAACCCATACCGAAAAAGATGCCCTCATTGGCGTGGGAATGACCGGAATTGCTTCCGGGAAACTAAACAGTCTCGACCTGGATGAAGCTGCTGAAGTGGTGAAAAAAACCAACGAAGAAGTGGCAGCCCAAATTGACATCAACATTGCAGCCCGCACCACCACCATCAAACCTTCGGGAACTACCTCTTTGGTTTTGGGTACTTCCTCCGGTATTCATGCCTGGCATAATGATTTTTACATTCGCCGCATTCGCATTGGGAAAGACGAGGCGCTTTGCAAATACCTGACTGTTCACCATCCCGAACTCATTGAGGAAGATCTGCTTAACCCCAAACAGATGATTGTTTGCATCCCGCAAAATGCCCCCAAAGGTGCCATCACCCGTCATGAAGATACCATGAACTTACTGAAACGCATCGCCAAGTTCAATGAACAATGGATCAAAAAAGGCTACCGCACCGGTGAAAACGATAACAATGTCTCCGCCACCGTTTCCATCAAACCCAACGAATGGGGCAAAGTGGGCGAATGGATGTGGCACAACAAATCGTCTTACAACGGATTGAGTGTCTTGCCTTTCGACAACGGCAACTACCAGCAGGCCCCATTTACAGACATTTCAAAAAAAGAGTTTGAAAAAATGGAAGCCAAACTCCATAACATCGACCTGAGAAACGTGCTGGAGTTTGAAGACGAAACCGACCTCAAGGCCGAAGCTGCTTGTGCCGGGGGTGGTTGTGCAGTAGTTTAAAAAAATAGCTTTTATCAAATCCCAAATTTCAACTAATAAAAATTTGATTTTTGGGATTATTCTTTTAAAAGTTATTGTATTAATAATAACCTTTCAAGGTTTTTCAATAGCAAAAGAGCTTATACTACACCTAAGTTTTTTATATACTGATTTAGGTCATAATTTAAAAAGCAATAAAGCACTATTTTTGCTTATAAATGAGAAACAATAGCTCCATAGTCATATATCTTTTTGTATTGTTAATCTCATTTAACAGTATCAAAAGCGGGGTGATGCTGAGTTTTTACCTTGCGGATACCCAGAGTTTTGTGGAGTTGTTTTGTGTAAATCAGGACAAGCCTGAAATGGAGTGTAACGGAAAATGTGAGCTTTCTAAACTCGCCCAGCAGAACCCCTCTAATGAAAAACCCACTTACCTCGACTTTTTACAAAAAGAAGTGGCGGTGTATTATAAAGCCATTTCAAAACACACTTTTAAACCAAAATCCTTTCAACCTCTGATTTCCGGAGTGTATCAAAACAACTATCAGTTTTTGTTTGCTCAAGAAATCACCCACCCGCCGGCTGTATAGTTTTACTTTATTTCTTTTCAATTACCGGTTCCGAAGTTAAGACTTTGGCAACCCTACTATTACACACCATAAAAAATTTAAAAAATGAAACTATTAAAATATTTCAGCCTGCTGGCTATTGCCTTATTATTCTCTTGCTCGTCTGATGATGACAACGTGCTGCCCATCAGTGAAACCGAAAATTTAACCTTGGTCAAAAACTTTGAAAACAACCATCACACGCTTTCGGTTTACACCCAAAACGGGATGTTTCAGTTGGGCTACAACAAAATTTATTTTCAAATAAAGGAAGGAGACCAATTTATTGATAATGCTCAAGTCTCCTGGAAACCTATGATGCATATGATGAATATGTCACACAGCTGTCCTTATTCAACAATCAACCGCACACTCAATACTGAAACCCTTTATGAAGGCTATATCGTGTTCCAAATGCCCGGAAACGACATGGAACATTGGGAGCTTACATTTGATTATACCGTTAATGGCGAGGAGTTTACAGTATCTGAAACGATCACTGTTCCTCCATCAACCAAAAAACGAGTCAATGTATTTATGGGAAGTGATGATGTACGCTATATCGTGGCCCTAATTGAACCTTCTGACCCCAAAGTGGCTCTAAATGACATGACTGCCGGTGTTTTTAAAATGAATAATATGATGCACTTTCCGGTGGTAGATAACTACACCTTAAAAATCGACCCCAGAATGCCAAGTATGGGCAACCACAGTTCGCCTAACAATGTGCATCTCACTCAAGGTGCACAAAATTTATATCACGGAAAACTCAGTTTGACTATGACCGGCTACTGGAAAATCAACCTTCAGTTGCTTAACGCACAGGATGAAGTGTTGAAAGGTGAGGAAATCACCGACACCAACGAAGCCAGTAGCATCTATTTTGAAATCGAATTCTAAAAACCCGATTGCCTGATGGTGCCTGAGGTGCCATCAGGCAATTTTAAAAAAACAGGAATGATGAAAAAGGTTCAAATACTTATAATGTTACTGATAAGCTTAACCATTTTGCACGCACAAGAGGTTACGCAAGACAGTATCGTCCATAAACTCAGTAAAGTAATCGTGGTGGGATCTACTGCCAATAAGCACCATAACGAAAACAAATCACTGGCAACCATTGAAGACTACCTGAGCGCCTCGTCATCGGTTGATTTTATTAAGCGTGGTGCTTATGCCTGGGAACCGATGGTGCAGGGCATGGCTACTGAGCGCAGTGTGGTAACCATTGATGGTATGCGCATTTATGGTGCGTGTACTGACAAAATGGATCCCATTACCTCTTATGTAGAAATTTCCAACCTATCAAAAGCCACCATTAACACAGGGCAGCAAGGTGCCGAAAACGGTGCCACCATTGCCGGGGGTATTGATCTAGAGCGTCGAAAAACAGGTTTTAGAAACAACGGCTGGAAAGGCAGTGTACAAACCGGACTTGAAAGCGTCAACGAACAAAAAATTGCCGGTGCGGCTTTGCAGTACTCCTCCAACACATTTTTTTCTGATGTGGATGTGATGTACAGAAGTGCTGAAAACTACAGTGCCGGAGGAGGTGAAGAGGTGTTGTTTTCTCAGTTTACCAAATACAACGTCTCAGCCATTACAGGTTATAAATGGAATGACCGCCAATGGCTGGAAGCTTCGGTAATTTTTGATGAAGCACGTGATGTGGGATACCCTGCCCTTCCGATGGATGTCTCTTTAGCACGGGCATTTATTGGCTCGATGGAATATTTCACGTTGCCTGAAAGCGAAAAACTCTCCGAGTGGAAAACCAAGCTATATTACAACACCATTACACATATTATGGACGATACCCAACGCCCCGATGTACCCATCAGGATGGATATGCCCGGATGGAGCAAAACAGTGGGGATGTACTCCAAGTTGAAGGGTACTCACAACAAACACCGCTGGAATTTTTCTGTGAATGCACACTACAACAATTCACTGGCAGAGATGACTATGTTTCCTGAAAATCCTGAAGAGAACGATATGTTTATGCTCACCTGGCCCGATGTGGGAACGCTTTATGCCGGTGTTTTTGCTGAAGACAATTATGTAATTACCGAAAAGCTGACTGCTAATTTTTCGATAGGATTTGGAATGCACCAAAATAGCATCAATGACATTTTTGGTTTGCAAAGTCTGCAGATTTTTTATCCTGAAATGGCAGATACCAAAACCCGGTTTTTAATCAATAGCGGAAGCAGGCTTACCTATCAAAACAACTTTTGGACACACATTGTGGGTGTTGGTTATGGTGAGCGGGCGCCTTCGGTTTCTGAAGGTTATGGGTTTTATTTGTTCAACAGTTTTGATGCTTTTGACTATATCGGAAACCCGGAAATGGTAAATGAAAAATCGATGGAAATCAATGCTTCCACGGGTTTTAAAAACAAGAACATTTCCCTTAAATTCAATACGGCCTTTTATCACATTTCCGATTATATCATCGGCAAGCCCAACCCCGATTTATCGCCAATGAACATCGGCATCAACGGCGTGAAAGTGTATGAACAATTGCCTTATGCACAATTATGGAGTAATGATATAAGTGTTTCCTATGAGTTTTTAAATGGATTTACCGCTAAAGCGAAAGCCATTTACCGACTGGGAAGGGATCACAACAATGAAAACCTGCCGCTCATTCAACCCTTGACCGTTGAAACCGGTTTGCGTTACCGAAAGAATCTGTTTTATGTAGAAGCTTTGTTGGAAACGGCAAGTAAACAATATGATTTCAGCCCTGAATTTGGTGAAAACCAAACACCGGCCTACACCATTTTTAATCTGGCCTTGTCACAGACTTTTTACATCAACAAACAAAAGATGGTACTCAAAGCCGGAGCCGAGAATCTGTTTGATGAAAACTACTCCACCTATGCTGATTGGAACAACATTTCACGACCGGGCAGGAATGTGTATGCTAATGTGGTATATGTATTTTAATAAATATCCATTTTAAAAAAAAATATCGAACTCAGATTAATAAGAAGAAGTTCAAACATATTCAAGACAATTTTCCATCTAAATTTTGGTGTTTTACTATAAAGGTTTTCCAATAAGAAAAATATATAACCATAATTATTTGTAGTTTTGTAATATGTTATCCAAAGCCTGTGAATATGGCATTCGTGCCACCTTGTATATTTCTGCACAGTCGTTGCAGGGCAAACGTGTGGTTTTGCCGGAAATTGCCAAAGCCATCGATTCGCCTGAACCGTTTACAGCCAAAATCTTGCAGCAACTGGCACGTGCCAAACTGGTGCAGTCCAACAAAGGTCCTAATGGCGGATTTTCAATCGACAAAGCAGCCATGGAAACCGTCAAACTTAAAGACATCGTGCTGGCCATTGACGGCGCAAGTTTGTTTACGGAATGCGGTCTCGGTCTCAAAAGTTGTGATGAACAAGCCCCCTGTCCTATTCATCATAAATTTAAACCCATTCGCGCTGAAATAATAGAGATGATGGAGGCCACATCCCTACACGAACTCTCACAACAACTTGAATCAGGAAACACGGTGTTGAAGATTGGATAGCTCCGATGGAGCCATTCCAACTGATCCAAGAACATTTTTTCCGTTAATATCTTTTTTAGTGCCTCGCGAAATCAGGCTAGAGCCCTATTTAGAAAAGAATAAGCTATACTACCTCCATAAAACCCAAGGTATTTATTAAAATATTTTTTATATTTAATGGACATTCATGGCTAATGAAAAAAGACAATCCATATCACGATGAAAGTATGTGGAAAGGTGCCTCTGCAAACACCTTTTCAAAAGCAGAACGTCTTAGAAACAATATGACAACACCTGAAAGCATATTGTGGGAAGCAGTCAAAGGAAATAAAGTAGAAGGTTATAAATTTAGAAGACAACATCCAATACACCTCTATATAGCCGATTTTTACTGTCATAAACTAAAATTGGTCATTGAAATAGATGGCGAATACCACAATTCGGAAACTCAATTAAAAAAAGACCAAGAAAGAACATCCTATCTAAATGCACAGGGCATTCAAATAATAAGGTTCACAAACAGCGAAGTAATAAATAATCTTAACGAAGTAATAAATAAGATTAAAGAAGTAATAAATAAGATTAAAGAACAAATAAACCAAACCCCTCTGCCCTAACCCTAAAGGGTGGGGTTTGGTTGAGAATATTTCAAAATAAAAAACAAATCCAGTTTCCCCTTGCACCCTTTAGGGCCGGGGCAACAAGGGGAAACAGTAACAAGTCTGGAAATCCAATTTAGAAAGAAACCAAACCCCTCTGCCCTAACCCTAAAGGGTGGGGTTTGGTTGAGAATATTTCAAAATAAAAAACAAATCCAGTTTCCCCTTGCACCCTTTAGGGCCGGGGCAACAAGGGGAAACAGCAACAAGTCTGGAAATCCAATTTAGAAAGAAACCAAACCCCTCTGCCCCAACCC
>CAYXXY010000019.1:36082-53776 GCA_964469175.1 uncultured Flavobacteriaceae bacterium
TTTAGGGCCGGGGCAACAAGGGGAATCGGCAACAAGTCTGGAAATCCAATTTAGAAAGAAACCAAACCCCTCTGCCCCAACCCTAAAGGTGGGGTTTGGTTGAGAATATTTCAAAATAAAAAACAAATCCAGTTTCCCCTTGCACCCTTTAGGGCCGGGGCAACAAGGGGAATCGGCAACAAGTCTGGAAATCCAATTTAGAAAGAAACCAAACCCCTCTGCCCCAACCCTAAAGGTGGGGTTTGGTTGAGAATATTTCAAAATAATAAACAAATCCAGTTTCCCCTGCAACTTTTAGGGCCGGGGCAACTAGGGGAAACGGCAACAATAGAACACCTAAATCTACACTAAACAATCATTTTATTATATTATAAGATAAAAAGGTCTTTATTTATTCTTATATTTGCGAAAAGAAAAAAAATGATAGACCGAGCCTATTATATACGCAAAGAAATCAACCGCTTACGCAAAGAAAAAAACGCCATTATCCTGGCACATTATTATCAGGATGCAGCCATACAGGACGTGGCTGACTTTGTGGGGGACAGTCTCGAACTGGCACGAAAGGCCGCTCAAACCGATGCTAATATCATTGTTTTTGCAGGGGTATATTTTATGGCCGAAACAGCCAAAATCCTAAACCCAAATAAAAAAGTACTCCTCCCCGACCCGCTTGCGGGATGCTCACTGGCTGACGGCTGTCCGCCCGATGCCTTTGAAGCTTTCAAATCACTTTACCCCAACCATAAAGTGGTGACCTATATTAATACCTCAGCTGAAATCAAAGCGATGAGTGACTATGTGTGCACCTCTTCCAACGCTGAGAAAATAATCCGTTCCATCCCAGAAGACCAACCCCTGATTTTTGCGCCTGATAAAAACCTGGGGGCTTATTTAAACAAAATCACCGGCCGGAATATGGTGCTCTGGGAAGGCAGTTGCATCGTGCATGAGGCATTTTCACTGGAAAAACTTATCGAACTTGTCGTGGATCATCCCGAAGCTAAAATCGTGGCACACCCTGAGTCGGAAGACGCTATTTTAAGGATTGCCCATTGTATCGGTTCGACTTCTCAGATGAGAAACTACATCAAAAACAGCCCTGCCGATACATTTATTGTGGCCACTGAAGCAGGCATCCTGCACCAACTCAGCAAGGAAGTGCGTGATAAAAAACTTATTCCCGCCCCATCCAGTGAGGACAACAGTTGTGCATGCAGTGAGTGTGCTTTTATGAAAATGAACACCATGGATAAAGTGTATCGCTGCCTTCGGGACGAAACCCCGGAAGTTCATATCGACAGTGCCCTTGCAGTTCGCGCCCTGAAACCTATTGAAAAAATGCTCCAACTCTCCTGATATGAAAACAGACGTACTTATCATTGGTTCCGGTATCGCGGGTTTGGCCTTTGCCATCAAGCTGGCTGAGCGAAAACCGAATATCAACATTGTCATCACCACCAAAGCCGACCGTTTTGAGAGCAACACCAAATATGCCCAAGGCGGAATTGCTGCCGTAATGGACAATGTACACAGCAGTTTTGAATCCCATATCAAAGACACACTTAAGGCAGGAAAAGGATTTTCAAATGTGCAAACGGTGCGGATGGTTGTGGAAAAAGCGCCTAAACGACTTCAGGAATTGATCGAATGGGGCACCCCTTTTGACAAAACCTCAGACGGCAACTGGGATTATGGACTTGAGGGCGGACACAGCGTTGCCCGAATCCTGCACCACAAGGACCAAACCGGGCTGGCACTTGAAAAAGCATTGCTGGATCAGTTAAAGCGGTTTAAGAATATTATTTTCAAAACAGAACTTTTTGCAACCGATTTGCTTGTGCAAAATAGCAATTGCCTGGGTGCACGTTTTCTTGATAATAACGAAAAAGCATTTTGCATCAATTCAAAAATTACCTATCTGGCCACCGGCGGTAGCGGACAGGTTTTTTCCAGAACGACCAACCCGTTGATTGCAACCGGTGATGGAGTGGCGATGGCCGCGAGGGCAGGGGCGAAAATTAATCATATGGCATTTTATCAGTTTCACCCTACAGCTTTAGCGGTTAAAGAGAGTAACCCAGTATTTTTAATCAGTGAAGCCCTACGGGGTTTTGGGGCACATCTTATCAACCAAAAGGGTGAGCGGTTTATGTTTAACCACCACCCTGATGGGGAACTTGCCACACGTGACATCATTACAAAAATGATATTCAAAGAGTTGCACCGGGAAGGATTGGAAAATGTTTGGTTAGACTGTCGTCAGCTGGACAAAAAGTCGCTTCAAAAGCAATTCCCCAACATCATTGCAAAATGTAAAAAAGTGGGAATCGACCTTTTCAACAAACCCATTCCGGTAGCTCCGGCAGCCCATTACCAGTGTGGTGGCATTAAGGTTGACCGGGAGGGAAAAACTTCAATCAAAAACCTGTATGCCAACGGTGAATGTTCTGCAACCGGATTGCACGGTGCCAATCGGCTGGCTTCAAATTCGCTATTGGAAGCCGTGGTATTTGCCCACGAAGCCGCTTTGGCTGTAGCCAAAGAAGTCGTCACTATTGATTTTGATGAAGGGTTTTCATATTCTGAGCCGGAAACTAAATATAACGCCAAAGCAGATTTTCAAAAAATCGAACATCTGAAACAGTCAGTTCGGGAACTGATGTATCGCTTTTACCTCCAAAACCTTTTGGACGAATCATTGACGGAAACGATGAAAGCACTTGAAACCATTTTTAATAAAATCAACAGTGTTGTACGCTATCACAACAATTGTAAAAATGTAACTGAGTTAAAAAATTTAGCCGAAACGGCACGGCAAATTGTCAATGATACCCTGTATGAGTAGATGGATTCCCATAACGTTTGTGTTGTTGAGCGCAGCATTTTTGGTGTTCTCCTGGAGCATTTATTTTGATGAAGCCATTTATGAAAACAAACCTGCCGAATATGATGCTGAAATGCAAAAACAGGGCCGGTTGGTGTGGCAAAAATACAACTGCCATGTATGTCATCAGCTTTACGGGCTAGGCGGATTTTTAGGTCCCGATTTGACCAATGTTTCTGAAAAAGGGTTTTATTATCTGGATGCCTTTTTGAAAAACGGTACAGCTTCCATGCCCATCTTTGAGTTAACCGAAGAAGAGACACAACAGTTGTTTGAGTTCTTAAAAGCCACCAATGCCAGCGGGTCGTCTAATCCAAAAGATTACAGGAAATTGTGGAATGGGATGATTGAGCAGTGAGCTACTGAAAAAGTTTATGAAAAAATTAAATGCAAACACCGGCAACCTCTTTTTAATCACCGCGCTTGTTTTGTTTATGGCGAGTGTGGTTTTTGGCTTTTTGGGTTCGTTGATTTACCGCTATCCGGAGTTTTTGAGAGACAGTATAGGTTTGTCAGGTTTAAGACCCATGCACGTTACGGCAGCTATTTTTTGGATTTTACTGGCAGCCACCGGAGCAGTTTATCGCTCATTGGAAGAAATCGCCAAACAGCAGAATTATAAGCTGCTACAGTTTATTCACTGGGCATTGTGGATTGTCGCTATTATTGGGATTTATTATGCCTACTTCACCGGAAACTTCGGCGGCCGTGAGTACTGGGAGTACCCGCCAGAATTTGCCATTATCATTGGCCTGGCTTGGATGTTGTTTTTAATAGTGTTCATCCTTCGAGTGCGTGCCATCAAAAAATGGCCGGTTTATATCTGGATGTGGCTCACGGGTATCGTGTATTTCCTGTTTATTTTTATTGAAAATTACCTGTGGGTCATTCCCTATTTCAGGGAGTCATTTATCAAGGATATGGTCATTCAGTGGAAAGCCACCGGAAGTATAGTGGGTGCTTTCAATATGCTGGTGTATGGCACTGCATTTTATGTGATGGAACGCATAAGCAAGCAGGCCAATACCGGGTTTAATAACTGGGTGTTTGCCTTGTTTTTCCTGAGTTTTTTTAATATGCTATTTAACTGGGGTCATCATTTGTATTTGGTGCCCACCAATCCCACCATTCACTATGTGGGCTATATTGTGAGTATGACCGAATGGGTATTTTTCATCAAAATACTCTACAACTGGAAAAGTCAGGTCACAGAAGCCGAAGCATATTACCATTATTTTCCATACCGTTTTTTACTGGCTGCCAATTTTTGGTTATTCTTTAACCTAACTATCGCCCTGTTTATGTCGGTCCCTGTTATAAACCTTTATATGCATGGCACCCATTTTATCACAGCACATGCCATGGGTACCACCATTGGCATCAACAGCATGATTTTGCTGGCAGCGGTATTTTACTTTTTATTGCCCGAAAGGAAAAGCCACCAATCGCGTTGGCTGAAAATCGGGTTTTGGGGGGCACAGGTTTCTTTATTTGTCTTTTTAATGGCTTTAATGGCAATGGGAGTTGTAAAAAGCCTCTGGTTTTTTGAGGCCCCTCAGGCGCCATTTGCAGAGATGATGGAACGTTCCAGGGGCTGGATTGTTTTGTTTATCATTTCGGGATTATCATTAATGGGGTCTTTTCTCCTATTGGGGCTGTATCTAATTATTACATCATTTCGGCAAAAAGCTGTATCTTTAAAGAAGAAACTAGAACCATGAACCAACCCATCAAAAGACATGAAGCATTGCAACCCTGGAGCCGCGAGCACCATCAGGGACTTCTTTTAAGTTGGAAAATCAAAAAAGGATTTTCCTTAAACATAAATCCGCAACGCATCAAAGACTATTGTGACTGGTTCTGGAAAACCCATCTCCTGCCCCATTTTGAATCAGAGGAAAACTATCTGTTTCCCATACTGGATGAAGAAAACCATTTGGTGGAACGAGCACTGGAAGAGCATGGGTTATTAAGGATCATGTTTGAACAAAAGGAAGCCGATACCGATACACTCTCCCAGATTGAAAGCCTGCTCAACGATCACATACGCTTTGAAGAAAGGGTGTTGTTCAAAGCCATTCAGGAAGTGGCAACCTTAGAAGAATTACAACTACTGGAAGATGTCCACAAAGAAGGCGTAAGTTGTGAGGTCTGGACGGATGAATTCTGGGTTTAATTGACTACCTTTAGTCTATTCAATTTCACTGCATCATTAGTAAACTTTTTTTAACATGAGTATTCCAAAGTCATACGAAACCGTCACTGAAGCCGTAAACGACTTGCAAAAACGAGGTTATACCACCAACTTTAACTTGTGGCTGGAAACAGAGTGCATAGTTTGCAGGGAAACCTCCCTCTCCTTGTCTCCTCACGAATTTGAAATCGACGAGCTATATCGTTTTGAAGGTATGACAGACCCCGGTGATGAAATGATCGTGATGGCTATTTCATCCAGGGAACATATGGTCAAAGGGATTGTTGTCAATGCTTTTGGGATGTATTCAGACGGGTTGACCGCAAAAATCACCAAACACCTCTAGAATCATTTAATAACAGCTTATGGATATCATTGATTCACTCACAGCTTTCTTTCAAAAGCCGGAAGAAGAAACCAAAGACAAAACCCCTGAAGGTATTTGTGCCCTTTGCTGGGGGTATCAAAAATATGATGGGAAAATAAGGACCCTTTTAAAAGACAAACAAATAGATGTCAACAACCACCTTATGCGGTACACAATGATAAAAGACTTTGTTGTCAACCACATCGACGGAATAAAATTAAAAGAAAGCCTGATTGAACCTTGTGAAGATTGCAATACCACAAATCAATTGGATGAATAGTAAATTGCTATGAAACTGAACCTACAATCCCATATTCGTCTGGCGTTGTTTTACTTCTTGATTGTCGCTGTTCTGGGTAGCCTGTTGCGCTTGTTTGTATTAGCAGATGTTCCGGGAACCTATCGCTTTTTGGTTCATACTCACTCCCATATTGCGTTGCTGGGATGGGTATATGTCGCACTCACCACCCTAATTTATAAGCTTTATCTCGAAAAAGAAAATACCGGAAAACTTTATAACCGCATTTTTTGGTTTACCCAAATCACAATTGCCGGGATGTTGTTTACTTTTCCATTTCAGGGCTATGCCTTGTTTTCAATTGTTTTCTCCTCCTTGTTCCTAATCGCCAGTTACTTTTTTACCTGGATGTTGTTCACAAAAATTTCAGTGGAAACAAAACAATTGTTTTCCTATAAACTGGTAAAATCATCTTTGGTGTTCATGGTCTTTTCCAGTCTGGGCCCATGGGCTCTGGGTGCAATTATGAATACATTGGGCAGCACTTCCATCTGGTACAAAATCGCTATTTATTTTTACTTGCATTTTCAGTACAACGGTTGGTTTGTTTTAGCCCTGCTTGGGGTATTGTTTTACTTTTTGGAATACTATGGTTTTTTTGTAAAACCAACTCAACAAAAACGCTGGCTTTGGCTATTGAACACTAGTGTGGTGCTCACGTTTTTTCTTTCGGTTTTATGGATAAAGCCTCCGTTATATATATACTTGCTCGCCGGGATTGGTGCCTTTTTACAAGCAGTGGTATTTCTTGTTTTGTTTCTATGGATTGTCCCCATATGGAAGGATTTCACGTCAAGGCTTGTTCCCGGGGTTGGCCTTATATTATTATGGGCCGGAGTGCTGCTCGCACTTAAAATTGATATGCAGTTGATTTCAGTAATTCCCTATGTGGCTATGTTGGCTTACCACTCCCCGGATTTCATCATTGGCTATCTACACTTGGTGTTTCTGGGTGTGGTTACATTAGCATTGTTTGCTTTTTTAAAACAGGCTTTACTGCTTTATTTCCCAAAAGGATTTTTAAAAGTCTATCTCATCGCCTTTTTGTTAACCGAAGCCCTTATATTTTATAAAGGAATTGCATTGTGGGTTAGGGCCCCATTAATACCTCATTACTACCTGCTTTTAATTGCAAGCAGTTTCATGTTAACTCTGGGTATAGGATGGCTTTTTTTTAATGCTGTCAGTAAGAAATATGGTGATTCAAAATAAGCGGTACTGATCAAGATGGCCAAAAAATGACAGAAGATTTTCTAGCGGTAAACCTTTCGTTTTATAATTTTAATTTCCCCTTTCTGTTCCAGGTTTTTAGTAGCGCGAATAACTGTTTCCACACGCAATCCGGTAAGGTCAGCAATTTGCTGTCGGGTTAAATCAACCGTAAATTAAAAAGGCTGCTGCAATTTATGCACATGTTTTTAAGATAATCCAGTATGCGCAGTATAGGATGTTCGGGTTCCTGGCTACTTATTTCAGAGGCCATAATCGCTTTGTAATACAATCGACCCGCTAAACCATTGGTTATGCTAAGATGCTGATCAGGATGACGTTCCAATAGTTTTAAAAAGTGTCTTTGTCCAATCTTAAAATTTCTGCATCTGTCAATGCTTCTGCATTGGCAGGATACTTTACATAGGCAAACAAAGGGGGCTCCCCAAAGCTTTGTCCAGATAAAAATATTCCCTGAATAAACTCCTTGCCATCAACATTGAAATTATTCATTTTTACTTCCCCAGCCGCTAATTGAAAATAACACAATGCTTGCTGACCTTCTTTAATTAAAAGCATCCCCTAATGTATAACCATAGGGGCATCAGAATCTAATTCACAGGATACAACAACGATGACAAAGTCCTTAACGTTAAATCATCATTCTCATCCAAATTATATTCCAATAGCATTTCACCCCAGTAACTGCCGTCTGTAAAGTCGGCGATTACCCAGCGGTGGTTTAAAAAACGAACTTTATTGATTTTCATTGAACCCTCCATACCCACATAAGGCACTAAGGGATTGTCGCCTTCAACATTGTTCTGGTTGTAGATTTGCTCGGTTACCATATCCTGCATAAATTGGGCTTCAAGGCCAAAGTTTTCAAAATAGGTCATGGCATTGTCATTGCCCATAAGGGTGAAATAATTCAGATCAAAGTTTTCTTCGGTTAGAACGTCGTTGAGTCCTTTGTAAAAAGTCACTTTTTCATTCAGTGTGGCAATTCTGGCTTCCTGGTCTTCATAAATGCGCTTTTGATTCATGTACATGAATAAAAGCATCAGTACTGAAAATATAAAAAGGTATAAAATGATTTTGTTCTTCATGGGTGTATTTTTTTTAGATAGTTATTTTAAGTCCGTCATAAGCCAGATATACATTTTTGGGCAGGCTTTTCTGAACTTCTTCGTGAAATCCCAGCAAGTGACTGATGTGTGTTAAATAGGTTCTTTCAGGTTTAATAATTTCAATAAATTTCAATGCTTCTTCAAGATTAAAATGTGAATAATGGGGCTCTTTTCGTAATGCATTCAACACAAGCACTTTGGTGCCTTTAATTTTATCAACTTCCTCGGGAGCAATGGTTTTGGCATCGGTAATATAGGTAAAATTGTCAATTCTAAATCCAAGAACAGGCAATCGGTTGTGCATCACCTCGATGGGAATCACCAGTTTATCAGCTATTTTAAAGGGTTTGTTCTTGTCTATTTCTATTTCCCTGAGGTTTGGTGCCCCGGGATACTTGTTTTCGGTTTCAAATATATAGTCAAACCGTTTTTTTAAAGCATCAAACACGCGTTTATGTGCAAAGGAGGCAATATCCCCCTGCCTGAAAAAAAAAGGCCTGATGTCGTCTAATCCGGCAATATGGTCGTTATGCTCGTGTGTAAACAACACCCCGTCAAGTTTTCTGCAATCTGCATTAAGCATTTGTTGCCTGAAATCAGGGCCGGTATCAATCACATAATTGAAGTCCCCCCAGGAAAGCAACACCGAAACCCGCAGCCTCTTGTCCTTGCTATCAGTACTTTTACACACCGGGTGGTTACTACCGATAACGGGAATTCCCTGTGAAGTGCCTGTGCCTAAAAAAGTGATAAATAATGGTGTTAACATAGGAACAAAATTAAAGATATTTTTTTGTTTAGCTGTTGTATTTACTACCTTTGTATAAGTTAAAAAGACAATAGACTATGCCGGAAATGATTAAAGGAGACAAGGAGTTTGAACAAATTCCCTCCATCAAGGACAAAGCACTTAGAATCAATCTCAATGAAAATATTTACGGCACCTTTGCCGAAATTGGTGCGGGACAGGAAACTGTAAGAAATTTTTTCAGGGCGGGTGGTGCTTCCGGAACCATCGCCAAGGCTATGTCTGCTTACGATAAAGACTTTAGTGATGCCATTTACGGTATAGAAGAAGACGGGCGCTATGTAACTGAACCGCGTTTAAAAACAATGCTGCGACACGAAATGAAACTGATGGAGCAGCGCATTTCAAGGGAAAAACACCCCAATAAAATATTTTTTGCTTACGCCAATACAGTAGCGACTATTGATTTTGCTAAAAAATTTAAAGGTCACGGTTGGGTGGGTATCCGTTTTCAAGTTGAACCAAATGCTGAATACAATGAGATTATCCTGCACGTAAGGTTCAAGGAAAATGACGCCCGGCTTCAGCAATTAACACTTGGGACCCTGGGTGTTAACCTGATTTACGGGGCTTTCTATAAGCATGATCAACCCAGAAAACTGCTTAGGTACCTCTATGACCATATCGATAAAGACCAGATTGAAATTGATATGGTCAACTTTTCAGGACCGCAATTTGAAACTGTAGATAACCGTTTGATGAGCCTTCAGCTGATTAAAAACGGAATGACCGAAGCCGTGATGTTTGGCCCTGACGGAAACAACATTCTGCCTGCTGCCATTCTTTATAAGAAAAACATCCTTACACTAAGGGGAAGTTTCAGGCCGGTGACCAAAGTGAATATCGACATGTATGAACGCTCCTATGAAACTTTCATCAATGAAAATAAGGTCGAAGAAGAAAATACGATAACAATCTTTGAAATCACCCTTTCTAACCTGAGGGCCGAAGGCGAAATTGATGAGGAAGACTTTATGGACCGCGCCAAATTGCTTTGTAACCTCGGCCATACAGTGCTTATCTCCAATTTCCAGGAATATTACAAACTGGTGGAATTCTATTCAAAATACACCAAAGCAAGAATGGGGCTTACCATGGGCGTAAACAACCTGGTGGACATTTTTGATGAGAAATACTACCGTCACCTGAGTGGTGGTATTCTTGAAGCTTTTGGTAAATTGTTTTTCAAAGATTTGAAAGTGTACCTTTTCCCCTTACTGGACCAGGATACCGGAGAAGTTACAAACAGCGATAACCTGAAAGTACATCCGCGTATGAAAGAACTGTACAAATTCTTTAAATACAATGGAAAAGTTGTTGACATCACCGACTACAATCCTGAAATTTTAAAGATATTCTCCAGGGAAGTGCTTCAAAAAATCATGGATGGCGATGACGGCTGGGAAGAAACATTGCCTGATGGTGTTGCAAAAATTATCAAAGA
Source organism: uncultured Flavobacteriaceae bacterium (assembly GCA_964469175.1). Taxonomy (GTDB): domain Bacteria; phylum Bacteroidota; class Bacteroidia; order Flavobacteriales; family Flavobacteriaceae; genus Planktosalinus. The sequence continues at coordinate 46,420 of CAYXXY010000019.1, forward strand.
AAAGAAACTCTTTGGATACAGAAAAACAGAAAAAGCCTCTTCTTAAGAGGCTTTTATATTTAAACTCAAAAATCTTAGTGAAACTTAGTGTCCTTGTGCCTTAGTGCGACAGCCAACAAGGCAGGTTTACAGTGCTATTGATTTATTTCATTATTTAAACGCAAAGTTTATTTAGTTGAAATATTAAATTGTGGCTTTGTCCTTTGGTGAACAGGCACCCGCGCAAACATCATAATTGCGAAGGCAGCGCGGCAACCGTCATCGATCATCCGGCATCAAACGATTTAATTTATTCCCCTAAAATTTGCGACGCGTGCTCCTTGGTTTTTACCTTATCAATCACACGCTCCACGACCCCATTTTCATCAATGATAAAGGTCACACGGTGAATACCGTCAAACTCCCTGCCCATAAACTTTTTGGGACCCCAAACACCAAAGGCATCAATCACTTCTCGGGATTCATCAGCCAATAGCGGAAAAGGAAACTCAAATTTATCCCTGAAATTCTTTTGTTTTTTTTCATTGTCAGCACTCACGCCCAGCAACTCATAGCCCTTGTCCTGCAGTTCTTTGTAATGATCTCTCAGGTCACAGGCCTCGGCAGTGCAACCCGGCGTATTGGCCTTTGGGTAAAAGAAGACAACCAATTTTTTGCCTTTATAATCATTTAAAGATACCGGATTTCCATCCTGGTCTTTTGAAGTAAAATTGGGGACCTTCTCCCCTGCTTGAAGTGTTTTCATGTTATAGCAATTTTTGTTTTTTAAGTTAGTACACACACATAATCAGTGAAAATCCTTTTAATCCGCGTCATCTGCGTGCTATTTACTCCATTGATATTGTTGCTAAATGGAACACGGATGACTCAGATTTAACTGATAAGCGCAGATTTGTCTTTTCTTGTCGTAAAGACTTTTACAAAGGATTTAGAACTCCATATATTTTTTTATCACCTACTTAGTCTTCTTTTAGAAAAACCAATAACTTTCAATTGTAAAGCCCAAGGTATTCCGTTAAATTTACATCCTTAAAAGTACATAAAATGAACAAGCAAGAAAAGGTGAATTTTGTTATTGAAACGTTAAATAGGCTTTATCCTGAAATTCCCATACCGCTTGACCACAAAGACCCTTACACACTTTTAATCGCAGTACTGCTTTCTGCTCAAAGCACCGATGTGAGGGTCAACCAGATTACCCCCATTTTGTTTGAAATTGCTGACAACCCTTTTGATATGATCAAACTTTCTGAAGAAGAAATCAGGGAGATCATCAAGCCTGTGGGGCTATCACCAATGAAAGCCAAAGGCATCTACCACCTCTCCCACATTTTGATAGACAAATATGCAGGACAAGTCCCGGCAGATCTGGAAGCACTCAAGGAATTGCCCGCTGTTGGGCATAAAACGGCAAGTGTAGTGGTTTCCCAGGCGTTTAATATTCCCGCATTTCCCGTGGACACCCACATTCACAGGTTAATGTATCGCTGGGGATTCTCCAACGGAAAAAATGTAGTACAAACAGAAAAAGACGCAAAACGCCTCTTCCCGAAAGACTTGTGGAACACCCTTCACCTGCAAATCATTTGGTATGGAAGGCAGTATTCACCCGCAAGGGGCTGGAACCTTGAGAAAGATATTATTACAAAAACTATTGGAAGAAAATCGGTGATTGAAGTGTATAACAAAAAAAAGTCCCGCTAGCTTAACGGGACTTTTCCAAAGTTTAGTTTAGAAGTGCTTCAAACTTCCATTTATTACAATCTATAACACTTAAAGCCTGCGAATAGTCAAGAAGAAACTTAATCGTTTCGTCTTTTGGGGATAAATTACTGTTTTGGGGAGAGGTTTTTGAGTAAACGTTTTCCATATAAACCTTTTTAAGTTGTTAGTGTTAATCAATAACGCACTTAAAAAGTATTTATTGTATCAATTTACCAAAACAATATTGTGCTTGTCAATTACCTTGCGTAAATTGATTAAAGCATACCTCATTCTCCCTAAAGCGGTATTGATACTCACACCGGTTTGATCAGAAATCTCCTTAAAGCTCATGTCTTTATATAGGCGCATTACCAACACCTCCCGCTGATCTTCGGGCAGTTCCAGGATTAATCGTCTCAAGTCTTCTTCAACTTGCCCTTTGATGATTTTTCGCTCAGCGTTTAAATCATCATCACACAACACAGAAAAAATATTGAAGTCGCCATTGTTTTCAAATTTCGGCATACGGTTGTTTTTCCTGAAATGATCGATGATTAAATTGTGGGCAATACGCATCACCCAGGGCAGAAATTTACCTTCTTCATTATAGGCTCCTCTTTTTAAAGTATTGATTACCTTAATGAAGGTATCCTGAAAAATATCTTCGGTAACGTCACGATCTGCAACTTTAGAATAAATAAAGCTGTAAATGCGTTGCTTATGTCTTTGGATTAAATCTGAGAGGGCTTTCTCATTGCCGTTTATGTATGCATTTACCAAAAACGCATCAGATGGAATTGTTGTATTCATAACATTACATTTTTAAAATAGGGCGCAACTCAATATGAGTTCTTGTAAATCTGTTTAAAAAGTAATGCTATGCAATAGGCAAATCGATTATTTAGTTCGTAAACGTGTCGTAAATATAACAACAAATATTTTTCTTATCCAAATTAAGTTAAACTTTTTAACATATTTATTTTACGTAAAAGTCTATAAAACTGCTGATTTACAAGATTTAACATAAAGATAACATTGCTAAAAACAATATAACTTCATTTAAAATCCTGCCCCTAAAATCGTATCTTTGCCCATTAAAATTGCCTGAAAATTGAAAATAGAAGACGTAAACCCCAAACATAACATCATAATTAAAGGGGCAAAACTCCACAATCTTAAGAACATCAATGTTGTCATTCCTCGCAATAAGCTGGTAGTGATTACAGGGCTTTCAGGCTCCGGTAAATCCAGTTTGGCTTTTGATACGCTTTATGCCGAAGGGCAACGCCGTTATGTGGAAAGCCTTTCTTCATATGCACGCCAGTTTTTAGGCAGGCTCAACAAACCCAAAGTAGATTATATTAAAGGAATTGCACCCGCAATTGCTATCGAACAAAAAGTCAACACCACCAACCCCCGTTCAACCGTGGGTACATCCACTGAAATTTATGATTACTTGAAACTGCTCTATGCACGCATCGGGAAAACATTTTCGCCCGTTTCCGGAAAGGAAGTAAAAAAAGACACGGTTTCTGATGTGCTCAACCACGTCAAAACCCTGGAAAAAGACCAAAAACTCCTGTTGCTCGCGCCTGTTATTCTTGAAAACGGCCGAAGCATGGAAAACAAAATCAAAGCCCTCGCCCAACAAGGCTATGCCCGGGTGAAATCAGGCAGTGAAGTGCTGAGGATTGACGAACTCGATTTAAGCAATCTCAGCAAAGAAATTTTTATCGTCATTGACCGCATCATCACCAAAAACGAAGAGGACTTCTACAACCGCCTGGCCGATGCCGTCGAAATGGCATTCTTTGAAGGCAAGGGAACTTTATTTCTGGAAAACTTAGACAACAAATCAATAGTAGAGTTTAACAACCGTTTTGAACTTGACGGCATCACCTTCCCGGAGCCAAACATTCACCTGTTCAGCTTCAACAACCCGTATGGCGCCTGCCCGGCCTGTGAAGGTTATGGTGATGTCATTGGGATTGATGAAGAGCTTGTGATTCCAAACACAGCACTTTCAATCTATGAAAACGCCATTTTTGCCTGGCGTGGCGAGAGTATGAGTTGGTACCGCGACCAACTGGTCAACAACGCTTATAAATTTGATTTCCCCATCCATCGACCCTGGTTTCAGCTTTCGGAAGAGGAAAAACAACTGGTCTGGGACGGGAATCAGTATTTTGAAGGGCTGCACACCTTCTTTAAATTTCTCGAAGAGAAAAGCTATAAAATCCAAAACCGGGTCATGCTTTCGCGTTACCGCGGAAAAACAAAATGCAGCACCTGTAAGGGCAAACGCCTGCGCCCGGAAGCTTCAAACATTAAAATCGGCGGGAAAGCCATCACTGACCTGGTGGAAATTTCCATTGAAAAGCTACAACAGTTCTTCCAAAACCTAAAACTCAACGACCACGACACCCAAGTGGCCAAACGCCTGCTCACAGAAATCAACAACCGCCTGAGCTTTTTAAACAATGTGGGCCTCTCCTACCTCACCCTCAACCGAAAATCAAACACCCTCTCCGGAGGTGAATCACAACGCATCAACCTGGCCACTTCGCTGGGCAGCAGTTTGGTGGGCTCCATGTACATCCTCGACGAACCCAGTATCGGGCTGCACCCCAAAGACACCGAAAGGCTCATTGAAGTACTCCAATCACTGCGCGATTTGGGCAACACCGTCATAGTGGTTGAACATGACGAAGACATTATGAAAGCCGCAGACGAAATCATAGACATCGGCCCCGAAGCGGGAAGTTTTGGCGGCGAAGTGGTGGCCAGTGGTACATATGAGGACATCTTAAAAGGCGATTCACTTACGGCAAACTACCTGAACGGGAAAATGCAAATAGAAGTTCCCGCTAAAAGGCGAACGTCAAAATACCAAATCAACATCACCGGTGCCCGGCACCACAATTTAAAAAACATCGATGTCACCTTTCCACTGGCTTCTTTTGTTGCCGTGACCGGGGTTTCGGGCAGTGGAAAAAGCACCCTGGTCAAGAAAATACTCTATCCCGCTTTGCAACGCCACCTCACCGGTGTGGGCGATAAACCGGGACAATTCACCACAATGGATGGCAATTTTGGCAACCTTAAAAATGTGGAGTTTATTGACCAGAACCCCATTGGTCGTTCCAGCCGGTCGAATCCGGTGACTTACATCAAGGCTTACGACGATATCCGCAACCTGTTCTCCAATCAAAAGTTGTCTAAGTTGCGTAACTTCCAGCCCAAGCACTTTTCGTTTAACGTGGATGGCGGCCGTTGTGAAGTCTGTAAAGGCGAAGGCGAAGTCACCATAGAAATGCAGTTTATGGCCGATGTGCACCTGGAATGTGAAGCCTGCAATGGCAAACGCTTTAAAAAAGAAGTGCTGGAAGTACAGTTTCAGGGCAAAAACATCGACGACATCCTCACAATGACCATCGACGAAGCCATCGCCTTTTTTGAACTGCACCAGGAAAAGAAAGTCTTTACAAAACTGCAACCCCTGCAGGACGTGGGCTTGGGCTATGTGCAATTGGGTCAAAGCTCCTCTACCCTTTCCGGCGGTGAAGCACAGCGCATCAAGCTGGCATCCTTCCTCGTAAAAGGGGAAACCAAGGACAAAGTGCTTTTTATCTTTGACGAACCCACCACAGGCCTCCATTTTCACGACATCAAAAAACTGCTCAAATCGTTTGAAGCCCTCATTGAAAAAGGCCACTCGGTCATCGTGGTGGAACACAACATCGATTTGATCAAATGCGCCGACTTTGTTATCGACCTCGGCCCTGAAGGAGGTGAAAAAGGAGGTGAACTTATAGCTGCCGGCACACCTGAGGAAGTAGTTAAAAACAAAAGGTCGTTTACGGGGCAGTATTTGAAGGAAAAATTGTAACCAAATCTCCGGGTAGGCGGAGATCCCGTTAATCAATCGCAAAATCTTAAATGCGTTTCAATTTAAACCTTGAACTTTAAACTTTGAACCTTGAACTTTGAACTTTGAACTTTTTCAAAACGATTCCTTTACAATTCCTTTTTTATGAGGTTCAGAAGTGTTTTTAATCACAAAATCCACAACACCAAGCACCAGTCCCTCTTCAGTGATGACATCCACTTTCCATTGGCCTTCCATAATATTGTTTTTAAATGTATATCCACGGAAACCACGACCACGCCCGCCGGTCACTTTAAAGCCAATGTCATCGGTTACTTCCCAACTCCTGGTTTCAGGATTGTACCATTGCCACCGGTGAGAAATGGGCTTTTTTAAATCTGTAGGTGCAAAAACAGAAGTAAACACATACACAGGTTGATCTGGCTGACGATGAAAATTGACGTGATGTGAACGCCAAAATTTATACCATTCATCCTTCTTGTAAGTAATGATGTATTTGTTGTTTTTTCTCTGAATATCATGAGCCACCAAGCCGGTATCCAAAGCCAGCGGCACGGGGGGTATAAGACTGAAATAGTAAAAAACATTGATGGTTACGTAGATAGAAAGAACAATACTGATCAGTTTATTTAGACTAACCTCAGCTCTTGTACTTGGACTTGAGGTGTAAATAAATGTGATGAGTGCCAGTGTACACCCCAAACTTACAAATCCCGAAATGATAAAAATAAAGGTGTTCATTTCCTTGATTAGCGTGGGAATCATAAAGGCGAAAAAGGTAAAACTGATAAAAAAATAAATGCTAAACTGCAGGTATTTATTGGATATTTTCCTTTTAAGAAACTCATTGGCAAACAAGAGCAGCACCAGCAGTATGAAAAAAAACATTGTTTTTGACAAGGACACACTTCGATAAAAGTAGATGACAAAAGCACTTGAAAGTGCGCCAAAAAAGAACTGTATGGCTAGCGGAAGGTATTCGGTATAACGCCCCAGAAGGGTGTTTTCCCACTTGCCGTCTTCCGCTAAATTATATAGATAGAGCGTTATCGATAACAAGGTCATATGAGAGCAAAGCACCATGGTATCATAAAGGCGGTCTATGCGCCCCAAAGTCAAGGTGTCAAAAATAAAACCACCCATAAAAAAAAGTATGGGGGCATACTTTTGATTGCGAATAGCATACTTTCCAATAGCGCTGTTTCTATATCTTACTAAAGCTCTTTTCATAATCTTCCGCTAGCGGCAAAAGTAGGGTATTTCCTTTGATATTAGTATTCATAAACATGACAACAACCAGATAGATGCCCGTCCGCATTGCGCTTCAAACCTGCCCGCCCGGCAGGCGGGGCTTCAAGCGACGAAGCCGGCAGGCGGGCGCTCAGTGACCAGGGAGCCTGCGCGCAGATTTGTCAAATGTTCATCCCTGACATAGGTTGACCATTTCTCTTTTCTCATTTCTATTTCATCGGTCAACGGTCACCCGTCATCCGTCACCCGTCAAATCTGACCACTGAACACTGCCACTGACCACTAGCCCCTCCCAGCCGCACACCCTGTATCCCTAACCGCGTGCGCATAAAGCTTTAGCTCCTTCTCCGCCTTGCGCTTTACAGCTTCAAGCGACAAAGCCGTAGTAAAACTTCGAAGGAGAAGCGGTGGCGCAAGGGAGCCTGCGCGCAGATTTGTTGGAAAAATGGTTAATGGTGTATCAGTGAAGTGTTAATAGAGCCAACCCCGTTAGGGGTTCAATATTTGTAACCC
>CAYXXY010000020.1:0-51523 GCA_964469175.1 uncultured Flavobacteriaceae bacterium
AAAAAACCCGGGACAAAGTCCCGGGTTTTCCATCAATTTATATAATAAGAATTACTTCTTGATTAATCGCTTCACCACATTTGCAGTTTCGCTTTGGATATTAACCATATACACACCTGAAGCCAAATTAGAGACATCTAATCTGTGCTCGTTGCTCATTTGTGAAAGGTCAAACTTAGATACCAATTTACCATTGATATCATAGATGCTAGCTTCAGTCAATCCTATTTGAGAATTGTTTCTGATGCTTACATAAGCTTCTGCAGGGTTAGGATACATAATGATGGCATCAGCCAGTACATTATCGTCATCACCCAGAATGGTTTCTACAGTCAATTCAAAAGTACACTCACTTTCGTTACCATACTCATCTTCTGCAAATAAAGTTATGGTGTGGGTTCCGTCCAGTAATAATGTTCCCGGAGCAGGACTTTGACCAAAAATAGTTACAGGATCTGTACAGTTGTCAGTTACCGTTGCCAAGCCTTCTGCAAAGTAGTCTGGCAAGGTGTAAGTGATAGAATCCGGATCTGTGTCAACAGTCATATCTGCTGGGCAAACTATTTCAGGACCAAGAAGGTCAACAACTGTTACTACTGCTGTTGAAGATGCAATGTTTCCACTGGCATCAGATACAAATATTGTTACCGTTACCGGGTTGCCAATATCTGCACAAGTAAAGCAACTAATATCAATTGCTGTTACTGTAATACCACAGTTGTCCCAAGCTGAAGAACTGCCAGAACCTATTTCAACAAACACAGCTGAGCCGTCTGAGTTAGTCAACACTTCCGTCCAGTTTTCAGGAGCAAATTGTCCTGTGAATCCGGGCATAAAGTTGCTTACTGTTATTGTAGCAGGCCCACCAAAATTATCTGTAGTACGTGCTCTAAAGCCAAACTCTTGTCCTGCAGTAAGTGGGACAGAAGCATTACCTGTCTGGTTGTTGGGTCCTGTATTGTCTGTTAATTGAGTAAATACTCCATCAATCAAATAACCAAACTGATCCCAGGTAGCTCCGTCATTGGTAGTATAGCTCCAGTCAAATGATACAGTCACATCTGCTGTCACATCAACTACAAGGTCAGTCCATCCTTCCATTCCAGATAGATTATCACCACTGATTGTAATTACATTAAAATCAGGAGGAATAATTCCAAATAAATCCTCAGGCTCGATACAAACTGTTCCGTCAGGACCTAGTTCTACAGTGATGTCTTCACCAACTACTACAGGAGGAATGTTGTCAATAATTTCAATTTGAGCAATACAACTGGTAGTATTTCCGGCGGCATCAGTGGCTGTTACTGTTACATTCACAATACCTAAGTCGGCACAAGTAAATGTTAAGTCGCCTGTTGTTCCGCCACCTGCAGTATAGTGAATGTTTCCATTAAATACACGAGGTTGGAATAGTGATCCGGTGAAGAACCCTCCAACAGCTCCTCCTTCAAGGAATTGAAGGTTGTCGTCTTCAGCCCAAACGTTTCCTACTCCTGTTCCATTGGTATATTGGAATCCATTAGCTCCTGCAACACTCATTGCAGTTACATAGAATGCACCTGTTTCACCGGCATTAATTACCTGACCTAAATCTAAATCTAATGGAGTGGCTACTCCAGTTCCATTTGAAACTGTACCAGGGGCTTCACCAATTAAAGTCCAAGCTGATTGATCGGTTTGGAAGCCAACCCAAGTGCCCGGCTTATAATAAACCAGTACATCAATTACAGCTCCAACTTGTCCGTGGATATCAAATGAATTGATGGTAATGTCATTTATTGCATTGATGTCAAAGAAAGTTCCAAAATTTGAATTACCTCCAGCAAAACCTGTTGATAAGACATCAGGAGTTCCACCTGAAGCACCACCTGCACTCACGACAACGCTACAGTTGTCTGATACGCTAGAGTACAAATCAGTGATTGGCACTGTTACTTCACCATTAGCATCAAGGAAGTACTGCGGAATTGTTCCGGCAGGAGTTTCATATTCAAGCAGGAAGTTGTCAAAAGCGGCTCCCCATGCCCAAGATCCACCATCATCATAAGTAAATCTCACTTGGAAATCTGTATTTGCATAAGCCAATAAGTCAAATGGACCTGCAGAGGTTGTTGGAGTGTCAGTTGAATATGTTGCAACATTTTGCCAGTTTGCACCGTCATATACTTCAACAGTAAACGAAGATGTTCCTAGGGCTCTGAAAGCTACATCATATGATAACTCAAGTGAAGTTGCTCCAGCTGTATTGTAAACATCCGAAAAAACGGTTGCATTACTTGGAGCTGCGCCTATACCACAAGCATCGTCGTCAAAGTACATAGCCTGTGAACCTGTTTGATATGCAGCCCAAGGCAATTGTCCAACCTGCCAGTTACAAGGTCCTGTGTTAGCAACAGCAGACCATCCTGCAGGTACTCCCGCTTCAAAGTCTTCGAAAACAGTTGCAGCACCTCCTGCATTGTTACATACAATAACGGGCGCAATGTTATCTTCAACAGTTACAATAGACTCACAAGAAACTACATTGCCTCCTTGATCAGTTACATATAATGTGATGGTGTTTTCACCCAAGTTTGAACAATCAAGAACCATAGAGGTTACAAGTCCATCAGGGTCAAAGCTAAATGTTACAGGACCACAGGCATCTGATGAGCCTTGTCCGCCAAGAACAATATTAGCTGTAAAGTCTATCATAGTACCCCAAGAATAAGAAGCACAAGGAACTAAAGGAGTTGTTGCAGTTTCCTGAGTCATTGCTCTAATAATTACAGAGCCTGGTTCTGCGTCTGCAGGAACTGTAAATGAATTGCTAAAAGGATTTCCTCCTGTTGGGCTGGCACCGGTTGGACCGCCTCCACTAACAAATGCCTGAGCACCTGTTAATACTACTTCATCGCTTGTGAGGTCTCCATCATTGTTAAAATCTATCCAAACATAAGTTTGTGCAGTGTATTGGGTAGCTCCACAAGTCCAGCTTGTAGCATTTACAGTATATGTTTCACCTGGAATTAAGTCAACAGACAATGCTGTTTGATCTTGAAGTCCTGTTATACCTGGACATGGATTGTTATAGTCAATTTCAGTGAAATTTTCTCCAACTATTGAGAAACTAAGCAGGTTAGTATCCGCAGCAGATGTTGGACCTGAATTACCTGCACAGTTTATTGGTGTAGCAGGAGCAGGAGTACCGGCTCCAAAGTCTAATTGGTCTGCAAAAATAGTTACAGTACCTGTTTCATCAAGTTCTACTGTGATGTCTCCACAAACCGCAATGGGGTCAATGTCGTCAACAACAGTTACAGTAAATTGACAAGTTGATGTGTTCCCATCACTGTCAGTAGCAGAAAACTCAATAGTTGTTACTCCAACAGGGAAAACAGCTCCTGAACCAGGACCCATAGTTTGTGTTACAGGAATTAAACCGTCTTCAGGGTCAAATGCCTGAGCATCAGCAAAAAATACCTGAGCACCACATTCTGCCTGAGGATAGTCTGAAGTGTTTACGGTAATGTTTAAAGGACAAACTATTTGTGGTGGGTTGCCAACTGGTGGTGTTGAACAAACAACATTAAACTCAGCAGCAGGTATTGATCCGGGCGTAGAAATACAACTTACTGAGCTATCAGATTGCACTGAAATAGCTAAAGCTCCAATACCAGTTACTGTAACACCTGCCAAAGGCCCTGTATGGTTATTTAGCAGTATAGTTCCTGTGTTATCAGTTCCTTCATATACCCGCATAAAGTCCCAGCTGTTTTCAATAACACCTGAAGTAAATTCAATAGTAACTTCATCTGAAGGGTCATCTCCTTCTATTACATAAAGAATGGTAGAATGTGTTAAATTATTTCCATAACAGAAGGATGCCGTATCCCCACAACCAGCTGTTGGAGGAGGGACTACACAGCGTACAGTGCGTGTATGGCTTGTTGCGCCACCTGTAGTAGTAGGACAAGTATTGTTTACATGGGAGTAAAATCTCACGCTTCCTGTGACATTTGAAGTCCAAGTAACAGAGCCTGTGCCCCACGCTAATGCCGTTGTCCCCGTGGAATTAGCCACTGTTATGAAATAAGAAGCATTTGACAAAGTAAATTCATATTCGTTACCTGTAACAACATTTACAGTTGAATATTCATTTGCCCAAGAGCCAGTAACATTGTCTGGTGCTCCATTTGCACAACTTGGGTTCATAGTCCCAAAAGAACCACCCGTTAGGCACTGAGCATCTGCTTGCCAACTAAAGACAGCGAAAAGCAGCGTTAAAAAAGTTAAAGTAATTTTTCTCATAATAAAATAATGTTAAAATATTTATACCTCGCTAAAGTAATAAAATTTTATATTAAACAAAAACATAATGGTTTATTAAATTTTTTTAATAATATTTTGTTAACCAAAAATAAAAACCCCACAGACAATTGCCTGTGGGGTTAACAAAATTAAAATCTGAGAAAAATTACTTTTTAATCAATCGTTTTACAACACTTGCAGTTTCACTTTGAATGTATACCATATACACGCCTGAAGCCAAATTGGAGACATCAAGTCTCTGCTCGTTGCTCATTTGTGAAAGGTCAAACTTAGAAACCAATTTACCATTGATGTCATAGATGCTTGCTTGAGTCAATCCTATTTGTGAATTGTTTCTGATATTTACATAAGAATTAGCAGGGTTGGGATACATAATGATGGCATCAGTAAGAACATTATCGTCATTACCTAAAATGGTTTCTACAGTCAATTCAAAAGTACACTCACTTTCGTTGCCATACTCATCTTCTGCAAATAGTGTAATGGTATAAGTGCCGTCCAGTAATAATGTTCCCGGAGCAGGACTTTGGCCAAAAATAGTTACAGGATCTGTACAGTTGTCAGTAACTGATGCTAAACCAGTTGCAAAGTAGTCTGGCAAGGTGTAAGTAATAGAATCCGGATCTGTGTCAACAGTCATATCTGCTGGGCAAACTATTTCAGGACCAAGAAGGTCAACAACTGTTACTACTGCTGTTGAAGATGCAATGTTTCCACTGGCATCAGATACAAATATTGTTACCGTTACCGGGTTGCCAATATCTGCACAAGTAAAGCAACTAATATCAATTGCTGTTACTGTAATACCACAGTTGTCCCAAGCAGATGAACTACCCGGTGCAATTTCTACAAAAGTAGCAGAACCATCAGAGTTTGTTAATACTTCGGTCCAGTTTGACGGATCAAATTGTCCTGTGAATCCGGGCATAAAGTTACTTACCGTGATGGTAGCCGGGCCAAAGAGACCGTCTGATGAGCGGGCTCTGAATCCAAATACCTGTCCGGCTGTTAGCGGTACTGAAGCATTGCCGGTTTGATTGTTTGCTCCTGCAGGATTTGTAAGCTCAGTATAGACACCATTTATAATGTACCCAAACTGATCCCAGGTTGGACCATCCATTGTGGTGTAGCTCCAATCAAAAGATACCGTTACATTTGAAGTTACATTGACAATCAAATCTGTCCATCCTTCAGCTCCCGAACCATTATCACTACTTATTGTAATTACGTTGTATAGAGGAGGTATGATTCCAAATAAATCCTCAGGGACAATACAAACCGTTCCGTCTGGGCCTAGTTCTACAGTGATGTCTTCACCCACAACTACAGGAGGAATGTTGTCAATAATTTCAATTTGAGCAATACAACTGGTAGTATTTCCGGCGGCATCAGTGGCTGTTACTGTTACATTCACAATACCTAAGTCGGCACAAGTAAATGTTAAGTCGCCTGTTGTTCCGCCACCTGCAGTATAGTGAATGTTTCCATTAAATACACGAGGTTGGAATAGTGATCCGGTGAAGAATCCTCCAACAGCTCCTCCTTCAAGGAACTGAAGATTGTCATCTTGCGCCCATATGTTGCCAGTACCTGTTCCATTTGTATAAGAGAAACCACCATTTAATACTTGAGCAGTTACATAAAACGCTCCAGTTTCACCGGCATTGATAACCTGTCCTAAATTTAAATTTAAAGGTGTTGGTACACCTGCACCGTTTGGAACAGTTCCCGGAGCTTCTCCAATTAATGTCCAAGCGGCCTGATTGGTTTGAGACCCCACCCATGTTCCTGGTTTGTAATAAACCAAAACATCTACCGGAGAGCCTGGTTGCATATGTGCATCAAATGAATTAATTGTAATGTCATTTAAAGCATTAATGTCAAAGAATGTTCCAAAGTTTCCATTACCTCCTGCAAAACCTGTTGTTAACACATCAGGTGTTCCGCCTGAAGCACCACCGGCACTTACAACTACAGTGCAGTTGTCTGATACACTTGTGTACAAGTCAGTTATAGGTACTGTCACTACTCCGTTTGCATCAAGGAAATATTGAGGTATGGTTCCAGCTGGTGTTTCAAATTCAAGTAGGAAGTTGTCAACTGCTGCTCCCCATTGCCATCCGCCCCCATCGTCATAGGTGTACCTTACTTGAAAATTTGAGTTAGCAAACGCCAATAAGTCAAATGGTCCGGCAGTTGAGACAGGAGTATTGGCAGTATAAGTAGCAACATTCTGCCAGCTAGCACCATCAAAAACTTCAACAGTGAATGAAGAACCTCCTAGGTGTCTATATGCAACATCATAAGATAGTTCCAAAGAAGTTGCTCCGTTTGTATCATATACATCAGACAATAGTGTTGCATTACTTGGTGCAGCACCAGACCCACAAGCATCGTCATTAAAGAACATGGCAGGTGTTGGAAAAGTAAACTGACCACCTAACCAGGTTGCCGGTAAGTTCCCATTTTGCCAGTTACAAGTGCCAGTGTTTATTATAGCTTGCCAACCTGAAGGAAGTCCTGAGTCAAAATCTTCAGAAATAATTTGCAATCCTCCGGCATTAGTACAAACAATTTCAGGAGCGATATTGTCTTCCACTGTTACGGTAGCCTGGCAAGAGACCACATTGCCTCCGCCGTCTGTTACATATAAAGTTATTGTGTTTTCACCCAGGTCACTACAGTCAAACATCATGGTTGTCACTGAGCCTGCCATATCAAAACTAAAGTTCACTCCTGTACATAAATCAGATGAGCCCCCATCAAGATCAACGGCATTGATAGATACTGTTCCAGACGCATCAAGCTCAACTGTAATGTTTTGACAAACAGCCACAGGGTTTACATCATCAAGAACTGTAATGGTGAACTGACAAGTTGAGGTATTGCCATCACTGTCTGTAGCAGAAAACTCAATTGTTGTTACTCCAACAGGGAAAACAGATCCTGTTCCGGGCCCCATAGTTTGAGTTACAGGAATTAAACCGTCTTCAGGGTCAAATGCCTGGGCATTTGCAAAAAATACTTGTGCTCCACAGTCATTAGGTGGATAGTCTGAGGTGTTTACGGTTATGTTTAAAGGACATACTATTTGTGGAGGGTTGCCAACCGGGCCCGAAACTTCTATAAAATTAATACAGAAATCAAAAATGGTTCCACCATCCCCATTTACTGCGTCATATAATCTCAATGTCCAGTTGCCATTTATTGGCTGGCCAGCAAATACAGTATTCATTAAAACACCCGGTCCATTTCCGGCAGGCATTGGATGGGCAGTTGACCCACCCTCGGCCATATAATTTGCTAGAGGCGCTCCACTTGTCCATCCAGTAATCATATTTGGCGAATCATCTCTAAATACCAAATCTCTTGGTACTGATAAACCTCCACTTCCACCTCTTCTTCTGGATAATCTAACTTCTGTGCCTGAAGGAGATATTAATACGATTTCTAAGTCACTTCCCCAGGTATGAGTTAAATTCATACTTACTTCATCTAATATATAATCTCCATTATTTACTCCGATTACTGCTACAGGGGCTATACTTGTGTTTGCTAAAGTAATAGTTCCGGCAGCTGGACCCAAAGGTAAAGGTGTATTTGGCGAACAACTTACAATTCCTGCAAGTTCTTCCCCAACAATGTTCATGACTAAATGAGAGTTTGGAAACCCTATTGCTGCATAATTTGTTGGCACGGTTATGCCGCAAGGAGCAGAAGCAATGTATGAAGGTCCTGTTTGACCAGCGCTATTTGCGCCAGGAAAGAATGAGATTCCAGTACCGGTTCCATCCGGAATTGCTACTTCAAACACAAGGGTTGTTCCTGCAGGTATAATTGCAGAAACAGGAACTGAAACAACGGTTCCTGAATTAGCAGGGCCTAAAGTAACTATTGCGCTTCCCTCAAGAATTAGAGAAGCAGGAAATCCGGCCGGAAAAACAGATGTTGTTGAATAAATGTTAACTGTTACATTAAATGGCGCATTCATAGTCTCAACACCAAATTCGGCATTTGTGACTTGAAAATCATTTGATATTCCAAAGCTATTAAGATTAAAAGCTCTGAACAATGAGTTCTGGCGAATTTCTCCGCCCGCAGAACAAACAACACCTGTAGCTGGGGTTATTGCTTGAGAGGCGCTATGTGTTATAATTACAGGAGCCCTGAATTGATTTGCTTCGGTTTGAGAGCTAATTGTTGCGCTACCTGCAGGATTGTTTTGAATTGTTAAGCCTGTCAACCCACTGGTTGTAAATCCTTGGCCAAAACAAAATGTAAAGGATATTAAGGCAATAAACAAAGTTAGAAATGTAATTTTTTTCATAATTGATTAATTAAATTTATTAAACCTAAAAAATGTTAATATTTCGTTAACTAAAATTAGTCAAAAAACATATAGATTTAACAACAGAACAGAAAAAAATAAAAAAATATTTCTTTATTTTAACTCTACTGATATAATATGTCTAAAAAATTATAAAAAAATCGATGAATAATCAAAATTTAACGTTGAATTGTCCATCTAATGATATTATATTAGATGAATCAACAATGCCTTTTTTGAATTATTCACAAGAAAACGGTGGTTTTGTTATCGAATGAATACAGGCTTGTCTTGGGTTATGGTTTCATTTCTGCTAAATTGATACCCGTCAGTATCAAAATTCATCAGGTCATTGTAATCTTTAATATCATTTTCAATTGCAAATCTTGCCATTGAACCTCTCGCTTTTTTGGCAAAAAATGATATAATTTTAAGTTTTCCGTTTTTGAAGTCCTTAAACACAGGGCTGATTAATTTTCCTTTCAGCTTTTTAGTATTGATAGACTTAAAGTATTCATTGCTGGCGAGATTTAGTACAACCTCATCAGCTGTAATTTCAGAATTTAATACTTCAGTTATTTTATCACCCCAAAAATCATACAAGTTTTTCTTACTGCTCACCTTTAAGTCAGTACCCATTTCCAGCCGGTAGGGTTGAATCAAGTCTAAAGGTTTTAAAATGCCATACATTCCTGAAAGAATTCTAACTGACTCTTGTAATTTGTCAATTTTGTTTTTTGAAATACTATATGCGTCCAAACCCACATAAACATCACCTGAAAAGGCATAAATGGCCTGCCGGGCATTCTGTTGTGTGAAAGGAATAGAAAAATCTTGATACCGTTTGAAATTTAATTCAGCCAGTTGATCACTGATATTCATTAGCTCTTTAAGTTGTTTATTAGATTTTTTCTTCAAAACAGAATTGATTTTATCAGCTTCCTTTAAAAATTGGGGTTCTGTAAAATTGTTTGTAGGTATTTCAGAATTAAAATCAAGTGATTTTGCCGGAGAAAGTAAAATTTTCATAACTTTTTTATTTTAAATCAAAATTACGATTTTGTAAAAACTTAAAAGTTAGATTTTAAAAACAATTCTATATTAGGTTATAAATGTTTCTTATTGAGTGATTTTTACAAACTTGACTTTAATGAGAATTTATATATATAATAGGAGGTTCAACTTTTTTATTCCTCGGGTAGATTGTATATAATTGTTTTTGGCCTGATATTAAACTTTTGTCTTCTAGGGCGAAGTTTACCAAAAGATCCTAACGCTATTTTCCCTCTACGTGTTTTTTTTATCCCCTTTTCTCATAATAGTTTAGTTTATAAGGATTAACGAGTTATAGATATAAAAAAAAGACCTGTTTTAAAAGAAAAACAGGTCTTAAGATTTTCAAAAAGTATTTGAATTAAAACTTTAATGTAACATCAAGTTCAAAATCATCATAGATGGTGTTGTCTCCCAAATTACTAAAGAAACTTCCTGAACCATATCTCACATTAAACTTTGTTCTATCAATTTTTAGACTCGCAGTTGCAGTATTTCCATTCATTTTTAAAAGAAATGAAATAGGCTCTGTTGTGCCTTTGATAGTAATGTCTCCATTAACATAGTATCCGTCAGTAGTTTTGTTTCCACTTTTAATAACCAGGGTAGAGGTAGGGAACTTATCAACACTAAAGAAATCGTCTGACCTTAAGTGACCTTCAAGTTGTTCTTTGCTGTTGCCTTTTAAATCTTCAACTACAATTGAGGTCATATCGATTACAAATTTGCCACCTGTTATCTGATCTCCGGTCATAATTAATGAACCTTCTTTAAGGCTAATAGATCCGTAATGTGAACCCAGAATCTTTTTTCCTTTCCAGGTGATAGTACTTTCTTTTACTTTCATTTCTTTTTCCATAGGTTTTGTAAATGCTACTGTTGTTAAAATTAATACTGAGGCTCCAACGCCTTTTAGGATGTTTGTTTTCATAGTTTAAATATTTAATAAAATTTAATTAAAAGTTGTATATACAAGTGTTAGTATAAAAAAATACTATCTAATTTTATCTAACAAACTGTTCAAAGTGTTGAGCTCCATAAGTGTAAATTCTTTTAAAATAGTATTGTTGTTTGCCTGTGTAACCGGGTCAATTTGTGTTAACAAATCGAGGCCTTTTTGAGTAATTAATATTTCTACTTTCCTTCTGTTGCTTTCACAAACTGTTCTTTCAGCAAGGCCTTTGTCTATGAGCTTATCAACAAGTCGGGTAGTGTTGCTCATCTTGTTAATCATACGCTCCTGTATGGTGAATAGGTTTGCCGGTTTTCCTTTTTGCCCTCTCAAAATACGAAGCACATTATATTGCTGCATTGAAATTTTGTAGGGTTTAAGTGCATCAGCTATTTGCTCTTCAACAATGCGGCTGGTGTACATAATGTTCAAAACCGTTTTTGTAAACGGGTTTAATGGAACGGTTGATTTTATGGCCTCTTCTATTGTCATAACAAAATATGTTGGTACAAATATAGTGATTATTTATTTATAGTATAAAGATTAACAAATATTTATAATCTTCAGGTAAATTTTAAAATTACTTAAAGAGATGTTAATTAAAAGCAGGGAGTCATTTTAATTTTTAATTTTAATTCCCTTTTTCATTGTATATGACACTTTTTAAAAATATTGGTTTATTAATCGTTATCACCTTTCTTGCTATTCCTTTCAAAGGAACGTTGGAAAGTAATGAAGTCGTAGAGCAAGCCCAATCAAAAATACCGGTACTTGATTTTGACGCATTTGAACATATGCTTCATTATGATGATGATAAAACATACATCATAAACTTTTGGGCAACTTGGTGCAGGCCTTGTATTAAGGAATTGCCTTATTTTGAGCAAATTGGTGAAGAATATATAAATAAAAATGTTGAGGTGATATTGGTAAGCCTCGACTTTCCAAACAGTCTTGAGTCCAGGGTGATTCCTTTTATTGAAAGGAACAATTTAAAGTCGAAAGTGATATTGCTTGATGATGTCAATCAAAACCGCTGGATTCCTTTGGTTTCTGAAGAGTGGAGTGGAGCCATCCCTGCAACTATGATTTACAACAAGAACGAAAGAAAATTTTATGAACAAGCATTTACATACGAACAATTATTAACTGAATTAAAAACATTTTTATAAAATGCCCATTAACAAATTATAAACCAATTGAAGATAAATTTTCGGGCATTCCATCTTCCTATTTATCAAATATAATATACAGATGAAAAAGAAAAGTACACTTTTTGCATTCCTGGCAGCCCTGTTTTTTGTGAGCGCAGGCTTATTAAGTTTTACGTCACCCTCATTAAACAAAGGATATGACGTTGGTGACACCGCAACAGATTTCAAATTGAAAAACGTTGATGGTAAAATGGTTTCTCTGGCAGATTATAAAGATGCCAAAGGTTTTATTGTAATTTTTAGCTGTAACACCTGCCCTTATGTGGTGGCTTATGAAGACAGAATGATTGAATTGCACAACAAATATGCTAAAAAAGGATTTCCTATAATAGCTATAAACCCAAACGACCCTGAAGTTTCACCAGGTGATAGTTTTGAAAAAATGCAGGAGCGCGCAAAAGAGAAAAACTTTCCTTTTGCCTATGTATTTGACGAAAAGCAGGATATCTTCCCTCAGTATGGAGCTACAAGAACACCACAGGTGTATTTACTTGAAAAAACAAATAATGGAAATATAGTAAGGTACATAGGTGCAATTGACGACAACTTCAGGGATGCAACTGCGGTTCAGGATAGGTTTCTTGAAGATGCTGTAGATGCTATTATTAATAAAAAGGAAGTGCCTGTTAAAACAACACGGGCTATTGGCTGTACCATCAAAGTGAAATCATAATAGAATATTTGAATATTTTGAATTTTTAAACCGAAAGCCGTAAGGTTTTCGGTTTTTTTTCGTTTGTATTCTTAATTGCATTAATTTTGGGAAAATTTAAAATCTATGGAAGAACTTAATTCAAAAGATTGGTTTGAAAAATCCTCTTCAGACACCGGCGCAGTAATCCTTGATGTGAGAACTCCTGAAGAATGTGAAGAAGGAATCATTCCCGGAGCAATGCAGATGGATATATTGAATCCCGGTGAATTTATGCAAAAAGCCCAGGAACTGGATGCTTCTAAAAGTTATTATGTTTACTGCCGTGCCGGTGGAAGAAGTGCTCAGGCCTGTGCAGTTTTAAAATCTTTAGGGATTAATGATACATACAATTTAGTGGGAGGAATCACCGAATGGGACGGCCCGATTGAAAAATAACTTCAAAGAATTTTTATGAAACAACTAAACCTGATTCTCATCACGTTGCTTCTTTTTTCATGTATGGACAAAAAAGAGCCACAAGTCTATAAAATCACTGCCGATCAAATGTTAGAAGCATTGGAAAATGAATCTATTCAACTAATAGATGTAAGATCTGAAGAAGAATACTGTTTAGGGAGATTAAAAAATGCTCAGAATATATGCATCACTAACGACGATTTCAGGGCCAGGGCCGAAGAGCTGGACAAAGAAAAGCCGGTTTACCTTTATTGTAAAGTGGGTGGCAGAAGTGCAAATGCTGCTCAAGTATTAAAAGAAATGGGTTTTAAGTATATTTATGATATGTCCGGAGGTATGGATGAGTGGAGCGAAAAAGGCTTTGAGACAGATAAATGTTAAAATATTGTATAAAAAAAACGCCGCTAAACAAAAAAGCGGCGTTTTTTTATGCTTGTTAATAACGAGTGATTAAAGCCAGGTTCTGAAACTTTTCAAGTTGATCACCCTCAAGAAAAACGGTGTCGCCACCAAAGCTTAAATTGTGCTCTATCATTTCATCAATCACATCATCACACACACCTTTTTGGTCTCTATCAAGTTTGTCAACCAAAATGATTTCATTTCCCGAAATAAGCGCAGGTTGAAAGTGTCCTTTTTTAACGAATAGTGTTTGACCTCTTCCTTCAAGAATTGCTCTCCAGATGTCGTTGATATCACTTAGGAATTTTCCTGAACCAACAGCTCTTCCCAACTCTTCCATACGCTCTTCATTTCGTTTTCTGTTAATCTCCTGCACAGCTGGCCAAACATCATCCACAATGTGGTGGATTTTTGCACTTTCATCACCCCGGTTTTTATTAAGGTAACCCATATACATTTCCTTTCTGTCGGCTACATTCATGTAGTGTGTATAATTTCTTTCATCAGCAATAATCATTACAGGCAAAGGGTGGTCCTTGATGGCTGACTGCACCCCTTTATCAATACGGTTAAAAAACTCTTCAATTAGTTTTTCATCAGAGCCTGCCGTGTGTCTTTCTTGTTTATCGGTATTATAGAGGGTTTCGTTTTTGTAAGGAAAATTCCCTTTGATTTCAACAACTGCCTTGTCGTTCATAGCCTCAATAAGCCTGGCATCATTCCGGCTTAAAACCAAAACATAATAGGCTTCCTGTTCGTGCTCAGCCCTAACAAGATCTCTGGTTGCAAAAGTATCATCAATCACCACCCTGTCTGTTACATTGATGGCTAGCCGGGTATATTCTGCAATTTCCTGATTGACAAACAGTATCAAGCTCTCTAGGTTTTCCCTGTGGTCTATGCTGTCAACAAGTGCGTTTAGCTTTTCCATAATGGGCCAAACAAATCGTTTTTCATAATCGTTGTACAAACGTTCTTCTGCATTTTTAACGAGGTTTTTTAAACGCAACGGGTCTCCTTCATTATCCGGATGGGTTCTGTGGGTGTTTAAAATAATCGTAACACAAGCTTCTGCCTGAATGTTTTTAAATTTCTTCAATAAAGTGTTCATACGTAATTTGATTTTAGTTTAATAATTTCAAATCAAGATAACTATTTTAAGATAAAAAAGAATATTTCCAATCTATATTTAAGTAATTTTTAGCAATTGACACAAACCAATTTTAAAAACCATTTTTACTTCATAACATAAATTTCATATTGAAAACAAGCTTTAAAATTTTAAGCTTTTTTATCTTTACTTTCTTAAGAAACCACCTATGAAACAATTTTTCGTTTTTATCTTTTGTTTTGTCATCACCTTTTCATATTCTGAAAACACGTTTGACTGGGGCCAAACAGGTCATCGGGTAACTGCCGAAGTGGCTCAAAATCACCTTACTGAAAATGCCCAAAAACAAATCGACAAATTGCTCAACGGAATGTCAATGGCAGTTGTCTCAACTTATGCTGACGAAATTAAAAGCGAGCGAAGTTTTGATAAATACCGCCCCTGGCATTATGCCAACATTCCATTTGATAAAACCTATGCTGAAATAACCGTCAAGCCCGAAGGCGATATTGTTCAGGCAATAGAACATTGCATTACGGTTTTAAAAGATGAAAATTCAAGCAATGAGGACAAAGCTTTTTATCTGAAATTGCTCATTCATTTTATCGGCGATTTACACCAGCCGCTTCACCTTGGGCTTGAGGAAGACAGGGGTGCAAATGACATCAGGGTAACCTGGTTCAACGAAAATTCAAACCTTCACCGTGTCTGGGATTCAGACATGATTGACAGCTACCAGATGAGTTATATGGAACTGGCCAATAACCTGCCAAAACTTACTGCTGAAGAAGTTCAACAAATCCAGGAAGGCTCTTTGCTTGACTGGGTGAAAGAAATCAGGATTTTGACCCGCGAAGTTTATAAAAGCGCAAAGAATAATGACAGGTTGGGCTACCGCTATATGTATGACCATTTTTCAACTGTAAAAGTGCAATTACAGGTGGGCGGACTTCGACTTGCCAAAATCCTCAATGAGATTTTTGACTAACGTTTTGAAATTTTGTTCCCCGAAATTGATTTTTGCCTGCTGCATTTGAATCGATCAACAGGGTTTTCCCTTAATTTTAGGTGTTTGGTTGCACGACCTTGAACGCGTGCTCTCCACATTTTGAAACTTGTGGGCTTCATTTCTTTTCGCATAAGCGAAATGACTTCCTGTTCACTAAGTCCAAACTGAAAAGTGATGGCTTCAAACGGCGTTCTGTCTTCCCACGCCATTTCAATGATACGGTCAATTTGAATTTCTGAAAGGTCTTTTTTCATAGCAAAGAGAAATTAAAAAAGAATACTTTTTTGCTCAAATATTTATCATTTTATTAACCGAAAGGTCAGATTGATTCGAGGTTCCACCTGGCGTGCAGTTTTTGACAATTGATGTTTCCAAAAGTGCTGTGTAGGCCCCTGCATTAAAAGAAGACTTCCGTGTTCAAGGGCTATTTTGGTTTTTAAACCGGTTTTGGTTTTGTGTTTTAAATGAAACATCCGCTCGGCACCCAGACTTAATGAAGCGATTGCCGGGTTGTTCCCCAGTTCTTTTTCATCATCACTGTGCCAGCCGTTTGAATCGTTGCCGTCACGATAAAGATTGAGGAGTACCGTTGTAAACTCTTTTCCCGAAATGGTTTCCAAATCGTTCTTTATTTCCTTCAATAAAAGAGAAAAAGGTTTGGGATACATGGTGATGTTTGAGTAGGAATACGGTTTTTCGTTTTCGGCATAAAGTGCAGTGAGGCGTGGCTGATTGTATGTTTTTCCAAAAACTGTAATTTTATCATGCCGCCACTCAGTGTCCTTTAAAAGTTTTTTGAAAAGAAAATCAGCTTTTTCTATGTTATAAAATTCTGGGTAGTAAATGAGGTCTGCATCGGGCAAGTCAAACACGATTTTCTTCATCATTTTACGTGTATTGAAACGCCCACCAAATTAAAGCAATCTGCAAAGGGATTCTTAGAATCAAAACCCATTTCGGCAATCCCATTGATGCTTTTTTGTCATTCAGCATATGAAAATGTACCGTAAGAAAAACAATAAGCATCAGGATAATCCCCCAGGCGGCAACAGCTTGATATTCGGGAATCAAAATCATCATTCCCAAAATCATTTCAAAAATACCGCTCCAAATCACCATATTTTTATGTGACGGAATGTATGGCGGCATAATGCGTTCATACATTTTAGGCTTTCTGAAATGATTGACTCCGGCAAGTATGAATAGTACTCCGAATAAGTATTGATGCCAAGGTAACATAGACGCAATTTTTTTCAAAAATAGACATTTTAAATTTCAAACTGTGTTTCAAAAACGGATTTACTTTGAAAGCAATTTTAGAATGATTATATTGAAGGCTTAAAAAAATATACAGATGAAATATCATTGGCTCATACTTTTCATCTTGGTTTTTCAATCCTTTTCGGCTCAGGATTTTAAGAAAAAAGCAAATCTTTTGAACACTTCAGAAGATTTGAATGCTTTGATTTTAGCTTCCTGCGAAAAAAAGTTGGTTTTACTGGGTGAAGCCAGTCACGGCACCCATGAGTATTATCACTGGCGTGACCAAATAAGCAGGAAATTGATAGCAAATCACAACTTTAGTTTCATTGCCGTTGAAGGTGATTTTGCCAGCCTTTATGAACTCAACCGCTATGTAAAAAACAGGGAAGGAGCGGCTGCATCTGCCCGTGAAGTGCTGTTGAAACTGGACCGATGGCCCACCTGGATGTGGGGCAATGAAGAGGTTGTGGCATTGGCGGAATGGTTAAGAACCCACAATGATCATCTTCCGCAAGATCAAAAAGTGGGCTTTTACGGTATGGATGTCTATGATGAATGGCGCTCAAAGGAAGTAGTACTTGAAATGCTGAAAAGTTCGAATAATCAACTTTATGAATCAGTTAAAAATCAATATGAGTGCATTCGGCCATACAAAGATGACAGTTGGGGCTATGCCAATGCTGTTCGTATGGGCAGAAGTGCCTGTGATACAGCTACAAAAAATGCTATGGAACTCATCAAAAACAACCGAAACCAATTAAGGAGTTTAAACGATGACGACTATTTTTACTTGTTACAAAACGCTACGGTTTTTCACAATGCCGAAAAATTCTATCGTAAAAGTGCTACTCAGCAAGATGCCGCCTCCTGGAATTCAAGGGTAACGCATATGCACAATACTGTGACTGATTTACTGGATTTATATGGTGAAAATGCCAAAGGCATCGTTTGGGCACACAACACTCACATTGGTGATGCAAACTTTACAAGTATGCGCAATTTTGATCAGAAAAACATTGGACAGTTAAGCCGGGAACATCACGGTAGTGACCAAGTTTTTTTAATAGGGTTTACCACTTATAAGGGAAAAGTAATGGCCGGCTCCTCATGGGGTTCTCCCATGGAAGAAATGACCATTCCCAAAGCAACATCAAACAGCGTGGAATCCAAATTTCACAAAACGGGACTGGAGTCTTTTTACCTCATATTTGATGAAGAAGACCGTAATGACAAACAGATGCAACAAGTGCTCGGAAACAGGGCAGTGGGTGTGGTTTATAACCCAAGAAACGACAACAGACAATTTGTGCCCACTATTTTGCCACTCAGGTATGATGCTATTATTTATTTTAGGGAAACCAAAGCACTTCAGCCTTTGAATAGATAACTATGATTGTGATTGGCATTTTTGGGTTAAGTTTCTGTAAATTTTTCTCAATTTTTAAAGGAATGATTTTTAGCACAATCCCTTTATCCAACAAAACTTGTCTTATTTTGTATGCCTTGTGGCTTTTACTCAATTATTGTTTTAGTTTATTTTGTGGATTTGTAAAATTAATTGTAAATTAGTTGATAGATATTAACTAAATAACCTAAAAATTATGAAAACAAATGTAATTTTCTTAAAGCTGTTGGGGGGGGTAAATCTCTCTTAACCCTTATTTTATTGCTGTTTATCTCAGCTTTTCATGCACAAGAAGTAGATGATTGTGTTTTTGATGCAGAAGAAGTTCCTGAAAACAATCAAATTACTTCAGTGCTATTTGATGTAGAACCCAACAATCCCATTGAGACTATTGTTTTGAATGTGTTTTTTTGGAAAGTAAATGATCCAAACGGAAATTACAACCCGGGTGGAAATCCAAATAACGATTTTACTGAATATAAAGTTTTGGAAGGTGTGGCTCATTTAAACCGAACTTACAACAAGTATAATATTTTCTTTAAATATGTGGGTTATGATTCGTTTGATAGTCCCCCAAACACAACATTACTCATATATCAAGGAGGCACTTGCGTTGTTTATCCTGATTTTGACCCCCACGGTTATGGAATGATAAGAAGGTGCCAAATTTCAGATTTTTGGAACTATGTAAATGCAAATAATTTAAAGCACCCCAATGCAATTAATATATATGCGCCTTACGCAACAGAACATTATAGAGGTGCCGCTAGTTATGGAAATTCATTTGCTATTGTAAAACCACAAGACTTCACAAATTTTGTAAACCCTCATGAAATAGCTCACGTATTAGGTTTGGGGCACACTCGTTCCACAACAGAAAATGTGCCTCGTGATCCACAACACCCTGATTTTAATGCCAGTACAACAGGTGACAGAATAGTTGAGACAGCTGCCATCAACAGGTTTACAGAACCTTTTTCAGGCACTTACCCTTTTGTGAATTTACAGACTTGTGAATATGTAAATGATGGTTCACAAACTGATAGTAATGGAGTTCCATATGTCGTTTTTCCTCAAGACGTCAGTAATATTATGAGCGATTGCTCGCCCTGTATGATGCAATACCCCAATTTTTTTAATGAGCAATTTCTTGCAATGCGACACAGGGTGCTTTCAAACCCCACAAAGTTTCAACCCCTACAAAATACCATAGCCTCTTTGTATGAACCTTATAAAGGCGAATACTATATTTCTGGTCCTGTAACGAATGAACCGCCACTTTTTCAACCGGGTTTTCGATACAGATTCAGGGAGTGTCAATGTGATTGCCCCGAGCCGAGTCCGTATAACGATACCTCGTTTACTATTGGGAATACTACATTATTGATGGTTGAAGTCGATGAAACAGATTTTAGTAGTATAACTCACCCCAATCATTCTGCCATTCAGATTTTGTTTAACCCGCCACTGCCTAGCTCATACGGTCAAAACACCAGGAAATGTTATGACAATTGGAACCGGGCACCAATAGGTGGTAAAATCACCAAATTTAATGATGGTGTTTTTAATGCTAATGTAACTATTACCACACAAGACTCAACTTCTATAAACAATCCAAACTTGATTCAACAACTAGATCCAGGTTTGTATAAGATTGATAAATTATATGAAGATGGAGCCATTCAACAAAACGTGATTTATAAAGACAACGAGTAATGCAACGCCTTTTTTTTTTATTAATATTTATGGTTCCTTTTCAAGTCCTAAGCCAATGGCAGGAGCATTTGATTTATGAAGACAGTATTGCAGGCTCTGCCAAGTTGATATTGGTTGATATAGATAATGATGGGCTTCAAGATATAGTTACTTTTAGAGGCCAATCGGCTATTTACTGGCATAAAAACTTAGGAGGGGCGGGCAACTTCAGCCCGCCCATTTTGATAGCTCAAAATATACAAAATTTAACTTATTTTGTAGTTGGAGACCTTACTGGGAATGGTTATAAAGATATTGTTTTTACAGCACCAAATCTTACAACACCTGGTTTAGCTTTAAGATGGATGGAGCATCTTGATGGCAATGGTACTTTTGGAACACCCCAAATTATTCCCGAAAATCCGACCACTCGTGCCAGGGCTATTGTTTTGGCCGATATAGATGGTGACGGTATGTTGGATATTGTGGTGTCTGCGAGTGCTGATTCTGATCGCAGTATTACTTGGTACCGCAACTTGGGTAGCGGCAATTTTTCATCGGGGAATGTAGTGATAACCAATTTTTCAAATGGTTTTGGTATTGCAGTGGGTGATATCAATGGCAATGGCTTTTTAGATATTGTTTCAGGGACACCTAATTTCCAAACCATGGCTTGGTTTGAAAACCTGGATGGACAGGGCAATTTTAGTGGGCCAATTGAAATTGGTTCTACAGGAATTGCAGTATTATATATGCATTTAATAGATATAGATGGTGATGGTGTCTTGGATATAGTTGGTAGTAGTTCTGGTGCAAATCATAAATTTTCCTGGTGGGAAAATCTGGATGGAGAAGGTGCCTTTAGTTCAGAAAATTTTATTGAATTAGATCATCTTATTACCGCTTTTTACCCGGCAGATATCGACAACGATGGTGATATCGATTTGTTTGCTATAAGGCCGGGCACACCGGGGTTTATGTACTGGTATGAAAACTTGGACGGGCTAGGCAATTTTAGCAACCCACATTTAATCACTAATAATTTGACAAATTCAGTAACCCTTGAAGCGGCAGACATTAATGGTAATGGCATGATAGACGTGGTAACAGCAACTCAAACGACAAAACAAATTTTGTGGTATGAAAACCAGCTATTGTCCATCACTGAAAATGAAATTAATAATTTTATTTTGTATCCCAACCCTGTTGAAGATACCTTAAAAATAAAATTTGATTTGTTACCCGTAAAATTTACCATTTTCAATTCAAGCGGTCAAAAACTTTTTGAAAAGAAATGGAAACCCGGTCAGAAAGAAATAGATGTGTCTTCATTATCAAGCGGTATGTATGTAGTGGAATTTATCTACCCAAATTTTAAACAAAAAATTAAATTTATAAAGAAGTAAAATCTATGTTTTTAAAGTATTATATTATTTTGTAATTCGTGGATTCCACTTCAAAAATCTTCCCTATGGCTAAAATGAATCAGCAAGTCAGAGGTCTCTTCTAAAAGAATTGGTCTCATAAATGATCTTGAGTTTTTTGGTATTTAAATAACAGTTTACAAATCTAATTTTTTAGTTCATTTCCTTACCTTTGCTTCCGCAAAAATCAGATATGGAATACGCAGAAAATATACTTGGAACTATTGGTAATACACCTTTGGTAAAAATCAATAAACTGGCCGAAGAAATCCCCGCATTGGTGCTGGCAAAATATGAAACTTTTAACCCAGGAAATTCTGTAAAAGATAGAATGGCCGTTAAAATGATAGAAGACGCCGAAGCCGACGGCAGACTAAAGCCCGGTGGAACCATCATAGAAGGCACCTCAGGCAACACCGGAATGGGACTCGCACTGGCAGCCATTGTCAAAGGTTATAAAATGGTGTGTGTTATCAGCGATAAACAGAGTAAGGAAAAAATGGATTTCCTCAGAGCTGTGGGCAGCGAAGTAGTGGTTTGCCCAACCGATGTAGCACCTGATGATCCAAGGTCATACTACTCAACTTCTGCTAGACTTGCAAAAGAAACCCCAAACAGCTGGTATGTCAATCAGTATGACAACCTTTCAAACGCAAAAGCGCATTATGAATCCACAGGCCCGGAAATCTGGAGACAGACTGACGGGAAAGTAACCCATTTTGTGGTGGGTGTGGGAACCGGAGGAACCATCTCCGGAGTTGGGAAATACCTTAAAGAACAAAACCCGAATATTAAAGTATGGGGTATTGACACTTATGGCAGTGTTTTCAAAAAATACCACGAAACAGGTATTTTTGATGAAAAGGAAATTTATCCCTATGTCACCGAAGGAATTGGTGAAGACATCCTTCCCAAAAATGTAGATTTCAGTATCATTGACGGTTTCACCAAAGTAACCGATAAAGATGCGGCTGTTTACACACAATTATTGGCCAAAAAAGAAGGTTTTTTCCTGGGCAACTCTGCAGGAGCTGCTATGAAGGGGCTTTTGCAACTCAAAGAGCATTTCACCAAGGATGATGTGGTGGTGGTGTTATTTCACGATCACGGAAGCCGATATGTTGGGAAAATGTACAACGATGAGTGGATGAAAAAAATGGGTTATATTGATTAAAAGAAATTCTGTTTTACTGATTTTATTTATTTTCAGTAGCTTTTTGTATTCACAAAAGGAGAAGTCTGATAAGCATGTTATTACTTATACTAATAGTAATAACATTGAATTTTTATTCAATAGAGAAAAAGGGTATTCTAATGAACCTATCATTCCTAATAAAGGATTTGAATTAGAAATTAACAGCTTCCATGGATTTTATTTCTTAAAAAGCCTTTCATTGTCTGCTGGTATTGGTTTAGCCTATCATGTTAGTGAAAACATACTTGCCATTCCAATTGTAGGGGAAATAAAATTTCATTTAAACCCTTATTATTATGATGGTCCGTTTGTAAGTTTAAATGCGGGCAGGAATTTAAAAGTAGGTAACTTTAAATCTGGTGGTTCGGCAAAGTTAGGGATAGGTTATCTTTTTTATGATGACACTGATTTTATGTACGTAATTTCAATTTTTGCGAAGTCAAAAGAATATACTTTAGATAACTCAACAAATTTTAATTTACAAACTCTAAGCCTGGGAATCTCTGCGGGCATTCAATTTTAATTTTTTAAAGAAGACCACAATTGTTTTTTAGAAAATCTCGTATTATTTTTATAATATGCAAGAAGATTTTCTACATTACATCTGGAAATTTCAAAAGTTTTCAAAAACTGAATTAATAACTCAGAATGATGAAGCCATTGAGATTGTGAATCATGGGAGCCACAACCTCGATTCCGGGCCTGATTTTTTCAGTGCAAAAATTAGGATAGGCGGGCAGCTTTGGGTGGGCAATGTGGAAATTCATTTGAAATCTTCTGACTGGTATGCCCACCGGCACGAAATCGATTCGGCTTATGACAATGTCATCCTGCATGTGGTTTGGCAGCATGATGTGGATGTTTTCCGAAAAGACAATACGGTTATTCCAACTTTAGAACTAAAAAACCGAATTGAAAATTCCACACTTTCAAGCTACAACAAACTTTTTTCAGGAAATAAAAAATGGATTCCCTGCGAGGATTCTTTTGGGGAGGTGGATGACTTTGTCTTGCAAAACTGGTTGGAGCGGCTCTATTTTGAGCGGCTTGAAAACAAGTCAGATTTAATATTTGAGTTGCTTAAATTTTCTAAAAACGATTGGGAGGCTGTGCTTTTTATGATGTTGGCCAAGAATTTTGGCTTAAAAAACAACGGGCAGGCATTTCTTTCGATTGCCCGGTCTTTTGATTATTCTGTGCTGAGAAAAGTTCAAAAAAATCAAATTCAAATAGAAGCACTTCTGCTCGGTCAGGCAGGTTTGCTGGAAACCGAATTGGATGATGAGTATTTCAATAAACTGAAAACAGAATATCGATTTATAAAAAACAAATTTCAACTAGAGAACCGTGACGTTTTACCCGTTCAATTTTTCAGGTTGCGCCCGGTAAATTTTCCAACAATCAGGTTGGCACAAATGGCGACCCTGTATTTTGAGAACCACCAATTGTTTTCAAAAGTCATTGCTGCCAAAAGCAAAGAGGAAATATATGGGTTATTCAATAGTAGCGCTTCTGGGTTTTGGGATACTCATTTTCATTTCAATTCCCTTTCGCCTAAGCGTAAAAAGAAGCTGTCAAAATCTTTTATCGATTTACTTATAATAAATACCATACTTCCGGTTGTTTTTTGTCACCACAAACACACCGGAAAGGAAATCCCGGAAACCTTACTTGAATTGATTCAAAGTGTTAACCCCGAAGAAAACAATGTGATTGTAAAATTTAATGCGCTCAAGCCGGTTGCGAAAAATGCTATGCACTCACAGGCGTTGCTGGAATTAAAAACAAACTACTGTGATAAGAGGAAATGCATACAATGTGGGGTGGGGGTTAGCCTGATAAAAGGATAAAAGGAAGTCTTACTTTTTAATGAACCTGAACTGTTTCAAGTTGTTTGACGCATCATTTAAGATTAAGATATAAGTTCCTGTTTTCAAATTCATAATTTCATTTTTTGTCGTTTCATAGGAAGAGGTTTCAAAAAGAACTTTACCTGTGACATCAAGAACAATAAAATCAGAAGCGTTATCTATATTTGTTATATGGAAAAAATCTACAATCGGATTTGGATAAAGTGTTGAGCTATTCAGGTCAACATCTGTGACAGACATTGTACAATCAGTAGTAGAAACAGTTACATTGTTTGGGTCATATCCACTTTCAGATAATGCATATTCTTCACCGGGATCTATACATATAAATTGTAAGTTTGGTAAGTCGTAAAATGCAAATCCAAAATACAACATGTCCGGGTCTGCACCGGAAATTGCTCCATTTTTCATGTTGATATAAGTCAGGTTAGGGTTGGATTGACAGTGGAGTTCAATAAAATTAGGGTTTTGGCTTCCATCGATTTCTTCAATTAAGTTGTTTCCTATGTATAGTGTATAAAGATTTACTAAGTTTGAGATTGATATATCCCCAATTTGATTATTTTGGCAATCAAGTATCCCTAGTTCGGTTAAGTGGTTTACTTCAATTTCAGTTAAAAAATTTCCTGAAACATCAATATAATTTAAGTTTGGTGTGGGAGTGAAATCAATATTTGAAAGCTGGTTATTAGCTATCCAAATGGCTTCAAGAGTATTTAAGCCGGTTAAGTCTATTTGAGATAAATTATTGTTGTTAACCCATATCCACCAGATATTATCCAATCCACTTAAATCAATATGGGGTAACGCATTCCCTTGAGCCCAAAGAGTTGTTAATTGGCTTAATCCGCTTATATTTAGTGAAGTGATTTGATTTGAAGTGCAATGCAAAAGTTCTAAGTTTGTTAACGCTGTTACATCAAGTGTAGTAATTAAATTACTTGTACACCTTAACTGAGTAAGGTTTGTGAAGTATTGGATGCCTTCCATATCTTCAATTTTGTCATTCGATTGTGTGGAATTCACATTAAGGGTCGTGACAGCAAGCGCTTCGCTAAGTTGAATGATTCCATCTCCATTGGTGTCAACTCCCTGATTGATTAATTTATTTAAAAATACTGCATCAGGTATGTATAAGTCTTGAGAATAACTAAAAATTGAAAGAAAAAAAAGAAACAATAATGTAAAGAAGGTTTTCATTTTCTTAAGATATAAGAAACAATATACAAAAATAATTGATATTAATTCCACAATTAATACTTTTGCTAAATTCAACTTTAAATTATGTCTAGCCTCATTTTCAACATCCGTACCTTTTTTGAAAAATACGGTTTTGCCGTTTCGTCAAGGGTGGCTGACAAACTGGGTATGCGCGCCAAAAATGTGAGGTTGTTTTTTATTTATTCTTCATTTGCAACTTTGGGTTTTGGATTTGTGCTATACCTCACCTTAGCATTTTGGATTAAGCTTAAAGACTTGGTTTACACCAAACGTAGTTCGGTTTTTGATTTGTAAATGTTTCCACTTCAGGAGTCAGCTAATTATCAAATTAGATTTTCATTACAAAAAAAATTTGAATTCGTTTTTTTTTTTAGCATCTTGCCTGCACTTTTGTAAAAAATTAAAAACTAACTACCTTTTTAATATGATCTCAAAACATATTACCGCAATACTGTTGCTTTTTTCTGCAGTGGTTTACTCACAGGAACTTACAGTAAGTGAACGAATTACAAATCCTTCAGACATTATTAATGATGGGGTTATTGAAGTAACAGTAGATGGTGGTGTAGAGCCTTACACCTACAAGTGGAGTAATCAAAGCACACCACTTACTTCAAATAAGGCTGTTGGGCTTACTGAAGGCATTCCTTATACAGTTACAATTACTGATGCAACAGGGAATTCAGTTACAAAAGAATATACAGTTCCGGCTGAAGCAATAGCAGAAAAATTTAACGGAACTTTTACGCCCATTGTAGCAAAAATTGGTGAATGGCTTTTCTGGGATCCCTTTTCTGCAATAGGAATTTATGATCCGGTTATTTATGCAGACCTTGAACAAGTTCCCGCTCCCGGGTGGGAGCCCGGTGTTGAAGGGGTTTTTGTGTTGAAAGAATGGCTAAAGCCGAATAACAGTAACGTTAAAGAAGGCGAAGCCATCGCTGTTATTGAGAAAGATGGACAAGAGATTATTGCTGTAGCACCTGCCAATGGTAAACTGGAACACCTCACTTCTCAAGGCCATATTATTTATGACTCAGAAAGTAGTCTTGATGTTATTCAAACAGGAGCGCACAAATTTGCTACTATTGTTTATGATGAAAAAGTACCCATTTTACACCCCAATGGTGATAAGCAACAAAAAGGAGTTCCCTTCATTGTGATTTGGTTGGTTATTGGTGCAATATTCTTTACTATAAGAATGGGCTTTATCAACCTGCGTGGTTTTAGACATGCGATTAATTTGGCCAGAGGAAAATATGACGATCCCAATGCACCAGGACAGGTGACCCACTTTCAGGCTTTGACTACTGCTGTTTCTGGAACTGTTGGTCTTGGAAATATTGCCGGTGTGGCGGTTGCCATTTCAGTGGGTGGAGCCGGTGCAACTTTTTGGATGATTTTAGCCGGTCTCCTTGGTATGTCTTCCAAATTTGTGGAATGTACCCTAGGGGTAAAATACCGTGAAATTGGACCTGACGGCCGGGTTTTTGGTGGACCAATGAGCTATTTGAGAAAAGGTCTGGAAAGACAAAACAAAAAAGGATTAGGTAAATTCCTCGCTGCTTTCTTTGCGATTCTCTGTGTTGGGGCTTCTTTTGGTGGTGGAAATATGTTTCAAGCCAACCAGTCGTTTGAAGCCGTAAAAGGTCAGATTCCTGCAATAGCAGAATATGGAACAGCTTTCGGACTTATTATAATGATTCTTGTAGCCGCTGTTATTATTGGTGGAATTAGAAGTATAGCCAAAGTGACTTCCAGAGTTGTCCCTTTTATGGCTAGTATTTATATCATAGCTTGTATAATAGTAATTTCTGTAAATATTGAGAATATTATTCCTGCATTTAATGCAATCATCGATGGGGCATTTAGTCCATCAGCACTTAAAGGAGGTGTGATTGGGGTATTGATTCTTGGTTTCCAAAGGGCAGCTTTCTCTAACGAAGCAGGTATTGGTTCTGCTGCTATTGCCCATAGTGCTGCTAAAACAAACAATCCGCCGTCTGAAGGTTTTGTTTCACTTTTGGAGCCCTTCATTGATACTGTGGTTGTATGTACATTAACTGCTTTGGTGCTTATTTTTACCGGAAAACACGAAGTGGTGGGAATGGCAGGAGCGCAACTCACCTCTGATGCATTTGGAAGTGTAATTTCCTGGTTTCCCTATATATTAACAGGAGCGATTTTCCTTTTTGCATTCTCAACCATGATTTCTTGGTCTTACTATGGAATGAGAGCCTGGACCTATTTATTTGGAAAAAGCAAAAGAACAGAAATGACATACAAAGTAATCTTCTTGTTCTTTGTGGTTATTGGTGCTTCTATCAGTTTAGGAGCGGTACTTGACTTTTCAGATATGATGATACTCGCTATGGCTTTTCCTAATATAATTGGTCTTTACTTAATGTCCGGCGAAGTGCGTCAGGATTTAAGGGATTATATGAGACGATTGAAAGCAGGCGAATTGTATAAAACCCCGGAAGAAGAATAAATTTTTCGAATATGAATAATTCAAAATCTCATTTCAGGTTTTCCAAAAAACAACGAAATGAGATTTTGTTTTTATTAGCACTTGTCGTAACAGCACAAATTATCTATTTCAATATTGATTTTAAAAACGAATCTGTTATCGATTTAGAGTCTGAAGAAGTTGTGGCATTGCAACGACAAATAGACTCTCTCAGAGATATTGCCACA
Source organism: uncultured Flavobacteriaceae bacterium (assembly GCA_964469175.1). Classification (GTDB taxonomy): domain Bacteria; phylum Bacteroidota; class Bacteroidia; order Flavobacteriales; family Flavobacteriaceae; genus Planktosalinus. Next base: position 28,265 of record CAYXXY010000020.1, read on the forward strand.
ACAAGCCGCCAACCAGAGCAAAGAAAATTCAACCCAAATTTCATCACCGATTATTCCGGCTATAGACTGGGGATGACACCTGAGGAAATTGACCGTTTGCACAAATTCAGGGCAGAAGGCAAATGGATCAATTCTGTTGCCGATTTTAAAAATGTAACACGTGTTTCAGATTCACTACTTAATGATATAAGCCCTTATTTTCAATTTCCCGATTGGGTGACCAATCCCAGAACAACTTCACAAAGCAGAAGTTTTAACACAGAAAAACCCTTTGCACAAAAAATTGATTTAAACAAGGCTACCGCCGAAGAGCTTCAGCAGGTGAATGGCATTGGAGAAGTTTTGTCACAACGAATCATTCAGTATAGAAACAGGTTAAATGGTTTTTTGGTTGATGAACAACTTTATGATGTTTACGGGTTGGAAAATGCAGTTGTGAGACGCATACTCAATGACTTTACGGTAAAAGAAAAACCTGAGATTACAAAAATCAACATCAATAAAGCTTCGGCTTCAGATATGGCGACTTTGCCATTTATTAATTTTAACCTTGCACGCGAAATTGTGGATTACAGAATGCTTCACGAAGGATTTAAAGAACTTGAAGAATTAAAAAACGTTGAGGGCTTTCCTATTCATAAGTTTGAGAGATTTGCCTTATATTTGACCATAGATAAATAACGAGTATTGAATAACGAATTAAGAATATCGAAATATAAATATCCCATTAAGTAATCCACACAATCTTAATACTTTGTTCTTAATACTTATTACTAATTAAAACCATAAACACACAACAATTAATCATTCACAATGAACATCACATACTTTACAGAAGAACACGAATTGTTTAGAAAGAGTTTTCAGGAATTTTTACAGAAAGAAGTAGTACCCCACATTGAAAAATGGGAAAAAACCGGAACCATTGAACGGTTTATCTGGAAAAAATTTGGGGATATGGGCTATTTTGGCCTCAACTATCCTGAAAAATATGGCGGGATGGGTCTGGACCTTTTCTATATGGTCATTTTTCTTGAAGAATTACAAAAAATAAATTCCGGTGGTTTTGCTGCTGCTATGTGGGTCCATGCTTATCTGGCAATGACACATGTTAGCCATGAAGGCAATGAAGCAATAAAGCAAAAATACCTCCCACCAAGTATTAGTGGCGAAAAGATGGGTTGTTTGTGCATCTCTGAACCTTTTGGAGGATCAGATGTTGCCGGTATGAAAACCACTGCTGTAAAAGACGGAGATAATTATATCATCAACGGCTCTAAAACCTTTATTACAAACGGTGTTTATTCAGATTATCTGGTAGTGGCCGCAAAAACCAACCCTGAACTTGACCATAAAGGAATGAGTATTTTTATTATGGATAGGGATACCCCCGGAATTTCTGCAACCAAACTTGACAAGCTTGGTTGGAGAGCTTCAGATACTGCAGAAATAGCTTTTGACAATGTGGTAATACCCGCTTCAAATTTAATGGGACAAGAAAATATGGGCTTTACATATATCATGCACCACTTTGCACTGGAGCGTTTAATCATGGGAATCAATGCACACGCCAGAGCTGAATATGCCATTGACTATGCTCTGGAATATATGGCTGAACGAAAAGCTTTTGGAAAAACCATCAATCAATTTCAGGCTTTGAGGCACAAAGTGGCAGAACGTGCCAGTGAAGTGGAAATGTGTAAAGTTTTTAACTACAATGTAACTGCCAAATTGAATAATGGCGAGTATGTGGTCAAAGAAGCCACAATGTCAAAATTGCTTTCAACAAAAATTGCCGATGAAGTCATCTATGATTGCCTTCAGTTTTTGGGTGGTTATGGTTATATGGAGGAATATCCCTTAGCAAGGCTATTAAGGGACAGCAGGCTTGGGCCTATTGGTGGGGGAACTTCAGAAATACTGAGAGAGATATTAGCAAAGATTATTATTGATAAAAAGGAATACAAGCCAACAAAGTAAAAATTGTTCTAAAAAATTAAAATTATTTTTGGAATTAAAAAAATATTTTAATTTTGCCGAACTAAAAGAGAGGAGGTGTTTTCCCTATGTTAATTATACCGGTAAAAGACGGAGAGAATATTGATAAAGCGTTAAAGCGCTACAAAAGGAAATTTGATAGAACAGGAGTCATGCGTCAATTGAGAAGCAGGCAACAGTTCACAAAACCTTCTGTATCAAGACGTGCTGAAGTTCAAAAAGCACAATACATTCAGAGACTTAGAGACAGAGAAGACATTTAAATCAATCTGTTTTTACAATAAATTTAAAAATCCCGATGCTTCGGGATTTTTTTTTTTTTTTGCTGATATAAATCATTTTAATCTCTTGGAAGTTTTGTAAATTTACGATGAAACAAAAAAGCTTATGCCCCTTTCAGCTTTCATCAATTACCTTAAATTAGAGAAAAACTATTCTGCACACACAGTTCAGGCTTACCTGCATGACTTGGAGACTTTCAAAGAATTTATCAAAAATGAGTTTGATTGCACCGATTTAAAAACGGTCAATTATGCAATGATACGGTCCTGGATTGTCAATTTATTTGAAAACAAAATAGGCAACAAAAGCATCAACCGAAAGATTTCCTCATTAAAGGCCTATTATAAGTTTCTTTTGAAAACCAAACAAATAAGTGAAAACCCATTAGCCAAGCACAAGTCATTGAAAGTGCCAAAAACACTTCAAATCCCATTTTCAGAAAAGGAGATTGGAAATGTAATCGATCAATTGGATGACAATAAAGATTTTGAAGGCATCAGAAATAAAGCCATAGTGGAACTGTTTTATGCAACAGGCATGCGTAAGTCAGAATTAATACAGTTAAAACTATCTGATTTGGATTTTCATAAGCAAAGTGTAAAGGTTTTAGGTAAGCGAAATAAAGAACGTATAGTACCGCTTATACAGCCCACAATTAAAACCTTAAAAGAATACATAGAGATTAGAAAAGACTATGAAAGTAACAATTCAAAACAAGCGCTTTTTTTGTCCAAAAAAGGAGTTAAAATAAGTCAAACACTTGTGTATAGAATTATTAATAATTACTTTAGTGCTATATCAACTAAAGAAAAAAAGAGTCCACACATTTTAAGACATTCATTTGCAACACATCTATTAAATGAAGGAGCAGACCTCAATGCAATCAAAGAACTTTTAGGTCATGCCAGTTTGGCTTCGACTCAGGTTTATACAAATAACAGCATAGCCGAATTAAAAAAGGTGTACTCAAATACCCACCCAAGAAATAAAAAGTGATATAAAATAGATTTAATTTAAAATTTGAAATATATGAAAGTAAATGTTCAAACCCCGGGATTTGATGCAGACATCAAATTGATCAATTTTATCGAGAAAAAATTAAGCAAGCTGGAACAGTTTTATGATAAAATAATATTTGCAGACGTCTTTTTAAAACTTGAAAACACAGCCAGCCCCGAGAACAAAATTGTAGAAGTTTTACTAAGCATACCCGGTGACGATTTAATTGTGAAAAAAGAATGTAAGCGCTTTGAAATTGGTATTGATGAATGTGCTCAAGCTTTGGAAAGACAACTTAAAAAAAGAAAAGAAAAACAAAGAGCACATATGTAGAGAAATTTTTTCAAAAAAATTTTTTTAAAAACAAAATTTATATACATTTGCAGTCCGTTAGAAATAGCGGACTTTTTTATGCCTAAAATGGGCGCCAAAAAGTTTAAAAAGCCGATGTAGCTCAGCTGGCTAGAGCAGCTGATTTGTAATCAGCAGGTCGTGGGTTCGAGTCCCTCCATCGGCTCTTAATGTTCTGAAAATTAATGGGTTGCCAACTAAATGATTTGTTGGTTAAACTTTGGGGAGATACTCAAGCGGCCAACGAGGGCAGACTGTAAATCTGCTGACTATGTCTTCGCAGGTTCGAATCCTGCTCTCCCCACAAAACATTTCCGCGAAAGTGGAAATCTCGATCTTAAAACTCCAAAATCCAAAAGATATTGAGTAATTGAGGTTGAAACGGTCATTAAAATTTTGGAATTCGGAATTTCTCCCGATAGCTATCGGGATGGAATTTCATAAAATTGCGGGAGTAGCTCAGTTGGTAGAGCGTCAGCCTTCCAAGCTGAATGTCGCCGGTTCGAACCCGGTCTCCCGCTCTAAATGTTCATTGAATTGAATTAACTTTCTTTTTTAAAGAAATTTAATAAAAATGAAAAAAAGAAGGGTGAGAAGCCTGTCCCGATGAATATCGGGAAATTCGGTCTCCCTCTCGAAGAAAGTTTCTGGTTTCAGGTTTAGTGTTTCTTGTTAAAACAAAGATACAAACCTGAAACTTGAAGCCTGAAACTTGAAACCCATTCCTGCCGACGTAGCTCAGGGGTAGAGTGTTTCCTTGGTAAGGAAGAGGTCACGGGTTCAATTCCCGTCGTTGGCTCAAAGTTGTGAATACATTAAACACTAATATATAACTAAGATTAAAAATTATTAAACATGGCAAAGGAAAAATTTGATCGTTCCAAACCGCACTTAAATATAGGTACAATTGGACACGTAGATCACGGTAAAACAACTTTAACAGCAGCTATCACTAAAGTATTGTCAGATGCTGGATTTTCTGAAGCAAAATCTTTCGACCAGATTGATAACGCTCCAGAAGAAAAAGAAAGAGGTATCACAATCAATACTTCACACGTAGAATATGCAACAGCAAATCGTCACTATGCACACGTTGACTGTCCAGGTCACGCGGATTATGTAAAGAACATGGTAACTGGTGCTGCACAAATGGATGGAGCTATCCTTGTAGTTGCTGCTACAGATGGTCCAATGCCACAAACTCGTGAGCACATCCTTTTGGGACGTCAGGTAGGTATTCCAAGAATCGTTGTATTCATGAACAAAGTGGATATGGTTGATGATGAGGAGCTACTTGAACTAGTTGAAATGGAAATCAGAGATCTTCTTTCTTTCTATGAGTATGATGGAGACAATGGTCCTGTGATTCAAGGTTCTGCTCTTGGTGCACTTAATGGTGAGCAAAAATGGGTGGATACTGTAATTCAATTAATGGAAGCAGTTGATAGCTGGATTGAAATGCCACAACGTGATGTTGACAAGCCTTTCTTGATGCCTATTGAAGATGTATTCTCTATTACAGGTCGTGGTACTGTTGCAACAGGACGTATCGAAACTGGTGTTGCAAACACTGGAGACCCGGTAGAAATCATTGGTATGGGTGCCGGAAAATTAACTTCAACAATCACTGGTGTTGAAATGTTCCGTAAGATACTTGATAGAGGTGAAGCTGGAGATAACGTTGGTATCCTTCTTAGAGGTATTGAGAAAACTCAAATCTCAAGAGGTATGGTAATCGTTAAGCCGGGATCTGTAACCCCTCACAAAAAATTCAAAGCTGAGGTTTATATCCTTAAGAAAGAAGAAGGTGGTCGTCACACGCCATTCCACAATAACTACCGTCCACAGTTCTATGTAAGAACTACTGACGTAACCGGAAACATTGCACTTCCTGATGGAGTTGAAATGGTAATGCCCGGTGACAACTTAACTATCACTGTTGAATTGATTCAGACAATTGCGATGAATGTAGGTTTACGTTTCGCAATCCGTGAAGGTGGTAGAACAGTTGGTGCAGGTCAGGTAACTGAGATATTAGACTAAATATAGTTTAAAGATAATAGTCTTAAAGGTATCCGCTAGGTGCGGGTGCCTTTAAGCATTTATCAACGGGTTTGGCTAATCCCTATAAAAAAATCTGGGAGACCAAAACTTTTTAATACGGGTTTAGCTCAGTTGGTAGAGCACTGGTCTCCAAAACCAGGTGTCGGGAGTTCGAGTCTCTCAACCCGTGCTAGTAACAATTTTAATAACGACAAAGAATGCTGAATTATATTCAAGAATCGTTCAATGAATTAAAAAATCACGTCACCTGGACACCTTTGTCTGAGGCGCAACGATTAACAGTACTTGTTGCTGTATTCTCAATAGTCCTGTCGCTTGCGGTCTGGGGTGTTGATACAATATTTAGTGATATGATTGCTAAGTATTTTGAATGGATAAAATCCTAAATACTGAAACATGACTGAGACAAAAAGCACTAAAAAATGGTATGTTGTTCGTGCAGTAAGCGGGCAAGAGAACAAAGTAAAATCTTATATCGAGAATGAAGTTACTCGATTGGGTTTACAGGAGTCTATTGATCAAATTTTAGTGCCCACAGAGAAAGTAATACAGATTAGAAACGGAAAAAAGATAAACAAAGAACGTGTTTATTTTCCGGGATATATAATGGTTCAAGCCAACCTTGCCGGTGAAATTGCCCACGTTATTAAGTCCGTAAATGGAGTTATTGGGTTTTTAGGCGAGACAAAAGGGGGAGACCCTGTGCCATTAAGACAATCTGAAGTGAATAGAATGCTCGGAAAAGTTGATGAGCTTTCTGTTACTGATGAAAATGTCAACATTCCGTTCACCATTGGTGAAACTGTAAAAGTAATTGACGGGCCATTCAACGGTTTCAACGGAACCATAGAAAAGGTGAATGAAGAGAAAAGAAAACTTGAGGTGATGGTTAAAATTTTCGGAAGAAAAACACCACTTGAGTTAAGCTATATGCAAGTAGAAAAAGTATAAAAAAACTGTTACGCTATATATATTTAGGTATGGACTTTTGCTTCCAATAAGAGAAAATACCGAAACTAAATTTTAAAAAATGGCAAAAGAAATAAGTAAAGTTGTAAAACTTCAAGTTAGAGGAGGTGCCGCAAACCCTTCTCCACCGGTTGGTCCAGCATTGGGTGCTGCCGGGGTGAACATTATGGAGTTCTGCAAGCAGTTCAACGCTAGAACACAAGACAAGCAGGGAAAAGTATTGCCGGTGGCAATTACTGTTTACAAAGACAAGTCATTTGACTTTGTTGTAAAAACTCCTCCGGCTGCTGTTCAGGTTATGGAAGCTGCTAAGATCAAAAAAGGATCTGGTGAGCCACATATCAGAAAAGTAGCAACTATTTCTTGGGATCAGATTAGAACGATTGCAGAAGACAAAATGCAAGACCTTAATGCTTTTACGATTGAATCTGCCATGAAAATGGTTGCAGGTACTGCAAGATCAATGGGAGTAAAAGTAAGGGGTAATGCGCCTTTTTAACTAGAAAAAGCACTTAAAAATAATGGCAAAATTAACAAAAAAGCAAAAAGAAGCTCAGTCAAAAGTAGAGGCAAATAAAGCTTATACCTTGGCCGAAGCATCTGCTTTAGTAAAAGAGATTACCAGCGTAAACTTTGATGCCTCTGTTGATCTGGCTGTGCGTTTAAATGTTGACCCACGTAAAGCTAACCAAATGGTTAGAGGGGTTGTAACACTTCCGCACGGGACAGGTAAAGACGTAAAAGTTTTAGCACTGGTAACACCAGATAAAGAAGCCGAAGCAAAAGAAGCAGGAGCTGATTTTGTGGGCTTGGATGAGTACCTCGAGAAAATCAAAGGAGGATGGACAGATGTTGATGTTATTGTAACCATGCCAAGTGTAATGGGTAAATTGGGTCCTTTAGGACGCGTTTTAGGACCTAGAGGTCTTATGCCAAACCCCAAAACAGGTACAGTTACAATGGATATCGCTAAAGCTGTTTCAGATATCAAATCCGGTAAAATTGACTTTAAAGTTGATAAATACGGAATTGTACATGCTGCAATTGGAAAAGCATCTTTTGATGCCGAGAAAATTGCCGGAAACGCAAAGGAATTATTAACAACACTGGTAAAGTTAAAGCCTTCTGTGACCAAGGGTGTTTACATCAAGAGTATACACTTGTCAAGCACTATGAGTCCGGGAGTTCCAATCGATGCTAAACGTTTTACTGAGTAGTAAATACTTTATATTATGACAAGAGAAGAAAAAGCAAAAGCTATAGAAGTTTTAACTACCCAGTTAGCAGAGAATTCAAATATCTACTTAACAGATATTTCAGGACTGGATGCACTTACTACCTCAAACCTGAGACGTGCGTGCTTCAAGGCCGGAATCAAACTAACAGTTGTTAAAAATACCCTGCTTGCAAAAGCAATGGAGACCTCAGACAAAGACTTTGGAGATTTAAAAACCATTTTAAAAGGTAACACCTCTCTAATGTTTTCTGAAACCGGTAACGCTCCTGCAAAAGTGATCAAAGAATTCCGTAAAAAATCAGAAAAGCCCGTGCTTAAAGGTGCTTTTATTGAAGAAGCGGTTTACATTGGTGACAACTTGCTGGATGATCTTGTAAACATCAAATCACGTGAAGAGATGATTGGCGAGATAATCGGTTTACTACAATCTCCTGCTAAAAATGTTGTTTCAGCACTTAAATCAAGTGGCGGAAAACTTGCAGGCATTGTTAAAACACTATCTGAAAGAGAAGGATAGTAATCAAATTCAAATATTCAATTAAATATTAAAATAAATTATTAAAACGATAGAAAATGGCAGATTTAAAAAATTTCGCAGAACAATTAGTTAACTTGACTGTAAAAGAAGTTAATGAGTTAGCTACAATCCTTAAAGAAGAGTATGGTATCGAGCCTGCTGCTGCAGCTGTTGCTGTTGCTGCCGGAGGTGGTGCTGCTGCTGGTGAAGCTGCAGAAGAGAAAACTGAATTTGACGTAGTGTTGAAGGCAGCCGGTGCTTCTAAGCTTGCAGTTGTAAAACTTGTTAAGGAACTTACAGGTCTAGGTCTTAAAGAAGCAAAAGAAATGGTTGATGGTGCACCAAACACTATCAAAGAAGGTGTTTCTAAAGACGAGGCTGAAAGCCTAAAAGCTTCTCTTGAAGAGGCTGGAGCTGAAGTAGAGCTTAAGTAATACATCCCCCATCCCGATAGCTATCGGGATGGGGAAATTACTCTAAGGTTTAGGTTGTTAAGGTGCAAAATTGCGCCTTAACAGCTCTAAACCATTTTGCGTAAAAAACAGTTTTGTTTAAAAATTACGCCAACAACATTTTATTTTAATTAAAATTCATTCCATTAATGTCAGCAACTCAAACTGAAAGATTGAATTTTTCCTCTGTGAAGAATAAGCCGGAATATCCCGATTTCCTGGACATTCAAATAAAATCCTTTCAGGATTTTTTCCAGTTGGAAACAAAAACAGACGAAAGAGGAAATGAAGGACTTTATAAAACCTTCATGGAAAACTTCCCAATTACTGATACCCGCAACCAATTTGTACTTGAATTTTTAGACTACTTTGTAGACCCGCCAAGATATTCCATCCAGGAATGTATTGAACGAGGACTTACATACAGTGTGCCTTTAAAAGCCAGACTAAAATTGTATTGTACAGACCCTGAGCACGAAGACTTTGAAACCATCGTTCAGGATGTGTATTTGGGTACCATTCCTTATATGACACCCAGTGGTACATTTTGTATCAACGGTGCAGAGCGTGTAGTTGTTTCTCAGTTACACCGATCTCCCGGTGTTTTCTTCGGGCAATCTTTTCACGCAAACGGAACCAAACTTTACTCTGCCAGAGTAATTCCTTTCAAAGGTTCCTGGATTGAATTTGCTACCGATATCAATAGCGTAATGTATGCTTATATCGATAGAAAGAAAAAGTTACCTGTTACCACGCTTTTCAGGGCCATCGGTTTTGAAAGGGATAAAGACATCCTTGAAATTTTTGACCTTGCTGAAGAAGTTAAAGCGTCAAAAACAGGATTGAAAAAATACTTAGGCAGAAAACTTGCTGCACGTGTTCTTAAAACCTGGCACGAAGACTTTGTTGATGAAGATACAGGCGAGGTGGTTTCTATCGAAAGAAATGAAATCGTTTTAGACCGTGACACCGTTCTTGAAAAGGAACACGTTGAGGAAATTCTTGATTCAGGCTCTAAAACAATCCTGCTTCACAAAGAAGACAATCAATCGGCAGATTATGCCATCATTCACAACACGCTTCAAAAAGATCCAACAAACTCTGAAAAAGAAGCTGTTGAGCACATTTACCGTCAGTTGAGAAATGCTGAACCACCCGATGAGGAAACTGCACGTGGCATTATCCACAAGCTTTTCTTTAGTGACCAGCGTTACAACCTGGGTGAGGTAGGTCGTTACAGAATGAACAAAAAACTTGGTTTAGACATTGCTATGGATAAGCAGGTTTTAACCAAAGAAGATATTATTACCATTATCAAATACCTGATTGAGTTGATCAACTCAAAAGCAGAAATTGATGATATCGATCACTTGTCAAACAGACGTGTAAGAACAGTTGGTGAACAACTGTCTCAGCAGTTTGGCGTTGGTCTTGCACGTATGGCAAGAACCATCCGTGAGCGTATGAACGTGAGGGACAATGAGGTATTTACACCCATTGACTTGATTAACGCCAAGACTTTGTCTTCAGTAATCAACTCGTTCTTTGGTACCAACCAGCTTTCACAGTTTATGGACCAAACCAACCCCATTGCCGAAATTACGCACAAGCGTAGATTCTCTGCTCTTGGACCAGGTGGTCTTTCACGTGAAAGAGCAGGTTTTGAGGTGCGTGACGTACACTACACACACTATGGAAGACTTTGTCCAATTGAAACTCCTGAAGGTCCAAACATCGGTTTGATTTCTTCTATGGGGGTATTCTCAAGGGTAAACAATTTAGGATTCCTAGAAACGCCTTATAGAAAAGTTGAAAACGGGGTAATTGATTTAAAATCAACTCCGGTTTACCTTTCTGCTGAAGAAGAAGAAGGACAAAAAATTGCTCAGGCAAACATCCCGATTGCTGATGATGGAACGATAGAAAAAGAAAAGGTTATTGCACGTATGGAAGGTGACTTCCCGCTAGTTGATCCCACAGAGATTAACTATATTGACGTTGCACCAAACCAGATTTCTTCCATTTCGGCATCGATGATTCCTTTCCTTGAGCACGATGATGCAAACCGTGCATTGATGGGATCAAACATGATGCGTCAGGCGGTTCCTTTATTAACTCCTCAAGCTCCAATTGTGGGTACAGGTCTTGAAAGACAAGTTGCCAGCGACTCCAGGGTTTTGATTAATGCTGAAGGAAACGGTCTGGTTGAATATGTAGATGCAGATCAGGTGAGAATCAAGTATGACCGTACCGAAGAAGAAAATCTTGTTAGATTTGACAGCGATGTGACCACATACAATCTGGTTAAATTCAGAAAAACAAACCAGGGAACCTGTATTAACCTCAAGCCAATTGTTAAAAAAGGCGACAGGGTTGCTAAAGGACAGGTTTTATGTCAGGGATATGCCACTGAAAACGGTGAATTGGCACTTGGTAGAAACTTGAAAGTAGCCTTTATGCCCTGGAAAGGATATAACTTTGAGGATGCAATCGTGATTTCTGAAAAAGTGGTAAGAAACGATGTGTTCACTTCGATACACATTGATGAATATTCACTGGAAGTTAGGGACACCAAACTGGGTAATGAAGAACTTACCAACGACATACCAAACGTTTCAGAAGAGGCCACAAAAGACCTTGATGAAAATGGTATGATCCGCATTGGGGCCGAAGTAAAACCAGGCGATATCCTTATCGGAAAAATCACCCCAAAAGGTGAAAGCGACCCAACCCCCGAAGAAAAATTACTTCGCGCGATATTCGGTGACAAAGCCGGTGATGTAAAAGATGCTTCTTTAAAAGCTTCTCCATCACTTAACGGTGTTGTAATTGATAAAAAGCTTTTCGCAAGAGCGATAAAAGACAAGCGAAAAAGAGCAAAAGACAAAGAAGACATTGCAGAATTAGAGATTCAATATGAAGTAAAATTCAATGAGTTGAAAGATGTGCTTGTTGAAAAACTTTTTGCAATTGTTGGAGGTAAAACGGCTCAGGGTGTTATGAATGATTTAGGTGAGGAAATTTTCCCGAAAGGAAAAAAATTCACCCTAAAAATGCTTAACGCTGTTTATGACTATACACATTTAACACAAGGAACCTGGACAACAGATGACGATACAAACCGTCTTGTTGCAGACTTGTTACACAACTATAAAATCAAGGAAAACGACCTTCAGGGTAACCTGAGACGTGAAAAATTCACCATCTCTGTTGGAGATGAACTTCCGGCCGGAATTTTAAAACTTGCTAAGGTTTACATCGCTAAAAAGCGTAAACTAAAAGTGGGTGATAAAATGGCAGGACGTCACGGAAATAAAGGTATTGTTGCCAGAATCGTAAGAGAAGAAGACATGCCATTCCTTGAAGACGGAACAGCAGTTGATATTGTTCTTAATCCACTTGGTGTACCATCGCGTATGAACATCGGACAGATTTATGAAACGGTATTGGGCTGGGCCGGTCAAAAACTAGGTAGAAAGTTTGCAACACCAATTTTTGATGGAGCAACTTTAGATCAGATCAATGAACTGACTGATGAAGCAGGAATCCCAAGATTTGGACACACTTACCTGTATGACGGTGGCACCGGAGATCGTTTTGATCAACCGGCAACTGTTGGGGTAATTTATATGTTGAAACTTGGTCACTTGATTGATGACAAGATGCACGCCCGTTCTATTGGACCATACTCGCTCATCACCCAGCAACCTCTTGGAGGTAAAGCACAATTTGGTGGTCAGCGTTTTGGTGAGATGGAAGTTTGGGCACTTGAGGCATATGGAGCATCAGCAACGCTTAGAGAGATTTTGACAGTTAAATCTGATGACGTGGTGGGTAGGGCAAAAACCTATGAAGCCATTGTTAAAGGTGAAACTATGCCTGAACCCGGCTTGCCGGAATCGTTTAATGTTTTGATGCATGAGCTTAAAGGCCTTGGATTGGACATTAGATTAGAGGAATAACACATTAATAATTTAATCGTGTTTTGTTCAAAAAGCTCTTTAGAGCAACATTAATTAAAGAATTTTTATAGCATTATGGCAAAAAATAGAGACAATTACACTGCTCAGAAATTCAACAAAATTTCTATCGGTTTGGCTTCCCCCGAAGCCATCTTGGCAGAGTCAAGAGGTGAGGTTTTAAAGCCCGAAACAATCAATTACCGTACTCACAAACCTGAGCGCGACGGATTGTTTTGTGAGCGCATCTTTGGACCTGTAAAAGATTATGAATGTGCCTGCGGAAAGTATAAGAGAATCCGTTATAAAGGTATCGTTTGTGACCGTTGTGGTGTAGAAGTTACCGAGAAAAAAGTAAGACGTGATAGAGTGGGCCACATCAATCTTGTGGTGCCCATTGCGCATATCTGGTATTTCAGATCACTTCCAAATAAGATAGGTTACCTTCTTGGATTACCTTCCAAGAAACTGGATATGATCATTTACTATGAGCGTTATGTGGTTATACAAGCCGGTATCGCAAAAAATGAAGAAGGTGAACCGGTTCAGAAAATGGATTTCCTTACGGAAGAAGAATACCTAAACATTCTAGATACACTTCCTCAAGAGAATCAATATCTAGAAGACTCAGACCCAAATAAGTTTATCGCTAAAATGGGTGCAGAGTGTCTAATCGAACTTCTTCAGCGCATTGACCTTGATGCACTGTCATATGACTTGAGACACAAGGCCAATAACGAAACCTCAAAGCAACGTAAAACCGAGGCTCTTAAAAGACTACAGGTAGTTGAGGCGTTAAGGGAGTCAAATATGAACCGCGAGAACAAACCGGAATGGATGATTATGAAAGTCATTCCTGTTATTCCGCCGGAATTAAGACCACTTGTGCCGCTTGATGGAGGACGTTTTGCAACTTCAGATTTGAATGACCTTTACCGTAGGGTAATTATCAGGAACAACCGTTTAAAAAGATTGGTTGAAATAAAGGCACCGGAAGTAATTTTACGTAATGAAAAACGTATGCTTCAGGAATCGGTCGACTCTTTGTTTGACAACACAAGAAAATCTTCAGCAGTAAAAACTGATGCCAACAGACCTTTAAAATCCCTTTCAGATTCATTGAAAGGTAAACAGGGGCGTTTCCGTCAAAACTTACTTGGTAAGCGTGTTGATTATTCGGCACGTTCGGTAATTGTTGTTGGACCTGAGTTGAAAATGTATGAATGTGGTCTTCCAAAAGATATGGCTGCTGAACTTTACAAGCCTTTTGTAATCAGAAAACTGATTGAAAGAGGAATTGTGAAAACTGTAAAATCAGCCAAGAAAATCATCGACAAAAAAGAGCCTGTAGTATGGGACATCCTTGAAAATGTATTGAAAGGACACCCGGTACTACTTAACCGTGCCCCCACACTTCACCGTTTGGGTATACAGGCGTTTCAGCCAAAATTGATTGAAGGAAAAGCAATCCAGTTACACCCACTTTCTTGTACGGCTTTTAATGCCGACTTTGACGGTGACCAGATGGCTGTGCATTTACCTTTAGGTCCTGAGGCAATTCTTGAGGCTCAACTTTTGATGCTTGCATCACATAATATATTGAACCCTGCAAACGGTTCGCCAATCACTGTTCCTTCACAGGATATGGTTTTGGGTCTGTATTATATGACCAAGCTAAGAAAATCAACTCCCGAATATAAAGTAGTTGGTGAAGGCCTAACATTCTATTCTGATGAAGAAGTTATTATTGCATACAATGAAAAGCGTGTAGAACTAAACGCCGGAATCAAAGTCAGAACCAAAGATTTCAATGATAAAGGTGAACTTGTAAATCAGATTTTAGAAACTACTGTAGGTAGGGTTTTATTCAATAAAGCCGTTCCGGAAAAAGCCGGTTTCTTCAATGAAGTTTTGACTAAAAAGTCGCTTCGTGATATTATCGGAAAAATTCTAAAAATCACTGATGTACCAACTACTTCAGAATTTTTGGACAACATCAAGGATATGGGTTATGAATATGCATTCAAGGGTGGATTGTCATTCAGCCTTGGAGATATTATTATCCCACCGGAAAAGTACACAATGATTGATGATGCCAATGAGCAGGTGGATGCCATTATGATGAACTATAACATGGGTCTCATTACAAACAATGAGCGTTATAATCAGGTTATTGACATCTGGACATCGACCAACGCTGCATTGACAGAGCTTTCTATGAAACGAATCAGAGAGGATCAACAAGGATTCAACTCGGTATATATGATGCTTGACTCTGGTGCGAGGGGTTCTAAGGAACAAATCCGCCAGTTGACCGGTATGCGTGGTTTGATGGCTAAGCCTAAGAAATCTACTGCCGGTGGTGGAGAAATTATTGAAAACCCGATTCTTTCTAACTTTAAGGAAGGACTTTCAATTCTTGAATACTTTATTTCAACTCACGGTGCCCGTAAAGGTCTTGCCGATACAGCACTTAAAACTGCAGATGCCGGTTACTTGACAAGAAGACTTGTGGATGTTTCACAAGATGTTATTATTCAGGAACACGATTGTGGTACATTGAGAGGTGTTGAAGTAAAAGCACTTAAGAAAAATGACGAAGTTGTTGAATCACTTTCAGAAAGAATTGTTGGTAGAATTGCATTGAATGATGTAGTTGATCCAATTACTCGTGAAGTTTATGTTGAAGCAGGTGATCATATTAACGACGATGTTGCCGACAGAATCAGTGATTCACCACTTGAAGCAGTAGAAGTAAGGTCAGCCTTATCTTGTGAAGCAGAAAAAGGTATTTGTGCACTTTGTTACGGAAGAAACCTGGCTACCGGTAAAATGGTTCAGAAAGGTGAAGCCGTTGGTGTTATAGCTGCACAGTCTATTGGTGAGCCGGGAACACAGCTTACGTTGAGAACCTTCCACGTGGGTGGTGTTGCAGGAGGTGTATCTGAAGAAAATAAACTTATCGCCAAGTTTAATGGTATTGCAGAAATCGACGAACTGGTAACCGTTAAAGGTGAAAACTCTGAAGGTCAGCCGGTAGATATTGTGATTTCAAGAACATCAGAATTGAAACTTGTTGATGAGAAAACGGGAATTACGCTCAGTACAAACAACATTCCATATGGGTCACATATTTTCATTAAGAATGGAAGTAAAGTTGCCAAGGGAGATGTAATCTGTAAGTGGGATCCATATAACGGGGTAATCATTTCTGAATTCCCCGGAAAAATTGCTTATGAAGATATCCAACAGGGTGTTTCTTATCAAGTTGAAATTGACGAGCAAACCGGATTCCAGGAAAAAGTAATTTCAGAATCCAGAAACAAAAAACTTATTCCAACGCTTTTAATTCAGGATACTAAAGGAAATACCGTTAGATCATACAACTTGCCTGTGGGAGCCCACATTATGGTTGATGATGGTGAAAAGATTAAAACCGGTAAGGTTTTGGTTAAGATTCCTCGTCGTTCTGCAAAAGCGGGCGATATCACCGGAGGTCTTCCGCGATTGACAGAATTGTTTGAGGCGCGTAACCCATCAAACCCTGCAATTGTTTCTGAAATTGATGGTGTTGTTTCTTTCGGTAAAATCAAAAGAGGAAACAGAGAGATTGTTATTGAATCCAAGCTTGGAGAAGTGAAGAAATATCTGGTAAAATTAACCAATCAAATCCTGGTTCAGGAGAATGATTATGTTAAAGCAGGTATGCCGCTTTCTGACGGATCTGTAACTCCAGAGGACATCCTTAGAATCAAAGGTCCATCTGCAGTTCAACAATATCTGGTAAATGAAGTTCAGGAAGTTTATCGCCTTCAGGGGGTAAAAATCAATGACAAGCATTTTGAGGTGGTTGTAAGGCAGATGATGAGAAAAGTCCAGATCAACGATCCGGGAGATACAATTTTCCTTGAAGATCAACTTGTTCATAAAAATGACTTTACTGAAGAAAATGATAAAATCTTTGGAATGAAAGTAGTGGTTAATCCCGGCGAAAGTGAAGTTTTTAAAGCCGGCCAAATCATTACAGCAAGAGATCTAAGAGATGAGAACTCAAACTTGAAGCGTTCTGATAAAGCATTGGTTGAAGCTCGTGACGCTGTTGCTGCGACTGCAACTCCAATACTTCAAGGTATAACAAGAGCATCGCTACAAACCAAGTCATTTATTTCTGCGGCTTCATTCCAGGAGACAACAAAAGTGTTGAATGAAGCGGCCGTAAGCGGTAAAATTGACCATCTGGAAGGATTAAAGGAAAACGTAATAGTTGGCCACAAGATTCCTGCAGGTACCGGTTTGAGAGATTATGACCATTTCTTGGTGGGTTCTAAAGAAGAACTCAAAGAAATGACAGAGGAAAAACAAGAAGTAAACTATAATTAACAAATTCCCGCGAAAGCGGGAATCTGTTTTTTTTATTAACACCATTTTCAATTATGGCAGACAATCAAAATAAACCAAAACAAAATCAAATCAATATTGAGCTTGATGAAAGTGTAGCTCAGGGCATTTACAGTAACCTGGCAATTATCAATCATTCAGCATCAGAATTTGTTGTTGACTTTGTAACAATTATGCCTGGTGCGCCTAAGAGCAAGGTAAAGTCGAGAATCATTCTAACACCTCAACATGCCAAGCGTTTTTTGAAGGCTTTGAATGACAACATTAAGCGTTTTGAGAATACTCATGGAGAGATTAAGGATTTTGAACAACCACCCATTCCACTGAATTTTGGACCTACGGGTGAAGCATAAACTTTAAAAAGCCTTGCAACTTGCAAGGCTTTTTTTATTTGAACTCTGATACAAAGTGTAAATTTACTTTACTGTATTTTTCTTTTGTCATTTGCAATGTAAAGGCAGAGTCTGCAAAAAACACCAGTTGACCCCTTTTGTCTTTTGCCAAAAACTTATTCTTAACCCTAAGGAAGTCTTTAAATTCTTCACTTTTAGGGTCTTCAGGGTCTACCCAACATGCTTTATACACATTCAGGTTTTCATAGCTGCATTTTGCTCCATACTCGTGTTCCAATCGGTATTGAATAACTTCAAACTGCAGGGCACCCACAGTTCCGATAACCTTTCGGCCGTTCATTTCCAACGTAAATAATTGAGCTACACCCTCATCCATTAACTGGTCAATACCTTTTTCCAGCTGTTTTGTTTTCATGGGGTCTGCATTGTTGATGTATCTGAAGAACTCCGGCGAAAAGCTTGGGATGCCTTTGTATTGCATCAATTCGCCCTCAGTTAAAGTGTCACCAATTTTAAAACTTCCCGTGTCGTGTAGTCCAACAATATCACCGGGGTAAGAGATGTCCACAATTTCTTTTTTCTCAGCAAAAAAGGCATTGGGGCTTGAGAACTTCATTTTTTTATTGTTTCTCACGTGAAGATAGGCCTTGTTTCGTTCAAAAGTGCCTGAAACTATTTTTATAAAAGCCAACCTGTCGCGGTGTTTTGGATCCATATTGGCGTGGATTTTAAATACAAATCCACTGAATTCTTTCTCATCAGGTTTTACGAGGCGGGTGTCACTTTCTTTGGGACGAGGTGTAGGGGCAATTTCGGTAAAACAATCCAATAGCTCCCTTACCCCAAAATTATTCAAGGCAGACCCAAAAAACACAGGCTGTTGCTTTCCTGCCAGATAATCATCTTTGGAGAAATCCGGGTACACTCCTTCAGCCAATTCCAGTTCATCCCTTAATTTGTTTGCTGCTTTATCACCAATAAGGTCAACTAGTTCGGTTGAGTTTAAATCTGATATTTCAATGGTTTCTTCAATATCCCTTTTTGGGTCGCCGGTAAATAGATTGATGTTTTTCTCCCAAATATTGTATATTCCTTTGAAGTCATAACCCATACCAATTGGAAAGCTTAAAGGGGTAACGCTTAGTTTCAATTTTTGCTCAATTTCGTCAAGAAGTTCAAAGGCGTCTTTACCCTCGCGATCGAGTTTGTTGATAAAAACAATGATTGGAATGTTCCTCATCCTACAAACTTCTACCAGTTTTTCTGTTTGTTCTTCAACGCCTTTTGCAACGTCTATAACGACAATAACACTATCAACAGCTGTTAAAGTCCTGAATGTGTCTTCAGCAAAGTCTTTGTGGCCCGGGGTGTCAAGAATATTGATTTTGAACCCGTTGTATTCAAACGCAAGGACAGAAGTAGCTACAGAAATTCCACGTTGTCGTTCAATCTCCATAAAATCACTTGTGGCTCCTTTTTTAACTTTATTTGACTTGACGGCACCGGCTTCTTGTATGGCCCCTCCAAATAGTAAGAGTTTTTCAGTTAGAGTTGTTTTACCTGCATCTGGGTGAGAAATGATTCCAAATGTTCTTCTTCTTAATATTTCTTTTGTAAAACTCATTCAAAAAATTTTGGCAAAGATAGTCTTAGTTTTTAGTGATTTCAAATCGAAAAAGGAATATTTAATATTCAGACTTTCTGACAATTTAATATTTGGTTAAGTGCTGAAAATAAGTATTTATGCGTATAAATAATATTATTTTTCCTACAATAAAACTATTTAAATTTTAAGTTTTTGTGTTGTTCAACGATACAATTTGTCATTTTGTCTAATAGTTGATTTTTTGTAAAACGTTAACATGTTTTCCTACGTATATTTGGTGTCCCGTAATGTATGTAGTAGAAAATGTGACACAAATATTTTACTGTTTTTATGGGTATAATTTAAATATGATAAATATTAAGGATATGAACATTCAATGTAAAAATAATCGAGGAATTAATATGAAAAATTCTGGAAATACCTATAAGAGGACTTTCTTACTTGTTCTCTTTTCAGTTCTAATATCAACTATGGTATTAAGTGCTCAAGAAAGAGAAAATCTTGAAATTTATAGTTTAGATCAATTAACAGAGAATACTTCGTTTAGATCTTCATTGCCAAATTATATAAAACCGGAAAATATTAATCCTTTAATTTCTCAACTTAAGCCTTCAGTATATATCAATGGTGGAGTTGTCAATATTCAGGGTGAAAAACCAGTAAGAGCTTATTTGGATATCAATTCACTATCAAGACCTATTGCCAGAAATTCTGCATTTGACAATGTTGAATTGGTTGTCATTACAATTGAGAATGAAAGAGATTTGTCTTCTCGAATCAATTTGGATAATCTTTCGGGATTTACTAAACTCAAATATATTCAGATAGTTTGTAGGGTTGATTGCAATCAAAATCAAATCTCTACCGCATTAATTAGCACAATAAAAAATTACGTAATTATATATAGTGTTGAAAAACAATCATAATTACTTTTTCAAAAAATAAACCGACATAAGATGAGAAATAATTACATTAAACTTTCAATTAATAATAAATACTTTTTCTTTTTATTATTAATTTCTTTAGTTTTAGGAAATTCACTGCTAACATTTGGGCAAGTTAGAGTTGATTTTGAATCCCGTACAACGCCTCCAATATTTAATATTAAAGGAGATTTTACCTTAATAGGTAATTCAAACATGACATTGGCTAACTATTCCGATAATGGCACCAATGCAGCAGATATGATTTATAATGATGTTGATGGGATATCAAACACATTTAATTCCTCTTCAGCACATTTAAATTTTTCTACTGAAAACGGAGCAGATCCTGAGTGTTCAAACATACTTTATGCAGGGCTTTACTGGACGGGTAGAGCTCATGATGGTACTAGTCCTATTTCATTTGATGTCACTAAAGAAGTGCCCGGACCTCCACAACCGGTCAATAATGACCAAACAGTTGCGCATAATGACAATATTGATTTTTCAAATTTTGCATTAAGTGTCTCAAGAGAAGGATCTTCAGATAATCGTTATCCAAGATTTACATTCATTGGAAATGGAAATTCATATAGATTTAATTTTACAAATAATTCAGGTAGTAACAGAGTACAACTTTCTGTAAACGGTGGCTCTTTTATTAATATTCCAGTTACATACGATGAGTCTGGTAATACCGGTACAGCTATTTTGAACACTCCATATGTTATCAATGATGGAACAGTTAATATCACGATTAGTGAGTTAAGGAGAGATAGACGTACAGATAGGAACGAAAGTCAATATAGAAGTACCTCTTTTGCCGAAGTAAATGTTTCTGGTACTTATGCAGCACCGGTACAATTAACCAAAACATACAACAAACGAGTGGTTTCTATCAAAGGGCCCAATGCAGCTAACTATACACAAATAACTGCAAACGTTAATGACATTTACTATCCGTCAACAACAGATGGTTATATGTATTCTGCTTATGCTGATGTTACAAACTATGTACAAAACAATGGAATTGGTGAATATTTTGTAGCAGATATTGCTTTAAGAGAAGGAAACGGTGGTGGAACCGGTTATTATGGTGGTTGGGGTCTGGTAGTAATTTATGAAAACTCAAAATTACCACGCAGAGACATAACTGTTTTTGATGGACATGCTTATGTGGCCGGTAGCACAACAATCAGTCATCAATTACCAATTTCAGGTTTCAATGCTGTTCAGCAGGGACCTGTAAATGTAAAACTTGGTTTAATTGCGGGTGAAGGAGACAGAGGTATTTCAGGTGATTATTTTCAAATCAGAAATGCCAACAATAGTTCATGGGTAGATTTAAGTCATGGCTTGAATTCTACTGGAAACTTTTTTAACTCATCTATTAATACCGGTGGGAATACAAGAAATCCAAACTTAATAAACAATACAGGTTTGGATATTAGTATGTTTTATTTAGACAATACTAATAATAGTTTAATTAATAACTCACAAACATCCACTACCTTTAGATATGGGTCCACACAAGACACTTATATCATACCATTTGTTGCGATGGCAATTGATGCGTACATACCTGAACCGGAAGGGCTGGAGCAAGTAGTAACTATTAATGGAAACCCCGCCGGACCTAACCCTACTATCATACCGGGTCAATCTATTGAAATTGATGTAGATATTAGAAATATTGGTACTGAAGCAATCAATAATACTGTTATAACCATTCCGGTGCCATATACAGCAAACTTTCAAAGTGTTTCAGGAATTTATTATGAGGGACTATCAGGTCCTCAACCCTATTATGATCCGGGTATTGGGGCAAATGGTAGTATCGTATGGAATTTTGGCACGTTGCCATTACCTGCAAACCCAGAAACACTTTATGGAAAGATTTCTTATACACTAACCGCAACAACTAACTGTTTCCTATTAAGTAACCCAAACTGTGATCTTTCTTTATCATTAGATGGCGTAATCTCAGGTACAGGCGCGATATCTGGTATAAATTTTAGCGGTGTAAGTTTTATTCAAGGCTATGAGCAAACCGGTAATTGCGAAGGAGAGCCTAACACAGATCCAATTGAGGTCACTATTGATGGTGACGACTATGTTGATCAAAATTGTCAGGGTGTGGATCCGATACCGGTTTATGCATTTTGTAATTTAGAAGGTAATACAGTTCCTTTTAACGATGTTACGGGATTGTTTCCTAACGGGTCTCGTTTTTATAATGAGTTCCCTGTTACTTTGAATTCCGATGAATATACACAATCAACAGGGTTTCCTGCTACACCGGGTCAAACTACTTATTATGCTGTACCTCCCGGAAGTGAGGATTGTTATTTTGAATTTGTAATTGATATAACTGAAATAAGTACGGTTCCTGAAGTTGAAAATATTGAATATTGTTTGAATGATCTTGCAGTGCCTCTAACCGCAACCGCAACTAACCCGGAATTCAACCTATATTACTTTACACAACCTTCTGGTGGAACTGCACAATTAAGCATAACACCGTCAACTGCATCTGTGGGAACAACTATTTATTATGTAGCTGAAGGATTGTCAATTCAATGTTTAGGAGCTAGAGTTCCTTTAGAAGTAATTGTTAATGAACTACCTGATGCACCAACTAGTGCTGGAGATATAAGTGAATGTATAGCAAACCCTATTCAAACACTCGATGCGAATGATGCTATTACAAGCATCGGAACAATTATTTGGTATGATGATGAAACAAATGGTAATATTGTAACCCCAATTTTAAATTCATTAGGAACAGTAACATATTGGGCTGAAGCAGTTAATGAGAGTACGGATTGTAATAGCGTTACAAGAACTCCTGTAACTCTAACTTTAACTCAAGCTCCATTAGTAGATGCCCCAGAAGATGTTACTGCTTGTGACAGTTATATTTTACCAGCCTTGACCAATGGTGCATACTTTTTAAGTTCCGGTGGAATAGACCCTGTAGCAGCAGGCTATGAAGTCACCAGCACGACAACGATATATGTATATGCAGAAACCGGTACGATGCCGAACTGTTTTGCAGAGAACAGCTTTTTGGTAACCATCAACGACACACCGTTGGTAGATGCCCCAGAAGATGTTACTGCTTGTGACAGTTATATTTTACCAGCCTTGA
>CAYXXY010000020.1:51623-52538 GCA_964469175.1 uncultured Flavobacteriaceae bacterium
CAACGATATATGTATATGCAGAAACCGGTACGATGCCGAACTGTTTTGCAGAGAATAGTTTTGAGGTAGTTATAAATGAATGTTCTATAGCTTTAGTAAAAGAGGCTCAATTGAATAATTCCGGGGATTGTACATCTGCTGGGGACACCATCACTTATACATTTAGTGTTTATAATACAGGTGATTCACCAATTTCAAATATCACTATTACAGATCCATTATTTGAGGCACCAAATCCGATTGTTTCAATCAATTTTATAAGTGGTGACACTAATAATGATAGTTTATTAGATTCTAACGAAGTTTGGATTTACTCGGCTACTTATACAGTTACCCAAGAAGATATTGATGCAGGTGTAGTTACAAACCAAGCAATTGTAAATGGATTTGCGATAGGAAATGTTCCTGTTTCAGATTTATCGGGACGGTCAATCAATGATGATTTAGAAACAATAACAGAGCTATGTCAGGATCCTTCAATTGTAATTGTAAAAACGTTTAAAATCGAAGGAGATGACCCTTGTACAGTATTAGGAGGTCTAATTACATACAGAATGTTTGTTACTAACACTGGTAACGTAACATTGAGCAATGTTGTAGTATCAGACCCATTACTAGGTGGAGTTATTCCAGGACCGGTAATTGGAGATGCTAACAATAATGGACTTTTAGATTTAAATGAAGAATGGATTTATACCGGAGTTTACACTATCACTCAGGAAGATATTGATAATGGATTTATCAGTAACCAGGCGATTGCTACTGCTTTAGCTCCAAACGGAGATGAAGTTAGTGATTTATCAGGTACTGAGGTTGATAATGATGACCCAACTATAACAGAACTTTGTCAAGATCCTGTTATCGCCATCGTTAAAGAAGGCGAGTTCACCGGACAAGGCGACTGTACGATAGTAG
>CAYXXY010000021.1:0-51984 GCA_964469175.1 uncultured Flavobacteriaceae bacterium
TATTTAAGATTAATTATTAACCAAAAAAAGGGCAACCATATTCAGGCATGCTCAACCTTGAACCTTGAACCCTGAACCTTGAAACAAGAAACCAAATGAAACTACTCCACGCAAACACCGAAGGCTCCGGAACTCCTTTATTAATCCTCCATGGCTTCCTGGGCATAGGCGACAACTGGAAAACCCTGGGAAGCCGCTTTGCCGAAAACGGCTATGAAGTCCATATGATTGACCAGCGCAACCACGGCCGAAGCTTTCACGATGAAGAATTTAGCTATGAAATCATGGCCGAAGACCTGAAAAACTACTGTGAACAAAAAAACCTCAAAAACTTTATTTTGCTGGGTCACTCTATGGGTGGGAAAACAGCCATGCTCTTTGCTTCAAAATACCCGGATTATGTTTCAAAATTGATAGTGGTTGACATCGCCCCAAAACAATACCCGCAACACCATCAGGACATTTTAAAAGGACTGTCATCGCTGGACTTTAAAACAATGGATTCACGCGGTGATGCTGATGAACAATTGAAAAAATACATTTCAAACCTTGGCATCAGGCAGTTTTTGCTTAAAAATTTATACCGGAAAAACAAAGACGAGTTTGGCTTACGCGTTAATCTTCCGGTGTTGATTGAAAATATAGAAGAAGTAGGGAAGGCACTACCCGAAGACGCAATCTACACGGGCGAAGTCTTGTTTATGCGAGGTGAACGCTCCGGCTACATTGAAGAAATGGATATGCTGCAAATCCATAACCATTTCCCAAAAGCAAAACTGGTTACCGTTCCAAAATCCGGTCACTGGCTGCACGCTGAAAACCCCGTGGATTTTTACAGCCAAGTGATGGAGTTTTTGGAATAAAATTAATAGACTTTAAGTGCTAAACCTATATCAGGGACGTGCAACTGAACTTCCCTGATTAGAGTTGACTGTTTTTTTTACACCCGTCATCGGTCACCCTACACCGAACACCTCGCACCGAACACCCCGCACCCCGCACCCCACAGCCAACCAATGACAAACAAATCGATCACCAAAACCCAAAATGAATAGGTTGATGAAATTGTATTTTTTTTTACTACTTTTAAAGCATACTAACCCATTAAAAACATCATATGAAACTACTCATTCAATTGCTAATAACCGCCATTGTGGTGTTGGTTCTGGCAGAAATTTTGCCTGGGGCAGAAGTGGATACATTCACGACCTCTTTAATCGTTGCCGCCGTTCTTGCTTTGTTAAACATTACTGTAAAACCCATTTTGGTGTTTTTAACCTTGCCGGCAACCTTAGTGACTTTCGGTTTGTTTTTGCTCGTTATCAATGCGGTGATTATTTTGCTTGTTGACTGGTTGATCTCCGGATTCAGCATAGGCGGATTCTGGTGGGCCTTGCTGTTCAGTTTGTTGCTGACATTTATACAATCCATCCTTTTTTCGTTAACCGAAAAGAAATAAAAATTACTAAAACCCAAAGGGTTAAAGCTTTTGTAGAAACGATAAATTGTCGTACTTTTGCACCCGTTTTTGAGCGTGATTCATCTTGAACACCCTTCAATAACGGGTTATTTATTTAAACAATTCTTTCATGAACATTACAAAACAAGACATCGACAGTCTAAACGCCATCTTAAAAGTTGATATTTCTAAAGATGATTATGCACCCCGCGTAGAAAAAATCCTCACCGATTACAGAAAAAATGCAAACATCCCCGGATTTAGAAAAGGCCACGTGCCCATGGGAATGATCAAAAAGCAATATGGCAAAGCCGTGCTGCTCGATGAGGTAAATAAATTGATTCAGGAATCTTTGCACAAATACCTTACTGAAGAAAAACTGGATGTACTTGGAAACCCGCTTCCCAAAAATGAATTGGACATAGACTGGGATGCAGATGATTTTGCTTTTGAATTTGAATTGGGACTTGCTCCAAAATTTGAAATCGACTTGAAAACCAAAGCTGTCAATGCCTATAAAATAGTAGCAGATAAAGAGTTTCTGGACAATCAGATCAAAACCATCAGAAAACAATACGGCAAGTTGATTTCTAAAAACGAAGTAGCCAAAGGCGATGAAATCACAGGTACATTCAAAAACGAAGAGAAAGGCATCGACAACAAAGCCACATTTTCTTTGGATAAAATCAAAGGGAAAAAGCAATTGGATCAACTTGTTGGCGCCAAAGTAGGCGATACACTTACACTTAAAACCAAAGGCCTTTTTGAAGATGACCATGACAACCAAACATTCCTTAAAGTATCTCACGATGACGCTCATGGTTTGGACATTGAAGTAACCCTTACGATAGAAGAGGTGAACACCCGCGAAGAAGCCGAAATGAACCAGGATTTGTTTGACAAGCTTTTTGGAAAAGACGTGGTGAAATCAGAAGCTGAATTGCGTGAAAAAATCAAGGAAGATGCCGAGCGTCAGTTTGAACAACAGTCAGACCAGGTGTTATTGAACAATGTGGTGGAAAGCCTGATTGAAAACACGAAGTTTGACCTTCCGGCAGAATTTTTGGTAAAATGGATTCAGAAAAGCGGCGAAAAAGAATTGACTGAAGAAGAAGCAAAAGCTGAATATGAGCGCTCTGAAAAAGGATTGCGCTTCCAGTTGATTGAAGGAAAACTGATGACCGATAATAATTTGTATGCCAATTTTGAGGATTTAAAAGCATATACCAAAGCAATGGTAGCCTCTCAAATGATGCAATTTGGGCAAATGAACCCAAGCGAAGAGGAATTGGAAAACATTTCAGCAAGAATCCTTTCCAATCAGGATGAAGCCAAGCGTCTTGCGGAACAACTCAACCAGCAAAAAATGCTGAAATTCTTTAAGGAAAATACCAATTTAAAGACCAAAGAAGTGTCTTATGATAAATTTGTAAAAGAAGCTTATCAATAATTCAACGATAAAATAGTTATATTTAGGGCGTTGAATGAGCACATTTAACGCCTTTTTTAACTTAAAAAACTACATTACATTATATGGATTACGGCAAAGAATTTGAAAAATATGCCACCAAACACCACGGGGTGAGCAGTACTTATTACAATCAGATTATCAGTAGTATGACTCCTTATATCATTGAGGAGCGTCAGCTAAATGTAGCGCAAATGGATGTGTTTTCGCGACTGATGATGGACCGCATTATCTTTATGGGTACAGCCATCAACGACCAGATTGCAAATATCATTCAGGCGCAATTGCTGTTTTTGGAAAGTACAGATGCTTCCAAAGACATCCAGATATATATCAATTCTCCGGGTGGAAGTGTCTATGCCGGATTGGGAATTTATGACACCATGCAATTCATCAAGCCCGATGTAGCCACCATTTGTACTGGTATGGCAGCTTCTATGGGAGCAGTATTATTGTGTGCAGGTGAAAAAGGAAAGCGTAGCGCCTTGCCTCACTCTAGAGTAATGATTCACCAGCCTATGGGTGGCGCACAAGGGCAGGCCAGTGATATTGAAATTACAGCCCGAGAAATATTAATACTCAAAGAAGAGTTATATAGAATCATTGCCAAACACTCAGAGCAAACTTATGAAAAGGTTTATGAAGACAGTGACCGCGATTACTGGATGAAGGCAGACAAAGCCCTTGAGTATGGCATGATAGACGAAATTTTAACAAGAGACAAAAAGTAATTCAAAGTTTAATGTTCAAGGTTTAAAGTTATTTTGACTTGGAACCTTGAACTTTGAACCTGAAACTAAAGATATGGCAAAAGAAAACCTGGAATGTTCCTTTTGTGGACGCAAAAAAGCCGAAACCAATCTTTTGATTGCAGGTCTTGACGCGCACATTTGTGACCGATGTATAGAGCAGGCTCATGGCATTGTGATGGAAGAAGCAACACATTCTTCCAAAACGCAACTGTCCAGTGAGTTGATGTTGAAAAAGCCAAAAGCCATCAATGATTTTTTAAACGAATACATCATTGGTCAGGAGCACACTAAAAAAGTGATGTCCGTAGCAGTGTACAACCATTACAAACGATTGCTGCAACCGGCATCTGATGATGAAATCGAAATCCAAAAAAGTAACATCATTATTGTTGGTCAAACCGGAACCGGTAAAACCCTTATCGCTAAAACTATTGCCAAAATGCTCAATGTCCCGCTGGCCATTGTGGATGCCACTGTTTTAACAGAAGCCGGCTATGTGGGTGAAGATGTGGAAAGCATTTTGACCAGGCTTTTACAGGCAGCAGACTACAATTTGGAAAAAGCACAAAACGGCATTGTTTTTATTGACGAAATCGATAAAATTGCCCGCAAAAGCGATAACCCTTCCATTACCCGCGATGTTTCCGGCGAAGGCGTGCAACAAGCTCTTCTGAAGCTCCTTGAAGGAACAACAGTTAATGTGCCGCCAAAAGGAGGCAGAAAACACCCCGACCAAAAATTTATTGAGGTCAATACAGAAAATATCCTGTTTATTGCCGGTGGTGCTTTTGACGGAATCGAAAAGAAAATCAAACAGCGTCTCAACCTTCAGGCTGTTGGCTTTAGTGCTTCAAAAACCGAAGATAAAATAGAAAGGGAGAATCTCCTGCAGTACATCATACCTAAAGACCTAAAAGATTTTGGTCTGATACCCGAAATTATTGGCCGACTTCCTGTTTTGACACATATGAATCCGTTGGATAAAGCCACGCTTAGGGCCATTTTAACCGAACCAAAAAACGCCATTATCAAACAATATGAAAAGCTGTTTGAAATGGACGGAATCAAGTTTTCCATCGAAGATGAAGCCCTTGACTTTATTGTTGATAAAGCCATTGAATACAAACTGGGTGCCCGTGGTTTACGCTCGCTTTGCGAGTCCATTTTGACAGATGCCATGTTTGAAATGCCCGGCACCGATGAAAACACACTGGAAGTCTCGAGAGAGTATGCAGAGAAAAAACTCAACAGCTCTGCAATAAAAAAACTAAAAGCGGTTTCTTAATTGAAATCGCTTTTTTTTCTTCTAAAACATCTGGCATTGAGGCGTTTAAAGCTCCCTTTTTCGCTTTCGGGTTTTGATGTATTCTTCAACAGCTTCTTTGGTGGTATACCAGTTTCGGCCCTCTTTATGTGCGTCAATTTTGCCTTGCCGTGCCAGTAAGCTGATGTATTCTTGCCCGTAGGGCATTTGCTCATCTTCAACCAAGTCAGAAATAATTCGGTAATCCGTATCTGAACCCGGAAGGGATTGTAGGTAAATATTCAGGGTGCGCTCTAAGGCCTGACACATCAAAAGCATCAACTTTTCATAATTTCCATGGTTCGCACTATTCAACGCTTCATAATATTTTTTACGATCGTTGGTCAAAATAATGGCAGGTGGAAATCCTGCTTTCAGCAAAATCAAATTCATACAAAGCCTTACCGTCCTCCCGTTTCCGTCAAAGAATGGATGAATCCACACAAACTTATGATGAAAAACCGTAGCCAGCTCAATAGTGTTTAATTGCAACGGATTTGTATTGACAAAATCAATCAATTCATCCACCAGTTGAGGTATTTTCAAAGCATTGGACGGAATAAAATTTGCCCCGGAGATTCTTACGCCCCCGGTTCTCAAACGTCCCGCAAAATTATCCTCAATGCTGCGCAGCACCAGTTGGTGCAGGTCGAGGATGTCTTTGCTATTGAGCTTATAATCATTTGATACCAGTTCATACAAATAGTTGAGCGCAGTTTCATGATTTTTAGCCTCAAAATGTTCCTTGAGCGTTTTTCCCTTTATTGTAATACCCTCCTGGAGGACAAGCTGGGTTTCTCTCAGGGTCAAAGTGTTTCCCTCTATACTGTTAGAGTTGTAGGTCCATTCAATGGAAAGGGCCTCTTTTAATTTTTGTAAAGCAACCTGCGGCAATGGCCTGCTTTTTTTTAAAACCAAAAGCTTTTCAAACAACCTGTCAAAAGTAGCTTGAAAATCATCTCTGTATGTTAAATCTATATCCCACATAATATCGGTAACAAAAATATCCATTTTATCCGATATTTAAAATTTTAAACACAAAAAAAACCCTCAATAAAATTGAAGGCATTTTCGTTCTTAATATAGGTTATGCAATATATTTTAAGGCGCGGCTATAATTGTTCTTTGTTGTTGAACAATCCTGCGCTGTATGATTTCCTGCTTTTCTCTGATTTTAAATGAAACTTCTTCATCTTGTTTTAGGTCAATATTTTTGTTTGCACCACAAGAAAATAAACTTCCTGTTAATACAATTCCTAAAACTAATAGTACTACTTTTTTCATTTCTTTTTGGTCATTTTGATAGGGCAAACTTAGGTCGTAAGAAATCTTCTTGCAAAACTTTTAGTTGAAGCGAAGGAAATAATCGTTAAAGTGTAAAAATTCGTACAAAAACGTGTAATATCAATAAAATCAATGCTTTTGGAGTAAACTGATTGTCGGAATATCGTGCATTTTGTCGATATTTTTATATTTCACTAAGAATTTAATTGAAGTAAAATATCTAAAAATTCCCTGGAATTTGAAAGCCGGGGTACTTTGTGTTGACCTCCCAATTTACCTTCTTTTTTCAGCCAGTCATAGAAGAGGTTTTTTCGGGCCACGTTTAGTTTTAGTAAATTCAGGGTTGTATTGTTGAAACGCTTTGCTTCGTAGTCGCTGTTTACTTCCTGAAGTGCCTCATCAAGTAGTTTAGTGAATTCAGCAATATTTTTTGGTGGGGTTTTAAATTCAATCATCCATTCGTGAGCTCCTTTTTCCCTTCCCTCCATAAAAATAGGAGCAACAGTGTAGTCAACAATTTCAGAATTTGTTTCTGTTGTGACTTTCCTCAAGGCCTCTTCTGCGTTTTCGATGATTAATTCTTCACCAAATACATTAATATGGTGCTTTGTTCTTCCGGTAACTTTAATACGATAGGGGGAAATGGAAGTAAATTTAATAGTATCTCCAATTTTATAGCGCCACAATCCGGAGTTGGTGGTGATTACAATGGCATAATTTTTACCCGGCACAACTTCACTTAGCGGAATTATTTTCTCCGAAGGTGTACCGTAACTATCCATGGGGATGAATTCATAGAATATTCCGTAATCCAGCATTAAGAGTAGCTCTTTGACGCTGTTTTGGTCCTGAATGGCAAAAAAACCTTCCGACGCATTGTAAATTTCGTAATACCTGAAACTCTCTTTGGGTAATATTTTATTGTACTGCTCAATATAAGGGTTGAAACTCACGCCACCGTGAAAGTAAACCTCCAGATTGGGCCAGATGTTAAACAAATTGTCCTCTCCGGTGGTTTCCAAAACCTGATTGAGCAACACCAGCATCCAGGAAGGTACACCGGCAAGGCTGGTGACATTTTCCTGTACGGTTTCATTGACAATGGCCTGCATTTTTACTTCCCAATCAGCCATCAGGGATATTTCATTGCTCGGTGTGCTGCTGTATTCTGCCCAAAAAGGCATATTGGCAATAAGTATAGCCGAAAGGTCACCATAAACGGTGCCATTGTCTTTGTATAACTCCTTACTTCCGCCCAAACGCAAACCTTTGCCCACAAACAACTGCGAATCGGGGTTGTTGTTTAAATACATACACAGCAAATCTTTGCTGGCAGCATAGTGGCAATCTTCAAGTGACTCTGTACTCACAGGGATAAATTTGCTTTTTCCGGCTGTTGTTCCACTCGACTTGGCAAACCACTTGATGGGTGTGGGCCAGAAAATATTACTTTCACCCTGTCTTGCCCGTTCTATTTGGGGTTCAAATTCTTCATAAGTGGTAATCGGAACCCGTTCTGTAAATGTCTGGTAATTTGTTATGGATTCAAACTCATATTTTTTGCCAATCTCTGTGTTTTTGGCTGTTTTTATTAAATTATGAAGCAACTCCAGTTGCACCTCATTGGGGTATTTAAGAAAAAGTTCAATTTGATGAAACCGTTTCTTTAAAAACCATGAAGCAATGGAATTGACTATAGGGATTGGCATAAAAAAAGTATCTTTAGTGCGATAAACAGCTTTGTAAATTTAAACTTAATTTTTTGTAATGCAATACCACGGTGTCTTAACCAAAATGCAGACGGAGTTCACTAACCCCATTCAATACTACTTAGTGTTTGAAAATGACTTTCTTAACCTGAATCAGGCATTGGATAAAAAAATAAAAATAAAATTTGTGGGCTATCAATGTTTGTCCTGTGGGCTGAATTTACAAATCTTCCGACAAGGTTTTTGCAGGGATTGTTTCTATAAAATCCCGCAGGCAGGCGACTGGATTATGAATCCTGAATTGAGCAAAGCCCATCTCGACATTGAAGACCGTGACCTGGACTATGAAAAAAAAGTGCAGTTGCAACCTCATGTAGTCTATTTAGCCAACTCCAGTAACGTAAAAGTGGGTGTCACCCGAAAAAACCAAATCCCCACACGCTGGATTGACCAGGGTGCCCACGAAGCCATTGAAATTGTGGAAGTGCCCAACCGCTACCTTGCCGGAATTACCGAAATCGCCCTCAAAGACCATGTATCTGACAAAACCAACTGGCGAAAAATGCTCACCAATGATGTGCTTGACCTCAATTTAGTTGAAATCAGGGATTCGCTAAAGCAATACATCCCCGAAGAAGCTCAGGAATATTATTTAGCTTCAAACGCCGAAACCAACATCCATTTTCCTGTACTGCAATACCCCCAAAAGTTAACCACTTTAAACCTGGAAAAAACCCCGCAATATGAAGGGGTTTTAAAAGGCATCAAAGGGCAGTATTTACTTTTTGAAAATGATGTGGTTTTTAATGTGAGGAGTAGTGAAGGCTATGTGGTGGAATTGGTGATTGGTTAATCAATCAACCGCTTTTCAATATAATTGGAGTTCATGACCCCCAGCGCACCCATATAACTCATTTTAAAAGTAATCACATCACCCACTTTGTATTCTTTCCGGGTGTTGGTGACATCCAGTACCAGCATATCTGAACTGGCACCTATAAAATTCAATTCACCGTCAAAAGGGAATAGGTAGTCAATTTTGGAAATATCGAGCAACCCAATGTCAAGTATGGCACGTTTTTGCAGTTTTCCATATTCACTTTCGTCAATTTCAAAAGTTTCGCCGGAAGGATTGCTTTCCATTTCGCCGTAAGGCATAGCAGGCTTTTCAGTGATTTCAATGATTTCTGAATGAAGCAGGAACACATCGTCCTGCATACCTTCAATGGTTTTGTTTTCAAACAGGTCAATACCAAAAAACAATGTTTCACCAATTCTAAAATGATTCACCCCTTTTGGCACCAAACCTTTCATCAACAAAGGCACCATCACTGAAGATCCTCCTGAAACGCCGATAATTTTCTTTCCAAACTTCGCTTCAATCAACTGTTCATATAAACTCAATTGGATCAGTTTGTCTTTACTGGGCATCACCCCACTAAGGCAATTCAGGTTGGAACCAATACCCACCACTTCAATATTGGGCAGTTTGAAAACTTTACTGTAAAAATCAATAAGGTGATCGCCCATAATGCCCTCACGCAGGTCTCCCAACTCAATCATTATAATCACCCGGTGGGTTTTGTTTTGTTTAACAGCTTCCTTTGACAACCATTTAATAGTGATGTATTCGGTGTTAAAACTCACATCGGCAAATTTTACAATATCGGGTATGATTTTTTTTGCCGGTGGTTTTATGTAGATGGTCTCTTTATGGGGCTCGAGTTTTTTAATGGTTTTCAGATTTCCCAAACGGGCATCACACACTTGTTCAGGACCAAGGGTGAGGAGGTATTCCAGGTACTTTTCATTGCCACAGAGCATTTTTAATACAGGAGCCCATTCAATGTTATTTTCTGCAAATAACTTTTGAAGAAACCGGTAGTTGTGTTTTAAAGATGATTTGCTTAAGGTGACAAAAGCCATAATAGTAGCATTGAATTAAAATTAAATTTTCTTCAATCGCATTTCCAGGTATTTGTTGGTAAAACCAAGCTTTTCGTAAAGTTTTCTTGCGGGATTATCGGGCTCAACGTGCAGCGCAATGTCGCCCTCTGCAATAGAGATGGCTTTTTCCATTAAAGCCTTTCCAATGCCTTTGCCACGGGTTTTTTCGTGAACGGCAATATAAACCAGGATGTTGTCGGGTATATAGCCAGACATTCCGGTTTGGTTGATGATGGTTGCCCCGAGAATTTCATTGTTCTCCTTAACTACCAATGCAAAACCGCCAAATGATTTTAGCTTTTCCATAGTAGCAAATTCCAAACAGCTTAAAATATGCTCTTTGGGGTCACCGTATTGGTCGAGATGATTGAATAAGAAATCAACGATCTCCTGTTTCTCATTTGCATCGGGTTTAATTGTACTGTTGTAGATTTTAAACGAGTGCATTTGAATGGGTTTTTTATGCGTTTTCCTGATCCCTCAAGCCTTGAATGTATGAGGCTTTCTGAATTTCACGTCTTCTTTTGACAGACTTTTTGGTAAACTGCTGGTTTTCTCTCAATTTCTGAAGCACTTTTGTGTTTCTGAACTTGTTTTTCATACGCTTCAGCGCGCGCTCAATGTTTTCTCCGTCCTGTACTTTTACTTTTAACATAATTATTTTTAAAGATTATAAAGGGATAATTGTCATGCGACAATACCCTGATTTTTTCCAAAAACTGATAAGTGATTATCGTCGAGCAGATGGAGCTCTAAATACTAGCAGTTAATTTTGAGCCGCAAAGGTACAAATACTTGATAAGATTTCCACATAATTGTGAAAGAAGTGAAAAATAAAAAGAAATTCTGTCTTATTTTAAGTAATAGACAGTTGCTTTAGAACTAAAAATCTGCTTTAACGTTGACTATAAACAGAAAAAATACTACCACAATACAAGTTGTGAATAACAATTTTAGTAGAACTGATTTTCTTTTTCTTAATTTGCATTCACTATTTTCGGAAAACCGAAAACCCTAAATGAATCAGCATCAACTATACATGTCACTGGGCAGCAATATGGGCGACAAATTTTTGCATTTGCAGAAAGCTGTTAACGCTGTATTTGAAGAAATTGGTGCAATTGAAAAAATATCACCGGTTTATGAAACCGCCTCCTGGGGGTTTGAAGCCGATTCCTTTCTGAATGCTGCTCTCCTTGTTCAAACCAATTTTGAAGTGGAAACGGTTTTGGCAAAAGTCCTTGAGATAGAAAAAAAACTGGGAAGAAACCGAAAGCAAACAAGCGAATATGAATCGAGAATCATCGATATCGATATCCTCTATTTTGATGATACGGTCTTTAACTCTGACAATTTACAAGTGCCCCATCCGAAAATCCAAGAAAGAGGCTTTGTTCTACAACCATTGAATGACATTGCTCCCGATGTGATTCACCCCGTTTTAAAGAAGTCAACGTCACAATTACTTGAGGAGTGCACTGATGCAACAGAAATCAATAAATTGCAGCGGTGGCTAAAAAACCCTATTTCAGCTTATGATTTGGCACGGTTCAGTTATGTGGCCATTGAAGGAAATATTGGTGCCGGTAAAACAACTTTAGCCGAAACCATTTCTCTAGATTTTAATGCCAAACTCGTTCTGGAGCGCTTTGCAGACAATCCCTTTTTGCCTAAGTTTTATGAAGACCAAAGCCGCTATGCCTTTCCGTTGGAAATGTCTTTCCTGGCTGACCGCTATCAACAGGTTCAGGATGATTTAAGTCAGTTAGACCTGTTTAAAGATTTTATTGTGGCCGATTATGACATTTATAAATCATTGATTTTTGCCAAAGTCACTTTACAACAAGAAGAATACAAGCTCTACCGCCGGCTTTTTGACTTGATGTACAAAGACATCAAACGACCTGAACTGTATGTATTTTTATTTCAATCCACCGAAAAACTAATCGAGAACATCAAGAAAAGAGGCAGGGACTATGAGCAAACCATTTCAGCCGATTATTTGGAGTCCATCCAAAAAGGCTACCTCGACTTTATCAAAGCACAACCCCAAAACAAAATTAAAATCATCGACATCACAGACCTTGATTTTGTCAAAAACCGAAAGGACTATCTGGAAATTTTAAAGCAGATTGCTTCATAATCAAAACCAATCAGTGTAAATCCTTTAAATTCGCGTCATCCGCGTGTTATTAATTTTTAAATGCTTAAGAATACATCATAAAAAAGCCTACTTAAAGCCCCCTTTAGGGGGTTGGGGGGCTTTCATTTTCGAAAACAAATCCCAAACCACCACACCTGCACTCACGGCAATATTCAGGGAGTGTTTAGTGCCATATTGGGGGATTTCAATAACAGCATGTGAAGCATCAACCACTTCCTGAGCCACCCCTTTGACTTCGTTGCCAAATACCACGGCATACTTTTGGGAAGGATCCGGGGAAAATGCATCGAGCATCGCTGCTTTTTCAGCCTGTTCAATGGCCAGTACTTTTACGTTTTCAGATTTCAGCAGTTGTACTACATCAAGGGTATTTTCGGCATATTCCCAATCAACAGTTTCGGTAGCACCCAGTGCTGTTTTATGAATGTCTTTGTGAGGCGGTTGGGCAGTAATACCGCAGAGGTAAATTTTTTCAATCAAAAAAGCATCAGCTGTACGAAACACAGAACCAATATTGTTCAAGCTTCGGATATTATCCAGAATGACAATCAAAGGAATTTTCACTGCACTTTTAAATTCGCTTTCGCTTAAGCGGGGCAGTTCTTCGTTTTTTAGCTTTCGGTTTTTCATCTGACAAAATTAAACCATTGTTAATAAAATACCCATAAAAAAGGGAATGCAATTTCCAAAACCCGAAGCGATTTTTTACCTTAGCTTGTTACAGAAAGATGTAAACATGGCAAAGAAAGAAACCCCTTTAATGAAGCAGTACAACACCATCAAGGCCAAGTATCCTGATGCTTTGTTGCTTTTTCGCGTGGGGGATTTTTATGAAACTTTCGGGGAGGATGCCGTGCGTGCTGCAAGGATTTTAAACATTACTTTGACAGCCAGAAACAACGGCGGTGACCAAACCGAACTCGCCGGTTTTCCACACCATTCTTTAAATACTTATTTGCCCAAGCTGGTCAAAGCCGGTTGCCGTGTGGCCATTTGTGACCAGTTGGAAGACCCCAAGCAAACCAAAACGATTGTAAAACGCGGGGTTACAGAGCTTGTCACACCCGGCGTGGCACTTAACGACGACATACTCCAGTCAAAAAGCAACAACTTTCTGGCAGCCCTGCATTTTGGAAAAGAAACCATTGGAGTGGCATTTCTCGATGTTTCCACCGGTGAGTTTTTAACTTCTGAAGGTGATGAAGCTTATATCGACAAGCTGTTGCAAAATTTCCAGCCCAGTGAACTGCTCATTCAAAAGCAGAAAAAGAAGGATTTTTTCAATGCTTTTGGCACTGATTTTCATTTGTTTTACCTGGAGGACTGGGTGTTTCAGGAAGATTATGCCGTTGAAACGCTCAACAAGCATTTTAATACCAAATCATTAAAAGGCTTTGGTGTGGATCATTTGGAACACGGCATCATTGCTTCGGGTGTGGTACTGCATTATTTGAGCGAAACCCGCCACAACAAACTCAATCATATCAGTCAGTTGCAACGCATTGCCGAAGATGCTTATGTGTGGATGGACCGTTTTACCATTCGCAACCTCGAGTTGTACTTTTCTTCCGCTCAAAATGCGGTGACCCTGTTACAGGTCATCGATAAGACAATTTCGGCTATGGGAGGTCGATTGCTCAAGCGCTGGCTGGCTTTACCGCTTAAAAACAGCGACAAAATCATTGAGCGGCACGAGGTGGTAAGTTTTCTGCTCGACCATCCTGCTTTATTGCAAAAAATTCAGCAGCACATCAAGCATATTGGCGATTTGGAGCGTCTGATTTCCAAAGTAGCTACCGCCAAAGTCAATCCCAGGGAGATCATTCAGTTGAAAAATTCGCTTGAAGCGATCGTTCCCATCAAGCAACTGGCTTTGAATTCAGAAAATGAAGCGCTCAAAATCATTGGCGAGCAATTGCATTCCTGCGACAGCTTACGCGAAAAAATTAAAGAGACCCTCAATGAAGAGGCTCCGGTAAATATTTTAAAAGGTAATTCCATAGCCAAAGGGTTTTCTGAACCGTTGGACGAGTTGCGTTCCATTTCCAAAGGCGGCAAGCAATACCTCGACAATATGCTGGAACGCGAAACCAAACGCACCGGCATCACTTCGCTTAAAATAGCTTCAAACAATGTGTTTGGGTATTACATCGAAGTGCGCAATACCCACAAAGACAAGGTTCCCGAAGACTGGATCAGAAAGCAAACCCTGGTGAATGCCGAACGTTACATCACCGAAGAGCTCAAAGAATATGAAAACAAAATCCTGGGTGCCGAAGAAAAAATACTGGCGCTAGAGCAGGAATTGTTCTCAAAACTGGTAGAAGCCATTTCAGAATACATTCCACAGGTGCAGCAAAACGCTTCCCTGATTGCCCGGCTGGATTGCCTCTGCTCTTTTGCACAACACGCTTCCGAAAACAATTATACCCGTCCCTTGCTGGATGACAGTTTTGAAATAGACATCAAAGACGGTCGCCATCCGGTGATTGAAAAGCAACTTCCGGTGGACGAGCCTTATATTGCCAACGATGTTTTCCTTGACCGCGACGAGCAGCAAATCATTATGATTACCGGTCCCAATATGAGTGGTAAATCGGCCATACTCAGGCAAACGGCACTTATCGTTTTACTGGCGCAGATTGGGAGTTTTGTTCCTGCCAGGGCCGTGCGTATGGGCTGTGTGGATCGCATTTTCACCCGTGTGGGTGCCAGTGACAACATCTCAATGGGCGAATCGACCTTTATGGTGGAAATGAATGAGACGGCGAGTATTTTAAATAATATTTCTGAAAGAAGCTTGGTGTTGTTGGATGAAATTGGAAGGGGTACAAGCACTTATGACGGAATCTCCATTGCCTGGGCCATCAGTGAGTATTTGCACGAGCATCCCGGAAGGCCCAAAACCCTGTTTGCCACCCACTACCACGAGCTGAACGAAATGGCAGAAACCTTTCACCGCATCAAAAACTACAATGTTTCGGTAAAGGAATTAAAAGACAATGTATTGTTTTTGCGAAAACTCACACCGGGCGGTTCTGCACACAGTTTTGGGATTCACGTCGCCAAAATGGCCGGTATGCCCAGGCAAGTCTTGCAGCGCGCCAACAAAATGCTTGGAAAACTTGAGAAATCCCATTCATCTGAAGCTTTGACTGATAACATCAAACAGGCTTCCCGGGAGGATTTACAACTTAGTTTTTTTAATCTGGATGACCCGCTTCTTGAAGAAATCAGAGAGGAAATTCTTGGTTTAGACATAGATACCTTAACGCCGGTTGAGGCTTTGATGAAGCTCAATGAAATTAAAAGAATGCTGGTGAGGAAGGATAAAATGCGGTTAAAAAAATAGCGTTACTTTTTACTGTACTTTTTTCTGAAAACCCTTTGCCATTGCTAAAAAAGTTTTAAATTTGCATCCGCTGTGAGAGAATAAGCAGCAATGTTCATTAAAATCGCGAAAATAGCTCAGTTGGTAGAGCGCCACCTTGCCAAGGTGGAGGTCGCGGGTTCGAATCCCGTTTTTCGCTCGACTTGACTTCCGCTTTTTAAGCGGATTTTTTTTCTCCACGCTCGAGTGGTGGAATTGGTAGACACGCCGGACTTAAAATCCTGTGGGCATATGCCCGTGCGGGTTCAAGTCCCGCCTCGAGTACTTAATTAAACCGTAATTATTTGATAATTAAATAGTTGCGGTTTTTTTATGCCTTTTTTTCCCGCTTTATTCCCCACATTAAAAAATCCGTGAATGGTAAATATTACCCCCTCACCTCATCCCAAACCAAACAGCAACAATCAAAAGTATCACTCCCATAATAATAGCAATGTTTCTGATGGATTTATAAAGGAGTTTGTATTGTCTTTTCATAGTTCTTATACGATATCAAAACGTTCTGTATAAATATGCCGCCAGTCAACCCCCAGGTCCCTTAAGGCAATTTCTGCTTCATCCATCATAGGTTCCGGGCCGCAGATGTAATACATATAATCATTGTGCTGTTCAGGCAGGTGTTTTTTAAGAAGGTCATAGTCCACAATGCCGGATTCTCCTTTCCAACCATCTTCCGGCTTGTTGAGTATGTGAATGAGTTTCAGGTTGAGTAATGTTTTTAATTCCTCCAGCTCTTCCCTAAAGGTGATGTTTTTCCAATTTTCGTTGGCATAAACTAATGTTATTTTTCTTTTGTCTTTTTTGTCCTTTAAGGTGCGCAACATACTCATTGCCGGTGTCACCCCAATCCCGCCCATAATCAGGAAGAGGTTCCTGTTTTCTTTAGGTGTAAAGGAACCAAACGGGCCTTCTAAAAACACTTTTGCTCCCACCTCAATGTCTTTCCAGGTAGCCGTAAAATCACCTGTGGATTTTGCCGTAAACAGCAGTGAGTTGTCCATTTCGCTTGAAGCAATGGTAAAAGGGTGCTGTTGCATGGAGAAAGGGCTGTCATTAATCGTGAGCCATGCGAATTGTCCCGTTTCAAATGACATTCTTTTATGGTTGTGGGCCTTGAGTTCCAATGTCCAACTATCATCTCTTTCCTTTTGGACGTTGGTGACTTTATAAGGTTTTTTTCTGTTTTTCCATGGTCGGACGATTCGGGTATGGATGACCAGGTACATGCTCCCGCCCATCAAGAGTGCCAGAAGAATCTGTTTCCAAAGAGTATTTATATAGTGACTCACCTGAAGGACATGAACTGTTCCAATAAAAACAAGAGCCAGGGCTAAGACCCCGTGAACAAGCCGCCATTTTTCATAATTGAGGCCAAAGGAAAGCCGCCACAAACTCGTTACCGTTATGAGGATGAGGGATACAGTTGCAAAACTAAGGGCAACGGCCCTGGGCGCATTGATGCGCGGGTCAAAATAGCTTAAAAATTCAGGGTTGGCAAGAATGAGCGTTATGGGGTGCATCAGGACAAAAACAAAGGCAATGATTCCCATTTTTCTATGGAAGTGGTGCACGTTGTCCATTCCAAAAGTCGCTGCAATTTTTTCGAAACGTCCCGAAAAAATAAATTGTAATGCAAACATGGCCAGCCCCAGAAATCCCAGAGCTACACCAAACTCAATCCAAAAATCACGCTTTTCAGGAATAGGGCCTGTTATGGCAATAAACAAGGGGATAAGACACAACACAAGATAAATACCCAGCCAAAAAAATGCCCTCCTGAAACTATATTTCATTATAGAATAGTTTAATTGTCCTCTTCCTCCTCTTTCTTTTCATAATACACTTTTGCCAGTTGGCTTCCTGCACCTGCCAATATCAGTAAAACGATATAACCGGTCAAAAGCGTTGATAATGGCATATCAAACAGTTCTTTCAACATCGCCAGTAAAAATGCCGACACCCAGGAAACAAGGGAAATTGCCCCCAGGGCAAATGAAATTTTTGTCAGTTTTTCATAACGGCCGCGGTCTTCTTCTTTGAGCGATATCTTTTTCATTTGCGGGGTGAGGTACAGGTTCAATGCAGCACCGTTGATCATCACCACAAAAACGGCAATCATTTTCATAATAAATCGCGGGTTGTTCAGAAAAGCGTCCAAATCAATAAGCACCAAGGCTGCTCCGCTCAACAATAGTAAGAACAATCCCAGAATAATCATCTGTGACACCAGGTGCATAATCACCGATTCTCGTTTGGAAATGGTGTATTTCCGCATAAAATGAGAAAACATGATGTCGATAACAAAAGTACCTCCCAGACCCATACATAGGCCGATCAAATGTGCCGCAAGATGATACTCACGGGTATTTGAAAGCAACTCGGCAAAATTTTCAGAAACATTCCAAAAGGTGAAGACAAAAATAACCAGCGAGAGCACCATTGAAATCATTAGCCAGGGGCTGAATTTATTGACTACACTCACGCTCATCACCATTTTGTAAATGGCAATAAAAAACACCAGCCCTGAAAGATAGAGCACTGCGAGGTCGATTTCGGGCAGCCAATCACCAAAAAAAAGCCTGCTTACATAGGTAAATAAGACAAGGATAAAATAGCCCAGTAAAATCTTTTCAACCGGAATTTCTAAAAAGTGCTTGTTCCTGATATGAATAATCGGGTCGTCTTTGTGCGGGTCATAAGGCGGTTCTTTTTTGGTTCTTTTTTGTCTTTTCATAAGAACATAAAAGACAATCGCCGCCCCGGAAAGCGCAAAAACGAGTAAGGAAAGTATATTTAAAACCATTAAAAATGCTTTTCCCTAAAAGTACAAAAATTTTAAAGAGGGGAATTTTAATGAAAAGCCAAAATTTGAGATATGGCGGTAACTGTATATATTATACAAAAAAAACTCCCTGTTGAGGAGCTTTTTAAATTTTAAAAATGATGAAATTGAATTTGCATCATTTATTAGAAGACAGTAGTGGCTTATTCAGCAGCGTCTTCTGCTTCTTCAGCTTCATACTCAGCTGTGTCATCAGCATCATACATCATTTCATCTTCCATCTCCTCAGCTTCTTCAATCATCTCTACTTCTTCTTCCATGTTTTCATCAGCTTTCTTTTCAGCGTCTCTGCAAGA
The DNA here is from genome assembly GCA_964469175.1 of uncultured Flavobacteriaceae bacterium. Classification (GTDB taxonomy): domain Bacteria; phylum Bacteroidota; class Bacteroidia; order Flavobacteriales; family Flavobacteriaceae; genus Planktosalinus. The sequence goes on from CAYXXY010000021.1 coordinate 18,616, forward strand.
AGTTACAGCAAAAGTGAAAACCAAAGCCAATACACTTAGAACTATTTTTTTCATCTCAAAAAAGGTTTAATTGGTTATTAATGCGCAAAGTTATTATTATTTTTTGAAAACATTAACAAATTCAAAAACTTTATTGTCAACATGGTTTTTTAATAAGTTAGAAATATATCCGCAAAAAATTGGAATATTTCCACATTATAAGTATTTTGGTCACTAAATTTTGTCAATATGAAAACAGAAACACCTGTTGAAGCCATCCGGTTTAAAGCCCTGCGGGAGGAACATCGTTACACCCAACAGGCCTTTGCGGAATTACTTGAAATTCCAACAACAACCGCAGATATTGAGCGTGGAAAATCCAAAATTTCCGGAAAAGTGATCGTGGCATTGATGAAACATTTTCAAATCAATCCGTTGTGGTTGTATGGCGAAAGCAAGGATAAATATTTAAAAAAGGCTGAAAATGTTGAGATTTTTCCGAAAGTCATCACCCTAAACTCTCAAGCGACAGACAATATCCTGCTAGTAAATGAAAAAGCTGCTGCCGGTTATCCACAGAATATCCAGGACCCCGGTTGGTATGAAAAACTTCCGGCTTTTGATATGCCATTGCCTCAATTCAGAAATGCTACATACCGCGGCTTTCAGGTGGAAGGTGACAGTATGTTGCCCCGCATCCGCCCCGGCGACTGGGTGATTGGGAAAGCGCTGATTTCAATTGATGAGGTAATAAATAACCGTGTATATGTGGTTGTTATGTCAGATTCAATTTTAGTAAAAAAAATCCAGAAAATCCCGGAGCGGAACAAAATCAGGTTGATTTCGTTTAACGAAAGCTATTTGCCTGTTGAAATTGATTTTTCTGAAATACAGGAACTGTGGCTAGTGAACAGCAAGCTCACTTTTGGGGTTGAAAGTACTGAAGAAAGCAGTCTTTTAAAAGAACTCAAGGAGTCAATGAAAGAATTAAAAAGCCAGCTAAAAAGAATAAACTAGTGCAAACCTAAGCCTGCACTAGTTTAAACCTGCACTTTTTTAAAAAAGAGTGCGACTAATTGTCATCGCCAATTTTGTCAATGGCTTTGTCAATTTCTTTATTGACTTCTTTGTCTATCTTTTCACCGGCACGTTCAATGGCACCTTTTGATTCTTCTTTTTCAATATGAACCTCTTTAACTACTTCTCTGGTCGTGGTTTCCCTGCACGATGTAAAAGCAGTTAGGGTGATTGCAAGGATTCCAAACATTAAAACAACTTGTTTCATAATACTATTTATTTGATTAGAATGTAAAAGTAGACCATTTTAAGTTTGAAAACTTATTAAAAAATCACAAAATTAGTTAAATGATTCAGAATAATATGGGTTGCGCCGGTCTGATTTTGAACAAAATGCCCGTTAATCATCCCTGTTTTTTCACGGAAGTTTTTGTCTTGCAACAATTTGTCGAAAGTAACTTTTAATTCGTTTTTATCTGAAATTGAAAATAAGCCCGCCCGGCTCTGCAGTGCTTTTGCCTCTGGGAATTTGTCAAAGTTTTTGCCAATCACTATCGGCACACCAAAGGTAGCCGCTTCCAAAATATTGTGCAGTCCGGTGTTTCCCATTCCGCCGCCCACATAGGCTACATCGGCATAGCTGTAAGCCTTTTTTAAAAGCCCGATGGTGTCGAGAATAAACACATCAAACCCATTTAGTTTTTTGCCTTCTATTTCTGTAAACCTGACAACTTTCTTGTTGATTTGTTTAACGAAATCATCAATTTCATTGCTTTTCAAGTTGTGGGGCGCTATGACAAACTTGATGTTTTTTGCGCTGTTGATGTAATCTATTAAAACGGCTTCATCTTCCGGCCAGGTGCTTCCGGCAACTACACATAAGGGGTCCCCTTTAAAGTCTTCAAGACTATCGATGGTGTTATCAATTTCAATCTGTCTGGAAACCCGGTCATAACGGGTGTCGCCACTCACGGTCACCTGATGGATAGAAATGGACCCCAAAAGCTGTTTTGATTTTTCGTCCTGAACGAAAATATGGGTAAACGTGTTCAAAACCTTACGCATCCAAAAACCGTGGGGTTTAAAAAAGACCTGCTTTTTTCGGAACAGTCCCGAAATCAAAAACGTGGGTATGCTTCTTTTCTGAAGTTCGAGTAAATAGTTGGGCCAAAATTCATATTTCACAAACACGGCAATTTCCGGCTTGACCAGATTCAGAAACCGCTTTACATTTCCTTTCGTGTCCAACGGAAGATACACCGTCACATCGCCTATCGAACTCTTTTTCTTGTTTTCATAGCCTGATGGCGAAAAAAAAGTCACCACCAGTTTGTGTTGCGGGTATTTTTCCTTAACCGCTTCCATCACCGGGAGTCCTTGTTCATATTCGCCCAGCGAGGCACAGTGAAACCAGATGGTTTTATCAGTTTCAGAAAGGTGTGATTTCAGGGTTTGAAACACCGTTTTCCTGCCATCGACAAACTGCTTCATTTTGCCCGAAAACAAGCCGCTAACGGGTAAAACCAGTTCAAAAACAGCCGTCAATGTGGAATATAAAAAACGCATAGGTTCAATTGTAGTGCTAAAATACGTTACTTTATAAAATTACATTGTTTAGCGGAGTGAAATTTCCTATTTTTGTTGTCCTACCTTATTCAAAATCTATGAAGAAATTACAAATGGTTGACCTGAAGGGTCAATATGAAGGCATTAAAGAACAAGTCAATCAATCCATTACCGAAGTCCTTGAAAATAACGCTTATGTTAACGGCCCCCAGGTACACAGTTTTCAAAAGGAACTTGAAGATTATCTGGGAGTGAAGCACGTGATTCCCTGTGCCAACGGGACAGACGCGTTGCAAATTGCAATGATGGGCCTTGAACTAAAACCCGGCGACGAAGTCATTACTGCCGATTTTACCTTTGCAGCCACTGTTGAGGTGATTGCTCTTTTGCAATTGACCCCTGTTTTGGTGGATGTTTATCCCGATACATTTAATATTGATATTGAGGCACTTGAAAAAGCCATTACGCCCAAAACCAAAGCCATAGTTCCTGTTCATCTTTTTGGTCAATGTGCCAATATGGATGCCATTATGGCTATCGCCGAAAAACACAATCTTTATGTAATTGAGGACAATGCCCAGGCCATTGGTGCCAATTACACCTTTAAAAACGGAAGCAAAAAGAAAGCAGGAACCATTGGTCATGTGGGAGCCACTTCGTTTTTCCCTTCAAAAAACCTGGGTTGCTACGGTGACGGTGGCGCCATTTTTACCAATGATGACGAACTTGCACATACACTACGCGGAATTGTCAATCACGGGATGTATGAGCGTTACTACCATGATGTGGTGGGTGTGAATTCACGCTTGGATTCCATACAAGCTGCGGTGTTGCGTGCCAAATTGCCCAATCTCAACAACTACAACAAAGCCCGTCAGGAGGCAGCAAGAAAATATACGGCAGCATTAAAAGACCACCCGGCCATTGAAACGCCTGTGACCAAAACCAATGTGGATTGCAATAAAACCAACGGTATTTGTGATACCTGTGATTGTCACGTTTTTCATCAATACACCCTAAAAATCACTAACGGAAAACGTGATGCTTTAGCAAAACATCTTCAGGAAAAAGGAATCCCACACGGAATTTATTATCCCATCCCGTTGCACAGCCAGAAAGCCTATAAAGATGAACGATACAACGAAGCCGATTTCCCGGTGACCAACCAATTGGTCAAAGAAGTTATTTCGTTACCGATGCATACGGAGTTGGATGATGAGCAGATTGGGTTTATTGCGAACACTATACTGGAATTCCTGTGAAAGCAGGAATCTCGGTAATTTGAGTTCAAATTCCCGCGAAGGCGGGAATCTTAGTAATTTAAGTTACAATTAATGTTTAATCTTTTAATTTACGAGACCCCCGCCTTCGCGGGGGTAGGGTTATGAAAATACTGGTTACAGGAGGTTTAGGATACATCGGTTCACACACGGCAGTTGCCTTGCAGCAAGCCGGGTTTGAGGTGTTGATCGTGGACAATATGTCCAATTCGTCCATTGATGTTTTGGAAGGGATTGCTCATATTACCGGCACCACGCCCCAGTTTAAATATCTGGATTTGCGTGAGAAAGAAGAGGTGCACAACTACTTCAAAGCCCACAAAGACATTGACGGCATCATTCATTTTGCCGCTTCCAAAGCAGTGGGGGAGAGTGTGGAAAACCCTTTGTTGTATTATGAAAACAACATTCATACTTTGGTTTACCTGCTTCAGGAATGCAATGCCCACAAGATCCAAAACCTGATTTTCAGTTCGTCCTGTACCGTCTATGGCGAGCCCGACAGTTTGCCCATCACCGAAAATGCCCCCATTAAAGTTGCCAATTCGCCTTACGGAAACACCAAACAAATCAGTGAGGAAATCATTTTTGACACCACCAAAATTTCTGATTTAAAAGCGATTGCTTTACGTTATTTTAATCCCATTGGTGCTCATGAATCTACTGAAATTGGAGAGTTGCCACTGGGAGTGCCACAAAATCTGGTGCCGTTTATTACGCAAACTGCTATTGGGTTGCGTGAGCAACTTTCCGTTTTTGGAAACGATTACCCAACTGAGGACGGTAGCTGTATCAGGGATTACATCCACGTGATGGACCTGGCTGAAGCTCATGTGGTGGCACTGCAACGATTACTCGAAAACAAAAACAAAGAATCCTTTGAAGTCTTTAATGTGGGTACCGGAAAAGGTTCTTCAGTGTTTGAAGTGATACAGGCTTTTGAAACTGTGACCGGAAAACCCTTAAACTACCAGGTGGTGGACCGCCGCCCCGGGGATGTGATCGCCGTTTATGCAGACACCACCCTTGCCAATAAGGAGCTGGGCTGGAAATCTAAGCGTGATTTGGAAGAGGCCTTACGTTCTGCGTGGGATTGGGAGCAAAGGGTGAGGAAGGTTGAGGATTTGGAGTAATTTTTTTGATTTAAGAGGTTAGGTTTATAATAATTAAGTTTATTAAAATTGTTGTTTTTAGTCAAATCTTATGGCTTTTTTGAAGTGGAAGGTGCGCTCAAAAGTCATGAGATTTTGCCTTTACTTTGAATTTAAAACAAATTATTAATTTTATTCCTTCTAGTTATAGAAGCAACAGGGAATATATATTGGACTTTTATAATTCAAAAACTTTAACATCAATAATTTTACTAAACATGAAAATCCTTAAAAAGATAGTAGAATATTTTCTGATATTCCTTTTTTTTGTTTTTGTTTTTAACCTTATTACTATGTATCTTATAAAAACAAAACAATTCTCTGAGTTTTCAAATATGCAAATTACGGTTGGTAATTATTATGAATGGGGTACAGGCGGCCGAGGTGGAAGTCATGCGAGATATTTTTTTGTGAGCAATAATCAAAAGTACAAGAGTGCTACATCTTTTGCTACCTTTAAAGATGCTAGCCCAATACTTGGCAGAAATTACATTGTAGTTTACAATGCTAAAAATCCAAAACGTTCTGGTTCTACTATGTTTTTAAATCTGCCTGTTCACGATTCCATGAGTCATTATTTTAGAAGAGGGAGTATAAATAAAATACCCATTGAGTCATATCAACGCACTATAGATTCCTTTTATTTAAAAAACTTAACAGGAGGTTTTGGTAGATTTTTCCCGCCATATTATAAAAAGGAAGATTTTCCGGAGTTGCAGTATTTGAGGTAATGTTTCAATGTGTTGATGACAGACCCGCTCTCCGAAGTGTCCTCACTTCGGAGCAACACAATTTAAATCAATCTTCCAAAAAACTATCATCATCTCCTGATGCTTTTCCAGCCTTTTATAAATAAGCTATCAATACAGAACTACAATCCTATTCAAAAAAATCTTAATTTTATCTTTTCTCAAACCCAAGATAAATATGAAAAAACTAATCACACTCAGTCTTATTTTCTTTACTACTATTGCCTTTTCCCAAAACACCTATATCCACTGCGGTAAATTGATTGACACCCAAAACGGAAGGGTGCTTACTGAAAAAACCATTGTGGTTTCGGGAAATACCATTGTCAATGTTCAGGACGGTTATGTAAATCCGTCAACTGCTACTGACAAAGTCATTGACTTAAAGTCCAAAACCGTGATGCCCGGCTGGATTGATATGCATGTGCATATTGAAGGCGACCCGGGCCCCACAAAATACCTGGAGTCTTTTACACTCAACGAAGCCGATGTGGCTTTTAATGCCCAGGACATTGCCCGCCGCACTTTAATGGCCGGGTTTACCACTGTAAGAGACTTGGGAGGCAGCGGAGTCAATGTGTCTTTACGAAACGCTATTAACAGAGGAACAGTGGCCGGCCCACGAATTTTTACTTCAGAAAAATCCATAGCTACCACAGGGGGGCATGCAGACCCCACTAACGGTATAAATAGAGAGCTAATGGGCGACCCCGGCCCTATAGAAGGGGTAATCAACAGCATTGAAGATGCTAGAAAAGCCGTGCGTCAACGCTACAAAAATGGCGCAGACTGGATTAAAATCACTGCTACCGGAGGGGTATTGAGTATGGCCAAAAGCGGGTCGAATCCGCAGTTTTTTGAGGATGAAATCGCTGCCATCGTTGAAGTGGCCAAAGATTACGGTATGAAAGTAGCCGCCCACGCCCACGGTGATGAGGGGATGCAACGCGCCATCAAAGCCGGGGTAAAAACCATAGAGCACGGTACCGAAATGAGCGAAGCCACGATGGCCCTTATGAAAAAACACAATACCTATTATGTGCCCACCATTTCCGCAGGGAAGTATGTGGCTCAGCAGGCTACAATCCCCAATTTTTACCCGGAGATTATTGTGCCTAAGGCGTTGGCGATTGGGCCACAAATCCAGGATACTTTTGGGAGAGCCTATAAAGCAGGCGTACCCATCGCTTTTGGCACCGATGCCGGTGTGTTTCCGCACGGTGAAAACGCCAAGGAGTTTATCTATATGACTGGAGCCGGTATGCCGGCAATGAAAGCGATACAGTCAGCCACCATTGTCAATGCCGATTTACTGGATATGAAAGGCAAGCTGGGAGTAATTGCTGCCGGTTATCTGGCAGATATTATTGCCACCAACGATGACCCCACACAGAATATCAATACCGTTGAAGAGGTAGTGTTTGTGATGAAGGATGGGGTGGTTTATAAGGAGTAGATGTGAGACGTTAGACATTAGATTTTAGACGTAAGATTTAGATGGATCTCCTGCAACAGCCTGGGTCAGGCAGGGATTGGGCGGATTTTTACAGAATTTAATTGATTCAATATTCTTTATTTAGGATCAAATAATGTGGAGTAGGCGTAAGATTTTACGCCTGTACTTTCCCTAATATAAAATATTACTCCCAAATTTCTTAAAATCCTTCTCCCAATAATAAATTGAAGGGGCTTATTTTATTTTTTTCATCGGGAAGCTTTGGGAGCGTTCCTGTCCGTTTTTGGTTCCTGAGATTTTTGCCACCAGCGAATCGGACGTGATGCGGTTGTATGAAATCACCTGTGGAAAGTCGTGTTCGGGGTTTTCAAATATCATTTCGGTTTCTGTATAGGTGGTTGCCTTGAAGACAACCGGCAGGCCGTCATTTTGATTTTTCACAGCAGGGATGTAGTGGATTTCATCGCCGGATACCTTTAAAGTGATGGATTCAAATACCATAGTGTCTTTTTCGCGTATCACATAACTTTTGGCATCATACTGCTTGTCAGAGGTTTTTTTCCAGGTTTCAAAAATAATTCCCCGTGGGGTTTTATTTTCCCAGGTTCCAATGAGCCACTCGTTCTGTAAGTTGCGTTCAGTTGTTTCTGATTTATTTCCGGCTGCGGTAACGATAACAACTAATCCAAGGAGGACAAAAGGTAAAAATCGCTTGTTCATCAGGTTTTGTTTTTTGGTTATACAGGCAAAGTTGGGGAAAGATATGAAAGTAAAATTGTAAAAGTGCGACAACTTTAATTGTTTGTAGTGTTATTCTTAAGAATAGGTTTGAGATGAATTACGTCTTAAAATTTCGATTGTTCTTTTTTGCATCACCCAAAAAAGAACCAAAAAAGTCTAGGCTGAAGAAAAATGACCTAAATTTTACAAAATCAGCCTACATTTTCTTAACTCGCCTTAATATTTAGACTTCTAAATATTATGTTTTTTGTTCCTCTGCTAATCTTTAATGTTAAAAGCAATTTGTATGGCTCAAACAGAAGAAAATGCTTAACGGCAGATTTTCCAAAATTCTTAACGGTCATTTTTCTTAGGCCGTTTTTGAAATCCGTCTTTTTTAAACAAGTAAATTTTTAATTAAATATTTTATTCTTTTTGGGTACGAAATTGGGACTAAAATAGGTTTCAGTATGCTGAATACAATTAATTTTCGCCATAAAACAAGCCTGACATTTTCAGGTTTTCACTGAAGAATTTTTTAGGGGTTAATCCGGTAAACTCTTTAAAATCCTTATTGAAATGTGCCTGGTCATAATAATCGGTGTCATAAGCTACTGAGGTAAGCCGGGTGTTTTCCTCGTTCAACATCAATTTTAAAGCCGATTGTAAGCGCACAATTTTTGAAAGCTGCTTTGGGCTAAGACCTATTTTGTCTGAAAACAACCGCTCCAGTTGGCGCCTGTTAATGTCCAAACGGTTGCTGATTTCCTTAACGGAAAGGCTGCCGTTTACTTTTAACATGGCATCCACACACAAGGCTACTGTGCGCTGAACGGTATGCTGTTCTGAAAGCAACTTTAGAAAAAATCGCTCAGACAGGTCAATGCGTTCCTCTTTTGTAGCGGCACTAAGCACTTCTTTTTCGAGTTGGCTTCCGGCTTCTCCAAAAATCTCATTTAGCGGGGTGGCTTTGTTTGCCAGTAAACTCATGGTAACAGTCGAAAAGGGTTCAAACCCGAAAGGATAAAACCTTACGGCAAAAATGCCTGTTTCACCGGTGGGTTCAATATCCAGTGAATGGGTGATTTGCCCGAAAACAAAACAACGGGGCTGCACGATACTGTTGCTCTCATCCATATATTGCCGGTACAAACGTCGTAATGAAAAATCATTTCCATACAACCGTCCGGGACAATGCGTTGCTTTTCCACAGGTGCACCGCTGCTTTCCAATGTCCAATAACATTTGATAAAAGCACTTAATGCTTCTGAAGGGGCAAAGGTGTGATAGGTCATGGTACCTTATTTCTACTCTACCTTAGCAGCCTCCGTCACAGCATCCTTGTGGATTTTGTTGACCAGTCCCTGCAACACGTTCCCGGGGCCGACTTCGATGAATTTGGTGGCGCCGTCAGCTACCATATTTTGCACGCTTTGGGTCCATTTTACCGGGGCTGTGAGCTGGAAGATGAGGTTTTCCTTGATTTTCTCGGGTCCAGTAACGGCAAAGGTAGTCACATTTTGATAGACCGGGCACATAGGCGTTGCAAAAGGTGTGTTTTCTATGGCTTTGGCGAGTTCTTCACGGGCAGGTTCCATCAAAGGGGAGTGGAAGGCACCGCCTACAGGAAGTATCAATGCCCTTCTGGCACCGCGTTCTTTCAATCGTTCGCAGGCTTCTTCCACGGCTTTTACTTCGCCCGAAATTACTAATTGCCCGGGGCAATTGTAGTTGGCCGCGACCACCACACCGTCCACATCGGCGCAAACGGCTTCCACGATATGGTCATCCAGTCCTAAAACTGCAGCCATGGTAGAGGGTTGCATTTCGCAGGCTTTTTGCATGGCCTGAGCGCGTTTGGAAACCAACAGTAAAGCGTCTTCAAACTTTAAACATTTGTTGGCCACTAAAGCCGAGAATTCGCCCAGTGAGTGTCCTGCCACCATATCAGGTTGAAAGGAATCTCCCAGCACTTCAGCAAGAATTACTGAATGTAAAAAGATAGCAGGTTGGGTGACTTTGGTTTCTTTGAGCTCTTCGGCTGTGCCTTCAAACATAATTTTGGTGATGTCAAAGCCCAGGATTTCGTTGGCTTGCTGAAAGCGTTTTTTTGCGATTTCTGAGTTGTCGTAAAGGTCTTTGCCCATTCCGGTGAATTGGGCGCTTTGGCCGGGGAAGATGTATGCTGTCATTGGGTTTCTTGTTTCGGGTTTCTTGTTTCAGGTTTTTTCTAAAATGGTGGTTTCGGCTCCGCTCATCCACCGGTATTTATAACAAAAATAGCAAAATTATTCAGGAATACTTCTTTAGAATGGTGTTTACTTGGTGGGAGTATCCGCTTCCGAAAAGGTTGAGGTGCACCAGCAGGTAGTAGAGTTGCCACAGGTCGAGGCGGTTTTTCCAACCGGGATTTAAGGGAAAAGTTTCGTGGTAGGTTTCAAAAATCTGATATGGAAATCCGCCGAAGAGGTGCATCATCGCGAGGTCCATTTCGCGTGAAGCGTAACTCACCGCCGGATCAATCAGGCAGGGGTTGCCGTTTTCATCCGTCAGATAGTTGCCGTTCCACAAATCGCCGTGGGTGAGTGCCGGCTTTTCTTCCGGGATTTCAGCAGTGCAGTTTTTGTAAAAGGAAGACAGATTATTGAAAGTAAATCCTTTTTTTGTTGCCAGTTCAAATTGTGGCTCCAAACGTTTTTCAATATAGAATTGAGAAGCGTTTTGAATCTCGCATAAATTGTACTGCGGCAGGCTGCCGATGTAGTTGTCGTGGTCGAGGCCAAATGAATCGGCGGTATTTTGGTGGAGTTGTGCAAGTTGATGACCGAATGTGTTGTTGAAGCTGGTGTTTTTATTTCCCGGGGCGATGTATTCCAATAACAAATAAGATTGCTCTTCGGTTTCGCCAAATGCAATGACCTCAGGAATCCTGAAGGTGTTGGAAGTTTTCAGCAGTTGAAGCCCCAAGGATTCGGCTTCAAACATTTTTGGGAAACGGGTTGCATCGTTCAGCTTAATGACAAATTTGCCTTTATTGGTTTCCACTAAAAATACATCGTTGATGTCACCACCGTGGAGGGGTTTGTGGTTTAGGAAATTTAGGTTTTCCCGCTGAAATATTTCATTTAGGACAGTTTGCAAAAGGGATGTTTTCAGTTAAATAAAATCAATGAATGAAAGTTTCAATTTTGAATAAATCTATTTCTGAGGTTTTGATTTATAGACTTCAAAAGCGTAACTTTGAAGACCCTATTTTTAGGTATTAAATATAAAGAAATTTAATTTCTCGCAAAGATCCTGAGCCGCAGAGAAAATTTTGCGTTTTGTGATTTTGCGTGAGAAAAATAAAATAGAATGACCCACAATATCTCCAAAGAAGTTTTAAAAAAAGCCTTCAAAAACGTCTGCACCGCCAAAGCCATGGCAGAGCTGTATGAAGAAAATTTTAAAGTGGTTTCCAAATATGTTCACGCCACTTCCCGCGGGCACGAAGTCATACAAACCGCTGTGGGAATGCAATTGTTGCCGCAGGATTATGCTTATCCATACTACCGTGATGACTCTATGCTCCTGAGTTTTGGCTGTACGCCAAAGGATTTAATGCTGCAATTACTCGCCAAAAAAGACGACCCTTTTTCAGGCGGACGGACTTATTATTCGCATCCCAGTTTGCGGGATGATGATAAGCCTAAAGTACCCCACCAGAGTAGTGCTACCGGGATGCAGGCGATTCCTGCTACGGGTGCGGCTTTGGGTATGCATTACCGCGAAGGCGGTAATCTCTTTAATGAAGAAGAGCGGTATGGGTTTTTGTTTCCGGAGTCTGAAGGACGAGATTCCCGCCTTCGCGGGAATCCAATAGTCGTTTGCTCTTTAGGCGACGCTTCAGTAACCGAAGGTGAAATCGCCGAGGCCTTTCAAATGGCAGCTTTAAAACAGTTGCCAATTTTATATTTAGTTCAGGACAACGGCTGGGACATTTCGGCAAATGCTGCAGAAACCCGCGCTCAGGATGCTTTTGAATATGCCAAAGGTTTCCATGGTCTCGAAGCCATTTCTATTGATGGAACCGATTTTCTCGAAAGCTATAGCGAAGTTCAAAAGGTTATTGAAACCATCCGAAAAGAAAGAAGGCCTTTTTTGGTACATGCTAAAGTGCCTTTGTTGAATCACCATACATCGGGTGTGAGAATGGAGTGGTACCGTGATGATTTGGAGGAGGCGCGATCGCGTGATCCTTATCCGAAGATTAGAAAGCAATTGTTGGAAAATGGGTTTAGTGAAAAAGAGGTGAAAGACATCGAGACCTCCGCCTACGCGGAGGTTAGGGAAGACTTTGAAGTAGCCCTAAAAGCCGAAGACCCAAAACCCGAAGATTTATTTACACACGATTTTGCACCCACACCCATTACTGAAGAAACCGGAACAAGAACCCCCGAAGGTGCTGAAAAAGTGGTAATGGTGGATTGCGCACTTTTCGGGATTGAAGAGTTAATGAGGAAACACAAAGAATGCCTGCTTTACGGTCAGGATGTGGGTGGACGTTTGGGCGGTGTTTTTCGCGAAGCGGCTACATTGGCACAAAAATTTGGTGACAACCGGGTGTTTAATACCCCCATACAGGAAGCGTTTATCGTTGGTTCTACTGTGGGAATGAGTGCTGTGGGCTTAAAACCCATCGTTGAAGTTCAGTTTGCCGACTATATCTGGCCGGGGCTGAATCAGTTATTTACTGAAGTGAGCCGCAGTTGCTACCTCTCCAACGGTAAATGGCCGGTGTCGATGATACTGCGCGTGCCCATTGGTGCTTACGGAAGTGGAGGGCCCTACCATTCATCTTCGGTAGAAAGCATAGTGACAAACATCAGGGGTATAAAAATTGCCTACCCCAGCAACGGAGCCGATTTAAAAGGATTGATAAAAGCGGCTTATTATGACCCCAATCCGGTGGTGATTTTAGAACATAAAGGCTTGTACTGGAGTAAAGTCCCGGGAACTAAAGGAGCCACTTCCGTAGAGCCTGCTGAGGATTATGTGTTGCCATTTGGGAAAGCGTGGTTGTTACAGGAAATCTGGAAACAGGAAGATGTGGAAACCGCTACGATTGTTTCTTATGGAATGGGTGTCCACTGGGCGATGAACGCTACACAAGGTCTGCGTGACAGGGTGGAAATCATTGATTTACGAACCCTTTTTCCATTGGATGAAGAAACCATTATGAAATCGGTTAAAAAAACCGGAAAGTGTCTGGTGGTGACAGAAGAACCTTCCAATAACAGTTTTGCCAGAGCACTTGCGGGTAAAATCCAGGAGGAATGTTTTCGGTACCTGGACGCCCCGGTGATGACAATTGGTTCAGAAAATATGCCGGCCATTCCGTTGAATTCCACTTTGGAACAAACCATGATTCCGAGTACGGAAAAGGTAAAAACAAAACTTGAAGAACTTTTAAATTATTAAACTATAAGTATTCAATTAACTATCTTTACGCCTATTAAAAAACCAAAGACAATGAACAAACTAACATTTTTAACTGTATTTTCAGTTTTATTTATTTTTATTTCCTGCAAAGATTCTGCAGAAGAAAAAGAAGTTTCACAAGAATGGGATGTAAGTGTCGAGCATCTTGAAAGACACATTAAAGAATTAGCCTCAGATGCCTATATGGGCAGAATGCCGATGACTATTGGTGAAGAACTCACAGTTGCATATTTGGAAAAAGAACTACAAGAAATTGGTGTGGCCCCCGGAAACAACGGCTCTTATCTTCAGGATGTCGCTTTAATCACGGTTAACTCTGTGCCTGATGAGCAAATTTCTGTTACGGGTGGTAAAAGTCCGCTTACACTAAATAGAGGGGAAGATTATGTGGTTTTTTCTCAACTTATCCAGGAAGAAGTAAAAGTTGAAAATGCCGAATTTGTGTTTTGCGGATTTGGAATTGTTGCTCCTGAATATGGCTGGAACGATTATGAAGGCATTGATATGACCGGAAAAATCGCCGTAGTTATGGTAAATGACCCCGGTTATTACCTTCAGGATGAAAATATGTTTACCGGAAACGCTATGACCTATTATGGTCGATGGACTTACAAATATGAAGAGGCAGCCAGACAAGGAGCTGCAGGAGTTATAATTATACATGAAGATGCTGCAGCAGGTTATCCCTGGGGAGTTGTGCAAGGTTCTTGGTCAGGCTCAAAAATGCAATTGGACCTGCCGGAAGGTTCAGTTGAATATGCGCCACTACAGGGTTGGATTACATCTGATGTTGCCAAACAACTTTTTGATGGAGCCGGAAAAAATAAGGATGAGCTGCTGGAGCGTGCTATGGCTGCTGATTTTAAGCCTGTGCCACTTGGTATTAAAACCAGTGTAACTATGAAAAACACGTTTGAGCGTGGCACTTCGCCAAACGTGATAGGCATTATAGAAGGCTCAGTAAGACCTGATGAATACATCATTTATACAGCACACTGGGATCACCTGGGAGGTGAAGACCCTAATGACAGCAGCACCATTTACAACGGAGCAGTTGACAATGCCACCGGAACAGCGATGCTTCTTGAAATTGCAAGAGCTGTAAAAGAACGTGATGAACCCCTTGAAAGATCTATGGTTTTCTTGTTTGTAACTGCAGAGGAACAAGGACTATTGGGTTCTGCATATTATGCTGCAAACCCTGTGTTCCCAACAAATAAAACTGTTGCCAATTTGAACGTAGATGCCGTTTTCCCTTTTGGACCAACAAAAGATGTTCTGGTTGTAGGTCATCACCAGAATGATCTAGCAGACTGGGCAGAGGAAATTGTAGCTTCTCAAGACAGGTATATCTTACCTGATCAAGAGCCTGAAAAAGGATTCTACTATCGTTCAGATCACTTTAGTCTGGCTAAAGTGGGAATTCCAGCTATGTATGCTAGTGGTGGAGCAGACCTTGTTGATGGCGGAAAAGAAAAAGGTGAAAGACTTCGTGCAGAGTACAATCAAAAATACTATCACAAACCGGGGGATGAGTTTAACCCTGAAACCTGGAATATGGGAAGTATAGCACAGGATGCCGAGTTTTATTTCAGACTGGGTGTAAAGATTGCAAACAGTCAGGACTGGCCTAAGTGGAGTGAGAATTCTGAGTTTAGAGCGATTAGGGAAAAAGATATGGAGTCAAAATAGACTTAATTTTTTAAAAGGAAAAAGGGGGCATTTTGCCCCTTTTTTTATTCCTGAATTTCATCAACCTATTGAAAAATTTACTTCATTTGCTAAATTTTTCAGCTATGAAAGCACTGCTCACCATCGGTTTATTGATTGTCTCCAACGTGTTTATGACACTGGCCTGGTATGGTCATTTAAAATTTGCAGATTGGAAGTGGTTTAACAAGTTGGGACTCATCTCAATTATATTAATCAGTTGGGGTATTGCCCTGTTTGAGTATATGTTTCAGGTGCCTGCAAACCGCATTGGGTTTCAGGGTTATGGAGGGCCATTTTCTCTTGTACAATTAAAAGTGCTTCAAGAAGTCATCACTTTGGTTGTGTTTGTTGGATTTACGTTAATCGCATTTAAAAACGAAACCTTCAGGTGGAATCACTTTATTGGTTTTGTGTTTCTGGTATTGGCTGTCTATTTCATTTTCAAGAAATAATAGTAGCCTTCAGCACTTAAATCCTAAAATATTTAATAATAGTATATTTGTAAAAATTGCTGTTATGAATAAGATTGCACTACTACTGGTATTTTTACTTTTCAACTTTTCCTGCGCTGAAGCCACAAAAAACCATTCCCCTGAGGAAGTTTACGAACTAGCTTTGATAAGTCTTAAAGAAGCACAAACATTGCGTTTTGACGCCCAGATTACCTTCGGAAACCAACGCGTTGTCAATCATACTTACAAAATCCAAAAAGCAACTTATGAGCCACACCTCAATTATTTTTTTTATAAGGAAATGGATGAGGTAACCCAAATCTATTACAAGCTGGCATCGCTGGCTGTGGTTGAGGATCATAAACAACGCATTACTGTTTTTGACTATGGCAATGACCGCTCCATTCCGCGATATCTGGAGGCCTACACTCAGGATGAGGATAACCTGATAACCGTTGCTGAAATTCTTGAAGAGAATAAAAACTCCTATTCTTTTTTAAGCGAAAGCCAACTTGGGGACAAAACCGTTTTTGGTTATGAATTGGGCAACAGGGTTATTTGGATAGATTCCAATACAAAAAAACCGGTCAAACTGGCTTTAAACCCCACATTTGACAATGATGGAAACCTCACAGGGCAGACCCGGCTTTTTAAATACAGCAATATTCAATTTGATATTGAAGTTACGGAAGAAACCTTCACTCATGATGAAAAAGAAGGATATGTGTCTTCTGTTTTTGGAATCAGGGCAGAACCACTATTGAATTCGCAAGCTAAAGACTGGACACTTCAGGATGTGGAGGGAAAACAGGTCTCCCTTTCAGATTTTAAAGGTCAAAATTTATTTGTTGAAGCCTGGGTTTCAAGTTGTGACCATTGCATTGCTTCCATACCAAAAGTAAAACAGATTGAAAGTGAATTTGGCAATAAACTCAAAGTCATTACCGTCAATTTTGATTATGATTTGGAAGAAACCAAAGAAGCCATCACAGAACATCAAATAGCATACAAGGTGTTATTGGGTAACTCACAGTTTGACAAGGACTATGACATTCGTTCTTTTCCTTCCTTCTATGTCATTGATAAAACCGGAAAAATTGTATATACAAACAGGGGAGCCATTGCCGGTGATAAGGAAAAGGAGCTTTTTGAAGCCCTTGGAAAGCTAAATTAATCTTCATAAAGTGGTCAAGATTTAACAAGAATGCTATTTAAAACAATTCTAAATAACTATATTTGCACTCTATTTTAAAAGTTTTAAAAAGGATGAAAAATATAGTTTTAGTTCTACTTGTATTGAGTTTGTTTTCGTGTAAAAACCAAACTCAAAAAGGTGATGTGTTGAATGTTTATACCCACCGTCATTATGAATCTGATCAGGAATTGTTCAAGCTATTTGAAGAAAAAACCGGAATCAAGGTCAACGTCATCAATGCAAGTGCAGATGAACTGATACAAAAAATGAGCCTTGAAGGCCGCAACTCTCCCGCAGATGTTTTGATTACCGTTGATGCCGGAAGATTGCACAGGGCTAAAACATCTGATTTATTACAACCCATTTCTTCAAAAATTTTAGACTCCATAGTTCCTGCCCATTTAAAGGACAAAGACAACCAGTGGTTTGCCGTTACTAAGCGCGCACGTGTTATCGCTTACGCGAAAGACAGGGTAAACCCGGAAGAACTTTCCACATTTGAAGCCTTAACCGATGAAAAATGGCATAATAAATTAGTCATTCGCTCCTCAGGTAATATTTACAATCAGTCACTTTTGGCTTCTATTATTGCAAACCACGGAGAGGAGTATGCCAAAGAATGGGTGGCCGGGATTGTAAAGAATATGGCCAGAACCCCCAGAGGGAATGACAGGGATCAGGTAAAAGCAGTGGCCGCAGGTGAAGGCGATTTGGCAATTGTAAATACCTATTACATTGGCCTGATGGAAAACTCAAGCAATCCGGAAGAGGTTCAGGTTACCCAATCCATTGGGCTTTTCTTCCCCAATCAGGAAACCACCGGAACCCACATCAATGTGAGCGGGGCAGGGGTTGCAAAATATGCACCCAACAAAGAAAACGCCATAAAGTTTCTTGAATTTTTGGTTTCTGAAGAAGCCCAAAGCGTTTTTGCACTTTCCAATTATGAATATCCTATAAACAACAATGTTGAGGTTTCTGAAACCTTAAAGCGTTGGGGTGATTTCAGGGAAGACACCATGAACTTATCACTATTGGGTGAAAACAACAAAAATGCTGTAATTCTATTTGATGAAGGAGGCTGGAGATAACGAAATATTTTCCATAAAAAACCGCTTGCTTCGCCTGAAAAGGGATAGCAACCGCTGGTCATTGATTACACTTTTTGTGGTGTTGTTAATTGCCCTGCCTGTACTCACCATAATTTTTGAACTCTTTGAAGGACCCGGGGAATCTTGGGTGCATATTGTCAAAAATCTTCTTGCGCAGTATGTTTCCAATTCTGTTTATCTTTTAATTGTTTGTAGCATACTGGTGCTGCTTTTTGGCGTGACCACGTCCTGGCTGGTTTCCAGATATGAATTTCCTTTCAGAAAACAACTGGAATGGCTGCTCATACTGCCACTTGCTATTCCATCCTATATTGTTGCTTATGCCTATGCAGGTGCCTTTGATTACGGCGGAAGCCTTGAATTGATTCAGCGGTATTTTGGCATGGAATTCACCCGCATCGATATTATGAATCGTTTTGGGTTGGCTTTTGTGTTGAGTATCTCACTTTTCCCATATGTGTATGTGAGTACCCGTGCTTTTTTCCTCAATCAGGCAAACAACCTGCTGGAGGCTTCAAGAATGCTTGGGGTGGGGGAGTTTCGCACATTTTTTAAATTGATTTTACCACTCGCTAGGCCGGCTATTATTGCCGGGATGATTTTGGTATTGATGGAAGTTCTCAATGATTATGGAGCGGCACAATATTTTGGAGTCCACACATTTACCACCGGAATTTTCAGATCGTGGTTTTCACTGGAAGAGCCTGAAACCGCAATTTATCTTTCGGCCTTGTTGCTGGTTTTGGTTTTTGCTTTGATTCTTTTCGAAAAGTGGCAACGCAGGAAAATCCAATACAGCAATGAACGCACCAATACCGAGCGCATTTACCGTAAAACCACCTCAAAAAGAAAACAGTTCTTCATCTTTTGTATTGTCATCACCCCGGTGCTTTTTGGTTTTTTTATTCCGGTGGCACAACTGATTTATTGGGCGGTTTTGACTTACAGTTCAGTGTTTGATTATTCTTTTTTAATGCTTTCGTTGCAAACATTTGGTATAGCATTTTTAACGGCGACTGTGACTGTTGTTTTGGCCACCTTGCTTATTTTTTCGGCAAAATGGAACCGCATAGGGTTTATTAAAAACCTCTCAAGGCTTGGAGTTTTGGGCTATGCAATACCCGGTGCCGTTGTGGCGATTGGGGTAATGATTCCCACACTGGCTTTGGACAGGTGGCTGATGGATGTGTATGCATCCATTTCAGGAAACACGACTGGTTTTATCATTCACGGAACCCTGTTTGCGCTGGTTTATGCCTATGCCGTAAGGTTTTTAGCAGTGGCATATAACCCCATAGAATCCACGACTTTGAAAGTGAGCAATTCCATTCCCGATGCATCAAAAACCTTGGGGGTGGGCAACTTCAAAACCTTTTTTAAGATAGAATACCCGCTCATCAAAACCGGAATGCTCAGTGCTTTTATATTGGTTTTTGTGGATGTTTTGAAGGAATTGCCACTCACCCTCATTTTAAAACCCTTTCAGGTAAATACGCTGGCCGTAAGGGCTTTTGAATACGCCAGTGACGAGCGTGTGATGGAGGCGGCGATTCCGTCGTTATTTATTATCTTTACAGCCGCCATTCCGGTGATATTCTTGAATAAATTATTAGTAAGAAAATAACTATGTTAAAAGTCACTTCACTTTCCAAAAGTTTTGACAAAGGAAAAACCTTTGCACTTAAAGATGTTTCTTTTAGTTTGAAGGACGGTGACGTTTATGCCATAGTGGGGGAGAGCGGTAGCGGAAAAACCACTTTAATCAGGCTCATTGCTGGTCTTGAATCCCCTGATAATGGTACCATTGAGATCAACGATAAACAAGTCTCTTCCATTCATAAAATTGTTTCACCCGAAAAGCGCAACATAGGTTTTGTCTTTCAGGAATATGCCTTGTTTCCGCATTTGAAGCTGGTGGAAAATGTGATGTATGGAATATCTAAACTTAAAAACAAAGAGCAACGAGCAAATGAAGTCCTGGAATTAGTTGGCTTATTTGAATTGAAAGACCGTTATCCCCATCAACTTTCGGGAGGTCAACAACAACGTGTGGCTTTGGCAAGAGCATTGGCTCCCAACCCGGCGTTGTTGATTTTGGATGAGCCTTTTAGTAATCTGGATGCTATGTTGCGTGCCCAGTTGCGCAATGAAGTTTTTGACATTGTAAAAAAGTCCGGGGTGACTGCTATTTTTGTGACACACGATACTCAGGATGCCCTTGCGGTGGCAGATGAAATTTTAATACTTCAAAACGGCAAGCTGGTTCAAAAAGATGCTGCTGCCAATTTATATTCCAAACCCAGTTCGGTCTATGTGGCATCCCTTTTTGGAAGTACCATTCAGCTTAGCAAAGAAATACAATCAGCGTTTGAGTGCCCGCTCAAAACCGATTGCTGTCACGCCATAAGGAATGAAAATATTACCATCAATGATGAATGTGATTATGTAACCCATGCCACTGTATTGAAAAAGACATTTATGGGTTCAGACACTCAACTCTTTTTGAGACTTGACAATGGCGAGCACCTCACCGTAGTCACCAAACACAACCATGTAGATGAACGGATAACTATCGGGTTTAACTCCAAAGACGTTCTTGAGTTTAAGGAATAAAAAAATCCCCTGATTCAGGGGACTTTAATCTTAGTTTTATAAAGATTTACTTGGGTGGATACCGCTCCAAAATCTTTTGTACGATCTCATTAATCCTTGCTTCTTTCTTTTCCATATCCCTTGCCAAGGGTGCAGTACCGATGCCCTGCCAAACAAGTTCGTTGGTTTTGGCATCAATCACATCAATATAAAGTGTGCCTTCAGTGGTTCTTGAAACGGAAGTGCCACCCCAGGGATGACCCCATCCCCAACCCCATGGATGTCCCCATCCATAATGGTTTTGGTAAACATCAACACGTTCCTTGGCTTTGGTAAAAAAGCTAATCATCACATCGGGTGTTTCTGATTTTTGCATGCCTTTTGTGCTCATTTCGTTATCGATGGCCCTTAGAATTCTTCGTTTGTCCAGGTCTGAAATTTCTGCTTTGTCAATACCCGGTTTGAAGAAAGCATAGGTCGTATATTGGTTAAAATTCACTTTGGTGTCATAGTCTGACGCAACACGTACGCTGCTACAAGAAGCAAACAGCAAAAGTGCTATTACAGGGAGGATGATACTTTTCATAACATTTAGATTTTATTGAACAACTAATTTTTAGTTACTAGAGAAAATTAATAAACAACTTAAAGCGCAAAACTCCTAACTATTTAACATTAAATACCTTTAAAAACAGGTTAAAATCAAATCTTTGTTAAATTCAAAGTAACTTCTCGTCAACACTGTTTGGTAAAGTTATTTTCAATTCCGGATTTTCTTTCATGGCTCTTTTTATTGCGAAAATAGCCTCATCATTTCGCGCCCAGCTTCTTCGGGCAATACCGTTGTTGACGTCCCAGAAAAGCATTGATTTTAAGCGCCTTTCTGCATCCTTAGAGCCATCAAGAACCATACCAAATCCGCCGTTAATGACCTCTCCCCAGCCCACGCCACCGCCGTTGTGAATGCTCACCCAGGTGGCACCCCTAAAGCTGTCGCCAATCACGTTGTGAATTGCCATATCTGCTGTAAACCGGCTGCCGTCATAGATGTTAGAGGTTTCCCTGTAAGGTGAATCGGTTCCTGAAACATCGTGGTGGTCACGACCTAGGACAACGGGTCCAATTTCGCCTTGAGCGATGGCCTTGTTGAATGCTTCGGCGATTTTGATGCGACCGTCGCTGTCTGCATAAAGTATTCTGGCTTGCGAACCCACAACCAGTTTGTTTTCTTGGGCACCTTTGATCCAGGTGATGTTGTCCTGCATTTGCTGCTTGATTTCGTCTGGTGAATTTTTCATCAAATCCTCTAAAACTTGACAAGCAATGGCATCGGTTTTTTCAAGATCTTCCGGTTTGCCTGAAGCGCAGATCCAACGAAAAGGTCCAAAGCCATAATCAAAACACATAGGTCCCATAATGTCCTGCACATAGGAAGGGTATTTAAACTCCCGTGGTTTTAAAGGGTCAGTGTTTTTTGTATTGAGCACGTCTGCACCTGCACGTGAGGCTTCCAGTAAAAAGGCGTTTCCGTAATCAAAAAAATAAGTGCCTTTGGCAGTGTGTTTATTAATGGCTGCTGCCTGACGGCGTAAGCTTTCCTGTACTTTTTCTTTGAAGAGATTAGGATTGTTTGCCATCATTTCTTTGGACTCTTCATAAGAAATTCCGGCAGGATAATAACCACCGGCCCATGGATTGTGCAACGAGGTCTGGTCGCTTCCCAAATCGATGTGAATATTTTCCTTGTCGAAAGTTTCCCAGACATCCACTATGTTTCCGTCATAAGCGATGGAGACTGTTTCCCCTTTCGCTTTAGCTTCTTTCACACGCTGCACGAGTTGGTTTAAATCTGAAATCACTTCATCCACCCAGCCTTGAGAATGACGGGTGTGAGTGGCTTTTGGGTTGACTTCAGCACATACGGTGATGCATCCGGCTATGTTTCCGGCTTTGGGTTGAGCACCGCTCATTCCGCCTAAACCTGAAGTAACAAACAGACCGCCTTTGGGTGATTTTTTTATTTTTCTGAATCCGTTTAAAACGGTTATGGTAGTGCCGTGGACAATGCCCTGCGGACCGATATACATATAACTTCCGGCGGTCATTTGTCCGTATTGGGAAACGCCCAGCGCATTCATTTTTTCCCAGTCGTCGGGTTTTGAATAGTTGGGAATGACCATTCCGTTTGTCACCACCACACGGGGTGCATCTCTGTGTGAAGGAAACAAGCCCATGGGGTGACCGCTGTACATCACCAGGGTTTGTTCATCGGTCATTTCCGCGAGGTATTGCATGGTTAGCAGGTACTGTGCCCAGTTTTGAAAAACGGCTCCATTACCACCATAGGTGATAAGCTCGTGAGGGTGCTGTGCAACGGCATAGTCCAGGTTGTTCTGAATCATCAGCATAATGGCTTTGGCCTGCTCACTTTTTCCGGGATATTCTGAAACGGGTCGTGCAACTATTTTGTAGTCGGGTCGAAAACGGTACATATAGATTCGGCCATATTTTTCCAGTTCTTCTTTGAACTCGGGCAGGAGCGTGGCGTGGTGTTGGGGTTCAAAATAGCGCAGGGCATTGCGCAGTGCCAGTTTTTTTTCTTCGTCCGTAAGGATCTCTTTGCGCTTTGGGGCGTGGTTTATGTTTGGGTCATAGGGTTTTGGTTGAGGTAATTCTGATGGAATTCCTGTTAAAATGGCTTTTTTGAACTCTTTGCTTTCCATTTTTATTTTTTATAGAATGATTGTTTAAAACTTATTAATTTTTTATTCGTTAAAAGTAGGTTTCAGGTAGTCATTGTAAAAGTTGATGGCTGCCATTTGTTGCGGCATTAACACTTCTTCTGCTCCACAAGTGTTTAGCTGTTCAAAGTCCTTCATTGTAATTGCAGTAAGGAATATTTTGCCCCGGTAGTTTTCCCTTTTCAGTGATTTGACCAACTGTCTAGAATGTATAAAATCCGGAACTGTACTTACAACAAACTTACTGGAAGAAAAATTGACTTGCTCCAAAAGCTCGGGGTCTTCCATATCGCCGTACACAATGTTTTTGCCTTTCTTTTGCCAGGTCTTTACCACTTGAGGGTCAAAATCCACACCCAGATAATTTATTTCAGGATGCTCGTCCAGCATTTGGGAGAGCCTAGTGCCAAAGCGGCCGAGTCCAATGATGATTACATCATATTCTTTAGCGTGGTATTCCTCTTGATTGTTGTCGCGATAAGGGTTTTTTCGTTGAAATATTTTTAATGCCGGTGATATGACTTCATAGATTTGGTGTGAATACAAGATTAAGTATGTTGAAAGTCCAATCGTAATTAACCCAACCAGGGTGATTAATCCAACAATGTCTTCAGTAATATGACCAACAGCCAGACCCAATCCGGCAAAAATTAATGAGAATTCACTGATTTGTGCAACGGTTAAACCGGCAAGAAAGGAGGTTCTTTTTCTGTAGCCCATGGCACCCATTATGATCAAAACGATGATTGGGTTTCCAATTAAGACAAAAGCAGAAAAGATCATTGCAGAGCCCACTTGATTGCCCATAACTGCCAAATCCAGATTGATTCCTAAATCCACAAAGAAAAACAGCAATAAAAAGTCCCTTAAACTTACCAGCCTGCTACTGATGACATCCTTAAAATCTGAAGAGGCCAGGCTTATTCCGGCAAGAAAAGCACCCACTTCACCACTAAAGCCCATAAGTTCACCTATAGTTGCAAGTGCAACTGCCCAGGCTACAGCAAACAAAGTAAGTAGTTCCTGGGATTTTGCCAAAAAAGTACTTAACCTTGGAATGATCCATCGCATAGCAGCCAAAGCAAATATCAATAAAACAACGCCGGAAAGCATTGTTGCTATAATATCATAAGTCAAAGATGTACTTTCTCCTTGTCGCATAGCTGATAGAACTATCATCACCAGAATTACAACGATGTCTTGAACAATCAAAAAACCAATAGCAATTTGACCGTGGAGTGAGTCAATTTCTTTTTTATCTGAAAGCAGCTTTACAATAATAATGGTGCTGGAAAATGTCAATGCAACGGCAATATAAAAGCTGTGTAAAGGAGAAAAGCCCAGGCCAATTCCAATGAAGTATCCAAACAACGAAGTGAACAATACCTGACCCAATCCTGTGAGAAGTGCAATTTTACCTACAGATTTTATAATGCGTAAATCCAGTTTCAGGCCCACGATAAACAAAAGGACTGCAATGCCAATTTCAGCAAGCAGGTGTATGTTTTCTTCAGACTTTACAACGTCAAGCACTGAAGGTCCAACCAGAATTCCCAAGGCAATAAACATAACAATGAGAGGTTGTTTCAGGAGTTGACCAATAGCACCAAGCACAGCTGCAAGGGTTAAGATAATTGCAAATTCGTAGAAAGGATTTTCAGAAATTGACGATAACCAATTCATAAATTATTTTTTCTTAAATGTACTTATTTTTTTGTCAAAACCATAGGGGCAATGCCGGCATCCGCTTTGGCAGCAATAGCCTCTCTTTAAATGGTATTGTTCTGTGAAGCATTTATAACCTTCGGGGGTGAGGTAGTAGTCGCCATCGCCGAGTAACTCGGGTTTGCTTTCTTTGTCTTTACCGGGTTTATTTTTTTTGAATGGATTCACCCTGCAAAAATAGCAAATCTCTTTTGAGTTTGATTTACTCACGCCATTTAATAAACAGGATGGTTGTGGGGTTTGCGACAGTTCCACCTGCAGGAACCACAAAGATATTAATAAAATCACCTGCGTTAAAATCGATGTTTGTGGTCGTATTGTTATAATTGCCTGAAGCAAGGTTAAAATTAAAAATGGAAGCTGTAGCCCCGTTTTTTCTAATTTCAAAGCCTTTGTTTGCTGCACCTCCCGAAGTTTCTGTTGTAATGGCCACAATAGTGCCGTCAAAAGGCATTTTTGCTCCTGAATTTTGCTGATTGGTCACTGTTGCAAAGTTGAGGTATCGGTTATTGGTATTGCCATTGTTGCCAAATGAAAAAGACAGGGTTTCCATGCTCAGCCATTTATTGCGTGTGGTATCAAACATATACAGTGAGTTATCAATCACTGCCATTTGCCCGTTTGCGGTGCCAATTGGAGCCGTGGTTCTAGGTACAATTTCAAGTGAGGGGATGTTTTCTGATGTTGCGTCGATTTCAAGTTTTGCCGTTGGATTAACAGTGCCAATCCCAAGTCTGCCTATCCTGAAAGAAGAATTGCTGCCATGGCCGTTTGCACCAACAACCAAAGTGGGGCCTCCATCAATATTGTCTGGTCTTCCAAATTGGAATTCTGTAGTGTTTGTCGCTATTTTTTTACTTGTCGCCCTGGTCTCAAAGCGGATATTGCTCACAAATGGGTTAGTGTCTGGTCCTGTTTTAAATAAAAAGTCAACCAAATAAGCAGCCGCATTGATGGTTTCAAAAATAGCCCCGTTTTCGCCATTTCTGTTTCTTAACCTTAGTACTGAAGAACCAAAAACATCACCGTCTTGTCTGAGTACAAGTTCGTTGTTTGATTTCAAAGTGCCTGAATGCTCATTGCCAATCAAAATGTCACCTGCGGTTCCGGAAACAGAGTTGACTTCGTTTTCAATCAAAAGCCTTGTGATGTTGTTGGTCTTAAAGGTTAAATTTGATGCGTCTGAAGTCCCGATAAAGTTTGTGTCGGGGTCTGTATTAGCGTTGCCGTTTGAAGACCAGTCTTTTCCTGAGCCATCAGCCAGTACATTCCATAAACCGTTTTGCCAGTAGTAAAACCCGGGCCTGACCATATTCACGCCACTACCTGATGTTGCGGTGTTCCAGATTAATGTGCCCTCTGCGGGCAAACCCGATTGTGGGTTGATGATGGGGTTTGGGTTGTCTTTTGAAATTAATGCGACCCTTGGGACGATGACACCACTGTTTGAAGATGTAATGTCTAGAGCGCCTTGGGGAGTGGTGGTTCCAATGCCCACCTGGGCTTGAACCAGTGCCAAGCAAAAGAGCATGGCACACACTAAGGTAAAGTTCTTCATTGTGCGATTTTTGATATAGGGAGTATAAATCAACAACTTTAAGCACAATTAGCAAAGGAAAGAACCTTACGTAAGGCTTTAAATCTATCTTTTCTCTATATGCATCTATCTTTTATCTATGTGTGACAAAAAGTAAAGTGCTAAAAAAGGGGGGGGAACCAAATCAAGAATAGGAAAAAAATGCAGTGCTTTTAAATGTAAATAACGGTTGAGGAAATCAACATAAAACCGCCCGTAGCAGCGGGCGGTTTGTTGTAAAAAGCTATTTATTAACCAATTTTAAATTTCATTTTACGGGTCAAAGATACAATAAATGTTAAACGGGTTTGTGATATTTATCATAAAATTACAGATAACCGTTTAAATTCATCGCTAATCTGTTATGCGTGAATAACAAATTACAGAGTAAAAATAGAAGATGAGGGTGGGATCTGGGAAAAATAAAAAAGCTTAACCGTGGATGGTTAAGCTTTTTGAAGATTAAAATCAACGAACTATTTAATTGCGTCTTCTTTTGAAACTGCTTTTGTCAATCGTTTGCGTTTGTTCTGTTCTTTCAACAGTTTCTTTATACTCTACTTCTGCTTTAATTGATAAAGGAGGGAACCTAACATTGTTCTTTGAAATGCTCATTGTGCCGTCATCGGAAACAAAGGTTTCGTCTGCTCGAGTTGCTGCAATTTTCCAAGAAAAACTAACATTTGATTTACCGCCTTGAAGTTCAACTACTTCAAAGCCATTTTGTGTTTTGTTTGTTACATATACTCCATTGCAGTCACCCTCAAGCTGAACAAATACTTTCAACGGATGTTGATTGTCTACTCTTATATTTTTAACAATAATAGGGTCTAGATTTATTTTTGCTTTTCCATTTACTAATTGTCCAACCCCGTAATCCTGCAAAATAATTTCTGGAGCTTCAGGAGCAAACATTACTACAGGATTGTTTTCTGTATCTTTTACAATAGTTGATACAGCTCCAGTTCCTATAACTTTTTGTTTTGTATCTGCATTCCAACCACCAACATAAGTAGCGTCAGCTATACCCTCTCTTGAGGTATAAAAAATACCTCCATAATTGTCACCAGTTGTGTTTGTTGCGATTCCAAAAACTCCAAATCGAGTTCCAGTACCTGCAACACCAGAACCGGTAGTTAAGCTTGCGATAATTGGGTTGTTATTTCCTGCAGCAATTATTCCAGTTCCATTAACATTTCTTCCATATCCAAATATTCCGCTATTTCCATTAGATGCAATTCCAGTACCTCCAGTTAAATATGTTCCTGGGCCATTGTTTCCGATAGCTAACAGTGCACTACCGGATAAATTAGAATTTAAAGCTAATATCCCAAAAGCTCCTGCCAATGGTGATTCTCCAATAACACCGATTGTGCCATATCCTTCCACGCCTACATCTGTAGATTCACCCAGTACACCCCAACCCGAGCCACCATTATTTAAACCATAAATAGCTCCACCATTAGAAGTATAACCATTTATAGCATATTCACCACTTTCACCTTGAACTGTAAAACGATCTATAGCAATAGGGGTATCTTCATTGATACTTATTTGACCATTATCCAGAATTCTCATTCTTTCATTACCATTAGTAGCAATAATAAGAGCTTGAGCATCACTTGTGCCTATAAAGTTTTCGCCCGCAGCAGTCCCCGGTGTAGTCCCGGCATTCCCGGTCAATGCCCAGTCTGTTGAGGCTCCGGAGGCAAGACGTACCCAGCCACTTCCATTCCAAAAGTAAAAACCGGGAGTGACATTGTTGGGTGCTGTGCCCGCTGTGGCGGTATTAAAGACCATTAAACCTATTTCAGGTGATGGTGCTGTTATTGGGGCCTGTAAGTTGGTTGCTGTTAATGCTACGCGGGGTATCACTATACCGCTGTTGTCACTGTTAATATCCAACATAGCTCCGGCAGCAGGATTGGTAGTTCCAATACCCACTTGAGCTGTTAAAAGTGTTGTGCAAAGCAAAAAAACACTTAGAGTAATTATTTTATACATCTTATGAGGTTTTTAATAAAGGGAGAAGTAAAGTAATGATAAAATCATTAAATTAATTGCCAAAAATTTAAGATTTCGTTAAACCCACAAAAACCATCGACCAATTGCTTGATTCTTGGTGAAACTAAATAGTTTTTGTAAGAAAAACTAAAAAACCCAAATTCAAAAATTTGAATTTGGGCTTGATAATCAAAAACATATGGAAAACTTACTTATGTGTGCTTGAAAACTTCGGTTCTTCAATGCGTTCTTCTTTAAGGTTTTGGGCGTTTGCTGATGTATCGTTGATTCTTTCAGGGGCATCTGGAAAACGCAGGCTCTGGTAAACCGTGCGTTCACCATTGATTATTTCATCTGCCCTGTTTGCTACAATGTGCCATGAAAAGGGAGCGTTTGATGTTCCACCTTGAAGTTCTTGAACCGTAAATCCGTTTGCAGATTTATTGGTTACAAAAACCCCTTTACAATCACCTTCAAGTTGGATGAAAACTTTTAATGGTTTTTCGTTTGAAACGTGAATATTCCTTGCAAAAATGGGGTCAATTTGAATGTGTGCTACTCCGTTTACCAGTTGGCCCGTTCCGTAGTCCTGAAATAGTACTTCAGGGGCTTCAGGGGCAAACATTACTTTCTTTGGGCTATCAGGACTAGCACCGCTTACTATTGTTGAAACGGTACCGTTGCCAATTATCTTAAAGTTAGTCGTTCCTCTTCGGGCACCTGCATAGGCAAATGAAGAGCTTGTATTGTGACCACCGCTGTAAAAATAACCGCCATAATAGGTGTTATGAGTTCCTTGTCCAGAAATGGAAACACTTGGTTCATAACCGGCAAGTCGAGCTTGAGGATCCCTGGCGTCTGCACCCAATGCATCGCCGGTGAAATTTGACTTAAACTGAGCGGCTTCAGTACTGATTGATGTATTGTTGTTGATGGGTCTTTCAGTGAGGGCATAAAAGCCTAAATCTGTTGCATTGGCAGTAATTCCAATGGTGTTGTATCCATTTGGTGTGATTGAGGTTCCACTACCTGCCATTGCCCGAATTCCAATATTTGTGTTTGGCGAACCACTAAAAACTGCTGCACCAACTACTCCTGTTGAAAGTGAGTTGCCGGCAGCAAGACCCAAAGTTGCGGCTACGAGGCCTGTGGTGCCCGTGTAATCTGTGCGGCCATAAACACCGTGGTAGTTTGTTGAATTGCCTCTTACACCGGAGTTATCTTCACCCTGCCCGAAAATAGCAATTCCAGCTCCCGTTACTGGGTTACCTCCTGAAGCAATTGCAAGTATGCCCACATCGTTACCGCCAGTATCGAGTGTCAA
Organism: uncultured Flavobacteriaceae bacterium; assembly: GCA_964469175.1. Taxonomy (GTDB): domain Bacteria; phylum Bacteroidota; class Bacteroidia; order Flavobacteriales; family Flavobacteriaceae; genus Planktosalinus. The sequence continues at coordinate 48,449 of CAYXXY010000021.1, forward strand.
CCCCACATTGTTGAAAGAGTTGTGATTGACGCCCAGGTTTCCGGTTGCAGCTATGCGCATTCTTTCGGTATTGTTTGTTCTGAATCGCAGGTCTGCCGCATCTGTTGTTCCCAAAAAGTTTACTGTTGGGTTTGTCCCTGAATTACCCAAAAGCGACCAGTCTCTACCACCGGTGCCATCAAGTGCAACCCACTCACTGCTGTTCCAGAAATAAAACCCGGGAGTTACATTGAATGGTGCAGTTCCCGCTGTATTGGTATTATATACAAGTACACCGGTGGCAGGCGTGGTTAATGGGGCGGCTAAGTTTCTGCTAGTAAGTGCAACCCGGTTAATCAACAAACCTCTTGATTGGTGAGTCATTTCAAGTTCTGCACTCAGATGTGGTGTATTGGTACCCAAGCCAATATTGTCTGTGGCACCATTGATGAAAAAGGTATTGGGCTCGTTATCGCTTTCTACTCTAAAGTGCATCACATCTGAAGTAGGGTTAAAGCTGAGTTCCCTCACGGGTGTATTAGCGTTTGCGGTAAAAAAATCTGTTCCGTCAATAGAAAGGGACATTTGACCACTTCCGGATTTCCAGAAGCCCATACTGGTATCATCGTCCCAGGAGTAAAAGGGCCTGATTCTGCTACCATTTGCCATAGCGTGAACCTGGTTATGGTTGCCCGGAATTCTAAATCTGTCGGTATTATTTGTTCTAAAATCAACATTCCGGTTGTTTAATGTTCCTAAAAAGTGGACACCATTGGTAATGTTGTTATTGCCATCAATTTTCCAGTCAAAGTCTGTATCCTGAATGCGCACCCAAAGGGAACCGTTCCAATAGTAAAAACCTTCAGAGACTGCAGTTGTACCTGCTCCCGCCGTTGCTGTATTAAAGACCAAAAGGCCTAAAGATGCAGCCGGAGTGATAGTGGTCACATCGGTTGTAGCTGTTAAGGCAACTCTGGGAATCAATATTCCTTTGTCTGAACTGTCAATATCCAACATCGAACCCTGTGCGGGATTAGTTGTGCCAATTCCAACTTGGGCTTTCAGTGTAATTGTGGATAGTAGTAGAATTATGCATATAGCATGAATGAACTTAAACGTAGTTTTCATTTTCATTTTCTTTGATTTAGGGACAGCTAATATATTAGGCTAAATCAAAAAAAACGACAAAAAGCATTAATATTCGATAAAATACATAAAAATGAAGAAAAAGCTTACAAAATATGTTAAAAAAATAAGTCTTTTTCTTACAGGAAAATCTATTTATCTATGAATAGTAACAATAAATCTGTCATATTGGCTCGCTCCAAGGGTTAATCTGTAACTGTGAGTTCCGGCTCCACCTCCAAATCCCAAAACTCTTAGTCTTAATTCGTGGTTTCCAGCCGGTAATTGAATATAGCCTGTACCATTCAAGTAATAATTTTGATTGGCATAAGGTCCGGTTGGATTGTTGTTATTATAGGTTCCGGAATCATAGGCGATGTGTGTATCAGGGCCATTGACTTCCACCCAAGATCTAAATAGCCTTGTTGCGCCATCAGTAATTTGAGTACCGTCGTGTCTGGTGATATCGACACTCATTTGATAATTTACCTGTACAATTGATGCTTGGGTAAGTGTGATATTCACTGTTTGAATTTCGCCAAAAACACCATCACCATTAGATGATTGAATTGTTATAGCAGGATTAATAAAATCAACAAGATTTACTGGGTTAAAATTTTGAATCAATGAAGGCTGAAGTGTCAGGTCGCCTGATGTATTGACGTAAACGGGCATAAAATCATTGGTAGTGTAATTTACATTATTTGCCTGATTGAGCTCGTCGATTCTAACCGTATTGTTGTTTCCTGCGATATGAAAAGCTGTTTGAGGGTTGTTTGTGTTGATTCCCACCCTGTTGTTTGCTCCGCTTACATAAAACATATTAGCATTGCCTTGTGTTTCAATTCTTGTGTTGATGTTACTTCCGGCTTCATTTATCACAATTTCATTGGTATTGCCGTTTATTCTTAAAAATTCACTTCCGCCGGCACTCAAGGCCAGTTGATTGTTACCCGGTCTCCACATTCCCACATCAGGATCTGCAGACCAACTGTAAAAGGGGTTTGCATTTGAGCCATTTCCCATAGCCTGAATTTGATATTCATTTGCCGGAATTCTGAGCCTACCCACATTGTTTGTTCTAAATTCCAATGGCACATTGTCTGTTGTTCCAATAAAATTCACACCTTCGACAATGTCATCATTTCCATCTGTTTTCCAATAATTGTTTTCAGTTTGTAAACGCACCCATTGGGTGCCGTTCCAATAGTAAAACCCTTCACTAACAGCTGTTGCACCTGTTCCTGCATTTGCTGTATTGAAAACCAATAAGCCAATACTTGGTGCAGGAGTAATGGGTAAAGCAACATTTGTGCTTGTTAATTCAATTCGGGGAATTAATATCCCTTTATCTGAACTTTCGACTTCAAGCATAGCGCTTGGACTAGGATTTACAGTTCCAATTCCAACCTGTGCCTGAATTAAAGTCGTTGCTGCTAAAAACAGTATTAATAAGACTTTAAGTTGAATAGATGTTTTCATGTTTTTTGTTTTTTTAAAGTTCCGGGTGAAATTATTCACCCGGAAATGAGTTGAATTAAAATATTATTCTACAATTAATCTTTTTATAACTTTTCCTTTTTCTGCATAAATGGTAACCCAGTACACGCCACCGGCAAGTTTTGAGACATCATATTGATGAGAATTTCCATTCATTCCAATTGCATGATCAAAAACTAATCTACCTCTAATGTCATAAACTTCCAGTTTTATGAGTTCAACCGAGCTGTTATTTTGAATCATAAAGTAGTTTGCAGCAGGACTTGGGTAAATTGTTATATTTCCATTTGCCAATCCGGGAATTCCTGATGAAAGATTCTCCTCTACCTCAATTTCAAAGGTACACTCACTGGTATTACCTGCGTCATCTGTAGCAATCAGCGTTATCGTGTTTACAGACCCTTCAGTGAATACAGTACCCGGAGCCGGAATTTGAGTAATGGTTGGTTCCGGTGTACAATTGTCAAATGCAATCGCTTCTGATGTAAAGTCAGTCAGGACATAATTTCCTTCTGAATCCGGTACTACAACCAGGTCTTCAGGACACAGAATTTCCGGAGCCATTAAATCAACTATGAGTACATTGAAAGAGGTACTTGATGAGTTACCCGATAAGTCTGTTACAGTTAAAGTAACTTCAAGGGTATCAAAAAACACAGTTCCCGGTGCCGGTGATTGAGTTACAACCGGATTTGCATCACAGTTGTCTGAAACAATAGCCAGGAAGGTATAATTCTGTAAAACAGCTTCACAATTTTCATTTGCCGAAACAGTTCTGTCATTAATTGGCTGAATTGTTGGTGCAGTAGTATCCTCGACCACAACATTGAACGAAGTTGAAGCATCATTACCAGAGGCATCGGTAACGGTCAGTGTTACCAAAACAGTTCCGCTAAAGGTTGTTCCGGGAGCAGGTGATTGAGTCACCACCG
>CAYXXY010000022.1:0-49912 GCA_964469175.1 uncultured Flavobacteriaceae bacterium
GGTTTTTTATTTATTAAAATACCTTATTAAATTATGTGATTTCTTAATAACTTTTGTTGTTTTAGGTTATTTAAACTCCGTATTTTTGCTTACTTACAAATTTAATTACATTAATTATGTCTGAAGAGATAGAGAAAATTAAATGCCTGATTATCGGCTCCGGTCCTGCAGGTTATACTGCTGCTATTTATGCTGCAAGGGCTGATATGCACCCAGTTGTTTATACCGGGATGGAACCAGGTGGGCAATTAACAACAACAACAGAAGTTGATAATTTTCCCGGTTACCCGGAAGGTGTTGATGGACCAACAATGATGGTACAGCTACAACAACAAGCAGAACGCTTTGGTACCCAAGTGAGAATTGGCATGATTACCGCTGTTGAGCTAAGTGATGAAATTGGAGGCGTACACAAAGCAACAGTAGACAATGGCAAGCAAATTGAGGCCGAAACCATTATTATATCAACAGGTGCAACGGCTAAATATCTGGGTTTGCCTAGCGAACAACGCTTAAGAGGTGGCGGAGTTTCTGCATGTGCAGTTTGTGATGGATTCTTTTATAAAGGTCAGGAAGTGGCTATTGTTGGTGGCGGTGATACCGCAGCTGAAGAAGCTACTTATCTCGCTAATATTTGTAAAAAAGTCACTATGTTGGTAAGAGGGAGTGAAATGAGAGCATCAAAAGCGATGCAGCACCGTGTTACCTCTACAAAAAACATAGATTTAAGATACAACACTGAAGTTGATGAAGTGCTCGGAGAACAGGTAGTAGAAGGCCTTAGAATGGCAAACAATTTAACCAGAGAAAAAGAAGAAATAAATATCACCGGACTTTTTATAGCCATTGGCCATAAACCCAATACAGATATTTTCAAGGGTCAGATAGATATGGACGATATGGGTTATATAGTCACCAAAGGAAAATCAACTAAAACAAATAAACCCGGTGTATTTGCTTCTGGAGATGTTCAGGATAAAGAATACAGACAAGCCGTTACAGCTGCAGGTACGGGCTGTATGGCAGCATTGGACGCCGAAAGGTACCTTTCAAGTATAGAAAAACAAGTAGCAATCTAAATTTTTCTCTAAAAGTTTTCGATTTATCGCATTATCAATAAATTTAAAAATTAAAAATCAGAGGCATGCCTCTGATTTTTAATTTTTAACATTGGCTTTAACTTTTAGAATGCCTCAAATATTTTATCTTAGAACTCTAACTTTAAATACGTCTTAATGAAAATCAAATTTACTCTTTTCACTTTGTTATCGGCCTTAGTTTTAACTTCCTCAACACTATTGGCTCAAGAAGTTGGCCAAACGGCTGTTTTGTTGGAAGATGGTAGCATCAGTGCTGAAAGCATTCTGCTTCCGGAATACTTAACCAACAAAGGCACAAATCTTTATGACCAGTTGGACAACTTTCCATTTGGAAGACCCACTCATCCAAATTTTAAAAACTTCAGAGGAGCAACTATTGCTGATATCGACCAGGATGGCATTGAAGACATTCTTTTTGCAACCTTTAACAGACTCTATGCGATAAATGGAGATGGTTTATTGATCTGGGAAAAAACCTTAACCGGAACAGCAACCCTACCTCCAACGGTAGCTGATATTACCGGAGACGGAAATCTTGAAATCGTTCAAAACACTGGTGGTGTTCCAGCAAACGGTCGCGTGTATCTCCTTAACGCCGCCACTGGAAATGATTTGCCGGGATGGCCTCTTAATTTTAACAATAACTGGATGATAAACGCTTCTGCAGTAGTTGATATTAATGATGACGGAATCATGGAAATTGTTTTTTGTGAGCGCATTACGTCAGGCCCAAGCAGAATTCATATTGTAGATGTAGATGGAAATCCTTACAATGCAAACTGGCCCGTTGAGTTACCCGGAACTCCTGCTTTTACACCTTCCATTGGTGACGTTAATAACGATGGCACATTGAATGTGGTAATTGCTACTTCATCAGGTCAAATGTTTGTACTTGATGTAGAAACCGGTGAACCCATTAGCGGTTTTCCAACCTCTGGTAATGATATTAGCTTCTCATACCAATCTCCAATACTTGTTGACCTAAATGGAGATGGAAATCTTGAAATTGTGGGAAGCAACCATGGAGATAATCCTTCTTTTTTCGTAATGAAATCTGATGGAACTTATGCAACGGGCTGGCCTTACAGTATCAATGAGTGGACTTACTCTCCCCCAACGGTTGCAGATGTGAATGGCGACGGCACTTATGAATTGTTTTTTGGAAACAGAAATACAAGTGGTGACGGAACCACCCCTCTTGATGTGATTTATGGATTTGATCCGGATGGTGATTTAATCCCCGATTTTTCAGTAAACAAATATGGTGGAACCGAAGGCGTAATGACTATTGCAGACATCAACGGCGATGGAATTCAAGACATTATTTTTCCTAGTGTTGTTTTAGGATCAGATGGTAATGGTTTTATCCATGCTTATTCGCTTGATGGAAGTGGTGAACTGGATGGTTTCCCACTTAGACCCAGAGGTTTCACATTTATTAATGGTGCCGTTTTAGGTGATGTAAATAATGATGGTTTACTCAATTTGGTTGCAAATTCATACACCCAAACCTTTGGAGCTTCTGTAGATTCTGCTTTTGTGAATGTTTACAATATGAACATTCCCTATGACCCCAGTACAATCTTGAGTAATGGTTACAAAGGAAACAACAAAAGAGACGGACTGATTGTACCTCAAGAGCCACTTTCAATTGCAGATTTTGACACCCCACAAATGAAGATTTATCCCAACCCTTCCAGCGGAGAATTGTCTTTTAGTATTCCTCAAAACCTTCAGAGCGCCACTTTACAACTCTTTAGCCTTGACGGAAAACAAGTCTATGTTGAAAAAAACATCAACATTACTAATGGAATCCTGACTAAAAATTTTAAAAACATCCAACCCGGATTGTATTTGATAGTCATTAGTGATACCAAAACCACATTTACAGGGAAATGGGTTAAAAAATAACCCACCTTTTTAAATAAAAAAGCCCGATTGATTCGGGCTTTTTTTATTCTTCAAAATCTTTTTGATGCTTCACATACCCTCTCCACTTTTCAATGCAATCGGTCATGTCTTGCGGTATTGGCGAATCAAATTTCATAAACTCGCCGGTTTCAGGATGCTTAAACCCAAGTGTTTTTGCGTGAAGTGCCTGACGGGGCAGCACTTTAAAACAGTTATCCACAAACTGTTTGTATTTGGTAAAAGTGGTTCCTTTTAGAATTTTGTCACCTCCGTAGCGTTCATCGTTAAACAGGGTGTGACCAATGTGTTTCATATGAACACGTATTTGATGTGTTCTTCCTGTTTCCAGCTTGCAGGCAACAAGTGTAACATATCCCAGTCGTTCAATCACTTTATAATGAGTAACTGCCTCTTTTCCCTGGCTTTCATCTTCAAAAACGATATTCTGAAGTCGGTTTTTGGGGCTTCTGCCTATGTGGCCTGTTATTGTACCTTCATCTTCGGTTACATCTCCCCAAACCAGAGCCACATATTCACGTTCACTGGTTTTGTTGAAAAACTGTTTGGCAAGTTTGACCATAGCCTGTTCGGTTTTGGCGATGACTAACAAACCGCTGGTGTCTTTATCTATGCGGTGTACAAGACCGGGGCGTTCACTGCTGTTTAAGGGCAGGTTTTCAAAATGATAGACCAGTGCATTGATGAGCGTGCCGGAATAGTTACCGTGACCGGGATGCACTACCATTCCTGCAGGTTTATTCACCACTATCAAGTGGTCATCTTCAAACACAATGTCCAGAGGAATGTTTTCAGGAACGAGCAAATATTCATAAGGCGGATGCGTAAACATCACCCTGATGATTTCGCCGGGTTTTACTTTGTAATTGGATTTTACGGCTACATCATCGACAAAAATAGTCCCGTCTTTTGCAGCAGCCTGAATTTTATTTCGGGTGGCACCCTCAATATAATTCATCAGGTATTTGTCTATGCGAAGGGGCTTTTGGCCTTTATCCACCACATAACGATGGTGTTCATACAAATCATCGTTTTCTTCAATATCGTTATTGGCTGTCATCGTCTATGAAGTCTTCTACTGGGGTTTGGGTTTCATTTTCGTCATCAAAATCTCCTCGAAAGCGCTCTTTGCCATCACCCAATACCAAATCAATTACCGAAGTAATCTGGAGTTGTTCGCCGGGTTCAATAGTTTTTCCTTTATGCCTCATTTCCAAAACCTCATCTATAGCAATATAAGGCCTGTATGTTACCTGACCAATTTCAAAACCTAAAGCCCTTAAGGTGGGCTCAGCCTGACGGCGTGTTCTTCCCACTAACGGCGGAATTTCAACTGAACGATAGCCCGAAGGGTTCAGAGTAATGTAAATTTTACGGTTTTCTTTAACCTTCTGGCCAGCTGCAGGAATTTGCTCAATCACCGAATATTTAGGGTAATCGGGATTGTAATTGGCAGAATCAAGAATTTCAAGCCTTAAATCAACTTCTTTTAGTTTTTTTGTGGCCTCATCATAGGTGAGTTTTGACACATCAGGCACAACAATATGCTGGTTGTGGTTGGTGGTAAACTTCAGCCAACTTAGAATTAAAAAAACTAATATCAATAAAAAAACAGCTGCCAATACAAGCTGTTTAACAAAGGCTTTGGAAAAAATAAACTTGAACAGGCTCATTCAATTTGGTTTTATAAATCAGAAAATCATACAAAGGTAAACTTAAATTTGCTAAGATATTATTTTTTGGATTTGCTTTATTAATCCTACATTTGTTTAACGCATTTAATCTCTAATTCTTATGCCAAAAAAAATCGTTGCTGTGGTAATGGGCGGCTATTCCAGTGAATTTGAAATTTCTATATTGAGTGGCAAAGTGGTAACTGAATCACTTTCAAAAACCGATTATGAAGTTTATCCTGTTCACATCACCCTTGATGGATGGTACTATATGTCTGAATCCGGAGAACATTTTGATGTAAATAAATCTGACTTTAGCTTTTCAAATGGAACTCAAACCATTAAACCGGATGTAGTTTTTAACGCCATTCATGGAACACCCGGTGAAGATGGCCTTTTACAAGCTTACTTTGAATTAATTGGCTTGCCTCACACTTCCTGTAATTACTATCAGGCTGCGTTGACTTTTAATAAAAGGGATTGTCTTTCAGTATTAAAATCTTATGGGGTGCATTGTGCAAAAGCCTATTATCTCAATAAAGGTGATGAAATAAAACCCGAAGAAATCGTTAAAACTGTTGGTTTACCTTGTTTTGTAAAACCCAGTCGTTCAGGCAGTAGTTTTGGCATTTCCAAAGTAAAAACCATAGAAGAACTACCGACAGCCATTGAATTTGCATTCAAGGAAGATTTTGAAATTTTAATTGAATCCTGCCTGGTGGGCACTGAAGTATCTGTGGGCGTTATCCAGTATAATGGTGAGGTTTTGGTATTACCGGCTACTGAAATTGTCACCGAAAATGAGTTTTTTGATTATGAAGCTAAATATCTGGGACAGTCTGAAGAAATTACCCCGGCAAGAATACCCGAAGATGTGAATCAGCGTTTAAAATCTGAAGCCAAGAGAATCTATGAACTACTAAACATGACCGGTTTGTCACGCAGTGAATATATCATTCAGGAAGGGGTTCCTCACTTTATTGAAATAAACACCAATCCCGGTTTATCTCCGGAAAGCATCATCCCGAAGCAGGCTCGTGCCGCTGGAATTTCACTGGAAGAACTGTTTGGAAACTTGGTTAGGCAAGCTTTAAAAAAATAAGAATTTAAAGCCCCAGGGCTCTTTCAACTTCATCAAACCCTTTCTCATTGTCACACAAAATGATGAGCTTGTCATTGGCTTGAATATCTGTAGAACCTTTGGGAGTAATGTACTTATCGTTTCTGATAATCATTGATATAACAGAAGATGGCGGAAAATTAATATCAAGAATCTTTTTTCCAACTGCATAGCTTTCTTCAGGAATTCTAATTTCCCTCATCATACTTTTTTCCTGATCTGAAAGAAAAATATCCAAAGGTGTTTTTCGCTTAAGCCCCTCAGGCAAGGCCACGTTAAACCATTTTGCAATTGCAGAAAGTGTAGTGCCCTGTATCAATACAGATGTTACCGCTATAAAAAATACAAGGTTAAAAATCACATTGGCTTTGTCAATACCTGCTAAAAGTGGGTATGTAGCAAAAACAATAGGCACTGCTCCACGCAGGCCAACCCAGGAAATAAATAAGCGCCTTCTTATTTTCATTTTAAACGGAATGAGACTTAAGAATACACCTATGGGCCTTGCAATAAATATCAAAAAACCGGAAATAAGCATCCCCACTCCCAAGTAAGGAACTACTTCACTGGGAAAAACGAGCAATCCCAATGTGAGAAAAAGCACAATTTGCATCAACCAGGCCAACCCATCAAACATTTTTAATATTGTTTTTTTATGAATTAACTCGTGGTTACCCAAATAAACTGCACATAAATAAACAGCCAAAAATCCGTTACCTCCTAAAAAATCGGTTGCAGAAAAGGTTACAAACATCAGTGCAATGACCAAAACGGGATACAGTCCTTCAAAATCCAGATTGATTTTATTGATAATGTATTTACTCAATCTTCCGAAAAGGTAACCAAAGGCAGCCCCAAAAACCATTTGTGTTACAAAAAGTGGCAAAACAGAGAGCAAGCCTCTTTCAGGATTAAGCACCAATCCTAGAAATGCAATGGTCAAGACATAGGCCATCGGGTCATTACTTCCGCTTTCAAGCTCAAGTGTGGGTCTTAACTTGCTTCTTAAGGCAATGTCTTTTCCCCTTAATATAGAAAATACCGCCGCAGCATCAGTTGAAGATACAATAGCACCCAAAAGCAATCCTTCATAAAAGCTAAAATCGGTAATGAGCCAAACAAATGTTCCCAGTGAAACAGCAGTAAAAAGAACTCCCAGAGTGGAAAGTGAAATTCCTTGCCAGAGTATGGGTTTAGTTGATTGCCAACTGGTATCCAAACCTCCCGAAAAAAGTATAAAATTTAAAGCCACGATTCCAATAAACTGCGCAATACCCGGGTCATTAAAATAAATACCACCTATCCCTTCAGAACCGGCCAGCATGCCAACAAGCAAAAATAATATCAACGTAGGGACACCAAACTTATAGGATGTTTTACCAACAACAATACTAATAAAAAGTAAAAATGAACCAATAAGCAGAATATTTTCTATGGTTACATCCATAAGGCAGTCTTAACTTAGGTGTTGTTTCGAAAGCAAAGTTATGCTTTATGTATATAAATAAAAAAACAGATGAAGATTTATTTTAGTAAATTAGCACTATGAAACGCGCCATATTTCCCGGTTCTTTTGACCCCATTACCTTGGGGCACTTTGATATTATTATGAGGGGCATTCATCTATTTGATGAAATTGTAGTAGCCATTGGAATCAACGCCGAAAAGAAATACATGTTTTCTTTGGAGCAACGCAAAAAATTTATTGAAGATGCTTTTGCCGATGAACCTAAAGTAAAAGTGGTAACTTATGAAGGACTTACCATTGATTTATGCAAAAAAATTGACGCTCAATTTATTTTAAGGGGATTGCGCAATCCGGCTGATTTTGAATTTGAAAAAGCCATTGCACACACCAACCGAAAACTTTCCAAAATTGAAACTGTCTTTCTCCTAACCGCTTCAAGAACCTCATACATAAGTTCAAGTATTGTCAGGGATGTGATTAGAAATGGTGGAGACTATACCGTCCTGGTACCGGATAGTGTGAAAGTAGCTCAATAATTCATTTATAAACTTTATCACGTTGATTGATTTAATTCTTTTGCTAGCTGGGTTCCTAGTGTTAATTTTTGGTGCAAATAAACTGGTTGATGCTTCATCTTCACTTGCTGCAAAGTTTGGGATTCCTAACATTGTAATTGGCTTAACCATTGTGGCTTTTGGCACCTCAGCCCCTGAAATGGTTGTAAACGCGATTGCAGCTATAAACGGAAAAACCGAAATGGTGGTGGGCAATGTTTTGGGAAGTAATATCTTTAATGTATTTGGAATTCTTGGTGTTTGCGCCATCATTTATCCGCTCACAGTAAAAAGCAATACCACCTGGTATGAAGTTCCATTAAGCATGCTCGCTGCATTGGTGGCGTTTGTCATTTCTGCTGATATTTTTCTTGACCAAAGTTTTGAAAACCTGATTTCAAGGAGTGACTCGATGATTTTACTTTTATTTTTTGCTGTTTTTTTGGTGTATAACATTGCTGTTTCTAAAGGGGAAAAACCCACTGAGACTACAGAGATTAAAAATTACAGCATTTCAAAATCGCTTCTTTTCATAATTATAGGTTTGGCTGGTCTTATCATTGGTGGAAGGCTCATTGTGACCAGTGCTGTATCGCTGGCAGAACTTATTGGTATTTCAAACCGCGTTATTGGGCTTACCGTAATATCAATTGGAACATCATTACCTGAACTTGCTACTTCAATTGCCGCTGTTAAGAAAAAGAATGTGGACATCGCCATTGGCAATGTAGTGGGGTCCAATATTTTTAATATTTTCTTTGTTTTGGGGATTTCGGGGATGATTGCTCCTATAGAGGTTGATCAATCTTCCGGAGTAGATTTTATGACCAATATACTGGCTTCAATATTGTTGTTTGTATTTATTTTTACCGGAAAACACAGAAGAATCGATCGTATAGAGGGTTCTGTTTTTTTACTTCTTTATATATGCTACTTGGTGTATATTCTTGTTTCTTAAAATCTTCCGTTTACAGTTATTCAAGATTTTTTGGCAGTTTAGCTGTTACAATAGTTCCCGAAGGTTGGTTATTAGAAAATTCAAGTATTCCATTATGCAAGTGGATAAAGTCTTTCACTATTCTTAAACCAATTCCGGTACCTTTTTCTCCCTCAGTACCATAAGTGCTCATTAACTCTTCTCTGGTTTCAAGATTATTAATAACTGAAGGGTCAATTCCCTTGCCCTGGTCACTTACACTAAAAATAAAGTAATCATTGTCTTCATCAAAACTCACTTTGACTTCTCCTTTGATGGGGCTGTATTTTACGGCATTTGCAATCAGGTTGTTTGCAATGCTTCTAAACTGGTTTTCATCGGCCTTGAGTATGGAATTGGATTTGTTGACATAATTCACTTTTATTTCCTTGGCCAAGGTGTTTGATTCAAAATTTTTGATGATTTCTATGATGATTTCATCTTCATCCAGTTCTTTGATGTTTACAGATTTATCATTCATTTGAAGTCTTGCCCACTGTAAAATATTTTCCAATGTTTTTAAACTGGCATTTGTTTCACCCCTAAGGTGTTTAAGCATAAATTCAAGCTCATCGGGTGTAAGATCAATTTGTGTCATACTATCAATCAAGCCGGCTATGTTAGCCAATGGTGTTCTTAAGTCATGACCCAATACACTAAATATTTTGTCTTTAAGAAGCACTTGTCTTTTTAGCTCTGCTTCTCTTTCTTTCACTATTTCATATTGTTTTTGAAGCTCTTCATTGGTCATTGTAACCTCTTGATCTGCAGATTTTTTTTGTTTTCTGGTTTTGATTACAATAAACAACATGATTAAAAGTGAAGCCAGGGCGACTGACAGTATGATCAAAAAAATATTTTGAATTCTGATATGTTCTTGTTGGGAAATTTCACGCTCTCTTAAAGTTTTATTCTCAGTCTGTGCCAAGTCTGTTTCATATTGAATGCGAAGTTCGTCCAGTCTTTCGTTATTTTTTATGGCTGCAATACTGTCTTCTATTGCTTTTAGCCTTTCGCTGTAAAAAAGTGCCCTCTCATAATCATTACTTTCCTTATAGAAATCTATCAATTTAGACGTAATACTACCCTTCATTTCAAAAGAGTCAGATTGATTTGCCGCCTCTTCAACCCTCGTGTAAAATTTAATGGCTTCGCTCCTGTTACCTTTAGCCAGGTAAGCATCACCAATCCCCATATTGCCATAAAATATTCCCGGTGTAATCCCAAATTGTTGACTTGTTTCAAGGGTTTTTTGAAATGATTCTATTGCAGCATCATATTTTCCGTCTTCCATTTGAATAAGACCAAGTGCATGATTGCTTATTGCAAGCCCGCCTAAGTCACCCATACTTTTTTTAATCTCAATGGCTTTATTAATGTAGAAGTATGAACTGTCAATTTGATTTAAACCCAGGGTGCTTAAAGACAAATTGTGGTAATTTTGAGAAAGTTGATGAATATTATCCGTTTCAAGGTTATATTTTACTGCTTTGTGATAATGTTCTTTTGCCTTTGTATCGTCTTTAATGTTTTCCCTGTAAAGTTCTCCTAAATTATTCTGAACAATCGCAAGAGATTTGAGATCATTTTGTTTTCTAAAGTATTCCTCAACTGTAAGTAGTGCCGAAAGTGCATTGTCAAAATCTTGAGATTGCTTATAAGCTATTGACATATTTGACAAAAGTCCATAATATGCTTTAGACTTATTATTTTCTAGCAATGCCAAAGCTTCATTTTGGTACACCAGTGCCTTTTTATATTTTTGATCAACCAACAACGCATTGGCAATTCCAGAATATGATGTTACCAAAAAAGAAGTGTCCTGAAGTTTTCTTGCTAATTCTATCGCTTTGGCATAGGCATTTTGAGATTCTGCAATTTGAGTCCTGTCAAAAGACAGTACACCAAGTGTGCTATAATATTTATAACGCAGAAAATCACTCGATGTAGAGTCTATAGAAGCATTTGCCAAACTTAAAAAGTTTGAGCTTTTACTGTAATCACCCTCTTCTAGTGCCAAAGTTGCAGACTCAATTAAATCAAGAGCATTTTGCTCCTTGGATTCTTGAGTATCTTGAGAAATTGCTATTTGTGAACAAGAAAACAGCAATAAGTAAAAATATAAGTAGGTCTTAGTAATTTTCATTGGGGGATGAAATTTTCACAAAATTAAAGGAATAAGAGTCAAAAACAACAATTTTAACTATAAGTATCGTTATAATTTAAAACTTATAGTCCAAAGATATTCCGGCATAAAAGTTTCTTGGGTTTCCGGGATAAAAATAACGCGGTTGTGTGTTGCCAAAACCAACAGCATTTGGCAAAATACTGGCTGCATACTTCTCATCAAAAACATTGTTGATTCCTCCAAAAATTTCAGTTTGTATTTTTTTCAAAATCAGAAAAGTGTATGCTGCTTTAATGTCTGTCACATTATAAGAATCACTAAAAAGTGAGTTGGCATCGTTAAGGGGAATTTCCCCAACATTGCGGGTTACAGCATAAAATGTCAAGCCATTGTTTAAGAGTATATCCACTCCCAATGACCATTGACTATTGGGTACCCCTGTGAGCTTGTTTCCGGAATAATCATTGTCAAAATCAACAAAATCCTTGAATTTAAAATCATTTATAGATGCACTAAAAAACGGATTAATTCTTAATGCCGCATTGACAAACCATCGGTAATTTACCAGAATTTCAACTCCCCTGTGTGAGCTTTCACCTGCATTGATCCCCACATATTGATCTTCGGCAATGCGTCTGGCCACCAGCAGGTTATTGATTTGAAGGGAGTAAAAGGCCACTTCAGTATATAGGGAGTTTGACAACCAATTCATTTTTAAACCCAGCTCATAATTGATTCCCGTTTCTGGTTTTAACTCGGTATTGATTTCACCTTCAGGGGTGAGTGTTTCAGTCACTGATGGAATTGAAAATCCCTTGCTTACAGAAGCATAGATGTTTTTTCCCTGCTGTAGTCTGTAAGAGAGTCCAACACGCGGTGACCACACATTTTCAAAGGCATATGAACCGTCCTGTGTGGTGTTGTTTGCGTTAAAAACATCTTTCAAACTGTATGTAGTAGCGTTGAGCGAAATTCCTTTTTCAAGTAATAGTTTTTCAGTCAACCTTGTGTCCATTTGAAAAAAGAAATTGGCATAATTGCGTTTTTGATCCACTTCTGCAAAGCGATCTCCTTCCACACTTCCCTGACCGGGTTGTGACTGGTATAAATTTTCAGATAACGCAAAGGAATAATCTTCAAAAACAACTTCACTTCCCAGGCTCATTTCAAACGGCAACAAAAAAACCCGGGACACATAATTCAATTTTGCCCTAAACCCAAAACTTGATTTGTATTCGTCCAAAATGTCAAATGGACGTGGCTCATAAGCATCCCTCAAATTATAAAACAAACTTGATTTCAATTCGAGATTTTCAATGAAACGATGAGAAAACCCAACACCCAGGAGCAATCTGTCATAGGACTCAAACCCTTGTGCTTCCGCCCAGTTTGAAGCTGCATTTTCAGGATTATTGACAAAATCATCCTCATTGATAGAGCTGGGTATAAAAGCCTTTAAACGGGTAAAAATTCCAATAAATGAGAGATTACTGCTCTCACTCAGCTGGTGCAAGGCACGAAGATTAACCGATTTACGGTCATAGTTACTGTTATCCCTAAACCCGTCACTTTGCAAGCTACTGAAATTTGCATAAATGGAGCTGTTTTCCCAACCTTGTCCTGCAGAAACCGTTTGCCTGTAAAGGCCAAAACTTCCAAAAGTGCTTGTTGTTCTTACAGCCGTTTCTTGAGCACTCAATTGTTTTCCAAAAATGGAAATTACACCTCCAAGACCTGAACCATAACTCACATCGTTTGGACCCTTTATTATTTCAATCCTGTTGATGGTTTCCAAATCCAAATCTTCAATAATTGTTTCACCTTCGGCGTCGCTTAGGGGTATTTCATCAAAATAGGCCTTGACCCTGTTTGTACTGAACTGAGATCTTGCGCCAATGCCCCTTAAAGTTATTCTGTTGGTGTTCAAGGCACCCTGTTGCATATAGACCCCGGGAATTTTATTGAGCGTTGAAGTGATGATCACCCCGTCTGTTTGCATTAAATCACCCTGATTTATCACTGACACAGATGCAGCCTTATTTTGTATAGAACCTTTAATTTGAGTACTCAAAAGTATGACTTCAGAAAGTGCAGTGGTATCTTTTATTGTTTGGGAAAACAAGGGATTAATACCGGATAAACCGGTAATCAGGCAGAAAAAAACAGCAATTTTAAAAACAGGCTTTAAGTTCATGAATAAATTAAGTTGGAACCTAAAATACAATAATATTTAAAATAAAAAAGCCCCGAAAACCGGGGCTATAAAACAATAAATATTAAAAAAAATTATTTTTTAATCACTTTCTGTGTCAACGTTCCTTCAGTAGTATTTACCGTAAGCATATATACACCTCTGCTTAGGTTTGAAACATTTACAGTACCGTTTGTATATACAGCTCCTGTGTTTCTTCCTTGAAGATCATACAACAATACTTCGTTAACTTCCATAGATGAAGGTGTTTTGATGTTGATTACATCGATTGCCGGAGTTGGGAAAATATCTATTTGTGAAGCAAGATTTTCTCCAACTGACAAGTTTTCTTCACCTGTCACAGTTATGTAATAGTGAGCATCAGGAAAACCAATATCTGCAGGAGCTAAATACTCAGGAACTTCACATTGAATAGAAGCTAGCCAAGGATGGTCAGTTTGTCCGGCAGTTCCTCCAATAAACCAAGATATTCCATCAAGCTCTTGAGACACTTCTACAAGAATTCGCTCAGTTCCAGCTGGAACTACAACTGGGGTATCAAATGTATAATCAACTATAGTTAAATCTGAGCCAAGAGGAACTGTTACCATTTGTGAACCTAATAAAGTAGCAGAGCCTGGGAAACCGGTAGGGAATAAGTCATCAACTTCATAAATATTAACTGTTAAATTAATATCTGCAGAAATAGACTGAACACCCAATGCGCCTTCAGTAATTTCAAATTCACCTGTAATTCCAAAATCATTCAGTATAAAAACACGTGCTTGTAAATTGTCTCCTCCTTGACAAGCAACACTATTAGTACCAGTAATGGTATTATCTGTATTATGTGTTAATGTTGTTTGGGCGTTTAGAGCAACTGATCCAATCAGTGCCGCAACTAATAATGTAATTTTTTTCATAATTGTTAATTTATATTAAGTTTATGCTAACAAACATAAATCATAATATTCAATAAATCAAACCAACCCCTTGCAAACAGGGGCATTTTAAGCAATTTATTGTGCTAATTTTTTAGCATAAAAAAATCCTCAAGGTTAATTCCTTGAGGATTTTTAATGTATTGTATTAAATTATTATTTTTTAACCACCTTTTGAGTTAATGTTCCCTCTGAGGTTTTAATTGTAATCATATACACACCTCTGCTTAGGTTAGAAACATTTACAGTACCATTTGTATATACAGCTCCTGTGTTTCTTCCTTGAAGGTCAAACAGAGCCACTTCATTGATTTCAACTGAAGAAGGCACCTTTACATTAATAACGTCTATGGCAGGTGTTGGGAATACAGAGATTATATCAGCTAAATTGTCATTTACTGATAATGCATCATCGCCAACAACATTCATTACATGCCATCTGTCACCAAATCCTAAAGACGCATAGGTAGCAGGATCAGTTAAACCACAGTCAGCAGCCAAAATCCAAGAATCATCATTTGAAGGAACATCAGTTGCACCCAATCTAAATCCTGTTTGACCGTCATTTGCAACAGTTAACTCAACCACAAGAACAGCACCTGCAGGTACAATCACACCCGGATCTACATCAACTTCAACAACTGCTAATGCATCGCCAGAAGAAACTGTAGTAAATGTATCTCCAATGATTGTCAAGTTACCTTGAGGACTACCATTATCAGTAGTGAAAAAGGTAATTGCAATTGGATAAGAATCACCAGGAGCACCAGTAACATTATCTACTCCAAATTGAATCTGCTCAATTTCCCAGTCGCCTGAGATTCCAAAATCATTTGCTAAATCAAAAACACCATAAAAACTGTTGTCAGTAGTAATGCCGGCATTTTGACAAGTTAAGCCTAATAAAGGCACAATAGCTTGAGAGTTGTTATGTGTTATTGTAACCTGAGCATAAATTGAGACACTCAATAAAAATGACACAAACAATAAAGTAATTTTTTTCATATTGTTAATTTTTAGTTAATTGGTCAAATATATAATTTTATCAAATACAAACAACATCAATACCTAAATTTTTTATGTTAAATACAATTTATTCACTAACACTGGCTTTAACAGGCTGTCTATTTTCCAATGATTATGTTAACCCGGTTGAACATGCCCAAAATATTAGTATTTCAAGCACTTCATATCCAGAAACCATCTCATTTTACAAGCATTTGGCTGAAAATCATGAAACCGTAAACATCATAACTATCGGAAAAACAGACAGCGGACACCCCTTGCACCTAGTTACATTTAACCCTGAAAAGCAATTTGACTTTGGTTTAATACAACAAGAAAAAGCCATAATACTAATCAATAATGGCATCCATCCCGGAGAACCCGACGGCATTGAAGCCACAATGCGCTTTTTTGAAGACTTGGCTAAAGGAAAAATTACAGTTCCAAAAAACACTGTTGTCACAACAATACCGGTTTACAATATTGGAGGGGCGCTTAACAGAAACAACACCGGCAGGGTCAATCAAAACGGCCCGGAGGAATACGGCTTTCGCGGAAACGCCAGAAACTATGACCTCAACCGTGATTTTATTAAGTCAGACACCCGCAATGCCAAGGCTTTTGCAGATATTTTCCATTTTATTAATCCCGATGTGTTTATTGATAACCACGTGAGCAACGGTGCCGATTATCAATACACCATCACCCATTTGTTTACACAGCACAACAAGCTGGGTGGCGAACTTGGAAGCTATTTACATCAAACATTTATCCCCGAAATTGAAAAAAACCTGACAAACAAGAACTGGGATTATACCCCTTATGTCAATGTGTTTAACCGCCCTCCCGATAACGGATTTTCTCAATTTTTTGATGACGCCAGATTTTCAACCGGCTATACTGCATTATTCAACACCCTGGGAATGATGGTTGAAACCCATATGCTAAAACCCTACAAACAACGTGTTGATGCAACCTATGCCGTTATGAAAAGCATGCTGGAAGTGACAGATGCCAACTACAAATCTATTAAAGCCTTGAGGAAAAATGCAAATAACAGTTTCACTACCGGCTCAAAATATCCTGTTCAATGGGAAATTGACAGCTCAAAATACAGCATCCTTAACTTCAAAGGCTATGAAGCCGAATACAAAACCAGCAAGGTTACCGGCCTGGAACGGCTTTACTACAACAGGGAAAAACCCTTTACAAAAGAAGTGAAGTACTACAATTATTTTAAACCTAAAACCGAAGTTACTATTCCAAAAGCATACATCATTCCGCAAGGTTGGTGGAATGTTATTGAACTTTTAAAACTCAATCAAATTGAAATGCACCAACTTGATAAAGACACGCTCATTTCATCTGAAGTGTATCGCATAGAGCATTTCAACACTCGTAGCACCCCGTTTGAAGGTCATTTTTTGCACAACAACACTCAGGTTTCTTCTAAAATTGAAACAACACTTGTGAAAAAAGGTGACTATATGATTTTTACCCACCAACCGGGTATAAGGTATCTCATTGAAACTTTGGAACCACAAGCCACAGACTCCTTTTTTAACTGGAACTTTTTTGACAGCATCCTTCAACAAAAAGAAGGCTTTTCACCCTATGTGTTTGAAGAGGTTGCCGAGCAACTGCTTGAAAGCAATCCTGAACTAAAACAACGGTTTAATAAAAAAAGAGAAGAAGACAAAAACTTTAGGGAAAACGCCTATGCCCAATTAAGCTGGCTGTACAGACAATCACCACATTATGAAAAGGCACATATGCACTACCCTATTCTCAGGGTTTTAGAGTGATTTCATCATTAAATAACTCTCTGATGTTTGCATAGGACTTTTTGAGTGCTTTTAAAACTTTTTTCGGGTTTTTCCAGGCTACTTTTTTGATGCCTTCCTTGGTTTCAGGGATGAATTTTCCTGAAAATGTAGTTTTCATTTCAAACCAGTAAGTTTCTTTTAACCGAAGCTCACCGTTTCGCTTGAAAAAATGATAGGTAATTTGAAGTGGTTTTACAATTTCAAGACCCTCTACCCCGGTTTCTTCTTGGGTTTCGCGTAAAGCGGCTTCTTCAATGGTTTCTTTGTTTTCTATACTGCCTTTGGGCAAGTCCCATTTGCCGTTTCGCTTGATAAACAACACTTCGTTTTTGTCGTTTTTGACCAAACCCCCGGCCGCTACAACTACAGTGGCTTTTTTCTTGAACTTCTGAATAAGTTTCTCACCATTAGGATAGTATAAATAGACTTCACCCCACTTGTTTTTTGAAACCTTTTTTACAATCAATTCCAAATCGGCTTCCTTTAGCGGAATACATTTGGCTTCTTTGTGATAAACCATCTCGTTGGTCAGAAATATGGGCTTATCATTTACAAAAACTTTATACATTTGCAAAATGATTTTAAACAAAGAAACGGCACAAAAAACAGCCGACTTACTATTGCAAATTAATGCAATTAAATTACAACCACAAAACCCTTTTTTATGGGCATCAGGTTGGAAGTCTCCCATTTACTGTGACAACAGGATTATTTTATCCTATCCTCACATTAGAAACTATGTGAGAGAGCAGATGTCACGTCAAATTGAAGAACTTTATGGAAAACCCGATGTGATTGCCGGTGTTGCCACGGGAGCCATTGGCGTTGGGATGCTTGTGGCAGATTATTTAAACCTCCCTTTTGTTTACGTTCGGCCGGAAGCCAAAGGCCACGGAAGGCAAAACCAGGTGGAAGGACAACTGTCAAAAAATCAAAATGTGGTTGTGATTGAAGATCTCATCAGCACCGGAAAAAGCAGCCTCAATGCTGTAAAAGCCTTAAAGGAAGCCAATGTAAAAGTGAAAGGAATGGTAGCAATTTTCACCTATGACTTTGATGTAGCCAAAGAAAATTTTAAAAAGGAAAAAATTGAACTTCACACCCTGAGCGATTACAACGAGCTTTTGGCGCAGGCAGAAAAATCAAATTACATCAACTCCAAAGAAATTGAAACCCTCAAAGCTTGGAGGGAAAATCCCTCCATCTGGAACAACTCCTAAAACTATGAATCTCGAAAGCAAAAAAGTAACCGTAAACAAATCAGCCGAAGCACTTTGTCAATTCTTAAGCGATGTCAAAAACTTTGAGCAATTGATGCCTGAAAATATAAGCAAGTTTGAAGTCATTCGTGAAAATGCCTTTGTTTTTGCTTTAAAAGGCATGCCCGAAATTGCACTTGAGCTTAAAGAAACATTACCTCCAAATAAGGTGGTGCTTGGTGCAATAAGCGACAAACTTCCATTTACACTTACGGCAAATATTGAGGCTTTAGACAGTAATACTTCAGCGGCTCAACTGCAGTTTGAAGGAGATTTCAATGCTATGATGGCTATGATGATTAAAGGGCCCATCAGCAACTTTCTGGAGACACTAAGCTCAAATATGGCCGCTTTGTAAGCCTGACAGTAATTTTATTTCTTTTAAATCAAAAGCTGAAATTTCTCCTGTTTCTAATTCAACAAGCAATTTTCCTTCACGGGAAACACCTTGTATTTTTCCGTTGAACTTTTCTTGTTGTGCATTTTCAAAAACTGAAATTTCATTGAGCCTGTATAGCAAATCAAAATAGGCTTTATCAATTTCCGAAAACTGTTTTTCGCTAATCAAATGCCACTTTGAGTTTAAAATTTGGAGCAATCGATTTAAAACTTCCTCCAAATCAAAAATTCTTTCTGCCTGTAATTTCATTGAAGTTGCAAGGGGCAATTCTGTAAACGTTTGTTCATTTACATTGATTCCCACACCAATGATGCAACCTTTTATGGATTGCTGTTGAATAATGTTTTCGATAAGTATGCCACACAGTTTTTTGTTGGCTGACAGAATGTCGTTGGGCCATTTAATTTTAATTTCAGGAATCTGAAAGTAATTTAAGGTTTCAAAAACGGCCAGGGAAACCACTTTTGAAAGATAGAATTGATGCTCTACTTCAAACCCATCAAGTTGCTTAAACACACTAAACGTTAGGCTTTTTCCCTTTTGTGATTGCCATACTGAACCCATTTGCCCCCTGCCTGCAGTTTGTTCTTCAGTCAAAAGCACAAAACCATCAGGCAATTTTTCTGCTTTAAGCAGGCTTTTTAATTGGCTGTTTGTCGAGGGAGTGGCACTGATTTTGCGTATGGTCATAAAAGAAATGGTAAAAATGAGTTAATCTTGCAAAGTTACTGACTAGGTGAAACCAAAAAAATAATAACTTTGCAAAAATAATTGTTTTAATGACGAAAAAAGAAAACGAAGCAGATCAATTAATTACACAAATAATCCACGGAATTGAGGAGGTTAAAGGTCAGGGTATTGAAATTCTGGATCTTAGGGAGATCGAAAACACAGTTTGCGATTACTTCATCATCTGCAGTGGTACCTCAAACACCCAAGTCAATGCAATTGTAAACTCCATTGAAAAGACTGTCAGCAAGTCGCTGAAAGAAAAAGCCTGGCACATTGAAGGCTCAGACAATGCTGAATGGATTTTGATGGATTATGTCAATGTTGTGGTCCATGTGTTTCAAAAGCACATCAGGGAGTTTTATGATATTGAAAGTCTATGGGGTGATGCAAAAACAGTTAAAATTCAAACCAGTTACTAAGTTAAGCAAACCATATTAATGGCAAACGATACAGAAAATACCGAAAAGAAACCCGAAAACCCTACTCCGGGCAACAATAACAGAAAGGACAAAGACAAGGACTTAAAGCCAAAGTTTAGTCCATACTGGATTTATGCGATGATTATCATTGCATTTATCGGTATCAATTATTTTGGTTCAGGTGGCTGGACAGAACCCGCCAAGACAACACCTGCAGAATTTCAGGAGTTTTTAAAAAGCGGTGATATTGAACGTGTGGTGATTGTCAACAAGAACAAAGCCCGCGTTTATTTAACAGATGAGGGTAAAGCCAAAGAAGTTCACATTAGAAAAGTGGGGCAACAATCATTAACCTCAAATGTTCCGGCTTATCAATTTGAATTTGGAGATCTTCAGAATTTTGAAAATGAAATCAGGCGCATCAAGGAAGAAAACAACTTACCCACCTCGGTTGTATATGATACAGAATCCAATGTATGGGGTGATATTTTATTGACATTACTTCCATTTGCCATTATTATTGCCATTTGGATTTTTATAATGAGACGAATGTCAGGTGCCGGTGGAGGTGGCCCGGGGGGGCAAATATTCAATATTGGCAAATCAAAAGCCAAGCTCTTTGATCAAAATACAGATGTAAAAGTTTCCTTTAAGGATGTGGCCGGTTTAGAAGGTGCCAAAGAAGAAATTCAGGAAATCGTTGACTTCCTGAAAACACCTGATAAATATACTGCCTTGGGCGGAAAAATACCTAAAGGCGCTCTTCTTGTAGGACCTCCGGGAACAGGAAAAACACTCTTGGCAAAAGCAGTTGCCGGTGAAGCTAAGGTTCCTTTTTTCTCGCTTTCAGGTTCAGACTTTGTTGAAATGTTTGTGGGTGTTGGTGCATCGCGTGTTAGGGATCTATTCAAACAAGCCAAAGAAAAATCGCCTTCAATCATTTTTATTGATGAGATTGATGCCATTGGCCGTGCACGTGGAAAAAGCAATTTTTCAGGTTCAAATGATGAGCGTGAAAACACACTTAACCAGTTACTAACCGAAATGGATGGCTTTGGCTCCAATGCCAATGTAATCGTTCTTGCCGCTACAAACAGGGCAGATGTACTCGATAAAGCCCTGATGCGTGCCGGGCGTTTTGACCGTCAAATTTATGTTGATTTACCGGACTTGAGAGAACGGAAAGAAATATTTGACGTTCACCTCAGGCCCATCAAAAAAGAAGCTGAACTTGACCTTGATTTTCTTGCAAAGCAAACCCCCGGTTTCTCAGGGGCAGACATAGCCAATGTTTGTAATGAAGCGGCTTTAATCGCTGCAAGAAAAGGCAATAAAGCTGTTGGCAGACAAGATTTTCTGGATGCCGTTGACAGAATTATTGGTGGTTTGGAAAAGAAAAACAAAATCATTACCCCTGAAGAGAAAAAGGCCATTGCTTTTCACGAAGCGGGTCATGCCACAGTTAGCTGGATGCTTGAACATGCAGCTCCACTGGTAAAAGTAACTATAGTTCCCCGTGGTCAATCGTTGGGTGCCGCCTGGTATTTGCCTGAGGAACGACTTATTGTAAGGCCTGAGCAAATGCTCGACGAAATGTGTGCCACCCTGGGAGGTCGTGCAGCAGAAAAAGTCATGTTTAATAAAATTTCAACAGGTGCCTTAAGTGATTTGGAAAAAGTGACCAAACAAGCCAGGGCAATGGTTACCATCTATGGATTAAACGACAAAATTGGAAACCTCACCTATTATGATTCTTCAGGCCAATCTGAATATAGTTTCACAAAGCCTTACAGCGAAAAAACCGCTGAAATGATTGATAAGGAAATTTCAAATTTAATTGAATCTCAATACCAAAGGGCCATAGATTTACTTAAGAAAAACAAAGACAAACTCATTGAACTTGCTAATGTACTGCTTGAAAAAGAGGTTATTTTCAAAGATAATCTTGAAGCAATTTTTGGAAAAAGAGAATTTGATCAGCCGGATGCCGTGTTTGACAAGTTTGACAAACCGGAAGCATAAATAGAGTTTACAAAAGATAAAAAGAACTTAATTCGTTTTTGGATTAAGTTTTTTTTATATTTGGACGAGTCATAAAAAATAAACACCTCAATAAATAGTGAATGAGTTTGTTTAAAAAATTATTCCGTAAAACAAAAGAGCAGGAATCCCCAAAAGAAGAAAGAAGTAAATATTTACCGGAAGTACCACTACCTACTGACGAAAAATTCACCTACAACTTCAGAAAAAATGGCGGAAAGTTCCTCTATTGTGAAAACCTTGATGAACTTGATGAAGCCTTTGACAATATTTTGCTTGAAAACGATTGGTATGAAAAAGAAGTGTTTTGCACAGACAATTCACTGACATCAAAATTCAGCAGTTACAATTTAGACTTCGGTTCAAACCCAAGTGCTGCATTTTTCTTTTCAAGATGTGAGTCTTTAGTTGCAGATGCCGGTGCGATTTTAATTTCTTCAAATCAAATCAAAGAAAAAAAATTAAAAGAACTACCTGACAATTTTATCATTTTTGCTACAACCAGTCAGCTTGTTGACACAATTGGTGAAGGATTGCGCATCATTAAAAGTGCCAATAAAAACAATATTCCCACAAATATTACCACCATCAAAAACTTTGAAAGCAAGAAAGAAAATGATTTTATGACTTACGGAAGTAGTTCAAAAAACTTATATTTGCTGCTTCTGGAAGACCTGTAGTAATATGAAGGAAATTTTTATCAGAGCAACATTTGGAGCTATCTATGTTATCATCCTTCTCGCTGCTATTTTTATCTCTTCATACACATATTTTGGATTAATTTTATTACTTGGATTAATAAGCCTTCAAGAGTTCTTAAAGCTTATTCACTTAAAGTCGATTGTCCTTTATGGAATATTGATACTGTTTCTATATTATTTCTCATACCTTCAGTTTGATTTTTATGCTACCAAACTCCTGTTAATCCTAACAGGCTTTGTCAATTTATTTTTGTTTAAGGATTTGCTTTGGACAAGTATAATCCCAATGTTTGAGAAGAAGAAGTACATAGTATCCATTTTTTACCTCATCAGTGGTTTTGTTTTTTTGGCTATGATCCCTCTTGATAAGTATGAATACAATCCGTTTTTGATTGCTTCCATTTTTGTTCTTATTTGGGCAAACGATATTTTTGCTTTCTTAATCGGAAAACGTTTTGGAAAACGAAAACTTTTTGAACGCATTTCCCCCAATAAAACCGTTGCAGGATTTCTTGGTGGAATGGGGGCTTGTATAGTTTCAGGCCTGTTAATTTCTTATTTTTTAAATACACACAACCTGTTTTTTTGGTTAGGTTTGGCAATTTTGATTAGTTTTATAGGCCCGATTGGTGATCTAATTCAGTCAAAATTTAAGCGTCAAGCGGGCGTGAAAGACAGTGGAACATTGATTCCGGGTCACGGTGGAGCTTATGACAGGCTGGATAGTTTGATTTATTCAAGTCCATTTATTTATACTTATATTACACTAGCAAATTATGTTTCATAAAGAAGGCCAAAAAATAATTTTAGCGGCGCTTTCCATTTTATTAGCACTTGGATTGTCTGCTCATTTTTTTCTTGACAATGAACCACTCAAGAAAATACTGGTAAGTGTTTTAATACTTTTTTTTCTGCTTATTCTGCAGTTTTTTAGAAACCCTAAAAGAGATTTTCAGTTGAGCGACAACTATGTGCTATCTCCTGTTGATGGAAAGGTGGTTGTTATTGAAGAGGTTTTTGACAAAGAATTTTTTAACGAAAAAAGAATACAGATTTCGGTATTCATGTCACCCATCAATGTTCACGTAACACGTTATCCCGTTGGCGGCAAGGTAGTCTATTCAAAATACCATCCCGGAAAATACCTGGTCGCCTGGCACCCCAAATCATCTGAAGAAAATGAAAGAACCACTGTCGTGGTAAACAATGAAATTTTTGGGGATGTACTTCACAGGCAAATAGCGGGTGCTTTGGCTAAACGCATAGTAAATTATGCCGTTGAAGGTCAAAAAGTAAATCAGGCAGAGGATAGCGGTTTTATAAAATTTGGGTCAAGAGTAGATGTTTTATTACCTTTAGGAACAAAAGTGAATGTAAAACTTAACCAAAAGGTAAAAGGGGGAATCACCATTTTAGCTGAAAAATAATGAATCCTGAAAAACTTCAATCCGCCTTTGAAGAAGCAGTCGACAGAGTTAACAATCATTTGGAACCTTTCCCGGCTGATTTGTTGTTGCGCCTTTATGCCTACTACAAAAGGGCAAACAACAACGAGGATGACCCCAACAGCAAAATCCCACTCATCAATGCTTTTAAAGCAAACGCTTTGTTTCAAACCAGAAGTATGACTCCCGATGAAGCAAAAACTGCTTATGTTGAGGAAGTAAACACCTATTTTTTGTACAGAAAATAACTACTTATTTAGCGGTAAATAAACCACTTTTTTGGTTTCAAAAAATTCTTCTTCAAAATAATCGGTTATGGAATAGATTTCTGCTTTAGGAAAGTCCTTCAATTCCTCAGTTAAATCACCACCTTTCAAATAAAGAATTCCGTTTTTTCTTTGGTGAATATTCTTTTTTGCTGTTTTTCCTTCTACCCAATGTACAAATGTGGGCATAGCTGCCACTGCCCTGCTCACAATAAAATCAAAAGTCCCTTTGATGTTTTCAACCCTGTCATTAGTGGTCTTGACATTTTTTATTCCAAGTCCGGCAACTACTTCATCAACCACTTTAATTTTTTTCCCAATGGAATCCACCAGGTGAAAATTCGTTTCGGGAAAAAATATGGCAAGTGGTATTCCGGGAAAACCTCCTCCTGTTCCGACGTCCAACACATTGGAGCCCGGCAAAAACTGCTGAACCTTGGCAATGGCCATTGAATGAAACACGTGTCGCAGGTAGATCTCATCGATGTCTTTTCGGGAAACAACGTTTATCTTTAGGTTCCAGTCTTTATATAAATCTTGCAGTAAGATAAATTGCCTTTTTTGTTCATCGTTTAAATTTGGGAAATACTTAAGAATCAAGTCCATAGTTTAAAATATAGTTGCAAAAATAGTCATTTAACTCATAAATTTTTGTGATTAACAGTCTGAACAAGTCTAATATTAATTATATTTGCCCATACTTATTTTCCGTGCAAAACGTTACAAGTTAAATTTTACATATGAATACATCCTCTATTCGCTTTTCTAGAAAAGATCCAGCTAATTTTTTCAAAACCCTAAACAGCAGAGTCAACAATTACTTTAAAGAAAGAAACCTAAAAAAAACAGGCAACTGGAAACTTCATCTGAAGACTATTGCCATGTTTGCAATCTTTCTCACCCCTTACTTTTTATTACTTACGCTCAACATGCCGGGATGGGCACAATTGCTCCTTACCATTGTTATGGGTGTGGGAATGGCAGGTGTGGGAATGAACGTTATGCATGATGGAAACCACGGCTCTTATTCTTCCAAAAAATGGGTGAATAAATTCATGGGAAGCACTATATATATCCTTGCCGGAAATGTGTACAACTGGCAAGTACAACACAATGTATTGCATCATACTTACACAAACATTCACGGTCACGATGAAGACATGGATGCCGGAAGAGTGATGCGATTCAGTAAGCATTCAGAATGGAAACGTTTTCACAAATACCAGCATTTGTATTCTGTTTTTCTTTATGGACTTTTGACATTTAACTGGGCACTTACAACAGACTTCAAACAAACCAGAGACTATCTCAAGAGAAAACTGTCTTATGGTGAGTTTCCAAATCCCGTAAAACAATGGAGCATAGTAGTTATCTCTAAAATCATTTACATTTCAATCTGGATTGTAATCCCTATGCTGATTTTATCAATTGCCTGGTGGAAAGTCTTGATTGGGTTTTTTGTGATGCATTATGTAGCAGGAGTCATCCTTAGTGTGGTCTTTCAATTGGCTCACATGGTAAAAGATGCACACATGCCACTGCCCGATGAAACAGGAACCATGAAAAACACCTGGGCCATACACCAGTTATACACCACTGTAAATTTTGCGACAAAAAACAAAATTGTCAATTGGTACACCGGTGGTTTAAACCATCAAGTGGAACATCATATTTTTCCAAATATCAGCCATGTTCATTACACCAAAATTTCAAAAATCGTAAAGGAAACGGCTAAAGAATTTGATTTACCTTACCACGAATACAAAACCACTCGCAAAGCCATAATTTCCCATTTCTCTCATTTAAAGGAGATGGGGGCAAAACCGGCTATGAGCGCATAACCAACCCAGACCAACAGTATTTTATGAAGGAGCATTTATCTGACAGAGTGAACAATATGGCGACCTCTGCCACACTGGCCATGGCTGCAAAAGCCCGCGAACTAAAAAATGAAGGAAAAGATATCATTGGCCTCAGCCTCGGTGAACCCGATTTCAATATACCAGACTTTATTAAAGATGCCGCCATTAAAGCCATCAATGATAATGTGCACGCCTATCCTCCTGTTGATGGTTATGCCGAACTTAAAAAAGCCATCATCACAAAATTCAAAAGAGACAACCACCTCACTTATGAGCCCACTCAAATTGTAGTTTCCACCGGTGCTAAACAATCACTTGCAAACATCGTTATGGTGATGCTCAATCAGGGTGACGAGGTGATTCTACCCGCCCCTTATTGGGTGAGTTACAGCGATTTGGTAAAGCTCGCTGATGGTGTGCCTGTTGAGATTTCAACGACTATTGACACTAACTTCAAAATTACACCTCAGCAACTGGAGGCTGCTATTACACCAAAAACAAAACTAGTCATGTACAGCTCGCCCTGCAACCCCAGCGGCTCCGTTTACAGCAAAGAAGAATTAAAAGCTCTGGCTGATGTACTTCAAAAACACCCCAACATCTATGTGGTTTCTGATGAGATATATGAGCATATCAACTTTGCCGGAGGACATTTCTCCATGGCTCAGTTTGAAGATATGTATGACCGGACTATCGTAGTAAACGGTGTATCAAAAGCCTTTGCAATGACCGGCTGGCGAATTGGCTATATGGGTGCCCCTGCTTGGATCGCCCGTGCTTGCAACAAGATGCAGGGTCAAATAACAAGTGGTGCCAATGCCATTGCTCAAATGGCAACTATTGCAGCCCTTGAGGCACCGGTAAGTAGTATCAAATATATGGTGGATGCATTCAAAAACCGTAGGAGTTTGACTTTGGATTTACTCAATGAAATTCCCGGTTTAAAAACCAATACCCCGGAAGGTGCTTTTTATGTGTTTCCGGATGTGACTTCCCTTTTTGGGAAAACAATTAAGGGAAAAACAATCAAAACCGCAGACGATGTTTCTATGTTACTGCTTGAACACGCCCTGGTAGCAACCGTTTCCGGTGAATCATTTGGCGATCCCAATTGCATTCGCATTTCGTATGCTGCTTCTGAAAAGGATATCAGGGAGGCAGTTAAGAGGATGAAAGAGGTGTTAAGTTAATACAAATGCATAAAAAAATTCTCCTTCTTGGCTCCGGTGAACTTGGTAAAGAATTTGCCATTGCGGCACAACGCATTGGTCAAACGGTCGTTGCAGTCGATAGTTATGCAAATGCCCCGGCTATGCAGGTTTCAGATGCTTTTGAAGTCATCAATATGCTGGACGGTGCTGCACTGGATACCATCGTTGAGAAACACAAACCTGATTTTATTGTTCCTGAAATTGAAGCCATTCGCACCGAGCGTTTTTATGATTATGAAAAGCAAGGCTATACGGTAATCCCTTCCGCGAAAGCGGCCAATTTTACCATGAACCGAAAAGCAATTAGGGATCTGGCGGCCAAACAACTGGGACTAAAAACCGCAAACTACCGCTATGCCACCTCTGAAGCAACTTTAAGAAAAGGCGTTGAAGAAGTGGGCATGCCTTGTGTGGTCAAACCACTGATGTCCTCCAGTGGAAAAGGTCAAAGCACCATCAAAACGGCTGCCGACATTGAAAAAGCGTGGAATTATGCCCTGGAAGGCTCACGTGGCGATGTGGTGGAAGTGATTGTTGAGGCTTTTGTAAACTTTAATTATGAAATCACCCTGCTCACCGTGACTCAAAGAAACGGTGAAACCTTGTTTTGTTCGCCTATTGGGCACCGGCAGGAACGCGGTGACTATCAGGAAAGCTGGCAACCGGCAACAATGGAAGAGCACCATCTGGAAGCTGCCAAACAAATGGCCAAAGCCGTTACTGAAGCTCTTGGAGGTGCCGGGCTCTGGGGCGTGGAATTCTTTATTGGTGATGACGGTGTTTATTTTTCTGAACTCTCCCCTCGCCCCCATGACACCGGTATGGTCACACTGGCGGGTACTCAAAATTTTAACGAATTTGAACTTCATCTTAGAGCTGTTCTCGGTTTTGAAATCCCCGAAATAACATTGGAACGCCACGGCGCCAGTGCTGTAATCTTAGCTGAAAAAAACAGTAATAACCCTACTTTTGAAGGCATAGAAAATCTTGTCAAATTTCCACAATCAGATTTCAGGCTTTTTGGAAAACCCACATCACGACCTTACCGCAGAATGGGTGTGGTTTTAACTTATGACAAGGTTGGAACTGATATCGAAAAAATCACACAAAGAGCAAAAGACTTAGCCGGATTGGTAAAAGTGAAATGATGCGGGATGCTGGGTGATGGATGTTGTTGAGTTTTTGAGTTTGTGAGTCTGTGAGTTTTTCAACTTTAAACTTCGAACTTTTAACTTTCTATCTGTTTCTCCAAAAGAAAGGTGTCAATAAAATCAATACCGTAAACAATTCAAGTCTTCCCACAAGCATCAGGAATGCAGCCCACAATTTGCCTATATCCGGCAAAATGTCAAAATTGTTTACAGGGCCCACAGCACCAATTGAAGGCCCCACATTGCCAAGCATGGAAGCCGAACTGCCCAATGCGGTTTGAAAGTCTAGCCCCAGCCAGGCAAAGACTGAAACTCCAATGATAAACATCAAAATATAAAGTATAAAAAACGCCATTACATTAAAAACAATCTCTTGCGGAACCGCCCGCTGGTTGTACCTCACCGGAAGTACAGCATTGGAATGAAAAGAACGTTTAAACTCCATAATCCCGTTTTTAATGGTGATTAAATGCCTTACGATTTTCATTCCCCCGGAAGTTGACCTGGCAGAGCCACCCAAAAACATCAAGCCAAAGAAGAACATGGTCAAAAACGGGGTAACAGAAGTGTAATCAACAACAACAAAACCGGTAGTTGTTATTATAGCAATCACCTGAAAAAGCCCCATTCTGATAGCCTCTTCTGCTTCGCCAAAAACAGCGTTGTGGGTAAGGATCGAAAGTGACAAATCACCTTGAAAATAAATCACCCCGGCAGTAATCATTGAAAAAATCAATATAAATGTCAGGTATAACCTGAATTCTTCATCCTTAAAAATTTTACTGAACTTGCCTTTAAAAGCAAAATAGCTCAATATAAAATTTGTTCCCGCCAAAAACATAAACACCATCACGATGTACTGAATTGCAGGATTGTCATTCCAATGCGCCAGACTATCATTTTTTGTTGAAAAACCACCACTCGCCAATGTACTCATAGAATGGTTAACAGCATCAAAAAGTGACATTCCGGCAAGACTCAACAAAATGGTTTCAATGATTGTATAACCAAAATACAACAACCAAAGACGCTTTGCCGTATCGGTAATGCGTGGATGCAATTTGTCATTGTTTGGCCCGGGGGCTTCAGCGGCAAAAAGCTGCATTCCCCCAATACCTAATAATGGGAGAATTGCTATTGCCAAAACAATAATACCCATCCCCCCTATCCAGTGCGTAAGGCTCCTCCAGAATAAAATACTTTCAGGCAGGATTTCAATATCATTTAAAATGGTAGCCCCGGTGGTGGTGTAACCACTCATCGTTTCAAAAAGGGCATTGGTAAACCCAGGTATGGCACCTGTTAACAAGTAAGGCAAAGTTCCGCTTAAGGCCATAATGAGCCAACCAAATGTGACGATGACATAACCCGCCCGCTTTTTGATTTCTTTTTTGTGCTTTCGCGTAAGCAAAAAAACCACAAAACCAATGCTGATAGTAATTAAAGCCGATATCATTATTCCTCTAAAAGCACCATCGTTGTAATACAAACTCACCGATGAAGCAACAAGCATGGAAACACCATTAAACAACAAAAGCAACCCCATAAAATGGAAGATGATCTTGAAGTTTAATTTACTGACTATGGACATTTAATTGAAGTATTTTTCAACTTTACTGATGGAATGCGGCAAACAACACACTACCGCCCTATCGCCACTTTTAAAAACAAAATCGGGAGTGGCAATCAGGCCAATCCCATCCCTAATCACACCGCCAATAATTGCAGACCTGGGAAAATCCAGATTTCTGATGGACTTGTTGACCACAAACGCTTTGGGCGAAATAACAAACTCCAGCAACTCAGCATTCATGTTGGTGAGCTTTGTCATCGCTACCACCTCCCCTTTTCTGATGTAACGGAAAATATCGTTGGCAGCAAGCAGTTTTTTGTTGATCAATGTATCAATCCCGATTGATTGTGAGAGCTGAAAATAATCCATGTTTTCTACCAAAGCAATGGTTTTTCTTACTCCTTTTGATTTTGCAACAAGGCACGACATAATATTGGTTTCACTGTTTCCGGTAACCGAAATAAACGCATCCATATCACTGATTGATTCTTCCTCGAGTAATTCTACATTTCTTCCATCGGTGTTTATCACCAGCACGTTTGGCAAAGCATCTGCCAGGTCAAAGGCTTTTTGTTTGTTGCTTTCGATAAGTTTCACCTTAAAGTGGCTTCGGCAGAGCTCGCGGGCTGTCTTAAACCCGATTTTACTTCCGCCAAGAATCATCACATTTTTTATCTCTTCCCTTATTTTTCCGGTAAGAAAATACACCTCTTCCACCCCGTCATGTGTAGTGAGAAAATACACTTGGTCACCTTCTTTATATACAGTATCACCTCTCGGAATGAGTGTGTATTGTGTTCCAAAACGTTGAATGGCAATGGGAATAAACTCGATTCCGGGATAGACTTCAGCAGCTTCCTTTACTGTTTTCCCTACAAATGATGCGGTCCTGGGCAACTTAATTCCAAACATGGTTAAAGCGCCGTCTTCAAACTGATAAGTATTACTAAAGGCACTTTGATTGAGCAGCAATTCAATTTCAGCAGAGGCTAGTGATTCCGGTGAAATCAATTCATCAATTCCAAACCTGGAGAATCCGATTTCTTCTTTATTTTTAATCCATTCTGTGTTTGAGATACGTGCAATGGTTTTTTTGGCACCCATTTGCTTGGCGATAAAACAGGCTGTGATATTGGTGGTTTCACTTGAGGTTACGCCAATGAGCATATCAGCACTTTCAATATGGGCTTCTTTTAAAACAGAAATGGAAGTACAGTCCCCCTTCAACACTCTAATATCCAAATGTGCTTCGGCATAAGACAAGTTTTCCTTTACATTATCGATTAATATGATATCCTGAGATTCATAAGACAATAACTTGGCCAAATGAAATCCAACCTCGCCGGCTCCTGCAATGATTATTTTCATAGAATACAATAGAAAAGATATACAAAGTTAACATAAATTTAAGCACATTGCTTTGAATTGTTTAATTAAATAAGCCCATTAAAAGCACTTTGAAAATGCTATATTTGCACAAATTATTGAGATGAGCGAGAAAGTGAAACCATATAAAGAGTCTGACCTGAACAAGAAAAAACAGGTGGAGCAAATGTTTGATAACATTTCAGGAAATTATGATGGGTTAAATCGGGTGATTACTTTTGGAGTTGACCAAAAATGGCGAAAAAAGGTCGTGAAATATATTGTAAACAGCAAGCCAAACAGTGTTCTTGACATCGCCACCGGCACCGGGGATCTCGCTATTAGCTTTTCAAAATTTGACATTCCAAAAATTGTTGGCTTTGACCTTTCTGAAGGCATGCTGTCCATTGCCAGAAAAAAAGTGGAAAAAAATCAAACAGCACAGCGCATCGACTTTATTCAGGGTGATTCAGAAAATATGCCTTTTGAGAACAATAGTTTTGACGCGATTACTGTAGCTTTTGGCGTAAGGAATTTTGAAAACCTGGAACAAGGCCTGTCAGAAATATTACGAGTTTTAAAGCCGGGCGGAATTTTTGTGGTTTTGGAAACTGCAGTCCCCACCAAATTTCCTTTCAAGCAAGGCTACTATTTTCACACCAGATATGTGCTTCCGCTAGTTGGAAAACTGTTTTCCAAAGACAAAGTGGCTTACAATTATTTGAGTGAAAGTGCTTCAGTATTTCCACACGGAGAAGACTTCAACAATATTTTGAGAAAAATTGGGTTTAAAGAAGTGAAAAATAAACCGCAAACCTTTGGGGTTGCAAGTATCTACTTAGCTTCAAAATAGATTTATGAGGAACTTTTTTTTGGTATTATCACTGTTATTTATGGTGCAAACCGCTGAAGCTCAACTTTTTTCAAAAGAAAGAATTTTAAACAATGAAAACTTTGACAAAGCCCGCTGGAGTTGGGGGTATTTTTTGGGTTTCAACAGTTATGATTTTAAAATTGAATACATCAATGAAACCGGAGAACCGGATATTGAAGTTCAAACAGCACCAGGTTTTAATGTTGGTCTCATCGGAAACTTAAGAATAAACGATTATTTAGACTTAAGACTTGAACCCGGATTGTATTATACAGAAAGAAACTTAATCTACCCGGGATTTGAAGAAGAGCGTGACTTTTTAAGAGAGACAAAATCTACTTATATTCATATACCATTACTTCTAAAGGTTTCTACTAAAAGGCTCAACAACTTTAAACCATTTATAGTTGGTGGTATTTCAACTTCAGTTAACCTGACAAGTAATGAGCAAAACCCTGAAGACAATAGTGTTGGAAGGTTTAGAATGACCAAAGACACCTACTACTATGAGTTGGGCTTTGGCATTGACTTTTACCTGTTTTATTTTAAGTTTACCCCGTCTATAAGAGGTGTTTTTGCACTCAATGATGAATTGGTAAGAGACGAAAGCCCTAACAGTCCTTACACTTCAAACATAAATAAACTAATGTCACGAGGAGTATTTCTAAATCTTACTTTTCAATAGCCCGATGAAACTCACTTAATATAATTGCTGCCGCAGTTGACACATTGAGGCTTTCAGTTAGTTGGTCAGGCCCAAACCGTGGAATTGTAATTTTTGAAGTGATTAATTGTTCAGTTTTTGACGAAATACCATTTCCTTCATTCCCCAAAACCAAAATAGCGTTTTTAGGTAGTTTTTGCCGGTAAATATTTTCACCATCCATAAAAGCTCCATAAACAGGTAGATTGTTGTTTTTGGATAAGAAATCTTCCAAATCTGTGTAAACAACATTCACCCGTGACAGTGAACCCATGGATGACTGAACCACTTTGGGATTAAAACAATCTACAGTATCAATAGAACAAACAAGTTGTTTAACACCAAACCAATCACAGAGCCTGATAATGGTTCCCAAATTTCCCGGATCTTGTATCCCATCAAGAACTACAGTAAAGGTTGATTCAATTTCCTTTAATTGTTCAGGGATATAAAAAACGGCAAGAGCTGTATGAGGTGTTTTTAATGCACTTATTTTTTTTAAATCGGGATCTGATATTAGTTCTGTTTTACTTGGCGGAATAAAGGGTAGGTTTTCTGTAGAAAAAAGTGTGTGAAGCTTCCAGCCGGATTTGTAAAACTCGCTGATAACTTTTGTACCTTCGGCAAAAAATAAATCATTTTTTTGTCTATATTTTTTTTGTTGCAAAGACGTTATTAACTTTATTTGATTTTTGCTTACCATGCAAAACTTGTATTTTTGAATAATTACTAATTTACCCCTTTGAAATGCCAATTTTAAAAATCGAAAATCTTCAAAAACGCGTTATTTTGCCGGGGCATTTCACAAAAGTAGCATTTCTGTTACTATTTATCACCACATTAACTTCTTGTGATGCCGTAAAAAAGGTAAATGAAGGTCAACTTTTATTAACTAATAACACGGTTATAGTAGATGGTGAAGAGATCAACGACAGAGCAGTTCACAGTCAAATTTTCCAACAACCCAATGCAAAATTAGCCCTGCACTTTTACAACCTTGCTAGTGAAAAAACCGATTCGGTTTATTACGCAAGACTATATAGAACCCCTGAAAGAAAAAGAAGGCTCATCGCTATTTTTTCACAAAAACAAGTGGATGAAATAGTCAATTACAGGGTGGGATTCAATAACTGGATAAAAAACAATGGAGAAG
Organism: uncultured Flavobacteriaceae bacterium; assembly: GCA_964469175.1. Taxonomy (GTDB): domain Bacteria; phylum Bacteroidota; class Bacteroidia; order Flavobacteriales; family Flavobacteriaceae; genus Planktosalinus. The sequence continues at coordinate 34,066 of CAYXXY010000022.1, forward strand.
CACCTGTAATCATAAGAAATGACAGAACTGAACGCTCCCGGGCACGCATAGAGGAATATTACAAAAGTTTTGGGTGGTTTAATGCCAAAGTGAGGTATGAAATTGTAAAAGATACCGTCAAAGACAAACGTGCCTCAGTAATCTATAAAGTTGACAGACAACGTCCCTATATAGTCGATTCTATCGAAAGAAGAATTGACTCACCAGTTGTTGACTCTATCTTTCAAATTTCGGAACACCGAAGCATCGTAAGGTCCGGAATACAATTTTCCAGAAACGATTTTGCCAATGAAAGGGATCGCGTTACCATCCTGATGCGAAACTCAGGCTTGTACCACTTTAACCAGGAATACATTTCATTTATTGCTGATACGGTAAAAACGGGTAATAAAGTCAATGTTGAATACTTGATTGGAGATCGAAACGTTCAGGTGGGGGACTCCACTGTTCAGGTGCCTTTTAAAATTCACAACATTTCCAGGGTCAATATCATAACAGACTACACTTACGAAAACAGAAATAAGCCTTATCAGGATTCTCTGGAATATAATGGCTACAAGCTTTATAGTCACGGAAAAATGAATTACAGGCCAAAATCAATTACAGATGCTGTTTTCATAGAACCCGGAAGCATTTTTAAAGACACAGACAGGGCTTTGACTTACGATCATATAAGTGAGCTTAGAGTGTTCAGGTATCCCAATATAAATTACCAACTCGACCCCACAGACACTACACAAACAAGCCTGATAACAACCATTTTACTTTCTCCTCGCAAAAAATATGGATTAGGCTTTGATTTAGATTTTTCTACATCAAACATTCAGGAATTTGGTGTGGGTTTCAGCTCGTCTTTTCTAATTAGAAATGTTTTCAGGGGTGCTGAAATTTTGGAAATTTCCGGAAGGGGAAGCCTTGGTTCTTCAAAAGATGTAGCAGACAGGGACAGCAGGTTTTTTAACATTTCTGAGATTGGGGGTGATATTAAATTGGGAATTCCCAGAATACTTTTCCCCCTAAATACAGAGAGTATTATTCCAAAATACATGTCCCCATATACTAATGTAAGCATTGGGGCAAGCAGCCAACAAAATATTGGATTGGATAAACAAACCACAAGCCTCATATGGAATTACAAATGGAACCCTTCAAGAATGCATACTTACAGGCTGGATTTAATAAACGTTCAGTATGTAAGAAACATGAACACCAATAATTATTTTAACGTTTACCAAAATTCTTTTAACAGGCTCAATGAAATAGCTTTGGGAAGCATTACAGACAATTCATATTTTAATTTGGATGAAAACAACAACAGAATTGACCTAATCATTCCTGAAGGCACCAGCGGCTTCCTAAACGATTTCAACAACAACCAGGTGGGTGGTCTAACAACAGATCAAGCCCAGATCATAAGAAATATTGCTCAGCAACAGGAAAGGCTAACCGAAAACAACCTCATTTTTGCCTCAAACATTTCCTGGATCAGGGATTCCAGAAAAAGTATTTTTGACAATCAGTTTTCAAGAATCAGGTTAAAATTTGAAGTTGCCGGAAATGTTTTGGCGGCAATTTCATCATTAATAGGATTGGAAAAAAACCAAAGTGGCAACTATGAATTATTTGGCGTAAACTATTCACAATACTCCAAACTGGATGCAGAATATGTGCGTTATTGGGAAATTAACCGCCAGACCCATGTGGCTATGCGCCTCTTTGGTGGAATTGCAGTTCCCTATGGCAATGCAAACAGTATTCCTTTTACACGAAGTTATTTTGCCGGGGGACCCAATGACAACCGTGGCTGGCTCCCATTTAGACTGGGGCCCGGAGCTAGTGACACCGGCGATGAATTCAATGAAGCAAACTTAAAATTAGCTGCAAACCTGGAATATAGATTCACCATTCTAGGAGCCTTTAAGGGAGCAGTCTTTGTGGATGCAGGTAATATCTGGAACGTTTTAGACAATGTCACCGATGAAAAATCAACTTTTGAAAGTCTGGACGACCTTAGGAATATTGCTGTGGGTTCAGGGTTTGGTTTGAGATATGATTTTGGCTTTTTTGTCCTTAGGGGAGATTTGGGCTTTAAGACCTATGACCCCGCACGACCTGAAGGAAGCCGATGGTTTAAAGAATACAATTTTAGTAACACTACACTAAACATTGGCATAAACTACCCCTTTTAAGATTATATTTTTATACTTTTGTATATTCAATTACAGTAAAAACAATCATGGCAAATCATAATATTCAACCCGGTGTTGCCACCGGAAAAACAGTACAGGAAATACACAAACTTGCAAAATCAAAAGGCTTTGCCCTGCCCGCAGTTAACGTAGTGGGTTCAAACTCCATCAATACCGTGCTTGAAACTGCCGCAGCTTTAAACTCACCGGTAATCATTCAATTTTCAAATGGCGGTGCTCATTTCAATGCCGGAAAAGGCCTTTCCAACGAAAACCAAAAAGCAGCCATTGCCGGTGGCGTGGCCGGGGCAAAACACATCCACGAACTCGCTAAAGCATACGGTGCCGTTGTAATTCTTCATACAGATCATTGTGCGAAAAATTTATTGCCATGGGTGGACGGACTTTTGGATGCCGGTGAGGCTCACTACAAAAAATATGGTACACCGCTTTACAGCTCACATATGCTTGATCTTTCGGAAGAGTCCATTGAAGAAAACATTGAAATCTCAAAACGCTATCTGGAGCGTATGAGTAAAATGGGGATGACCCTTGAAATTGAACTTGGCATTACCGGCGGTGAAGAAGACGGCGTGGACAACACCGGCGTGGACTCTTCAAAACTTTACACCCAACCCGAAGAAGTTGCTTATGCTTATGAAGAATTGATGAAAGTGAGTGACCAATTTACAGTTGCTGCAGCTTTTGGAAACGTTCACGGGGTGTACAAACCCGGAAATGTTAAGTTAACCCCCATTATTTTGAAGAACTCACAGGAGTATGTTCAGAAAAAATTCAACACCGGCCACAACCCCATTGATTTTGTGTTCCATGGCGGAAGTGGTTCATCAGTTGAAGAAATCAGGGAAGCCATTGGTTATGGTGTAATCAAAATGAACATCGACACCGATTTACAATTTGCGTTCACTGAAGGCATCAGGGATTATATGGTCAATAACATCGATTATATCAAAACACAGATTGGCAATCCCGATGGCAGCGACCTGCCCAACAAAAAATATTACGACCCCAGAAAATGGTTACGCGAAGGCGAAATCACTTTCAACAAACGTCTTGAACAAGCATTCAGAGATTTAAACAACGTAAATACCCTATAACAAATTTGAGATAATAAATTTGAAATAATTATGGCTTGGTTTAAAAGAACAAAAAAAGGAATACAGACCCCAACCGAAGACAAAAAAGATGTCCCCAAAGGACTTTGGTACAAATCCCCTACCGGTAAAATTGTCGATGCCGAAGAACTGGCAAAAAACTTTTACGTTAGCCCTGAAGACGGCTATCATGTGAGGATTGGCAGTAAAGAATATTTTGAAATCCTTTTTGATGACAACAATTTCAAAGAACTTGATAAAAACCTTACTTCCAAAGACCCGCTCAATTTCACAGATACCAAAAAATATCTTGACCGCCTGAAAGAAGCCCAAGACAAAACAGGCCTTAAAGACGCTGTAAGAACTGCAGTTGGCAAATCGATGGGAAAAGATGTAGTGGTGGTTTGTATGGACTTTGCTTTTATTGGTGGCTCTATGGGCTCGGTTGTGGGTGAGAAAATCACACGTGGTGCAGATTATGCACTGAAAAAGAAAATACCATTGGTAATCATATCCAAAAGTGGCGGTGCCCGAATGATGGAAGCCGCATTTTCACTGATGCAACTCGCCAAAACCTCGGCCAAACTTGCACAACTGGCTGATGCCAAAGTTCCCTACATTTCATTGTGTACCGACCCCACAACAGGTGGTACAACAGCATCATTTGCCATGCTGGGCGATATCAACATCTCTGAACCGGGAGCACTCATTGGCTTTGCCGGACCCCGAGTAGTAAGGGACACCACCGGAAAGGAACTTCCTGAAGGTTTCCAGACAGCCGAGTTTTTATTGGAACACGGCTTTTTGGATTTTATCACCAAACGAAAAGACCTGAAGAAAAACATCAACCTCTATTTGGACTTGATACTCAACAGGCCTGTTAGAGAACATGCCTAACTTAAAATTTCTAAATTAGAAAGGGGTTTGTGATAATCACAAACCCCTTTTTTTATCCCGTTTAAAGGAATTAGAGTAAAATAATGTATTGTTGCCCGTTAAAGAGAAGTGTTACAATATTATCACACTCACCATCTCCATAATCGAGCGATGCACTCAGACCATTTTGTTGAATATCAATAACACCACTAACCACATAGGCACAATTTGTTTTTTTAACAAGTGTTTCAACTACTACACCGCTGCGGTTAAACCCATTTGAAAACAAGGTATTCCAGTTTCCTGTAATGTGAAAAACGTTATCAAACCAATTCCCAGAACCAACACCTTCAACCCATTCAGATATTCTTAAACCGGTTCGGGTTGCAGTAACGGTTGATTCAGGAAAACCAACAGTGATTGTCTCATTAACAGTTGACTGTGGATTTCCATTTTGATTTTCTAATGTTCTTTCTATTTGACCACCACCACTCACAGGATGCTGATTATAAGTAAAGGTATCAAATGTATAATCGATTATTCTTGTATTATTAACAATGGGACCATAAGATAACAAGATTTTTCCGGCCACAAATGTTCCATCGGGCAGAGTACACCCTGTTCCAAAATCAATTTCAAGATTGATATTGTCACCTGTTTGTGAAATTGAAATTACAGCACAAGTAGGAAAGAAACCTGTTGACCTTCCTTCTTCCTCTTCTGAATATGCAGTTTCCATAATGTTAAGGGTTCCCTCAAAAACCATATCAACTTGTGTAGCTTTCTTATTATCTTCCTGAGAGAATTCAACATCTTCAACATTTTCATCATCACTACTACAAGAAAAAAGCAGGAATGAAAAACATAATAAAAATGCAAATCTTAGTTTTAAAAGCTGTGAGACCATAATTTTATTTATTAAGGGGTTATCACACTAAAACTAAAAATCATCATTTTTATTGCGAAATAAATCCAAAAAACCATATTTAAACAAATATATTTTATTAATTTTGCCGACTGATTACCAGAGAGGTAATTTTTACATAAAAATCATTTAAACAATATTGGCATGTACCCAACAAAAGAAGACAAAGCTAAAATTTTTGAAAAGTACGGTCAGTCTGCAACAGACACCGGCTCAACTGAAGGACAAATTGCATTGTTCACAACCAGAATTGAACATTTATCAGCTCACTTAAAAAAGAACATTCACGATTACAACACAGAGCGTTCACTAGTAAAACTGGTAGGTAAAAGAAGATCACTACTTGATTATTTAATGAAAAAAGATATCAACAGATACCGTTCAATAATTAAAGAATTAGGTTTAAGAAAATAAAAATCAGGGGGCTTTATGCCCCCTTTTTTATATTTATCCCTATATTTGGGGAAATTCTGAAAAAGCTACACTTTTAGTTTTTCATTGGTCAACACTACTACACAACACAACGACCATTGTTTAACCAAACAGGCAATACTGCTTGTTTATTATTAATTTATTTATGATTCCAAAAGTTTACAAAGAGGTCATTGACCTGGGTGACGGTAGAACCATTTCTCTCGAAACCGGAAAATTAGCAAAACAAGCCCACGGGTCTGTTGTTGTACAAATGGGGAAAGCCATGATGTTGTGTACAGTTGTTTCCAGCCATACGCCATCAACAATGGATTTTTTCCCGTTAACGGTAGATTACCGTGAAAAATTTGCTGCCGCAGGTCGTTACCCCGGCGGTTTTTTCAAAAGGGAAGCACGTCCCAGCGACGGCGAAGTATTAACTATGAGAATTGTGGACCGTGTATTGCGTCCATTATTTCCTTCAGATTATCGCTTTGAAACCCAAGTAATGATTCAATTGATGTCTCATGACGAAGAAGTAATGCCCGACGCACTTGCCGGACTTGCAGCGTCTGCCGCTATTCAATTGTCTGACATTCCTTTTGAATGTACAATTTCTGAGGTGAGGGTAGGAAGAGTTAATGGTGAATATATTGTAAATCCCAGTAGAAGCCAGTTACTTGAATCAGATGTTGATATGGTGATTGGTGCATCTATGGATTCTGTAATGATGGTGGAAGGCGAAATGAAAGAAATTTCAGAAGAAGAAATGGTAGATGTCATCAGATTTGCACATGAAGCCATTAAAAAACAAATTGAAGCTCAGGATCGCCTGGTTGCTGCGGTTGGCAAAAAAACCCAACGTGAATATGAACCGGCTCAAAGTGATGAAAACATGCTTTCCAAAATCAAAGAAGCTGCTTACGACAAAGTCTATGCAGTAGCTAAGAGTGCCTTGAGCAAACAAGAACGTGGTGAAGCATTTTCAAATATAAAAGAGGAGGTTAAAGCACTTTTTACCGAAGAAGAACTGGAAGAAAAGGGCGCTTTAATCAAAACCTATTACAACAAAGTTGAAAAGGAAGCCATTAGAGAGCTAACCCTTGCTGAGGGATTACGCCTTGACGGAAGAAAAACCACTGACATCCGCCCCATTTGGTGTGAGATTGATTATTTACCATCCGTTCACGGTTCGGCTATATTTACACGTGGTGAAACTCAGGCACTGGCAACAGTTACTTTGGGAACATCGAGAGAATCAAACATCATTGATATGCCCACACATCAGGGAGAAGAGAAATTCTACCTGCACTACAACTTCCCTCCTTTTTCTACCGGTGAAGCTTATCCGCTAAGAGGAACATCTCGCCGTGAAATCGGTCACGGAAACCTTGCACAAAGGGCTCTTAAAAATATGATTCCTGCAGACTGTCCTTATACCCTAAGGATAGTATCTGAAGTGCTTGAATCAAATGGTTCTTCATCCATGGCGACTGTGTGTTCAGGTACTATGGCGTTGATGGATGCCGGGGTTCAATTGATTAAGCCGGTATCGGGTATCGCTATGGGATTGATTTCAGACGGTGAGCGATTTGCCGTGCTGTCAGACATCCTTGGTGACGAAGACCACCTGGGTGATATGGACTTTAAAGTAACCGGAACTGCCGATGGTATTACTGCCTGTCAAATGGACATGAAAATTAAAGGCATGCCCTATGACGTTATTATAAATGCTTTAAAACAAGCACGTGACGGTCGTTTACATATCCTTGAAAAATTGATAGAAACCATTCCTGCTCCCAATGCAGAGGTGAAACCCTATGCACCAAAAATTATCACCAAGATTATTCCAAATGCATTTATTGGTGCCTTGATTGGACCCGGCGGAAAAGTGATTCAGGAGCTTCAAAAAGCTACTAAAACCACCATTGTTATCAACGAAGACCCGATTACAGAAGAAGGTATTGTTGAAATCCTTGGAACAGACCAGGACGGTATAGATGCAGTACTTGCAAAAATCGAATCTTTAATGTTCAAGCCTGAAGTGGGCGGCACTTATGAGGTAAAAGTCATTAAAATGCTTGACTTTGGAGCAGTGGTAGAATATCTTGATGCTCCCGGAAACGAGGTATTACTTCACGTTTCTGAACTGGCTTGGGAACGCACAGAAAATGTTTCTGATGTAGTCAATATGGGCGATGTGTTTGAGGTGAAGTATTTTGGTATGGATCCAAAAACGCGTAAGGAAAAAGTTTCGCGTAAAGCGTTATTGCCAAAACCTGAAGGTTTTACTGAAAGACCTCCTCGTGACCGCAATGACAGAAATGACCGCGGAAGGGATTCCAGAGGCAGAAACGACAGAGACAGAAAGCCGAGAAGGGATTAAATCAGTCTTTTGAAAACTAAAGCCCTATTTCATTAAATTGAAATAGGGCTTTTTTATTATTGCCTGTAAACAATTCCAAACATCAAGGTTTGTGAGCCGAAATCTTTCTCAAGTTTTTCATTAAACAACCCATAAGGCGACCATTGGTAATGACATTGGATGGCTATATTTTTATAATTGAACTTAATTCCTTTTGATAAATAAAAAGTGGTTAAAACTTCATTGGTACGTTCGCCATGATTAAATTCCAAGCTATTTGGAGCATCATATACATTTAAAGCCAAACCAATCCCGGAATTCCATTCTACACTTGTACTTGTTGATGTAAGGGATAATGGAAATACTTTTGCAAAACGTGTCCCCATGTTTATGGCAAAATATTTAGACTTATAATTCACAATAGAATCTCGGTACTTAAATTTTGGTTCAGTAGGGTTTTTTAAAATAAAAAAATTAAACCCAATGTCTATAAAATCTTCACGAAACATTTTTGTTCTGTACCAAAATCCAAAAGATGGCGACATTTCAAATTTATCAGAAAGGTTTCCAATGGGCATTACAAACCCGGCTTCAACATAAACCCTCTCATAGTCAGCAGTCAATGAATCTACCGTAGTTTGCGCATTGGATTGATAATATAGTACACACGCTAATAATAAAACAATTGCTCTCATAATTTACCAGTTTATAAAAGGGATTGACCTTTTGTTATTGACATTCCATACACCTATCTGAAATCCTTTAGAGTTCGATCTATTAAATACCCCAATTTGCAGACCTTTATTATTTCCTGTTTGGTTAATTACCCCCAGATGCAAACCTTTCAACTCATAGGATTGATTATAAAAACCAATTGTAGAGCCTTTTAAGGTATTATTTACATTGATCATCCCAAAAGCAATTCCGTTATGGGTATCAGCAAATGTGCATAATGCAGTGATGGAAAGTCCTTTAAATTCATTAAACATATTAGCCAATGAAATATTCAATCCGCTCATATTTGTTGTTGTAAAAAAACTACCTGTACTTAGGTTAACACCACGAAGTGTTAATTGTGGTGGACTATCAAAATATTCTGATTTATAATGTGCTTCTGTTCCTTTTATGCTGTCCGGCACTTTGTTGTTTTTGATAACATCATCTAAATGCATAATTGTCAACAAAGTCGCAAAAAGAACTACAATTGGAACCGGATTGGCTTCGATATTTAGCCCGTTGATTGTTTGTTTACTAATATTCTTATTGCTAATATGACCTAAACCAAAAACCAATCCGTTTACCTTATCCACTTTTTTTGAAATGGGGGATAAACTAAAATTTTGCGATTGTGTAGTTATGGGCTCAACATAAGAAACTTGAATAGTGTCTTGAGCAATTGTGCTTTGCATTATAAAAATGAAAAGCATAAAAGTTGAAATTTTCATAGTTTATTGATTAAAAATTACACGACAAACTTATTGCGATTATCACATACAAATTTGTGCTTATCAATAATTAAAATTTATATATTTGTGATTTTCGCAAATTATGAATTACCAAGAACAACTTTTAAAATCTATCAGAAAACAAATTCCAAAATCATTTTCGATTATTGATGAGATCGCTTCGGTTTTGAACATTAGCTATGATGCTTCTCACAGAAGGGTTTCAGAAAAAAGTAAATTTTCAATTGATGAAATGGTTCAGTTGGCTAATCATTTTAATATATCCCTTGATTCTTTGTTTTTAAAGCAAGAAAAAGTAATTGTGGAGAAAACAATTGAAATAGAAACACTGAAAGATATGTTGTCCTATTTCAAAAAATCTTCCGAACGCATTGAACTATTAACCAAAAATTCAAATACAACACTTTACTATTCGGCTAAAGATATTCCGTTATTTTATTTTATGGATAGTACAATCCTATCTAAATTCAAGGCTTATGTGTGGCTAAATTTGCTTAATCCAAATCAAAACAAAGTAAGTTTTGAACATTTTGTAGTAGATGAATCCTTTTTGGAATCTATGCAAAAACTCAAACGCATCTATGAAACCGTAAGTGTTAAAGAAGTGTGGAACGACACCACTATAAATAGTAGTTTACAACAAATTTTATATTTCTATGAAGCCGGAATGCTCAACCTAAAAAGTGCAAATGCCCTTTGTGAAGATTTAAAAAGAATCGTTTCATTAATACAAGATAAGTCTAACATACCTGATGGGAATTTTTCAATATATTACAATGAACTCATTTTGCTTAACAACAATATGCTTGTTGAAACAGATGAAAAACTCACCATGTTTGTACCATACACATTACTTGGATACTTTATAACAGATAATGAAAGTGCATGTAAAAATGTTCATCAATTTTTTAAGCAACAAATAATTAATTCCAAAGCATTGAATCTATCAGGTTTAAAAGAGCAAAATTTATTTTTTAATCGAGCGAACAAGAAAATTGATTTTTATCAAGAAAGGCTTAATAATCAGGTAGATTTATTTTTCTGATTTATTTTTCAAAACTTTTGTAACCTTTTGTTCCCTCTTTACGTATAATAAACAGAAATAAGATACAAAATCTAAATATCAGACTTGCTACAAAATAAAATTTACTGAAAAGACGCTTCCGGAGAAGCAAAGGTATTAACTCACGGTTGGTAATAATAGAGGGTTAATCCAATAGTTCTGAATAAGTAAATCGGCTTTTGTAGCAAGTCTTTTTAAACTCTAAACCCATTCAATGAGACAACTCAAAATTACCAAGCAGGTTACCAACAGGGAAACCGCTTCACTTGACAAATACCTACAAGAAATTGGAAAAGTTGACTTAATCACAGCAGACGAAGAAGTTGAATTAGCACAAAGAATCAAAAAAGGCGACCAAAGGGCACTTGAGAAATTGACCAAAGCCAACCTTCGTTTTGTGGTTTCTGTGGCCAAACAATACCAAAATCAAGGCTTGACCCTTCCTGATTTAATTAATGAAGGAAATTTAGGATTGATCAAAGCTGCACAACGTTTTGATGAAACCCGTGGTTTTAAATTTATTTCTTATGCAGTTTGGTGGATTCGTCAATCGATACTGCAGGCACTTGCTGAGCAATCACGTATTGTTCGCTTGCCACTAAACAAGATTGGATCTATCAATAAAATCAACAAGACTTTTGCTTTCCTTGAGCAAGCACATGAGCGTCCGCCATCAGCTGAAGAAATTGCTAAAGAACTCGATATGACCATCAATGACGTAAAAGAGTCCATGAAAAACTCAGGCCGTCACGTATCAATGGATGCGCCGCTTGTTGAAGGTGAAGATTCAAACCTGTATGACGTTTTGCGTAGTGGAGAGTCTCCAAACCCTGATCGCTCATTGCTGCACGAGTCATTAAGAACTGAAATTGAGCGTGCTCTGGAAACATTAACACCCCGTGAAGCTGATGTTATTCGTCTTTACTTTGGCCTTGGTGACCAACACCCAATGACTTTGGAAGAAATTGGCGAGACTTTTGATCTAACAAGGGAACGTGTGCGTCAAATCAAGGAAAAAGCGATTAGAAGATTAAAGCACACTTCAAGAAGTAAAATATTGAAAACTTATTTAGGATAGCTTCGACTCCGCTCAGCTGCCTTTCTTATAGATGTGCCGGTGTTGCGGAATATTGAAAAAATCCTTATATTACAGCAACAAACAGTTATAACTAACTGTTCGTTTTTTGATTGATGAATGAATCCCCGGCTGATTACCGGGGATTTTTATTTCCCGCACAGACAGGAAACCTTTAGGTTCAACGAAGTTAATCTCGTCATTAAAAGCAAATATTGGCTTTCAACTAAAAATAGACAACTTCAAACACACTTCCACACAACTTTAATATCTTTGCCAAAACAACAATGAACATGAACATCAAAATAGCACCCTCCATTCTTGCAGCCGACTTTGCAAACCTTCAACGCGACATAGAAATGGTTAACCAAAGCGAAGCCCACTGGTTTCACATCGACATTATGGACGGTGTTTTTGTACCCAACATTTCTTTCGGGATGCCGGTTTTGGAAGCCATTTCAAAACATGCCAAAAAAACCATCGATGTACATTTGATGATTGTTGACCCCGACCGTTATATCAAAACATTTGCAGATTTAGGTTCCAACATATTGACTGTTCACTATGAAGCCTGTACACACCTGCACAGAACACTGCAGGCCATTAAAGCTGAAGGGATGCAGGCAGGTGTCGCGCTGAATCCCCACACAAGTGTTTCGCTTTTGGAAGATACCATTAACGACATTGATTTGGTGTGCCTGATGAGCGTAAATCCCGGTTTTGGCGGACAAAGCTTTATCGAAAACACTTACAAAAAAGTAAAACAACTTAAGGAAATCATCAAAAGAAACGGTGCTTCCACCAAAATTGAAATCGACGGTGGGGTAACAAGTAAAAACGCCTCCCAACTCGTGGAAGCCGGTGCCGATGTACTGGTAGCCGGAAATTTTGTTTTTCGTTCTGAAAACCCAATGGAAACCATCCTAAAGTTGAATAAACAGGTGAACGGCTAAGCCTCCTGCTTTAAGCTATTGTTAATTTGATTAACACAATTGTTGATTGTTTTTAAAAAATCAGTATTTCTGTTATCTTGCAGTATAAGTTTCTTATATGTCTAAACCATTTATTCTTTTCATTCTTGCAGCCGTGATTCTTTCGTGCAAAGAAAAGTCAGAATACACCCAAGGCGATTGGATTATTGGAACCGAACAAGAAAAATTAGAAACCACCGAAAGGCATTTCCGAGGGTTTGACCTAGCTATGATGGAAGTGGGACACAGGTATCAAGAGTTGTATTGGGCCGGATTGGATGCCAACTGGGTTTATGCCGGCTACCAAATAGATAAAATTGAACTTGCCATTCAAAACGGCCTAGAGAAAAGACCATTAAGAACAGCATCGGCCCAACATTTTATGGAAACCGCCATTCCTGAAATGAAAAAAACCATCGACCGGCAAGATACTGAAATATTTAGAAGGGGATTCCAAATTTTTACCGTTCAATGCAATGCATGCCATGCAAAAGAAAATGTACCACACTTTAATGTAAGAATCCCCAAATTGAATCTTTCCCCTATTGGTTTGGAAATTTTTGATGAACATTAATCTTTCATTTTAAAGCTAATTAAACATGTTAACTAATCAATTGCAACGCAGCCTGACCCTTAAAGATGCCGTTGGTGTTGGTTTGGGTGCCATTATTGGTGCAGGAATTTTTGTAGTGACCGGTGTAGCGGCCGGTATTTCAGGTCCTGCATTTCTCGTCGGTCTTTTTATTGCCGGTTGTATCGCAACCTGTAACGCCCTGAGTTCTGCACAACTGGCTGCACAATTTCCCTTTGCGGGAGGTACTTATGATTATGGCAACCGTTTATTGAGCCCACTTTTTGGTTTCTCGGCAGGTTGGATGTTCCTTATTAGCAAATTGTCTGCAGGAAGCGTGGTGGCTATTGGCTTTGGAAGTTATTTTTACCAGCTCACCGGCTTAGGCACCCCGATAATTCTGGCGCTTGCTGCCATTGTTTTTTTGACAATAGCCAACTTATTGGGTATCAAAAAAGCCGGGATGCTTAACTTAATCATTGTTGGTTTTACTATCCTGTCTTTGCTTTATCTAGTGATTAGCGGTGTTCCCGAAATACAATCCCAAAATTTCACCCCGTTTGCCCCTTTTGGCATTTACGGAATAGCCGAGGCCAGTGCCTTGTTGTTTTTTGCTTTTACCGGATACGCCCGCATTGCCACACTGGCTGAGGAAGTGAAAGACCCGAAAACAACCATACCTAAAGCCATCATCATCACGATTGTATCAGCCATCATCCTTTATGGGGTGGTTTCGGTTACAGCTATTGGTGTCATTGGATTTGAAGCTATGGCTCAAAGCATCTCGCCTTTGCAACTTGTGGCAAATCAATTGCAAACGCCCTTTATTCAGACTATTATTGCATTAGGTGCCTGCACGGCTATGCTGGGTGTATTGCTCAGCCAGATATTGGGCATCAGCCGGATGCTTTTTGCTATGGGCCGCAACAACGATTTCTTTCCGGTGTTTCAAAAAACCGATAACAAACGAAAAGTCCCTGCAATTGCCATTTTATTTACTGCAACCATAATTGCACTTTTAACCTATTTAGGAACCTTTACTTTTGTGCTGGCTTCAGCAGCATTTACCATATTGTTGTATTACAGCATCACCAATATAGCCGCTTTAAAACAAGTAAAACAGGACCGGTTGTATCCCAACTGGGTGCCGGTATTGGGGGTGGCGGGATGCTTAGCAATGGCTGCATCACTCAATCTTACTGTAATTCTATCAGGAATTGCTTTATTAGCTTCAGGCTTTATGTTTCGTTGGATTTTACATCGAATATTAAAATCTAATAGCCAATAAAATTAAAATTGAGCATTTTCTTTTTGTAATTATAAATTTCAGGAAAATGTTGCCTAAACTCTGAAGGTGATTCAAAAAAGTATTCAGAAAGTACTGCCATAAACTCATACTGATTACTGAATGCATAGGCCCTGAAAAAACGGGTATCTTCCAGTTTATTTTTAACATCTTCATTGGTCAATCTTCTCAAAATGTTTCTGAATTGTTTATTAAACCTGGCCGAATCTGCATCCCTTGAAACTTTTGCTTCAATTTGCATGGCGTGCATAAACTCGTGAATTCCCAGATTGAGATTGTCATTGGTGATTTCATATCCTTTTTCAAAATCTTCCCAAGAAAAAGCAATCACCCTGTGCTGTGGATTGAATTCTCCCTGGTGATAGGCCTCATTGGAATTGCTGTAGAATTCATTTGGATAAATCAAAACGGTATCAATTAACTTGTAGTTATAGTTTTTTCTTCCGAAGCTAAGCATACAACCCACTGCGGCAATAAGAAGTCTATGGGAGTTTTCAAGCTGAAGGTCCTGCCTTCCCATAAAGTTTTTTGAACTTATAAAATGTTCAAATTGTTTTTTATGCTTGGACTTTAATCTGTTGTAGAATGAAAAATTGGATCTTAAAAATGCTTTATCTTCTGCTTTTAACCGCCGGTAAACAAAGTAATGTCTCGCCAGCGGTTTGTCATATTGAATGGAATAAAACCGTTCAAAAAGTTTAAACACAAGAAACATTATACCGATAAAGACCACAGCAAAAACGTAGGGTGCCAGCCAGACGTAGTTATTGTTGGGGTCAACAAGGTCAAATTGAAACGGAATGATTTCCATTGAACGATTTTAAATCAAACCAAAATCGTGCATCTTTTCCTTACTAATCCCTTTTAGAGGAGTCACCTATAAAATGCTGTGAATTGTTTTTAAACAGAATGTTGAAAGTGGTTAAACTTCCATAACACCGGGTGATGTATTGCTGCAGGTCTAATTTTAGGTCTGCATCAAGGTCTTTGGAGGCATTGATTTTTTGTTCCATTACGCGTAAGCGGTCACGCAGCATGACAATTTTATTAAAAAAAGTATCAATGGGCACTTCTTTAGATGCCAAAGTTTTGTCTTTGGGCTGGAGTATCATTGTCCCGCCACGCCATTTATCAGCTATGGGGACAACTTCCGTGATGTCGCTCCATCGCTTCAGAATGTCCCTGAGTGATTCTTCCACCTCAGAGAAGCTTACGGTGTCCACCTCGTCCTCAACAGCTTCAATGACTTCATAATTATCATCAACGGGTATGGTTTCCAGTCCGTTTTCCAAAAAGGTCACCCAATACATTTTTGAGGTGACATTTGTGACTACTCCCTTCCCAAAAGAAGGATGATTAATCCTTGATCCTATTCCTAAAATTTGTTTCATATTCTATTTACCTTCAACAGCAAAAAAATGCTTTATAACTACTTTTATAAAACTACTAAGAAAAGAATATTTTTCTAAGATTACAATAAAAAATACTGTGTTTTCTAAAGTTAACATTTAACT
>CAYXXY010000023.1:0-47633 GCA_964469175.1 uncultured Flavobacteriaceae bacterium
CAGAAATATTAACAACCTTAAAATTAATCTCGTTTAATAATGCACTACGGGTTTAATATATATAATTGTTAAATTTTCTTGAGATTATCAAAATCCAAAAATCACATCAATCTGTTCACAATGGAGTGTAATTAAATTAAAGTTTGATGCTGTTAACCAATTTGAAAATCTAAATCTATTTGATTATGTGAGAAGTAGGTCATTCATTTTAAATAACCTCAACTACCTCACTTCACTACATCACTGCTTCTATATTTAACAAATCTTTAATTTCGTTTGGTTTGGTTTATTCCGAACTAAAAGTAAATTTGTTGTTCTCAACTTTTATTTTCCATGGTAACAGCAAGCAAAGAAGAGTTAATCGAAGAATTGGGGATGCATTTTGAAGTCCTCTACCACTTGCCCCCGCTTGCTTCACGCATTTATGCCATCTTGATTTTAAACGGCTATGACGGCATGACCTTTGACCAAATCATGGAACAAACCGAAGCCAGTAAAAGCTCGGTATCCACCGGCATCAACCTGCTGATGCAAACCAACAAGATAGAATATTTCACCAAAGCCGGCGACCGCAAGCGGTATTTCAGAAACAGAAAAAACCATTTGAAACTCAGGCTGGGCAACTACAAAGACCTGATTGAAAAGGAAATAGTACTTTTCGAAAAAACATCGGCCTATATGAAAGCCTTTGATTTAAAGACTTACAAAGAAAATTTGTGCTATACCTCAATCTATATAGACCATTTAAAAGAATCCAAAAAAATACTGGAAGCCACCCTGAAAAAACTGGAACAAGCTTCATAATCAACTGTTTGTTATGACAAAAATGATTTCTTTACTCAAGTTAAAAAAAATGGCTTTTGTGCTGTTGGGTGTTGGTTTGATAGCCTTTACTTCCTGCAAGGATGATTCGCAACAGGCTGCAGCTGCCGTTGCTGAGTTTCCGGTAATTGCCATTCCGGTAAAAACCGTTAGTTCGTTTACTTCTTATCCCGCCCGTCTGGAAGGCACAACCAGCAGTCATGTGCGCGCCAAAATGTCGGGCTACATCACCCATGTACTGGTGGATGAAGGCCAGGCAGTGAGAAAAGGCCAGGTGTTATTCCGTCTGGAAACCCAAAGCCTCTCCCAGGATGCCGAAGCAGCCCAAGCCAATGTCAATGCCGCCCAGGTAGAGGTTGACCGGCTGGTGCCACTGGTAGAGAAAAACATCATCAGCCCCGTGCAACTGGAGACGGCCAAAGCCCGGCTGGCACAGGCAAAAAGCGTTTTGAGCGGTATCCAGGCCAACATTGGCTATGCCAACATTCAAAGTCCGGTGGACGGTTTTGTGGGAAGCATCAACTACCGCAACGGGGCGCTCGTGAGTCCCGGTGACGCCACCCCCCTCACCACTGTTGCCGATACCCGTAATATGTATGCCTATTTCGCTTTAAGCGAAAGGGATTACCTCAACTTTTTACAAACCGCTCAAGGCGAAACACTAGCCGAAAAAATAAAAAATATGCCTAAAGTACAACTGGTGATGGCCAACGGCAGTCTCTATGAACACGAGGGCACCATTGAAACCGTAACAGGACAGATTGACCGGCAGTCGGGCACGGTGAGTTTCAGGGCGATATTCCCCAATCCGGGTGGTCTACTGTCCAACGGCAGCAGCGGAACTGTCAGGGTGCCACGTGTGTATGAAGACGTGCTGGTAGCTCCTGAAGCTTCTACCTATGAGCAACAAGGCATCGTGTATGTGTACCACGTGCAGGGAGACACCCTCGCCGTGGCTACGCCCATCCAAATTAAAGAACGTGTCAACCAAATGGTAGTGATTGCTTCCGGAGTTGAAACAGGGCAAAAAATCGTGGCGCAGGGTGTGGGACGTTTGCGCAACAACACAGCCATACAACCCAATGTTGTTGAATTTGACTCGATTATGAACGCTTTTAACACCGTGTTTCAGTAATGTTTAAGGTATTTATCGAAAGACCGGTACTCTCATCTGTTATCTCCATTATCCTGGTGATTTTGGGGTTATTGGGTATGGCACAACTTCCGGTGACTCAGTATCCCGATATTGCGCCACCCACAGTACAGATCAATGCCAACTACCCGGGGGCCAATGCCCAAACCATATTGCAGAGTGTGATTGTCCCGCTGGAAGAACAAATCAACGGTGTGGAGGGTATGACCTACATTACTTCCAGTGCAAGCAATACCGGTTCAGCATCTATTACCGTATTTTTTCAACAGGATGTTGACCCCGATATAGCCGCTGTAAACGTGCAAAACAGGGTCTCCCGTGCCAACTCCATACTTCCTGCCGAGGTGGTTCGTTCCGGGGTAACGGTCAACAAGCAACGAAGTTCGGCTTTGATGTTTGCCTCGGTCTATTCCACCAATCCTGATTATAACGATACTTACATCCAGAACTACCTCAACATTTATGTGCGCCCCGAGATACAGCGTATCAACGGTGTGGGGGATATGAATGTGTTTGGCGGAAAGGATTATGCCATGCGGGTCTGGCTCGACCCGGTTAAAATGGCGAGTTACAACCTCTCCACCCGCGAAGTGATCGCCGCCATTGGTGAGCAAAGTTTGGAAGCCGCTGCCGGTTCACTGGGGCAAAATGCCGGGGAAGCCTTTGAATATGTCATCAAATACAAAGGGCGCTACAACACTCCTGAGCAATATGAAAACATCATCATCAAAGCTTTGGGCAACGGGCAGTTTCTCTATCTGAAAGATGTTGCCAAAATTGAGATGGATGCCTTTTCCTTTACCAGTTTTGGACGCTCCAGGGGCTATCCCGCCATTAGTTTTGGTATTTTCCAAACACCGGGCTCCAACGCACAGGACATTATTGAGGAAATTTATGTCAAGCTCGAAGAACTCAAAGCCGATTTTCCCGAAGGGCTGGACTATGTCATCAACTATGACACCAACCGCTTTTTAGTAGCTTCCATAGGGAAAGTAAAAAAGACATTGATTGAAGCGTTTTTACTGGTGTTTCTGGTGGTATTTATCTTCCTTCAAAATGTCAGGACCACTTTAATTCCCGCGATTGCCGTTCCGGTATCCATCATAGGAACCTTTTTCTTCCTGGATTTGCTGGGCTATTCGGTCAACCTGCTTTCGCTCTTTGCATTGATACTCGCCATTGGTATAGTGGTGGATGATGCCATCGTGGTGGTGGAAGCCATCTATGCCAAAATGGAAGGCGGTGCCAAGGATGCCAAAGAAGCCTCTGTAACTGCAATGAATGAAATTGGAACAACTATAATTTCCATTACCCTGGTGATGGCTGCAGTATTTGTGCCCATCACCTTTATTAAAGGCCCTGCCGGGGTGTTTTATGAGCAGTTTGGAGTCACCTTGATTATCGCCATACTCATTTCGGCGGTTAACGCCTTGACACTCAGTCCTGCCCTGAGTGCTATATTCCTGAAACCGCACTCGGGCGAAAGAAAAAAGAAACTGACCCTGCTGCAACGTTTTTTTATCGCCTTCAATACCGCATTTGAATTAAGCCGCACGCGTTACACCAAATCCCTTGGGTTCCTCATCAAAAACAAATGGGTACCTGCGGGGGTGCTGGTACTTAGTGTGGGTGTAATCTACTGGACCAGTGAAACACTGCCCAAAGGTTTTGTTCCCACCGAAGACCGCGGTGTGATTTTTATCAATATGGAATTGCCTCCGGGCTCATCGCTGGACAGGACTTACAGAATTACTGAAGAACTTTATACCGAAATAGCCGAGATTGAAGGTGTACGCACAGCCACAGTCATTAGCGGCCGGAACTTTTTTGCCGGTGCCGGAAGTTCTTACGGTATGGGCTTTATCAATTTACACAACTGGGAAGACCGCACCACCGAAGAGACTTCGGTTAACGGAATCATTGCACAACTCAATGTTATTGCCAAAAAATTCCCGGATGCCAATATTGTCTTCTTTACCCCACCCAGCGTACCCGGTTTTGGAAGTGCTGAAGGGTTTACCGTACAATTGCTCGACCGGATGTCCGGCGATATAAGAGATCTTGACGAAAATGCCAAGGAATTTGTCTCCCGCTTGATGCAGGAACCTGAAATTGGGTTTGCGTCCAATTCCTTCAGCACCAATTTCCCGCAACTGGAGTTGGATATTGATGTGGCACGTGCCAAAGAATCCGGCATTACGGTCAACGAAATCCTGGCAACGCTTCAGGGATATATCGGTGGTTTTTATGCTTCAGATTTTACCCGCTTCGGAAAACAATACCGCGTGTTTGTACAGGCCCTGCCCGAAGACCGCGCTAATACCGAAAGCCTGAACAGCATTTATGTAAAAACCGGAAGTGGTGAGATGGCACCCATTTCACAGTTTGTCACCCTGGAACGGGTGTATGGCCCGCAAACCGTCAACCGCTTTAACCTGTTTAATTCGGTGACCATCAACGGTTCTGCGGCGGCGGGCTTTAGCTCAGGAAACGCCATCGACGCCATAGAACGTGTGGCAGCTGATAACCTGCCGGCCAATTACAGTGTAGCCTATTCGGGGATTACCCGTGAGGAGATTGCTACTGCCGGTCAGGCATTGGTGATTTTCCTTCTCAGCATCCTGTTTGTTTACTTCTTTTTGGCAGCTCAATATGAAAGTTTTATTTTGCCTCTTTCAGTGATTTTTTCACTCCCCATTGGTGTGGCGGGAGCCTATTTGAGTACCCTGGCATTTGGCCTGGAAAACAACGTTTATTTTCAAATAGCACTGATTATGCTTTTAGGGCTACTTGCTAAAAATGCCATATTAATTGTTGAGTTTGCCCGTCAGCGTCGCGAGCAAGGTATGTCGATTGTTGAAAGTGCTATAGACGGTGCCAGAGTACGTTTACGTCCCATTTTGATGACATCATTTGCGTTTATTTTAGGGCTACTGCCTCTAGTTGTTGCAACAGGAGTAGGGGCGCGTGGAAACAACTCCATAGGTACAGGAGCTGCAGGAGGCTTGCTGATTGGGACTGTGATTGGGGTGTTTATTATTCCCGTATTGTATGTGGTATTTCAATGGTTGGATGAAAAGATCAGGCCGAGTATTGTACCTAAAGGTGTTCAAGGTTCAAAGTTTAAGGTTTAAGGTTTATTGTTTAAGGCTATAAGTTAAACATCATACGTCTTAATACTTGATACTTAATACAATTTTGGAATTTGGTGCTTTGAATTTTGTAGTTTATGATTAGAAAAATGAAAAATAAAAAAACTGTTTTGCTGAGAGTGTTTGTACTTTTTGGTGTTGCACTGCTGCTTCAAAGTTGTTTTGTAGCTAAAACCTATGAACGCCCTGAGGTGCTGGATGAGGCCCATTTCAGAACTGATCAAATTGCCAGGGACAGCATTGGGTTAGGTGACCTTTCCTGGCGGGAACTTTTCAGAGATGAACAACTGGCCAATCATATTGAACGAGCACTGGAAAACAATATGGACATCAGGGTAGCACTGCAGCAAATAGCCATTGCAGATGCTTATTACAAACAAGGCAAGGTCGGCTACTTCCCCACCCTGAATGCACGTGGGCAGGTTACACATCAGGAATTATCGGCTAACAGTCAGTTTGGATCTTTGTTTGACGGAAGCATCACACAGTATGAACTCACAGCCACTATGGCCTGGGAAGCTGATGTTTGGGGAAAAATACGCAGTACAAAACGTGCTTCAGGGGCGGCCTATCTGCAAACAGCAGCAGCACATCAGGTAGTAAAAACTCAACTGATTGCACAAGTGGCAACGGTTTACTATCAGCTTATGATGCTGGATGCACAACTCGAGCTGGTAGAGGAAACCATCAATAACAGAACAAACAGTCTTGAAACCACCATTGCCCTCAAAGATGCCGGACTGGTTACTGAGGTAGCCGTAAAACAAACCGAAGCACAATTGTTGACAGCAAAATTGCTGAAAGTTGATATTGAGCGTAATATCGCCCTGGCCGAAAATATGTTTTCCATTCTTCTTGGCGAAGTCCCTCAAGCAGTGAACCGCGGAAAGCTTGAAGAGCAGTCTTTACCAGAGGAACTTGAAACCGGCTACCCTGCTATGTTATTGGGCAACCGCCCCGATGTGATGGCTGCAGAATTCCGTTTAATGGAAGCTTTTGAACTCACTAATGTGGCACGAAGTCAGTTTTACCCTTCACTAGCTATTTCGGCCACTTCCGGATTTCAAAGCCTGGAGGCCGATATGCTGCTAAACCCCAACTCCATTTTTGCGACTTTTGTGGGTTCACTGACACAGCCCATTTTTAATGGAAGACGCATCAGGACCGAATATGAAGCCTCCAAATCGCGACAAGAGATTGCCCTATTGCAATTCAGACAGGCGTTACTAACAGCAAGCCGCGAAGTTTCAGATGCTTTGTATTCATACAATGCCGCCGTTGAAAAAATCGATATCAAAAACAGGGAGTTTGAGGCATATTCACTCGCTGTGGAATATTCAGAAGAACTACTCAATCATGGTATGGCCAATTATCTGGAAGTCCTTACCGCCAAAGAAAGCACATTAAACGCGGGGGTGCAGTTAACAGTAATGAAGTATGAAAAGCTGCAAGCTGTAGTGGAATTGTACCGGGCCCTTGGAGGGGGAAGGGAGTGAAACAAGACGAGAGATTTGAGATTTGAGACTTAAGACAAATTTAGAAAAGAGAGAAGAGAATATAGAAAAGAGACAAGTTGAACAACTCTAATCTAATAGTGAATACAAAATAAAAAATTCGTGTAATTCGGATTAAACAACCATTCCCGCAGCAACAGTCTCATTGGTGCTTTCATCGATCAAAATAATACTCCCGGTCATGCGGTTATCCCGATAGGCGTCCAGCATTAGTGGCCTTGTGGTCTTTAGAGTGACCCGTGCAATAGCGTTCATCATCAGTTCTTTGTTCTCTGTATTTCGGGCGTAAGTATTGATATCAATTTGATAAATCACCTCATTAATCATCGCCTTTTTCTCATTGGAGGTATGCATAATTGTATATTTAGCCCGGGGCTTTGCCGGTTGGTCATTTAACCAGCAGAGCATCACATCAAATTCCTGATGCATTTCGGGTTGGTTGTTGGTTTTTACAATCATATCACCCCTGCTTACATCGATATCGTCTTCCAAGGAAATGGAAACCGACATAGGTGCAAAGGCCTCATTCACCGGTTGCTCACCTGCATAAATCGAAGTGATTTTAGAAGTAAATCCGGAGGGCAAAACGGTAACCTCATCTCCCGCCCTGTAAATTCCACTGGCGATGCGGCCGGCATAACCGCGGTAGTCCAAAAAGCCATCCCGCTGTGGCCTGATGACGGTTTGCACCGCAAAACGGGCATCTATTTTATTGATATCACTACTGATGTGAAGTGTTTCCAAAGTATGCAACAAAGGCGAGCCCATATACCAGTCCATATTCTGTGAACGGTTGACCACATTGTCGCCATTCAGCGCGCTGATGGGTATAAAACGAACATCCTGTATGTCGAGTTTGGAGGAAAAGACTTCAAACTGAGAGACTATATCATTAAAAATAGATTCGCTGTACTCCACCAAATCCATTTTGTTCACACACACTATCATATGCGGGATTTGCAGCAGCGATGCTATAAAGGCGTGACGTTTGGTTTGTTCGATGACTCCGTGTCGGGCATCGACAAGGATAATGGCCGCATTAGCCGTTGAAGCGCCCGTCACCATATTGCGGGTGTACTGTATGTGTCCGGGGGTATCAGCTATAATGAATTTGCGCTTGGGTGTTGTAAAATAACGGTATGCCACATCAATGGTAATGCCTTGCTCCCTCTCATCCCTCAAGCCATCTGTAAACAAAGCTAAGTCAACACCTTCATGTCCCTTACGTTTACTCGTGGCTTCTACTGACGCCAGCTGGTCTTCAAAGATGGATTTGCTGTCATAAAGCAACCTTCCAATAAGTGTGCTTTTACCGTCGTCAACACTTCCGGCGGTTGTAAATCTTAATAATTGATTATTGTCTACCATATTATTTCTTTAAAAATAGCCTTCACGTTTACGGTCTTCCATAGCCGTGTCTCCACGTTTGTCATCTGCACGGTTTCCTCTTTCTGTATGTCGCATAGCGGCTACTTCGAAAACAATTTTTTCAAGGGTGTCAGCATCAGATTCTATTCCGCCGGTGATGGTGATGTCTCCTAAGGTTCTGAACCTGATTTTCTTTTTGTGGATTTCTTCACCGGATTCCAGTTTCAAGAATTCTGAGTTGGGAATCCAGGAGTCGTTGCGCCAGACCACCTCCCTCTCGTGGGCGAAATAGAGGCTTGGAATTGCAATGTTTTCACGTAAAATATAGTTCCACACATCCATTTCTGTCCAGTTGGATATGGGGAAAGCCCGGAAGTGTTCTCCTTCAAAATGTTTTCCGTTCAGGAGGTTCCAGAGTTCGGGTCGCTGGTTTTTGGGATCCCATTGTCCAAAGTCGTCACGATGGGAAAAGAAACGTTCCTTTGCGCGTGCTTTTTCTTCATCACGTCTTCCTCCTCCAATAGCACAATCAATTTTATGGGCTTCAATGGCATCGAGTAGTGTGGTTGTTTGCAAAGCATTGCGTGTAGCATTTTTACCACGTTCCTCGGCTACCCTGCCGGTATCAATGGAGTTTTGCACCGACCCCACCAACAAGTTGACACCCAAATCCATTGCCAGTTTGTCTCGGAATTGCATCGTCTCCGGAAAATTGTGTCCGGTATCCACGTGCAACAGGGCAAACGGGATTTTAGCCGGGAAAAAAGCTTTTTTAGCCAGGTGGGTTACCACTATGGAGTCTTTGCCCCCTGAAAAAAGGATGACCGGGTTTTGGAATTGTGCATAGACCTCCCTGAGAATATAAATGGCTTCAGACTCTAACTCGTCCAGGTAATTGAGAAAAAACTTTTGCATGGTTTAGCGTGCTGACTTTTGTTCTACAAAGGTAATGACTTTTTTCACACAGCTTTCGAGTGTGTTTTCGGCTGTTTTCAGATACAAATCGGGGTTTTGGGGTGGTTCATAGGGAGCGTCTATTCCCGTAAAGTCTTTGATTTCACCCGCCCTTGCTTTTTTATACAGCCCTTTGGGGTCGCGTTGTTCACAGATTTCCAGTGGGGTGTCAATAAAGATTTCATAGAAATTTTCTTCGCCCATGATTTTCTTAACCATCGCCCGGTCATTTCGCATAGGTGCAATAAAAGCCGCCAGCGTGATGGTGCCGGCATCGACAAAGAGTTTGGCCACTTCGGCGATGCGTCTCAGGTTTTCTTGGCGGTCTTCGGGTGTAAAGCCTAAATCCTTGTTGATCCCGCTGCGGATGTTATCGCCGTCAAGGGTGTAAGTTTTAAGGCCTCTTTTAAACAATTCCTGCTCGACGGCATTGGCTATGGTGGATTTCCCCGAACCTGAAAGCCCCGTAAACCAAAGTACAAAAGCAGTGTGGTTGTGAGCTTGCTCCCGGTCTTGCCGGGTGACGGTATATTCGTGTCTGATGATATTATTCCCCATAAGTTTCTTTGTTTTTACGATGGTTCAATCCAAAACTGATGCGGTACCACACCCGTTCGTGCAGGTAGTACAACAGCATTTTGGTGAGCAATTCGGCGATACCTATTTTGACACCAATGAGCGGATTGCCGGTGATTATCCAGGCAATGAACATAGTATCCAAGGTTCCCACAGCACGCCAGGTGACAGTTTTAGCGAGGTGTCGTTTCCTGCTTTCCCGAAGGATTCCGTTTTTGTCAAGATTGAATTTGAACCAAACCCGTTCGTGAAGATAATATAAAAGCATTTTAGTGAGCACTTCCGCAAAACCAATTTTCACCCCCATCATAGGGTCACCGGAAATAATCCACGCCAGCAGCATGGTGTCCAGCGTGCCTACAATGCGCCAGGTGACGGCTTTTAGGGCATGGCGTTTATGTGAAGCGTCTCTCATTGTTCACTAAAAAATGGTTGTTCAGCAAGTTTTCTTTATTGTATAGCATTTCGGCACCCGTGGTCATATCCCTCACTTCCACACCCACGGCTTTACAAATGGCGTGTCCGGCGGCGGTGTCCCATTCCATCGTGGGGGCAAATCGCGGGTACACATCAGCTTCACCTTCGGCGATGAGACAAAGTTTTAAGGAGCTTCCTTTGGAAACGATTTCGATTTCCTTGCCTAAACTCTTAAGCTGTTCCATAAAACCGAGGGTCTCGGCGTTCATATGTGAGCGGCTACCCACCACCCTCAACTTGTTTGGGTGCAATTGGGGTTGTATGGATTTTGCTTTCGCGAAAAGCAAATCGGAATAGGTTTCTGTTTTATCAAGCTGCACCTTGTAAGCTGTCCCTTCGGCAACGATTGCAAAAAACAAAAGGTTTGAAGCAGGAACCAATATCACCCCCAGTACCGGAATACCGTTGGTGACCAGGGCGATGTTTACAGTAAACTCATCATTTTTCTTGACAAACTCCTTGGTGCCGTCCAGCGGATCGACTATCCAGCAGGTTTCCCAGTGTTTTCTCGTTTCATAAGGAAGTTGTGCGCTTTCCTCACTAATTGCCGGATAAGGTGTTTGCTGAAGTAAATCGACAATTACGGTATTGGCGGCGCGGTCGGCCTCAGTGAGTGGTGAAGTGTCTTCTTTGAATTCCACTTCAAAATCGCGGGTGTAAATGTTCATGATTTCTTTTCCGGCGAGCAGGGCCGCTTCAATAGCAGTTTTGAGGTATGGGCGCATTTGAGTGGTTTAGGAATCTAACTTAGGTTTCACAAATGTATTATAATCTGAGGTTTTTTGGGGTGTTTTGTGTTTAAAAAAGAAAAGTAGACTTTATACACACCCCTCAATCCCCTCTTTTTAGAGGGGAGGTTTTTGTTATTCAAAATCCTGTTTTGTCATCATTTTTGCGAAAAGGCAAAAATGATGACAAAAGGATTTTAACGTTTCTACTCTATTACAAACATTTGACCCCTCCGGGGTCAGGTTTTTTTTTTGTTTTTTCGTTTTTTGCTTCAAATGTGTGACCCCTCTGTGGTCATAGTAATGATTATGAAATAATACACTTGTCAAAACCAAAAAACTTTGTTTCTATACTTCTAACCTCGTACTTCAAACTTCAAACTTCCTTATCTTTGCCCTTAAAACGCTACCCATGACTCACCACCCCGATTCCATTCGACTCAACAAATCCCTTAGTGAGAGTGGATATTGTTCCCGCAGGCAGGCAGATGTGCTGATTGAACAAGGCAAGGTGGCTGTCAATGGAACCATCGCAAACCTGGGTGACCGGGTGATGCCGGGGGATGAAATTACGGTAAACGGAAAACCCATCCGGGGAACTGATCAGGAAGTTTTTATCGTGTTTAACAAGCCTGTGGGTATCACCTGTACCACAGACCGGCACATAGAAGGCAATATCATCGACTATATCAACCATCCGGAGCGTATTTTCCCCATCGGGCGACTGGACAAGCCTTCTGAAGGTTTGATTTTTTTGACCAATGATGGTGACATCGTCAACAAGATACTACGCGCCGGAAATCAGCATGAAAAGGAATACATCGTCACAGTTGACCGTCCCATAACCGAAGACTTTGTGATGCGGATGAGCAATGGGATTCCTATTTTAGATACCATTACCAAAAAATGTAAAGTTGAAAAAATCAGTCGTTTTGTTTTCAGGATTGTTTTGGTTCAGGGGTTGAACCGACAGATACGCAGGATGTGTGAATACTTAGGGTATGAGGTAACGGCCTTAAAGCGCATCCGGATTATGAATGTGGATTTGGACAATTTACCTGTGGGTCATTGGCGCGACCTGTCAAAAGATGAACTGGATACCATTAAAAAAATGGTACAGGATTCCAAAAAAACAGCTGCTGCTGAAACAGTTGAAAAAGTAAGTCCGCCAAAAAGAAGAAGAAATTAAGTGAGCTTATTTTATTTTTTATATCTTGTTGATGTAAAACAACTTATAACTAACAATGCTTCTTCTTCAGAATTTAAATTCTTTTCGAATAACACTTTGCTTGACAGTACTTCTCTGTTTAAGTTCCATTCACACGCAAAAGTTGCATGCACAAGACTCCATACTGTTTGAACACACCTGGTATCTGGAAAAGGTTTTTGATGGGGTGGATGAATATTATATTGCTGATTATACCAATTATCAGGCAACCACAGAATTTTTTGAAACCGAAAATTATGTTTTCGTGTATCTTTGCGATTTTGACTGGTTTAGTGGTACACCGGATTATTTACCAAATAACGGTTTTACACTTTCTAATTTTGAGTACAATGTATTTGCTATGGATTGCGATGAATTACATTACAATCTTGACTTTCCATTTATTCGCGAAAAAATGTTTACCGTTTTTTTTGAATGGCCGGAACCGGTTAATTTTTTTAATCCTTTCAATTATACTTTCACACAAAGCGGTAATGATGCATTTCTTGTTATTGAAAACGCAGATGGCAAAAAAGCTTATTACAACAGTTTTCCTTTGTCTGTTACAGACCGGCAAGAACGAAACTTTGTTGTTTACCCAAATCCGGTGACAAATAAACTTTTTGTAAAAAGTCTTGTGGGGGATGGTCTTCACACAACAAAAATTCACAATATCTCAGGTGTAGTGATGACTAAAATTAATTTGGGTGGTAATAATACTGAAATTTCTATTGAAGATTTAGTACCCGGAATATACTTCCTTAAAATTGAAAATGAGTCAGGTATGGGTTTTACAAAAAAGATTATAAAAAAATAGTAAAAAAAGGACTGCCCTCCGATTGCGAAGAGGGCAGTCCAACTAACTAACCAACCAAATTATTGTTTACCCGCGGTCGCGGATAAATTTATGAAACTGCAATCATTCTCTTTGGCTTTTGTTTACTTTCCTCGCGTTTTGGCACTTTAATGCTCAACACGCCATTGTTGTAAACTGCCTTAATTTTATCTTGCTCTACCGTTTCGGGCAGTGTAAACGCTCTTTTAAAAGCGGTATAGTTAAACTCTTTGCGAGTGTATCGCCCATCATTTGAAGTTTCTTCGTTTTCAGATTTCTGTTCAGATGAAATGGTCAAAACATTTTGATCCAATTCAATGTTGAAATCTTCTTTTTTCTTTCCGGGAACTGCTACTTCAACCTGAAAGTCGTCAGCAGTTTCCTTGATGTTCACGGCAGGTAATGTGCTTCCAAAATTTGACACATCTGCCAAACGGCCGTCATTGAACAAATCTTCAAAAATAGATGGCAGCCAGCTGTCTTGATTTCTTTTGATTAAACTCATAACATTTATTTTTTAGGTTAGACATATTATTAATCTGAACCATACAATGCAAATTGAGTTCCAATAACAAAAATAAGACACAATGTCTTGATTTTGTGTTAATAAGGTGCCAAAATGTCAAGTATAAATCATAAAAAATCCCGAACAAAAGCTGCTCGGGATTTGAAAGTGTCGGTATTATGAGTGTTTTACTAGGAAAGTACTTCCTGAACCTTGTCAGCTGCTTCCTGAAACTCAATGGCAGATAGTACATTCAATCCGCTGTTGTCGATTAATTCCTTGGCGATATCGGCATTGGTTCCCTGAAGACGAACGATAATAGGCACCCTGATTTCTCCAATGTTCTTATACGCATCCACGATTCCCTGTGCTACACGGTCACAACGAACGATTCCGCCAAAAATGTTTACCAGGATAGCTTTTACTTTAGGGTCTTTTAAAATCAATTTAAAGGCAGATTCCACGCGCTCAGCATTGGCTGTTCCTCCAACGTCCAGAAAGTTTGCAGGTTCACCACCGGCTTGTTTGATTAAATCCATGGTGGCCATAGCCAGTCCGGCACCGTTTACCATACAACCCACGTTTCCGTCAAGGTCAACATAGTTAAGTCCTTTGGCTCTAGCCTCTACTTCAATGGGGTTTTCTTCGCGAAGGTCACGCATTTCTGCATAATCCTTATGACGGAATAATGCGTTTTCGTCCAATGTTACTTTAGCGTCAACAGCAATAATCCTGTTGTCACTTGTCTTTAAAACCGGGTTGATTTCAAAAAGTGATGAATCTGATTTTTCATATGCGGTATAAAGTGCAGTGACAAACTTGGTCATTTCCTTGAAGGCTTTTCCTTCAAGACCTAAGTTAAAAGCCACTTTTCTTGCCTGAAACGGCATAATGCCCACGGCAGGGTCAATTTCTTCAGTAAAAATCAGGTGTGGTGTTTCCTCGGCTACAGTTTCGATGTCCATTCCCCCTTCGGTGGAATACATAATCATATTTTTTCCGGTAGCACGGTTCAGCAAAACGCTCATATAGATTTCACTAGGCTCGCTTTCCCCGGGACCGTATACATCTTCAGCAACCAACACCTGATGCACACGCTTACCTTCAGCGGATGTTTGAGGAGTAATCAAATCCATCCCGATAATCTGTCCGGCGATGTCTTCAACGTGTTCAATGCCTTTGGCTAATTTTACACCACCGCCTTTTCCGCGGCCACCGGCGTGAATCTGTGCTTTGATGACATACCAGCTTGTTCCGGTTTCTTCAGTTAGTCTTTTAGCTACTTCTACTGCTTCCTGTGGAGTTTGAGCCACATAACCGCGCTGAATTTCAACGCCAAAGCTGTTTAATATCTGTTTTCCTTGATACTCGTGTAGATTCATAATGAAGCGTTTCTCGATTTGTAAATTATAAGGTGCAAAAGTAACAAAAGCTTGTTAGTGTGGCAATGTTTTTAATTTTAAAAAAAGCATTTTTATGAAAGTTTTTAATTATAATCCGATTAAGATAAATACTTTTGCTCCTCAAAATAAAAATTAATAATAACCTTTAAAAAAATGACTAATCAAGACCTTTTAAAAATTGCTGCGGACTTTGGAAGTCCGGTTTATGTGTATGATGCCGAGAAAATTGCTTCTCAGTACAAACGTTTAACTTCAGCATTTAAAAAGGTCAAACAGGTTAAGTTTCATTATGCCGTTAAGGCAAACAACAACATTTCGGTGTTGAAGTTCATTCAAAGTTTGGGTGCCGGGCTGGACACTGTTTCAATTCAGGAGGTGCAATTGGGGCTTGAGGCCGGTTTTCAACCTTCAGCCATCATTTTTACACCCAACGGTGTTTCGCTTGAAGAAATCGAGGCCGTCACAAAATTGGGTGTGCAAATCAACATCGACAATCTTTCCATACTGGAACAATTTGGCACCAAACACCCTAAAATTCCCGTGTGCATTCGCATCAATCCTCACGTTATGGCAGGTGGCAACACCAATATTTCTGTGGGGCATATTGATTCTAAATTTGGTATCTCAATTCACCAAATGCCTTTGTTACTTCGCATTGTTGAAAACACAGGGATGAACATCAACGGGATCCATATGCATACCGGAAGTGATATCCTGGACATTGACGTGTTTCTTTATGCCAGTGAAATTCTATTTGATGCTGCAAAAAACTTCAAAAACCTTGAATTTATTGATTTCGGTAGCGGATTTAAAGTGCCTTACAAGCAAGGTGATATAGAGACCAATGTGGAAGAGTTGGGTAAAAAACTCAGTAAGCGTTTCAACGATTTTTGTGTGGAATATGGAAAAGAACTTACCCTTGCATTTGAACCCGGAAAGTTTCTGGTAAGTGAAGCCGGCAGGTTTTTGGTTAAAGTCAACGTTATCAAACAAACCACCTCTACCGTTTTTGCACAGGTTGACAGTGGATTTAATCATTTGATTCGCCCAATGTTATATGGGGTGACCCACCACATCGAAAACATATCCAACCCAAAAGGAAAAGAGCGCTTTTATTCAGTAGTGGGCTATATCTGTGAAACCGATACTTTTGCCAGCAATCGCCGCATCAACGAAATCAGTGAAGGCGATATACTTGCATTTCATAATGCCGGGGCATATTGTTTCACAATGTCAAGCAACTACAATTCACGTTTTCGCCCTGCTGAAGTACTTTGGTACAATGGCAAAGCCCACCTCATCAGAAAACAGGAAACGATGGAAGACTTGTTGAAAAATCAGGTGCTGATTTCCTTATAAATCACTTAACCCTCTCAGTCCCGATAGAAATCGGGATAAACCCTGAGAGGGTAAATATCAATCAAACGCATACAACAATCCCGTCGTTAAATTGTAAAAGGTGTTGGGTACATCTGTAGCCGGAGTTGCATCAAATGTCAAGGTATAGGTAACCCTAAGCGAAAGCTTTTCTAAAATCCCCAATACAAATGAATTTTCAGAGGCAATCCTGTAATCGGTAAATTGTGAAATTCTGGGTTGGTAATAAGTAGTACTCACAAATGTTATATTATCAGTTGGATAAAAACTAAGGGAAAGGTAGTTGCTTGAACGCCAGTCACGATTGATGACCAGATTTTCCTCATTCAACTCCTCGTGTTCATACATCAGCAGGGTTCCTAAGTACATTCTGTATTTTTCATGTCCCAGCAATTTAAAACGTGGTCCGGTACCGGCGAGTCCTCTGAATTTGATTTTGGCGATGGAGTTGTATTGCGACTGCACAAAACCCTCCCAAACAATGAGGTCTGAAAGTTTATAATTGTAACGCAAATGCTGCGCCCCCTGATTGACAAAACTCTGCTCCCCTGCCCTTTCAAAACCGAGATTGTTGACAAACAACACCAGATGCCTGTTCATTTTATACTGAACGTGAATGTTGTTGTTCAGGCGGATGAGCGTATTGGTATTTTTGGTAAGCGAAAAATTAAGGCTGGTATTTCCGGTCCAACCGGAAGTGTCTGTCACTTTTCTCAATGACTCGACGTTGATGATTTGAGAAAAAGTTAGGATTGGAAAAAAAAATAAGGTGATGAAAAATAGCTTTCTCATTTAAAATGATTTTTCAACCCTTCAAGGGTTTTGAACCCTTGAAGGGTTAGAAATTACAATTTATTAACTTCTCGTTTAGCAGCTTCAAATTCCTCGACCATTTCGATGAGGATTTGTGCCGCAGGTTTTATGTCGTGAATCAGGCCTGAAATCTGCCCGATTTCGAGTTCGCCTTCTTCAAGGTCGCCTTCAAACATACCGCGTTTGGCTCTTGCCCTTCCCAGAAGTCCTTTAAGGTCATCGGTTGTGGGGCTTTTCAGGTAAAGCGCCTGAACATCTTCAAAAAATTTATTTTTAATCAGGCGCACCGGTGCAAGTTCCTTTAAGGTAAGGATGGTATCACCTTCTTTAGCTTCAACCACTTTTTCTTTAAACGCCCGGTGTGCCGATGATTCCTCACTGGCTACAAACCGACTGCCCACCTGAACACCGTCTGCACCCAGCACCATAGCTGCCAACATACCGCGGCCGGTTGCAATTCCACCTGCTGCAATCAAAGGCACTTTGATTTGCTCCTTAACCATGGGAATGAGTGTAAAGGTTGTTGTTTCCTCGCGCCCGTTATGTCCGCCGGCTTCAAAACCTTCGGCAACCACGGCATCTACCCCGGCTTCCTCTGCCTTCAGTGCAAATTTCACGCTACTCACGACGTGAACCACGGTGATGTCATTTTCTTTTAAAAATGAAGTATAGGTTTTCGGGTTTCCGGCAGATGTAAAGACAATTTTCACACCCTCTTCCACGATGATATCCATTATTTTATCAATATCGGGATACAGCATGGGAACGTTAACTCCAAAAGGTTTATCAGTTGCCTGTTTGCACTTTTGAATGTGTTCGCGAAGGATTTCAGGATACATCGACCCGGCACCAATAATGCCCAGCCCACCGGCATTACTTACGGCAGAAGCCAGTCGCCAGCCGCTGTTCCAGATCATCCCGGCTTGTATAATGGGGTATTGTATATTGAAAAGCGAGGTAATTCTGTTTTGAGTCATTTACTTTTTAATGATTTTGATGGATTGTGAATGTTCTTCCGACTGCAAATTTAGCAGGTACAATCCGGTTGGCAAAGATTGAACATCCAAAGTTGAGTCTGTTGTAAGCAGTTCCTGTTCTAAAAGCAATACGCCCAAACTGTTATAGATTTTCAAATTGGTTTTTTCAATGTTTTTTGGAAATTGAACCTGAAGCAGGTTTGATACAGGATTGGGAAATACCGAAAAAATTTCCCGGTTGTATGTATCAACCGAAAGCAAAACATCCAGTGCCGTTTGGAAATTGGGAATGCCATAGCCCATTTTGTCAGTGGGGTTGTTAAACAAGTGGGCAGACTGTCTCACGAGTTGCATTATCTGGGCGTTGGTATATTCCGGTCGAGCCTGCCACAAACAGGCGATAGCTCCGGCTATAATGGGCGAACTAAAAGAAGTCCCGTTATTGGTGACTATGTCGTTATCTTGATTGATAACATAAGCTGCAACACCCTGAGCTACAACATCGGGTTTGATGCGACCATCGACAGTGGGTCCTTGTGAACTAAAACCGGCAGGGTCTCCCTGGTCATTAACAGCCCCGATAGTAAATACTCCGGGTGCATCACCGGGTGTTCCCACCCAAGGAAAGTCGCCGTTTCCACTATTTCCGGCAGAGGTGACCAGTAACATCCCTTTATCAAAGGCATGATTGCCGCCACGTGCTGCAAAGGTGGTTTGCCCGTCCAGATCCTGATAAGTATGGGAATAAGCGGGATTGTCATAAGCCCTGTAACCTAAAGAGGTATTCACTACGTGAACACCCAGGCTGTCTGCACGTTCAAGGGCTTCCACCCAGTAGGCTTCTTCAACCGGGGTTTCACTGGAAACATCTTCAGTGATAAACAAATAATAGGAAGCATCAGGTGCAGTGCCGACGTATTGATTTTCAACATAGCCCCCCATTGTGCTCAATACTCTTGTACCATGAGAATGACTTCCATAAGAAGCGGTTCTGTTTACAAAGTCATAAACTCCCAGTATTCTATTGTCATCCCTGATATAAGCAAAACCTGATTGGGTATCCACACCAGTAAATCCACTGTCAAGCACGGCAATGAGCATACCCGTACCGGTGTAGCCTTCATCGTGGAGATAATCTCCTGAAATCATTTCAATTTGATTGGCAGCAAAACCATAGTTAAAGTTTCTGATATTATCTTCAACAAGAAATTTATCCTCCACCGGATTATTCCCCGGAGCAAAGTTTAATGACTTGTCTGCATATTCAATACCGATAACAAACGAAAGGTTGAGCAGGTTATCGATATTGCTTTGAGTACCTTTTACATATACACAATTCATCCATTTTGATTTGGCATAAACGGTGATGCCCGGCTGGTTTTTAATTTGTGTTATGTAGTTTTCATTAACGGGAACATCACGTTCATCGATAGGAACATTGTGCAGGGCTTTTCGGTCTATCGCTGCCTGGGTGAGGATAGTAATGGGATTGCTAATGGATTGCTGAACGTTTTCCTTATCAGCAAAAAAGACCCAGGCATCCTGAATTTGGGATGTTAATAGTTGTGAAACTATTAAAAAAAAGATAAGTGTAAATTGTTTCATAATTACAAATATATAGAACCACAAATACTAAGTCTCACTAAGGATTTAGGAGATTACCCCACTACCCACTAATTCCTCACCCTCATACCAGGCGACAAATTGGCCTTCGGTAATAGCGGTTTGTGGTTTTTCAAAGATAACATATAATCCGTTTGCAGTTTGATGCAAAGTGGCTTTTTCCAATTGCTGACGGTACCTGATACGCGCCATAACATCCATGGTTTCATCTTCCTTCAGTTTTAAATCTTCACGAATCCAATGAATTTCTTCCGGTTTTACAAACAATCCTCTGCGGTACAATCCCGGGTGGTTTTTGCCTTGCCCGGTGTAAATGATGTTTTGCTTAACATCGGTTTCAATGATAAAAAGGGGTTCTTTGGTGCCACCCACAGCCAGGCCTTTTCGCTGGCCTTTGGTGTAAAAATGGGCACCCTGATGTTTGCCTACCACTCTTCCGGAATCGGGACTGTAATTAAACTTTCTGCTTTCTTTTAGCAATACACTCTCTTCTCCATTTTTACTTTCTGAAAATACGGGGCTGTTTTCAGGAACTTCGATGATGATACCCTCTTTTGGTTTGAGTTGTTGTTGCAAAAACTCAGGCAAGCGCACTTTTCCGATAAAACACAAGCCTTGTGAATCACGCTTTTCAGCAGTAATCAGGTTTTGTGCTTTGGCTATTTCCCGAACCTCAGGCTTTAATAGCTCTCCCACCGGAAACAGCGTTTTTGCCAGTTGCTCCTGCGAAAGCTGACACAAGAAATAAGACTGATCTTTGTTAGGGTCTTTGCCCGAAAGCAAACGGTGTATAGTCTTTCCGTCTTTGGAAATGGTTTCTTTTCGACAATAATGACCGGTTGCCACATAATCTGCACCTAGGCCTAAAGCAATTTTCAGGAAAACATCAAACTTGATCTCGCGATTGCACAACACATCCGGATTGGGCGTGCGCCCCATTTCATATTCCCGAAACATATAGTCCACAATACGCTCCTTGTATTGCTCGCTTAGATCCACGGTCTGGAACGGAATACCGAGCTTATTGGCTACCATCATGGCATCGTTACTGTCTTCCAGCCAGGGACATTCGTCAGATATGGTCACGGAGTCGTCGTGCCAGTTCTTCATAAACAAGCCAATGACTTCGTAGCCCTGTTCTTTTAAAAGATAAGCTGCCACACTGGAATCCACTCCACCGCTAAGTCCCACTACTACTCGTTTCATAAATCCTCACCGTTTCGTCGCTAGAGCTTTGAAGCTTCGGCGACCTAAATCTCTCTCCTAGGGAGAGGGACTTTAATAATTAAATTTTTTGATTTGCAAAATTACAAAATAAAAAAAGAGGAAGTTTGCACTTCCTCTTTCTTTAACTAAGCTTTGGTAATGCTTATTTTTTCTTTTGCTTTTCCTTGAGTGCTTTTTGCTTTTCAGCCTGTTCCATGATTTCAGCCATTTTGCGCTGGAACTTGCCCTGCTTTTTGGGTTTCTTCTTGTTTTCTTCAATTTTTGCCAGGATTTTTTTCTCGTCGAGCACAAAATATTTGATGACCAGCATAATTCCGATGGTAATCACATTGGAAATAAAATAGTACAATGAAAGTCCGCTGGCAAAGTTGTTGAAGAATATCAACATAATAAGCGGAGAGAGGTACATAATAAATTTCATGTTAGGCATACCAGGTTGTTGTACCTGCATGGTTTGACCGGTAGTCATCATCATATAGATAAAGATCGCAATGGCTGCTAAAATTGGGAACAAAGCAACATGGTCTCCATAAAAAGGAATATTGAAAGGCAAAGTTGCTATTTGGTCATAACTCGACAAATCGTCTGCCCAAAGGAATCCTTTTTGCCTTAAATCAAAAGCTGACGGGAAAAACATAAACAGTGCATAAAAAACCGGAAGCTGCATCAATGCCGGAAGACATCCCGCCATTGGGCTGGCGCCCGCCTTACTGTACAATTTCATTGTTTCCTGCTGACGCTTCATAGCAGCGTCTTTTCCTTTGTGCTTTTTGTTGATTTCTTCAATTTCAGGACGCAAAACTTTCATTTTGGCCTGAGAGAGGTACTGCTTGTATTGCACAGGTGACAATGCAATTTTTATAAGGATGGTCAATACTATAATTACAATACCATAATTTGCAATCCAGCCACTTAACCAACTAAAAAGCGGCAGGATTAAGTATTTGTTAATCCAACCAAAGATTCCCCATCCCAAAGGAATAATTTCATCCAGATTTCTGTCGTAAGCATTTAAAATATGGTAATCGGCCGGGCCGTAATACCAATTCATGGTGTATGCCAACTCACCTGCCTTGAATTCCAATGGGAATTTTGAAGTGAAGTTTTTAGTGTATAATGTATCCACCTGATCGTCCTGTACCAGATTTTCAGAGGTAAAATGAGTTGTTTTGAAAGGCGTGTCAGTCAACAAGATGGACGTGAAGAAATGTTGCTTATAAGCAATCCAGGTTACATCCCTGGCATCATCAGTTCTTAATCTTCCTTGACCTAAATAGTCATCTTTTCCTCCTTCATATTCCCAAAGTAATTCGGTATAACGATTCTCATAAGAAATACTCTTTGCTTCGCGGCGAGTGCGCAGTTGCCATTCCATTTCAGCGGGTGCAGAGGTATTTACAATATTGCCCAGGCCTTGAGACTGAACAGCAAAATCGAGCATATACTCACCGGGCTTTATCTCATAACGGTATTCCAAAAAGGCGTTTTCAGATGCTTTTAAACGCATAGAAAGAATGGTGTTTTCACCACTTCTTGTCAAATTGGGTTCAAAATAAAGATCGGCGGTATTGAGTAATCTGTTTTCGGCCTGAAACTGAAGATTCAGTGATGCATTTCCATCTTTTATAAGGGAAACAGGAACGGAGTCGTGGGTCTTATGATTTTTTAAAGTAGCTTCAACTATATAACCTCCTTTGTTGGAAATTTTAAGTTCCAGCACATCATTTTCAAGAATGGTGTATTCATCAGTTGCTGAGGGTAATGACGCCGAGTAGGCAAAAGACCCCAATTGATTTCTGAGCTGCTCCAGTCTTAAGGAATCTGAAGTCATGGCGCGTTCTGCCGGTTCACCCTGAATGGTGTCAGTAGCTACCGGGGGTTGGGCTTCTGTGACTTGTTGTTGCTGCTGTTGTTGTTCTTTTTCAACCTGCTCTGTTCGAGCCCTTTCTTCGAGTTCTTCTTGTGTTGGTGCCGTTTGATACAGCATCCATACGAGAATCAAAGCGATTAAAGCAAAGCCTATAAATGAATTGAAATCAAAATTCTTTTTTTCTTCTAACATGTTTTAATATTTCAGTTTTAACTGAATGATTTTATATTTTTCCGGCATTATATTTTGCTGCTGCTTCCACAAATGAAACAAAGAGGGGGTGTGGATTAGCAACGGTGCTTTTGTATTCCGGGTGGTATTGCACTCCCACAAACCACGGGTGATTTTTAATTTCTACAATTTCAACCAAGTCTGTATCAGGATTAACGCCAGTGGTTAACATTCCGGCTGCCTCTAGTTGTTCCCTATATTTGTTGTTATATTCATAACGATGGCGGTGACGCTCTTCTATGATTCCTTGTTTATACACATTTGCCACAATACTATCAGGTGTTAACCTGCACGTCCAGGAACCCAGACGCATCGTTCCACCTTTATCGACGATACTTTTTTGCTCTTCCATCAGGTCAATCACCGGATGGGGTGTATTGACATCCATTTCGGTGGAGTTGGCACCTTCAAGGCCCAATACATTTCTGGCATAATCGATTACAGCCATTTGCATTCCCAAACAGATTCCAAAAAACGGTATGTTATTTTCACGGGCATATTTCACGGCTTTGATTTTACCTTCAATTCCCCGTTCTCCAAATCCGGGTGCCACAAGAATACCATCAAGTTTGGAAATTTTGGTTTCAATAACATCGTCATCAATAAATTCTGAATGGATGGGAATGACTTTTACTTTAACCTCCAGTTCAGCGCCGGCGTGAATAAAGGATTCAAGGATGGATTTGTATGAATCCTGCAACTCGACATATTTTCCGACAAGGCCAACATTTACAATCTTTTTAGGGTTTTTATGGCGCTGTAAAAACTGATTCCAACGGTATAAATCAGGTTCATTGCCCGGTGGCAAGTCTAATTTTTTAAGGGTTATAGTGTCCAGGCCTTCAGTTAACATCAGGTTAGGCACGTCATATATGGTTGAGGCATCTATGGACTCGATGACTGCTTCTTTTTTTACATTACAGAATAAAGCCAGCTTGGTGCGCAAGTCATCTGAAAGATGGTGCTCAGTTCTGCAAACCAGTATATCGGCCCTGATACCGCTTTCCATTAACACTTTCACCGAGTGTTGGGTGGGTTTGGTTTTTAATTCCCCGGCAGCAGCAAGATAAGGCACTAAAGTCAAATGGATGACAATTGCATTGTCGTCACCCAATTCCCATTTTAGCTGACGAACTGATTCTATGTATGGAAGCGACTCAATATCACCCACAGTTCCTCCAATTTCGGTAATGACAATATCAAAATCGCCACTTTTGCCAAGCAACTGTATGCGTTCTTTAATTTCGTTGGTGATGTGAGGAATCACCTGAACGGTTTTTCCGAGAAATTCGCCACGACGTTCCTTTTCAATAACACTTTGATAGATGCGCCCGGTAGTGACATTGTTTGCCTGCGAAGTTGACACATTGAGGAAGCGTTCATAATGACCTAAGTCGAGGTCGGTCTCTGCGCCATCGTTTGTTACGTAGCATTCACCGTGTTCATAGGGATTGAGTGTTCCAGGGTCAATATTAATGTAGGGGTCCAGTTTTTGGATGGTTACGCGATAGCCTCTTGCCTGAAGTAATTTCGCCAGAGAAGCCGCAATAATCCCCTTTCCCAATGAAGAACTTACACCTCCTGTTACAAAGATATATTTGGTGTTGGCCATTTAGATTTAAGATTTCAGACGTTAGACCTGCCTACCTCAGGCAGGTTTGAGATGTGAGATTTTCAAAAAAACCATCAATTTCTCATTTTTTACAATGCGCAAAAATACAAAGAAGAAATGATACCAAACAATGAAAAAGCGGTTAATATTTTTGAAGAAAGCAGGGCGGTTATTTCGGGAATTTTTTTCGGATATTATAAATGAGTTCCTCAAGTCCGTTGAGTTTGATTTCATACATCTGCTCCATCATTTGCCCAAGTTTGCCTTCCGGGAAGCCCTTTTGTTTGAACCAAACATAATAATATTCGGGGATATCAATCAGGTCAAAGTTTTTGTATTTGCCAAATGGCATTTTGTAATGGGCGAGTTCTATGAGGATTTCAGGTTTAAAGTTCAAGGTTGCGGCAATGTTTGGAATTTAGCTATCACTCAGTTCGGCCGGTGGCCTCGTGTGGTGCTTCGTCCCGATAGCCATCGGGATTGGTGCTTTCAATTTTTCCACTTCTCCAATTTTTCAAGTTCCTTATTGATTAACACTTGCCATTCAGCTTCTTTTTCCTTGTTTTGGGAGTGGTTGGTTTCCCTGTCATAGCGGTCTTGCATGACCTGCCGCTCACGGTTGATTCTGGTAAAAATTGCTGACAACTCCCTTTCATAGTTTCTGGTCACTTTGTATTCTGCAAAGGCTTTTCTCAATTTACGGGCGTGAATTTCGGTGATGTTGAAATGCCCCTGCTCGTGTTGCAAAACGTGATTGTTGACTTTTTCCGGTTTGTACCAGGACATTCCGGGATTGAACTGGGCTTCTACCGAAGTGGTTAGTGATAAATTGCCATTTTCAGAAGCTACCTGATAGGAAAACACGATTCCGGAATTGGTCATCGCCACATAAGGACTCCGCAAATCAGGACGGCCTTTAAAATCATCCCAGGTAAGTTTTACATCTTCTGACCATGGTATTATTTCGTTTGAAAAAGGAGTGAAAAGTAAAACAAAAAGAATGCTTAAGATTTTCATCAGTACTTTTTTATTTGTTTTTTATTGGTCAGATGTAATGCCATAAAAAATGTTATAGGTATTATAAAAAATGTGATATGGCATTTCATCACCAGTTGAATTGAATCTCCTGAATAATTTCAGAATGCAAACTTAATGCCACAGGACAAGTGCGTCCGGTATTTTCAAGAATTTTTTGATTTTTTTCTGAAACGCCTTTTGGAAAAGTGATTATCACTTTAATTTCTGAAATGCGTCTGGGGTTAGCATTCATTACTTTAGTTACCTCAGCGATTGCGCCATCCATAGAAACACCTAAAACACGGGCTTTGATTCCAATTACGGTAAGCATACAATTGGCCAATCCGGTGGCAACAGTATCTGTGGGTGAAAAAGACTCACCCCTACCTTGATTGTCAAGAGGAGCGTCTGTTAAATAAGAGTCTCCGGAAGCCAAATGCGTACATTCGGTTCTTAAGTCTCCCAGATAAACTACTTTTGCTGTGCTCATTCCAGTTCAATGACATTTAAATCTTTGGCATATTGGAGGATATACACCGCAGTGTTGATATAACCGCCGGCAGGGTCTCTTTGGTACCTGAATTTATTTTCTACATAAGCCGTTTCGCCTTCAATTTTATCATTGGCATCTAAAATAGATTCAGCTGAAGCGAGTCGAAGTAGAGCATCATAAGTGATATCAAAACCACGCACTGAGAATCGATTTGGCAAAACGCCATACTTTTCATTGTAAGCTTTTACAAATGCAATCTCATCTGTGTAGTTGTATATTTTATTCCAGGAGGGATAGGTAAATTCAAGATTTGATAAATGAAAATTTGAAACTTCGCGGAAGTCAAATGCATCATTTTTATCGAGTGTAAACAACCTTACATGCCTGCTGCGCCTCACACTGTTTAAAATTCCCACAGCGCTGCTCACAAGAGTTACGTTTGAAGATTCCAGTATCACCCAATTTTCTCCATCTTTGTTGATTCTGCTTGAAATGTCTTCATTTCTGAAAAAATTTCCTTCGCGGGGTTTAATAACCACCAGACCTGGAAAAGCTTCCTGAAGCCGTCTTTGTTTGGCAGCATTGGCATTGTCTGTTATTAAAACGATATTCTGCCCATTGTGATTGGCTTTGAGGTAAGACAACATTCGGTTTTCCAGATTGTTGTTTTGCGGAATGCTTTGAATGAAATTGGAATACATTCTCCCTTGTCTATTGCTCAAGGGCGAAATAACCGGTATGTTTTGAGATGAAAGTTCAGATGCTGTGCGCTCAACCAATGCTT
Source organism: uncultured Flavobacteriaceae bacterium (assembly GCA_964469175.1). Classification (GTDB taxonomy): domain Bacteria; phylum Bacteroidota; class Bacteroidia; order Flavobacteriales; family Flavobacteriaceae; genus Planktosalinus. Next base: position 26,719 of record CAYXXY010000023.1, read on the forward strand.
GTCGTAATGGACCAATCACAACATCCACATCATTTATGTTTTTTCTTCTGAACAATGCCTGTACACCACCTTCCATTTCCCTAGAATCAAACACATGCAAGTTTACAGAAATTCCACGCTGTTTGGCAAAGTCAACAGCTAATAAGGCTCCGGCATAAAAATCAACGGCAAGGCGCATTGTTGCATTGTCTGCCAGTTGGCGTTCGTTATTTCTTATGGAATCAAGTTGAATCCTGTCCAGTTGAAACGGCAGAAACAGTACTACATTTTTAGGCTTAAAATTGGAAAGTGAGTATTCCAGGTTTATTGCGCGTGATGGCATGTCTGCTACTTCATAAGTAGATGTGGTTGAAGCAGTAGTTTTTGGCACTTTTATAACCATTCCTTCTTTTAAGCCGTCTTTGGTATGCGGGTTGTATTTGATAATTTCTTCTTCGCTCAGCCCAAACATTACTTCCAGCCTGTAAAAGCCTTCACGCGGTTTAATGGTATAAAAGGTATATTTTTCTTCGTCTTTAACTTCAGGCGCTGTTACAGTTGTTACGGGTTTTACCGGAACATTAAGCACCTGCCCCACTGAAAGGGTTTCTTCATTAAAAATGGAGGGGTTCAAAGCCTCGAGTTCAGCCACGGTAATGTTGTATTTTCTTGAAATTGCAAACTTGGTTTCACCGGCTTGCACCACGTGTTTTCCGGGAAGTTCCTCTGCTGAAGTGGCCTGGGTAACACCGGTATTGTAGGGCTGTAAAATTGTTACTTTTTTAATGGGAACCCTGATTTCCTCACCGCGTTTTAATTCGCTTGCATACAGGTGGCGGTTGTATTTTTTTATTTCGTCAACAGTCGTTCCATAGAGAGAGGCGATTCCAAATATGGTTTCCCTGCGCTTTACGGTGTGCATTTTAAAAGTCACATCACCGTTATCGGGATTGACCGTGGTTTCCAAAGTTTTGGGTATAATCAAAACCGCTCCTTCCCTTAAACCGGCTCGAGCTTCGGGATTGAGCTTATAAAGGTCTTCCTGAGAAATGCCATATTTTTGTGTTATTGCAAAAACCGTTTCACCCGGCTGCACCCTGTGACTCACATAAGAATTCTGGGCAATACTCAACCCTGAATATAAAAACACTAATAAAACAACTATTAACTTCTTCACACTTTTAAATTATATTGGATTTTGTCATCATTTTTGTTTAACAAAAATGTCGCCAAAAAGATTTACATTTTTTATATTTCTAGCAACATTTGACCCCTCTGGGGTCAAGTTAATAAACATTTTCTTTTATTGAAATGTTTGACCCTTCTTTAGTTTAGTCAGGCAATTTGAAATTATCAAAATTCAGAATCTAAAATCTCTCCTCTATTAACTGATTCAACTTTGAACTTTGAACCTTGAACTTCAAACCAAAAAACCCTACTCCCACTCAATCGTTGCCGGTGGTTTTGAGCTGATGTCATACACTACTCTATTAACGCCTTTTACACGATTTATTATCTGATTTGAGGTTTCCTGTAAAAATTCGTATGGTAAATTTACCCAATCTGCCGTCATACCGTCGGTGCTTTCAACGGCTCTCAAGGCTACCACTTTTTCATAAGTACGCTCATCCCCCATAACGCCTACAGAATCCACCGGAAGCAGTATTGCACCGGCTTGCCATACTTTATCATACAACTCCCATTTTTTCAGGTTGTTAATAAAAACGGCATCTACTTCCTGCAAGATACGCACTTTTTCGGGAGTGATGTCTCCCAAAATTCTAATGGCAAGTCCGGGACCGGGAAACGGATGTCTGCCCAGAATCTCTTTTGAAATTCCCAATTCTGCACCCACACGTCTCACCTCATCTTTAAAAAGCATTCTCAGTGGTTCAACGATTTTTAATTTCATAAAATCAGGTAATCCACCCACATTGTGGTGTGATTTGATAGTGACCGAAGGTCCGTTGACAGAAACCGACTCGATCACATCAGGATAAATCGTGCCTTGAGCCAACCAGGTCACATCAGTGATTTGATGGGCTTCATCATCAAACACTTCTATAAAGGCATTGCCTATGGCTTTACGTTTGGCTTCCGGATCGCTTTGTCCTGCCAGCGCTGTCATAAATCGTGCAGAAGCATCCACTCCTTTTACGTTCAAACCCATGTCTTTGTATTGATGCAGTACATTTTCAAACTCGTCTTTTCGCAACAAGCCGTTGTTGACAAAAATGCAATATAAATTTTTACCAATAGCCTTGTGAAGCAGCATCGCTGCCACAGAAGAATCTACTCCCCCGCTTAAACCCAATACAACTTTATCGTTTTTTATTTTTGCTTTTAGTTCGTTCACCGTTGTTTCCACAAAAGCTGAAGGTGTCCAGGACTGCTCTACACCGGAAATATTCACCAGAAAATTTTCAAGCAATTGTTTTCCATCGGTCGTGTGGTATACTTCCGGATGGAACTGAATGGCATAAGTTGGCTCGCCTTCAATGCGATAAGCTGCGTTTTCCACATCGTGGGTACTAGCCAACAAAACCGCTCTTTCAGGTAATTTTTTAATTGTATCTCCGTGGCTCATCCACACCTGACTCCCGGTGGAAATGCCTTGGAAGAGTCCATTGTTTTCAAAAATCTCTGAAAGTTTGGCACGACCGTACTCGCGAGTTTGCGATTGTTCAACACTTCCACCATTAAAATGGGCGAGGTATTGAGCACCGTAACACACAGCCAGTATGGGTTTTTGTCCACGAATAGCAGACAAATCAGGATGTGGGGCATCTTCAGCTCTCACAGAAAAGGGGCTCCCGGAAAGGATAACAGCCTTGAATTTGTCTAAATCGTTGGGGATTTTGTGGTATGGATGAATTTCGCAGTAAATGTTTAATTCTCTCACACGCCTTGCAATAAGCTGGGTGTATTGCGAACCGAAATCTAAAATGAGGACGTTGTTATTTTGCATAGGCAAAAATAGGGTAATTAGATTTTTTGGGCAATGGAAATAAAGCTAAAATTTTTAACTAAAATTATTTGTCCAAGAATGAACAATGGAACTGATTTTAATTTAATTTAGTTAATCAAATTTTAATCATCATGAAATACATCACCGCCATCGTTTTTTCAATAGCCATTGTTTTGGCTTCCATTTTTTTGGGCAATGCCTATGTAGACCGTGCCAATCCCGACGGGAAAATTTCAGTAACCGGCTCGGGGTCTTCTGATTTTACTTCCGATTTGATTGTTTGGGAAGGCCAGTTTTCCAGAGTAAATATGGATTTAAAAACTGCTTTTGACCAGCTCATTAGTGATAAAAATGCCGTTGAGGCTTATTTGATTTCAAAAGGAATCCCAAAAGATGCCGTCATTTTCAATTCGGTGCAAACTCATGAGCGCCGGGAAAGTCAGTATCAACACGGTAATTTTGTGGGTACGGTTTTTATGGGTTATGAACTTTCCCAAACCGTGAAGGTTGAATCCACAGATGTTGAACTCGTGGAAAGCGTTTCCCGCGAAGTCACCGAATTGCTCAACAAAGGCGTTCAGTTTAACAGTTATGCACCGCGATATTACTACACCAAACTGGCCGATTTAAAAATAGAAATGATATCCAAAGCCACTGAAGATGCCCGCCTGCGTGCAGAAAAGATAGCCGAAAACAGCGGTGGTAAACTGGGCAAACTGAAAGATGCCCGTATGGGTGTTTTTCAAATCACCGGGCAAAACAGCGGTGAAGACTTTAGCTGGGGTGGCAGTTTTAATACTTCCGATAAAAATAAAACGGCTACCATCACGATGCGGTTGGATTATGAAATTAAGTAAAATGTCGACGTAAGTTGGCAGGATATAAGACGTAGGACAAAAGTAGTATTAAGTATTAAGTACAAAGTATAAAGACATCCTTCTATACCTTAATCTTTTAATTCCAAACACAAAAACTCCTGTTGCAAAGGTTTTAGCTGCTTAAAAAGTATTTCAATAATCTCTTCTCCATACTCCAAATAAAACTCAGAAAAATTGGTAGTACGTTCCTGCAGGCTGCCGTTGGGAAAGAGTTCGTTTTGTAAAAGTGTTACCCGGTGTAAATGGTCTGCGAGTTTACGCTTTTGGGCTTTGAGCAATCTTTTTTCCAAAGCATCCAGGCCGTTGAGTTGCTTTTTTTCCTGGGCTGCTACCGCTTTTCTGAATGAATCATCGGTTTGCTCAGCCATTTTATAGAGCTCTTTGAATTGTTGTTGCAAATGTTTTCGCTGTAGCAAAAAATCAATTTTTATACTTGAAATCTGTTTGGTAACTTTATTTTCTAATTCGTTTTTAGGCAAAAACAAGTCATTTAAGGAAATGTTTAGCTTTTTGATTTTGTCCATTTGTTTTTTGGTCATCAAAAGGGCTGAATTGCGCAACAGCAAGATTGGAAAACTCACATTTTCTTGAGAAAAATAGCTTTTAAGTTGTAGCCAGTAAGCCAGTTCGCCGCCACCTCCAATATAGCAAAGGTTGGGCAATATCACCTCCTGATACAGGGGGCGCATTAATACATTGGGACTGAACTTTTCGGGATGATTTTCAATTTCAGTTTCCAGTGCTTTCTTTGAAAATTGCTTTCCTGAATTGTTTATAAAAAAAGTGCCGTCTTTTTCAATAATGCGTTCGCGAGAGCCTTTTTCCAAATAAAACAAATTGATTTCACGCGGATTGACCTGCAGTTTATAATTTTTTCCCGAAAGGGTATTGATAGCATCGTTGGTTTTCGCGACAGCGGCAGCACAGCTTTTCTCAAATAGTTCCCTTTTTATATGCGGAATAAAAAGTTGTTTCAGGCTTTTATCGTTGGCATCGAGAATGATGAGTCCATATTCATCAAAAAGTTTGTGAGCCAAAAATCGGGTGGCATCAGCCAGGTTGTCGTGATTGAGATAGGCTTCTTTAAAAAATGCTTTAATCTTTTCAGCATTGGTTGTTGTCCCCAGCGTTTCTGAAAAGGAGCTGAACACTTGTTTTAATCCTTCGGTGGAAAGTTCGCCCACGGCACCACCCGAATCCCGCTCCCAAACCACTTTTTTATTTTTGAAATTGAAATAATTGATTTCGTCAAAATCGTGGTCTTCAGTAGCCATCCAGTACACGGGTACAAAATGGTTTTGGGGATACCTCGACTTAAGCTCCTTGCATAAATTGATGGTGGAAATGATTTTATACAAAAAATACAAGGGCCCGGTGAAAAGGTTTAACTGATGCCCGGTGGTTACAGTAAATGCAGTTTGACTTTCTAAGTTTTTGAGGTGTTTTTTGGTAGCTCCGGAAGGTTTCAGGTTTTTGTACTGACTTTTGATAACCTCAACGAGTATTTTTCGGTTTTGCTGATTGTAATTTTCAGTTTTTTCCTGAAATTGTTCTCCAAAATTTTCAAGGTTGGGAAATCGATGGTATAAAAGTTCAATAGCCTTATCCTGAGCCAGATAATCAAGTATCAGCTCAGAAAAATATCCGGTTTCAGCATACGGAATACAGTGGTTTGGCATCGTTGAATTTAAAACGCGATTCAAATATAAAACTTTGTTTGGGTTAAAAATTAAAAAATCCGTTAATGTTAAAGATATATATCAGCAGTTTTTTAGTAGATTTAGCACCTTAAACAAGTAACTATTCTCAACCAATTATTCATGAAATACACTTTTACTTCAGTTCTTTTCCTTTGTGCTTTTGGTTTTATGTTTGGCCAAAACATTCAATCACCTTCAGCTTTTTTAGGCTACGAAATCGGCACCCAGTTTACCCGCCATGCAGACATTGTCAACTATTTCAACCACGTGGCAGAAAACAGTGCATTGGTAACATACCACAATTATGGACAAACCAATGAAAGGCGCAAACTCACTTATGCCATAGTCACTTCAGAAAATAATCACAGAAATATTGAAACCATTCGTTTGAACAACCTGAAGCAAATCGGTTTGGTTGATGGCACTGCAAATCCTGAAATCGCCATTGTTTGGCTAAGTTATAATGTTCACGGGAATGAAGCTTCCAGTTCTGAAGCCGCCATGCAAACCATTTATGAACTAATTACTCAAAAACAATCATGGTTGGAAAATACGGTTGTCATTTTTGACCCCAACCTAAATCCTGACGGGCGCGACCGCTATGTCAACTGGTACAATCAGGTAAAATCGACACCATATAACCCCCTTCAGGTGGCCGCTGAACATATGGAGCCCTGGCCGGGTGGACGCCCCAACCACTACCTGTTTGACCTCAATCGCGACTGGGCGTGGGCCACTCAGGTGGAAACACAGCAACGCCTAAAAGTTTACAACCAGTGGATGCCACACATTCACGTGGATTTTCACGAGCAAGGCATCAATGAACCTTACTATTTTGCACCTGCTGCGGAACCTTTTCACGAAATCATCACCGACTGGCAGCGCGATTTTCAAACACAAATTGGTTTGAACCACGCCAAATATTTTGACCGTGACGGGCTGTTGTTTTTTACCCGAGAGCGTTTTGATTTGCTCTACCCCAGTTATGGTGACACTTATCCCACATATATGGGTGCTATTGGCATGACCTATGAGCAAGCCGGACATGGCCGCGCCGGGCTGGGTATTGATACCGACGAGGGGTATGAATTAACCCTGGTGGATCGTGTATCAAATCAAACGTTAACAGGAATTTCAACAGTGGAAATCTCTTCTAAAAATGCCAAAAAACTCAATACCGAATTTCAGAAATTCTTTCAGCCCAACTTGAAATACAAAAGCTATGTCTTGCAAGGCGAGCAAGACAAAATTAATGCTTTGGTTAAGTTGCTTGACAAACACGAAATCAAATACGGCTTTACCACCGGCGGAAGAGCTACCGGCTTTCATTATGGCACCAACAAAAACGGAAGCCTGGAAATGAAAAACGCTTTGGTAGTAAGCACCAACCAACCAAAAGGAAGAATGGTTCAGGCGCTTTTTGAACCTGAAACCAAATTAAGTACTCCCCTGACTTATGACATCACTGCCTGGAATTTACCCCACGCTTATGGTCTGGATGCCATTGCAAGTACTACCCTTGTTTCATCAAATACAGCTCCCGCAAAGGTAATGCACGTCAACACACCTAACCCTGCTGCAGCAGGATATATCGCCAAGTGGAACAGTATGCAGGACGCCGCTTTTCTGTCTGAATTGCTTCAGGCAGGTGTGAAAGTGCGCTTTAGTGAAAAGAAATTCGGACTTGCCGGCGAAAGTTTTGAAAGAGGAAGTCTGGTCATTACCAAAAGTGACAACCGAAGTGTTGAAAACTATGACCAAAAAGTAACCGAAATCGCCAACAAACACAACCGAAAGCTCTTTGTTGCCATGACCAGTTTTTCAGACACCGGCACTGACTTTGGTTCACCCGATATTAAAATCATTCACCCGCCAAAAGTCGCTTTGTTGAGAGGCAGATACACTTCTTCCTTAAGCTTTGGTGCGCTTTGGCACTTTTTTGAGCAACAATTTCACTACCCTATAACAAATATCGATACCGATTATTTTAAGAACATTACGCTGGATCAGTTTGATGTGCTTATACTACCCTCAGGTTTCTACCAAAGTTATCTTGACGAAAGTACATTAGGCAAAATCAGAGAATGGGTTTCAAAAGGCGGTACTTTGGTGGCCATTGATAATGCATTAAGTGCTTTTGCAGATAAAGAGGGTTTTGGACTAATACGTAATTCAAATGAAGGTGCCGAAGAAGCAGAGCCCAATTATTTAATTCCTTACGACCAAAGGGAACAGGAAAGCGTTAAACATTTTATTACCGGAAGTATTTTTAAAACCAAAGTAGATGTTTCACACCCGCTGGCTTTTGGGTATAAGGAGAACTATTTTACACTAAAAGCAGGCACCAGTTCCTATGGGTTTTTGGAAGGCGGCTATAATGTGGCCTATATAGAAGGTGACGCCGAGCGCGTGAGTGGTTTTGCCGGTGAAGAAGCATTGAAAGGCTTGAAGAATTCGCTGGTTTTTGGCGAACACAGAATGGGAAGGGGTAGTGTTATTTATTTGGCTGACGATGTGATGTTTCGCTCTTTTTGGGAAAACGGGAAGTTGTTTTTGGTGAACAGCTTGTTTTTTATTAACAATAAGGTGGTGGTGTTTTAGTCCTCCCCTGCCTGTCAGGCAGACAGGCCCAACCCCTCCAAAGGAGGGGGCTTTTTTTATGGAAGCACTGTTTTTAATTGGTATTGCTTTGGCTCCGGGAGCGGCGATTGGTTTGTTTATCTGGCTGAAAGATAAATATGACCGGGAGCCCTTAAAGCATATGTTTATCAGCTTTATGCTAGGGGTATTGTGTGCCGTGCCGGCGGTGTTTATGTCGATTGGTTTGGGAGTCCTTTTTCCCGTTGACTACAGCAGCCTGATTTCAGTGGCTGTTTTTGCATTTATCACTGTTGCTTTTGCAGAGGAGTTTGCCAAATTTCTAATTCTAAAATATTACGCATTCCGGCAAAAAGAGTTTGACGAACCTTTTGACGGAATCGTTTATGGAACCATCATCAGTTTGGGTTTTGCAGGAATTGAAAACATACTCTATGTCGCAGATGGCGGTTATCAGGTGGCGATTTTAAGAATGTTTACCGCAGTGCCCGCTCACGCGAGTTTTGGTATTATTATGGGCTATTATTTCGGGCTTGCCTGGCAGCATAAAGACAAAGCGTTTCAGTACAAAGTCAAAGGATTACTCGCCGCTGTTTTTCTTCACGGCCTGTATGACTTCTTCTTGATGCAGCAAAGCTATCCGGCTTTTTGGTTTATGTCGTTTGTGGGATTGGCCATTAGTATCCGTTTGTGTTTTAAAGCGATAAAGGCGCACCAAAACAGGTCGCCGTTTAGGGATGCTAAATTCTAAAACCCAACCCAAACTGAAGCATATACACTTCATCTAAAGACACTTTCGGATTACTGTCTTTATAGGATTGAAATAGGTCTGATTGTGTATTTAGTCCTACATTCACACTGTGCCGGTTTGTTATTTGGTATTTCATTCCAAAACCTGCAGTTACTCCAAAATTGAACCCTAAACCGGTATCTTTTGTATTGATGTCCTGAGAAACAATTTCTGTTCTTGCAAGATACAAATGAGAGGCATACAGCCCAATTTCACCAAAGAAAGTGACTCTTTCTTTATGAAATAAAGTTCTAATCTTTACCGGTACTTGAATAAAATTATGATTTAAATAAGCAGTTTCACCAAGGACAGAAATATCACTTTTTAAACGCAAATGCTCAATACCCGAAATGATGTAGTAACATTCTGAAATTCGGAATTCTTTCCCTATAAACCCACCTAAAATAAATGTATTTGTCTTAAAAGCATTTTCAACTTCCAAAGTGGCAAAGCCTATATTGTTAGTAATAATCCATTCTCCTTTTTGAGTTGAAAACGTATCTTCCTGTGCATTTAACTGAGTTAAAATAAAAAGACAAAAAACAAGATTTATATATGTTTTCATATTATTGTGATTGATTAGTTATTCAAGTAAAATTAATAAAAAAAATTACTCAAACCGAATTGCCTTCACCGGCGAAATCTTGGTAATGATGTAAGAAGGTATCAGCAACATCAATAAACACAACAGAAAAGTGCCTGCATTGAGTAGCAAAATATAGCCCAAATCCAGATATACAGGTGCCTCAGTCACATAATAGGTATCCGGGTTTAAAGGAAAAAGTTTAAAATGCTTTTGCGCCAGCAGCAAACCAATACCAATTGTATTTCCCCAAAAAAGACCGATGCCAATCAGGTACATAGCATTATAAATAAATATTTTTCGGATACTCCAGTTGGAACTTCCCAGTGATTTTAAAATGCCTATCATTTTTGTGCGTTCCAGGATCAATACCAGTAAGGCTGTGATCATATTGATGCCCGCAACGAGTATCATAATTCCAATGATGAGTGCGATATTAAAATCAAATAAATCCAACCATTCAAAAATGGAAAAATACCTGTCCCTAATGGTCTGGGTATCGAGTGTGGAGTCCACATTAAAATAGACTTTATTGCCAATTTCCTGAATGCGTTTAAAGTCCGTCACAAAGAGTTCAAAAGCACCTATCTGGTCAGCTTCCCAACGATTCAAACGTTGGATGTGTCTTATGTCGGCTATCAAATAACTTTCATCAAACTCCTGAAATCCGCTGTTATAAATCCCGACCAATTCAAAACCAACTGACCTAAGCGGTCGGTCGCTGCTCTCTTCATCAAAAAAATAGGTTACCACCCTGTCTCCCACATTTAGGCCGAGTCGGTTGGTGATAAATTCCGAAAGTAAGATTTCTGCATTCAGGGTTTCGTTGTATTCAGGCAATCGGCCGTCGCGTAAAAATTCTTCAAAATACTGCCAGTTATAGTCGGTTCCCACACCTTTGACCACTACACCTTCAAAATCGGTTTCGGTACGGATGATTCCCCCTTTCAGTGCCGTAACCTGTATGTGTTTAATTTCAGGCACTTCTTTAAAAACCGGATAAAACGGCTGGTTGATGGATATAGGGTTTTGAGAATCTTGTGAGAAATTGGTATCAAAATGAGAAATGATAATATCACCGTTAAATGCGGAGACTTTTTCACGCACTTTTTCCTGCAATCCCACGCCGGTAGCGATGGAAACGAGCATCATAATCATTCCCAATGCAATTGCCGTAATTGCAATTTTTATTATTGGTGCCGATATACTACTTTTATGGTTCGGGTTTTTACCTGAACCAGACTTAATAATCCGTTTAGCTATGAAATATTCAAAATTCAAAATACACTCTCAATTAAGCCTCAAAAATAGCACTTTATTTTTGATGCTTGCTGTCATGATTTCCTTTTCCTGCAGAGGGCAAGAAAAGAACTTTAAAGTGGAAACCACATTTACTAAAAGTGAGGTAGCTACTTACCCCGTAGTGGGTGCCAATCAAACCGGTGAATATCTGCCTTTTTTGAGAGAAAAACGCGTTGGCGTGGTAGCTAACCAGACCAGCGTGGTTTTTAAACCTGAAAACTTTGTCTTTATGGAAGACTATTGGGATGAAAGCAGCCGCTCCTACCGCCAGCGTCAAACCCAGCGCTGGGTGTTCAGCAAGCGCACACATTTGGTGGATTCACTACTCAACCACAACATCAACGTGACTAAAGTTTTCGCACCCGAACACGGTTTCAGGGGAACAGCTGATGCCGGTGAGATAGTAAAAGACGGAAAAGACAGCAGAACCGGTTTGCCCATTATTTCCCTTTACGGAAGCAACAAAAAACCCACCCCAGAACAAATGAAAGATCTGGACGTGATGATATTTGATATTCAGGATGTGGGGGCACGTTTTTACACTTATATTTCCACTTTACATTATGTTATGGAAGCTTGCGCTGAAGCGGGAATCCCACTTTTAATCCTTGATCGGCCTAACCCCAACATTCACTACATCGACGGCCCCATTTTGGAACCGGAGCATAAAAGCTTTGTGGGGATGCACCCCATTCCCGTCGTTCACGGAATGACCATCGCCGAATATGCCCAAATGATTAATGGCGAGGGCTGGCTGGAAAATGGAAAAAAGTGCGAGCTTAAAATCGTTCCCGTAAAAGATTATAACCGAAGCATGTCATACAGGCTACCCATCAAACCGTCGCCCAACCTGCCTAATGACAAATCGATTAATCTCTACCCCAGCACTTGCTTTTTTGAAGGCACACCGCTGAGTGAAGGCCGCGGCACCGATATGCAGTTTCAGATATTTGGCAGCCCATCATTGCCCAAAGACAAATACACTTTCACCTTTACTCCCCAACCGAATGAAGGTGCCAAAAACCCAAAATTCAACGGGCAGATGTGCTATGGTAAAGATTTAAGCGGTGTTGACAGGCTTGACCATATTAATTTACAATGGCTCATTGATGCCTACCACGACTCGGGAAAACAAAAATCATTTTTCACTAATTTCTTTACCACGCTTGCAGGAACTAAAACCCTGCAACAGCAAATTGAACAGGGAATGAATAACGAGCAAATCCGAGCAAGCTGGAAGCCGGGACTTGAACAATATGATCGTATGCGGAAAGCCTATATGATTTATGGTGAGGAGTGATCGAGTGGTGAGTTGTTGAGTCTTTGAGTTGGTGAGTCTTTGAGTTTGTCCACCGAAAGTTTACTGTAAGGTGGGTTTTTGAATAGATGTTTCATTAAAAAACAACAAATACCGGAGGTTGAGCGAAGCCGAAACCGGTTGACAAGGAAATCTGATATAAACACTTAATCAATGTATTATGGGAAAAGTAAATGAATATTCAAACGGTGAAATCACCATATTCTGGAAACCCGGGCTTTGCACTCACGCGGGTGTATGTGTAAGAACCTTGCCGAAAGTGTACAATCCCAAAGAGCGGCCTTGGATAAAAATCGAAAACGCCACTTCAGAGGAATTGATGAGTCAGGTGAGCAATTGTCCGTCAGGAGCGTTAAGTTATAAAAAGAACGATTAAGGGTATGGAAATTCAACAAATCAATCGGGAAAGCAAAGGTTTTTTTAAAGCCGTTTCAGACGAAAAAGAAGCCGGAAGAATGACCTATTCGTGGGCTGGAAGTGATAAATTTATCATTGATCACACTGAGGTAAATTCTGAATATAACGGTCAGGGTGTGGGTAAAAAAATGGTGCTGGCTGCGGTGGAATATGCCCGTGAAAACGGTTTGAAGATCATTCCCCTGTGCCCTTTTGCCAAGGCGATGTTTGATAAAAAACTGGAAATACGGGATGTGCTTTAAGTGAATCGTTATTATTTTTAAAACTTTGCGCCTCTGCGCCTTTGCTGCTTCGCCGCCTGAAGCTATGAAGCGCAAGGCGGTGAAACACTTCAAAAATATCTCGCAAAGACGCAAAGTCGCTAAGAACATTTTTAAAATTTGACATTTAACCACTTATCTTTAACCTGAATGATTAAACAAATACTCCTCATACTTTTAGGTTTATTTTTTCTCCTTAACGGAGTCAACCATTTTTACAATACCCATATTTTAAAAGAATATGCAGACAAAAGATCACTCATTGCCCCAAAGCTGATGGTGATTTTAAGTGGTATCCTCCTCATCGCCGGTGGAGCAACGCTAATCAGTGGCTACTTTATGATTGAAGGCATCATCGCTTTGTGTGTCTTTCTTGCGGTAGCTTCATTTATGCTGCATAAGTTTTGGGCGGTTAAAAAGCGGGAAATCGTGATGCTGGAAGCCATGCACTTTGTCAAGAATTGGGCGATCCTTTTTGAGTTGGTGTATATTGCTACTACTTTGGAGTAAAATTCCAAATTACCCACCCTTCACCGCCCTTAGCGGTTTCGGATGGCAAAGCAAATTCCAAGCACCAAAATCCAAATTATAAGTACCAAACCCGCCTGCCACATGCGCTTCTAAGCTTCAAGCGACGAAGCCGGACGGGCAAGGATTAAATTTCAATTAAATAATTTTTGGAATCTCAAATCTCAAGTCTAATATCTCAAGTCTAATGTCTAATATCTATTGTCTATTGTCTATTAACCCCCTCATCTTCTCCACGATATTAAACGCCGCCGGACAAATGGCGACATTTTTTAAGGTCAAATTTGAAATCTGCTGAAATTTTTTACGGTCGGTGTGCGGGAATTCGCGGCAGGCTTTGGGGCGCACATCATAGATGGAGCAGTAATTATCGGCCCCCAGAAAGGTGCAGGGCACGCTTTGCAGTACATAATCCTTGTCTTCGTCAATGCGGAGGTAAGTATCAATAAACTGTTGCGGTTTCATTTTAAAGTGTTTGGCAATGCGCTCAATGTCTTTATCGGTAAACAAAGGGCCGGTGGTTTTACAGCAGTTGGCGCATTTAAGACAATCGGTTTGCCGGAACTCCTCATCGTGCAATTGCTGCATGACCACATCCAGGTTTTTGGGCGGTTTTTTCTTCAGCTTGGCGAAAAACTTTTTATGCTCGTTATGCTTATCTTTGGCACGAGCCGGGAGTTGTTTAATGACCTCTTCCATAATGCAAAGATACAGATGCAAAAAGACATTTTAGGTAAAGCCCTGATTGATTATTTTCACGGAAACTATACCGAAGACATCCTCACCGAAACCAATATTTCTGAGGAAGATGTCCTGCCCCTTCCCTATTTGTTCAGAAAGTTTGAAGAAATGCCAAGCATTGAACAGAAAGCCCTGGAATTGGCCAAAGGCAAAGTCCTCGATGTGGGTTGTGGTGCCGGAAGTCACGCCTTGTATTTAGAGGAAAAAGTACTGGATGTGACCGCCATTGACCTTTCGCCCGGAGCAATTGAAGTGTGTAAACTAAGAGGAGTCCAAAACGCAAAAGTGGCCGATATACTTGAAGTTTCAGAAAAATTTGACACCCTGATTTTGTTGATGAACGGAACAGGCATTTTCAAAACCCTTGAGGAAGCTCCAAAATATTTAAACCATTTAAAATCATTATTAAATCCCGGCGGGCAAATCCTGATTGACTCCAGTGACCTTATCTATATGTTTGAAGAAGATGAAGACGGCGGTGTTTGGGTTACAGGCGACAGGGCTTATTATGGCGAACTCTCATTCACAATGCGTTATAAAGGTGAAACTACCGAAGCATTTGAATGGCTGTATCTGGACTTTGATTTACTTAAGACGACTGCAGCCCAAGCCGGGCTTAAGTGTGAACTGGTTTTGGAAGGCGAGCATTATGATTTTCTTGCGAAGCTATTTGTGTAGTTTTAAATGTTTTTGTTATACTTTTTATGTCCTGAAGTAAATTTTTGTTTTACCACAGAGTTACACGGAGGAGACACAGAGTTTCTCAGAGAAATCCATTAAAACTTAGTGCAACTTTGAGCCTTGGTGACTTTGTGGCTAAAAAACAAAAACTTCGTAAATCTGCCACTAAGGTTCTAAGACACAATGGTTCACAAAGGAATTAGTTAAAACTTAGTGCATCTTTGAGCCTTGGTGACTTTTTGGCGAAACAATAGAATGAACTAATTTGTACTTGTTTTACCACAGAGCTACACGGAGGAGACACAGAGTTTCACAGAGGAATCCGTTAAAACTTAGTATCCTCAGTGGTTAAAAAAACAGATTGAAATCATAAACTTTTGATTACCTATAATAGTTGCCTTATATTTATAAAAAAAATCTGCTATGCAAATTACCGCTTACCGCATTTTACTTTTCGGGTGGGTGCTTACCTTGTTTCTGGCTTGTAAAAGCGACGATAAAGACCCCGAAGTTGACCCCACACTTGCTAACAGGCAAGCTACCGGAACTTCAGCTGAAGATTTTTTAAGGGACAACAATTTTACAAGCATTACACTTGAAATAGTTTACGCTGAAGGCTTTAACCCAGAGCCGGGAACAGTCAACCACTTGTTGAACTTTTTGGAAGAACGCATCCACAAACCGGGGGGCATCACTGTGGTGGAGCGAATGATACAGCCTAATATGACCGGTAATTCATACACCATCAACAACATTGTGGCTATTGAAAACGAGCACCGTACCTTTTACAATGATGGAACCAACCTGGCGGTGTATGTGTTTTTCTCAAATAAAAATTCGAGCAACGATACCCCAACCCGCGTGACTTTGGGTACGGCTTACAGGAATACTTCGGCAGTGATTTACAAAAAAACCATCAATGATGTGGCAATTTCCCACGGAATCAATATTGGTCTGGCAGAAAGAACTACTTTAAACCACGAGGTTGGACATTTACTTGGGCTGGTAAACCTGCAGCAGGATGATATCCATCAGGTTCATGAGGACACTCAGCACAGCAAACACTGTATGGTGGAAGAGTGCCTGATGTACTTTGAAACCACAGGAAACCGGGCTGCAGTAACGCGTATGCTGCTCAGCAAATCAACTGACCGGTTACTTGATGAACTTTGTATTGAAGACCTTCAGGCGAAAGGCGGGAAATAAACCAACTGAGATATTCAGTTAATTTTTTAAACCCTTTTTTGTTTAACCGCAATGTGCGCAACGAGAAGCAACCTCCGCAAGGGAATTGGCCGAATCTTTGTGTAACTTAGAGCCTTGGTGACTTTGTGGCTAAAAGTTAAATTTGTAAAAGGTCTGTAAATCTGCCACTAAGACTCGAACCTGCCTGCCGGCAGGCAGGGACACTAAGGGTCACAAAGAAATCCGTTAAAACTTAATAATTTTATTTTCTGTAAACCAGCTTACCTCCCACAAAAGTAGCTTCTACCTGAATGTTGGGTATGTCGTCCTCATCACAGGTCATGATGTCTTTTTCAAGCACGATAAAGTCGGCGAATTTTCCCACTTCGATGCTTCCTTTTTCGTGGTCTTCAAAATTGGAATAGGCTGCCCAGATGGTCATTCCCTTCAGGGTTTCTTCACGTGACAAAGCATCCTGAACCTGGAATCCGCCATCGGGGTATTGGTTCAAATCCTTTCGCGCAACAGCGGCATAAAAAGTGTAAAACGGACTCACGTGCTCCACAGGAAAGTCAGTTCCCAATGCAATCATTCCGGATTTTTCAAGCAGGGTTTTATAGGCATAAGCACCTTTCATCCTGTCGGGACCCACGCGGTCTTCTGCCCAGTACATATCGCTTGTGGCGTGAGTGGGCTGTACCGATGGAATGATTCCGTTTTTAAAATAATCAAAGTCTTCTACTGAAACCACCTGAGCGTGTTCCATCTTCCAGCGGCGGTTATTGGCCGGGCCAAGTGCTTCGGTATAGGCCTGCAAGACTACCAAAGCTGTGGAATCTCCAATGGCGTGAGTATTCATCTGGTAATGTGACTCAGCAATGCGTTTTGCCAAATCATGAATTTCGTCCACCGGGGTTACAAAAATACCATAATGTCCTTCGTGGTCGTGGTAAGGTTCTTTAAGTGCTGCCCCTCTTGACCCCAGAGCTCCGTCGCCATACACTTTTACTGAACGCACATTGAGTTTATCGGTTTTTATAACGCCTTTGGTGAGAAAATAATCCAAATTTTCAGGTGTGTTTGAAATCATGGCATAGATGCGCATATCGAGTTCTCCCGACTGTTGCAGACTGTCTATCAAATAAATAATATCCTTGTCCAGTCCCGCATCATTGACTGTGGTCAAACCATAAGAAAAACAGATTTCCTGAGCGTCTTTAAGTGCCTGGGCAGCAGCACTGACACTGATTGCCGGGGCAATGGAATTGATTACACCCATAGCGCCATCGATTAAAATACCGGTGAGTTTTCCGTCTTTCACTTCCACATAACCGCCTTCGGCTTGGGTTTGTGTGGTGATTCCGGCAAGGTCGAGGGCTTTTTGATTGACCAGATAAGCGTGCCCGTCAATGCGGGTGAGCACTACGGGGATATCGGGGAAAAGCTCATCCAGTTTTTGCTTGTTGGGAAACTCTTTTACTTCCCAGAGGTTTTGGTTCCAGCCGCGACCTTCAATATAATCGAGTTGTCTTTCTTCTTGAAAGGCCACCACCCTGTTCACCACTTCGTCAAAACTTTCAGCACCCACAAGGTCCACTACATTTTGGTTGAGTCCCAAACCATAGAAATGGGCGTGAGCATCAATAAAACCCGGCAGAACGGTTTTTCCGGCAAAGTCAAAAGATTCAGTAGCATTGTATTTTTCGCGTAAAGCGGAAGTAGTCCCCACCTCAATGATTTTACCGTTTTTAACGGCAAATGCTTCTGCTTTGTCAAAGTTATCGTTTACGGTATAGATATTGGCATTGAAAATCAGCAGGTCTGCCGGTTGCTTTTCGGCACAGGAAACAAAAACCAGCGCAGCAAGAAAAAGAATAATTACCCTCATTGTGAAAAAGTTTGATTGGCCTGCAAAAATAGGGATTTTAGAGGTGAGATGAAAATATTTAAGGATTTGCTGTATTGTAATCCCCCAGATTGTTATCGTGATTGGAATTTTCACAACAATGCGGGATTCCGTAAAAAACTTAAAAAACAATGTTTTAAATTTGTGATTGAAGGGGTTTTGACAGAATGGATTACAATTGAAAGGGTTTGTTAAAAATTAAAAACATGTTGTATATATAACTCATAGGGGATATATCAACAATAAATCAAACAAAACAGTAACTTAGAAATGCAATATATCAACAATAAATTGTAGTTTTATATTGTATATACTAATGTTGTGTGTCATTCAGAAAAAAAATAAAATGGGAAAAAAGAGTTTATTTATTTTACTTTATTTATTTTTTGGAATAAACTTTTTACACGGACAAGGTCCAATTCCTCATATTGAAAAACCTAAACCGATTCCCACTATTTATGAGACCTTAAAAAATGACTATTTTATAAAGAACACGAAAACATTTGGTTTGAATAGTAAAGTGAAATCAATAAAGGAAATTATAACTTCTCCAAATAGTACAACTAATCCATTACAAACTTTTCAATATGACTTCAATCGGAATAATCAATTAATAAAATACCAAGAAGGAGATTCTTTGTCGAAATTCGTTAATTCTTTTGCCAAAATTGAGATATATCATTTTGATGAAAATAATCAACTTAAAGAATTAATATTGTATGAAGGTTTCCCAAGAAATTCTTCAAAAACTGTAAAATTTTTTGATAAAGAAGGTTTTATTACCCAAGAAATTTATGAATGTTATGAATGTGGTTATAATTATGAAAAAGAAGGAAATATATTTGACTACACTTTAAACTATGAATGGAATTTGGATAGAGATACTGTTAATCTTAAATATTCTTACATATTACCTTCAGAACATTCATCTCGGCATAAAAATAGATTAGTTCCATTAACTAAAAAAAAACAAAATAAAAACAATGAATTGCCTTTGTCTTTAATATCAAATATAAGCGATGAAATTACTTTTGATGAAAATGGAAATATAATCAGTTGGTTAAGAAAAGATTTTGCCATCAAAAGCTCTTTCAATGAAGATTTATTATACTCGTACAAATACAATGATAACAACGAGTTAATTGAAGTTTCTGTATCAGGATATATTCACAGAAGACCTTTCCCAATTTTGGAAAATAAAGCTTTTAAATTGAAATATAAATATGAAATTCAATACCTGAATTTTGACAAAAAAGGAAATTGGACAAAAAAAGAGATAAAGCAAAAAAGAAGCAACTATGAATTTATGAACGAATATATTTATGAACGAGAAATTAATTACTATTAAAAAAGAACGAACACACAACACCGGCGATAATCTATGGCTTGTACAGGCTTACTCGGAAAATCCTATCGGATTTTCCTCAGGTCTGGGTTTTGTTTGCTAAATTAGTTGCTCAATCCACGCCACAGCTCATAGCCGAGGGACGTTATAAACCATTTAACGGAAAACGGTGGCAGTCAATCAAAGGAAATTATGTATCGTAGGAGCAGGAGGCTTCGGACGAGAAATTTTAAGTAGTTTTAAAGATAGTTTTTTACTACAAGAGAAACGAATAGAAAATGAAGTTGTTTTTTTGGACGATAATCCGAAATTACAAAACGGAAAAGTGATGGGAATTCCCGTTATTCAGACTCAGGACTTTAATCCTTTGGAATATGAAGTCGTAATAGCGGTTGGCGACCCAAATACAAGAAAAAAAATTGTAGAAAGTTTACCACAAGAAACTAATTACACAACGTTAATTCATCCGACTGCAATCGTATTAGATGATTGTGAAATTGGAGAAGGAAGTATTATAACCGCAGGCTGCATTGTAACTTGTAACATTAAAATCGGGAAACATACACACTTAAACTTAAATACAACTGTAGGACACGATTGCGTAATTGGAGATTTTTTCACAACTGCACCAGGAACCCACATAAGCGGAGAATGTGAGTTTGGAAATTGTGTTTACTTTGGAACAAATGCCTCTGTCCGACAAGGTGTTGGAATTTGTGATGATGTAACAATTGGAATGGGTGGTGTTGTAGTAAAAGACATAAAGGAAAAAGGAGTTTATATAGGGAATCCTCTCAAAAAACTTGAAAGATAAACGGTTTATAACAAGGGTTTTGCAAAATGGCGGGTTTCCGTCTAAGTTGAAAATTTTGGCTTCGTAATCCGCAAAAGCCAATTTTATTGGCTTTTTTTCATAAATTAGCAAATAGAAATTGGCTTTTGCTACGTGTCGTCTAAATCGAAACTTTCCGCTTCGATTTTCCGCCACTTCGCAAAGCCCCGAACCGTTACCTGCAAGCTGAAAAAACCGATGAACACAGAAGAATTAGTAAAGGCATTTTATATCGAAAAACAGGATTTTCTAAAAGAATATTTGTCTGATAATCCCGAAACTGAAGTTGGACAATTAATTAAATCACTAAATCTGACTAAAGAACAAAGTGTAATAATGGAAAGAGTTCTAAATTCAGCTTTGACTGATGTTTTTTACACTATACTTTTGGGTTTAGATGGTTGTGCTTCGATTGGCGGAATACAAGAAATGTATGAACTCAAGGATGAAAACGGAAATCAATTAAGCGGAGAAATAGAAGGTTATGCGTATGAATATTTTCACGAATCAAATCATTAAATGTTAATAGGATATTTTGACTATTTAATTATCGCAATTTTAATTTTCCTCAATATAAAATTTTGGAAAACAGATTTTGAAAAAAAAGTAGGTTGTTTATTGGTCAGTCTTTCGTTTGGGTTTGTACTTCCATTTGTTTCAATGATAATTGAATTGCAAATTGTGGGCGAATGGATGGATAGCTTTGAAGTTGTTTACACTTTTTTACGATTTCCTACATATTGGATACTTGGAATTATTCAAATGGTAATTATCGGAATTAGATTGAGTAAAAAATCAGACGAAGAAAATGAAACTGAACGAATTGAATAAAATAGTAAAAAGCCAGCAGGTAATAACTAAGCGTTCATATGGTCGGCACGACCCAGTATGAACGCGGTGTTGA
>CAYXXY010000024.1:0-46279 GCA_964469175.1 uncultured Flavobacteriaceae bacterium
AATGTTGTCATATTAATTTAATGTAGTTTTGATATCCTTCAATGCCGCATAACGGCTATTGTATGAGTAGTAGCCGATTAAGAAGCACAGAATTATCGAATTGAAATTAACTTAATAAAAAGTAATAGCCCTAAAACAAGCACCACAACGGCTATTACTTATACAAATTGTTGTGGTGCGTTAATTTATGGGAACAATGAAAATTAAACAGCTAAAAGAAACTTATGAATTTGCCTGTAATGAGTATGTTCAAAAATTTTGTAATAAACAAGAAATGACAAATGAAGGATGGGTAAATGATGATGTTGGTGGTATTGCTTTATGCTCAGACTTCTATTTTAATTTACACGATATTGTTTGGGATATTAACTCTAAACAACCTAAAGGGCAAATTATTGATTGGTATTATGAAAATTTAGATACGCCTGAAAAAGCAATAAACTATTATAGTTATACAAAAGGTCTTAGGATTGCAGATATTTCCTAATGCACCACAACATTAGTATATACGTTATGTTTTAGGGTTTTATTGTTGATATATTACAATTGCACAACATGACCCCGCATTATTTTTATCTAAAGTACCACTTTCCGGGAATATATTCAAAGGGGTATTAAAGGTTTTTGGGGCGGGTGGGTAGAAGCGATAGATTATCGTTGGTGCCGTGCATTGTGTTTATTCAGTTTTGAGTTCCAATGTCATCTTTCTCAGTTTGTTTGAAAGTTTGTTTCACAAATAGAAAAGGAATTAAAATACCGATTACCATAATCAAACTTGAATATAAATTTATCGGTTCGATTATTAAATATTCGGGTATTAAAGGATTTGAAGGCTTGCCAACAATAGTCATAATGTAAAGTCCGAATACAATCATAATTATAGTCCAAAACAGAATTGTCAAAACATCCATTATTAGTGCCGATATTTTAAATTGATTTCTCTTTGAGTTGAATAGCATTCCGAAAACAGGAATTGAAGCAAAAATCAAATAGTCTAAAGTATTTGTTGATATTGCAAAATGATATCCGGTTATTTTCTGAATCAGATTAATAGAACCATTTATTATGTTAAGCCCTAAAACAGAATTAAGTACTAAAAATATCAAAACAGATATTCCGAATATTGAATATTTTATATTTATAGGGATTTTATTCAATTTATATCTCGTTTTTCGGTCATTATACAAAACTTGTTTAAATCAGGTATATTCATAGAAACTATTGCTGATTTATAGTAAAACTAAAACCTGCCCCCTCATTATTTTTACCTAAAGTACCACTTTCCGGGAATATATTTAAAGGGATTTTAAAGGTTTTTGGGGAGGCGACTAGAAGCCATAGATTAAAGTTAATGTTGCTCAACATTTTTATTATTGTTAGCTTCATGTATGGATACTCCCACCTTACTCCCTAGATACTCCCATGATAAAGCCACTATTGCCTTCTTTAAAAAGGTTCTAAATAATCAATTGGTGATATTAACCACATTCCCACTCCTCACAGCCCGGTAGCGCTGCATCGGGTACAGGTTGGGATTGCCCATATGCTGGCCGGTGATGATGTTGTATTTGTTCTCATCATCGGGGCAGGTGCAGGTAGCCTCGATACCAATAATATCCATCGTTGAGCAATTGTTGGGCACGTGGTTGGGGTCAGTAATTTCCATGGCAGAATACTGGCTGTTGTCTATGTTATAAACAACTATACCCCTGATGCCTTGTGAGTTGATGACTATACTATTTCCCGGGAAGTTCAACAGGTTGTACTGCGGCAAACTCAGGTCGAGTTGCAGGTTCACCAACGGGTCAATCAAATAGGGATTGTTTCGGTTTACACGATCGTCTGAATTGCAGGACAGGAACATCAAAATCAAAAAAGCGGCAATAATAAATCTCATAGCAGGAATTTGGAGTGCAATTTACAATAAAATCAAGGACAATTAAATTTTTCGTATATTTGTATGAAATCCCGTCGTGAATGGGATTTTTTAGTTCCCGCAGTTGACTGAGCCATTCAGTGTAGCGGGAATCTTTGTATTATATAAAACGATGAAGTTATGAGTAAAGTATCTTATTACACAGCCGAAGGATTAAAAAAATTGAGGGATGAGCTGGACTTTTTAAGAGATGTAGAGCGTCCAAAAGCCTCGCAGGCCATTGCCGATGCACGCGATAAAGGTGACCTTTCAGAAAACGCCGAATATGATGCCGCCAAGGAAGCACAAGGGATGCTGGAACTTCGCATTTCAAAAATGGAAGAAATAGTGGCCAATGCACGATTGATTGACGAGTCACAACTGGACACTTCAAAGGTGCTGGTGCACTCCACTGTTAAGATAAAAAACGTGGCAAACAACGCCCAAATGACTTATAAACTGGTAGCCCAAAGCGAAGCCGACCTCAAAGCCGGAAAAATTTCGGTGGATTCTCCCATCGGGAAAGGCTTGCTAGGTAAAGAAGTGGGCGATACTGCTGAAATTCAAGTGCCAAACGGAACTGTTACGTTTGAAATTCTTGAAATATCAAGGGATTAATCCTATATTTTTATAATACATAAATACCCCCAATAATATTGTGGGTATTTTTTTTAACATTAAGTTAAGGTTAGTTAAGAGGAGAAACCTTAATACTTCTTAATGCCTTAATGGTTTTTATGTTTTACAGTGTACTAAAAAATGAATTTTATTACCTTTAGCTAAAAATTTTATGGCTACCATCTTCACAAAAATCATCAACGGCGAAATTCCCTGTTACAAGGTTGCAGAAGACGATCATTTCATCGCTTTTCTGGACATCAACCCCAATGCAAAGGGCCACACACTCTGTGTCCCAAAAGTAGAGGTTGACAAACTCTTTGACCTCGACGAAACCACTTACCTCAAACTGATGCAGTTTTCTCGTAAAGTGGCAAAAGCCCTTGAAAAAACAGTGCCCTGCAAACGTGTCGGCGTGGCGGTGATTGGTCTGGAAGTGCCACACGTGCACGTGCACCTCATCCCGCTGAACCAAATGAGTGATATGGATTTCAGCAAAAAAGTAGTGCTCTCCCCAGATGAATTCAAAGCGCTCGCTGCCAAAATTCAAGCTGCATTATGAGTGACCTGAATGACTTTCCGCTGGAAATAACCCTTCGCATCGACTGGAGTGACCTGGATGTGTATGAACATGTAAACAATGTCAACATTATTCGCTATTTACAATCGGCGCGGGTGAATATCTGGGAAAAATCGGGTTTGTATAAAAGCTATAAAGAAACCAACCGCGGCCCGATGCTGGTTTCCTCTAAAGTTGATTTTAAAAAATCGCTGTTTTATCCGGGAACAATTACTATAAAATCCAGAGTGGGTTACATTAAAAACAGTAGTTTTTCTCTGGAACATTGCATTCTTAACGAAAAAGGGGAAGTGTGTATCGAGGCTCGTGATGTAGTCGTTTGTTTTGACTTCAACACCGAAAAAACCTATCAAATCCCTGCTGATCTAAGAGCAATCTTTGAATCTTATTCCAGCAATCGCAAGGAAATCTGAAACGTGGTCCCTTTGCCTTTATCAGATTCTTTAACTTTAATTTTACCTTCGTGATAGTCTTCAATAATCCGTTTGGTTAGAGAAAGTCCAAGTCCCCAACCACGTCTTTTAGTGGTAAACCCGGGACGGAATATTTTTTGGAAATCCTTTTTGGGGATTCCTTTTCCGGTATCGCTAACCAGAATTTGTACATAACGGCTGTTTTTTTGAATCGAAATGGTCACCAATCCTTTGCCTTTCATAGCATCTATGGCATTCTTCACCAGATTTTCAATGGCCCAACTGTACAACTGCTTGTTCAGCCTGACGTAAATGGGGTCATCGGGAATCTCCAGTTTAAAGTCAATTAATTTTGAGCTGCGCGCTTTCAGGTAGTCAAACGACTTGATGGTTTCAGAAACAACGTCTTTTTTGTTTAATACCGGCATGGAGCCGATTTTCGAAAACCTGTCGGTAATGGTTTGCAGCCTGAAAATATCTTTTTCCATTTCGGAAATATATTCAGGATTGACATTTTCGGTTTTTAAAATTTCGGTCCAGCCAATTAGCGAAGAAAGCGGTGTCCCGATTTGATGTGCGGTTTCTTTGGCCATACCTGCCCAAAGCCTATTTTGCTCTGCGCCCTTTCGGGTTCTGAAGAAAAAATATACTACGCCCACAAACAACAAAATCATGATAATGATGGCTGCGGGGTAGTATTTTAGTTTATTGATGATTTTTGAGTTTCCGTAATAAATGGTCGCAAAAACATCATCTCCATGAGTAACATCAATGGGCTCATATTGTGATTTGAAGGTTGCTATAAGAGCCTCAATTTTATTGACATCGTTTTCATACTCTTGGGGAAGGTTGATTAAATCATAATCGTTGGAGTCATAACTATGCATGATCATGGGAGTATTCGTATTGCTTTTTATAATTTCAAAGGCCAGCTCGGTGACATTGGTTTCAAGGTTGTCATCGCGAAGCAATTCGGCATAAGCAGCGGCCAGCAGCTCCATTTTGCTGCGTTCATTTTCTTTAAGCTCGTTAAAAAAGATATAGGTATTCCAAAGAATTATAGTCACAGTGACCAAGGAGAGCAGCACAAATACTACCCTGAAATAATTTCTCTCGTTTTGCATTTCGGAGTCATTTTAGTGCTAAATATAACAGAATTACTATTAAATAATTGTGTTTATAAATTAAAGTGACAAATGGGAGCCATTTTTGACACTTTCGTTACCTTTGCTTTTATGATTTCATTTGAACCCAAAGACCTTTCAACAGGAAGATTACACGGCTATCTGCTGGGTGCTGTAACACCGCGTCCCATAGCATTTGCAAGTACAATCGACAAAAATGGTAAGGTAAATTTATCGCCCTTCAGTTTTTTTAATGTGTTTAGTGCAAACCCACCCATACTGATTTTTTCGCCGGCAAGACGGGGAAGGGACAATACCACCAAACACACTTATGAAAATGTGCTTGAGGTCAAGGAAGTGGTCATCAACATCGTAAACTATGCTATGGTGCAACAAATGTCACTTTCTTCTACCGAATATCCAAAAGGAGTCAATGAGTTTGTAAAAGCCGGATTGACACCTGTTCCTTCAGAAAAAGTGAAACCACCTCGCGTTGCTGAAAGTCCCGTTCAGTTTGAATGTATCGTAAAAGAAGTTGTTCAGTTGGGCAAAGAAGGCGGTGCCGGAAACCTGGTGATTTGTGAAGTGGTAAAACTGCATATTGATGAAGCAATTCTTGATGAAGACCAAACCATCGACCAGCACAAAATAGACACCGTTGCCCGTATGGGCGGCAACTGGTACAGCCGTTCAAATGCCGGAATGTTTGAGGTTCCAAAGCCGTTGACAACACTTGGAATCGGGGTGGATAAAATTCCGCTGCAAATAAAATCAAGTTTGGTTTTAACCGGAAATGACCTGGGAATGCTTGGCAATATTGAAGCCGTTCCAACTGAAGACGAGGTCAATGAATTTGTTTCAAAAAATATTAAGGTAAGAAGCATTTTAAGCACTTCAGATACCAATGAAATTCATAAATTAGCACAAAACTATTTACAAAACGGAGACATCCCTTCTGCCTGGAAGGTATTGCTCGCAAAAATTTAAGAAATGGAAGTACAAGGAAAAATAAAGATGATTGGTGAAACGCAAACCTTTGGCAGCAGTGGTTTTAGAAAAAGAGAATTGGTTGTTACCACCGAAGAACAATATCCACAACACCTGATGATTGAGTTTGTTCAGGACAAAACAGATTTATTAAACAACTATAGTGTTGGTCAAACCGTAAAGGTGAGCATCAACTTAAGAGGTCGTGAATGGGTGAGCCCGCAAGGAGAGACTAAATATTTTAACACCCTGCAGGGATGGCGTATAGAAAACATAGCAGCTGATGCTGCCGGGACTGATTTACCACCAATGCCGCCCGCCGATGCCTTTGAACCGGTCAACGATTTGAACGAGGAAGAAAGTGATGATCTTCCCTTTTAAAACATAAAGCTAGTTAAGCGCAGTTCAGCTGCGCTTTTTTATTTTTACTCCATGGCTTTTACAAAAACCTTAGAAAGCGCATTTGAAAAAATAATCCCCTCACCCTTTGTCATTGCGGTGTTCCTGACTGTTTTAACCATTGTGCTTGCATTGGTTTTTGGTGAATTCACAGCCACAGGGACACGCTTTGAATCTGTCTTGAAATTCTGGGAGAAAGGCATCTGGAACAACGATCTTCTGGTGTTTGGCTACCAAATGATGCTCATTTTGGTACTCGGACACATTTTGGTGTTAAGCAAACCCATAAGCAAACTCACTGATTTGATTACCAACCACGTTCACTCCACAACCAGTGCCGTTGTTTTGGTGAGTATAACCACTATGCTGGTCGCGTTTTTCAACTGGGGTCTCGGCTTGATTTTTGGCGCCATTATGGCCAGAAAAGTCGCAGATGCATCTATCAAAAGAGGTTTTTCCATCAATTATCCGCTAGTGGGTGCCTCCGGTTATGTGGGTTTGATGATCTGGCACGGTGGCATTAGTGGTTCTGCACCGCTCAAAGTAGCAGAAGAAGGGCATATTCAGTCTCTAATGCAGGGAGTTTCTTCTCCGGAGATGGTCTCACAACTCCCCCATTTAATCAGCACCGGTGAAACAGTTTTAAGCTGGTGGAACCTCCTCATTTTTGGAGTACTTTTGATTGTTATCCCATTAAGCCTGTATTATTTGGCCAAAACTTCCGGCACTAAACCGGTTGTGCTTCCCAAAAAAATTACTGAAGTAGATAGTGAAGTAACCACGACTTCAAACAGGATAGAACATTCAAAAATAGCTGCCGTTGGTTTTGGCTCGTTATTACTGCTGGCATTTATAATTCAATATTTTGAAGCTTTGAAATCACTCGTCATCACGCCCAATATGCTTAACTTTTTTATGCTTGGGCTGGGCATTGTACTGCACGGCAGTTTTAAAAGTTTTGCGAATGCTTTGGGTGAAGCCATCTCAGGTGCTTCGGGCATATTGATTCAGTTTCCTTTGTATTTTGGCATTATGGGCATTATGAAAGATGCCGGTCTGGTCACGATGATCAGCAATGCATTTATCAGTATTTCCAACGAAACTACTTTGCCCATTTTTACCTTTTTCAGCGCCGGCTTGGTCAATATTTTTGTTCCCAGCGGTGGCGGACAATGGGCATTGCAAGGCCCCATCATTATAGATGCAGCACTTCAGCTTGATGTTTCTCTACCCAAAATGGTGATGGCTCTTTCTTATGGCGACCAAATCACCAACATGCTACAACCCTTCTGGGCGTTGCCTTTGCTGGCCATTACCAGGCTTAAAGCAAAAGAGATTCTGCCTTATACGGTAATTTTAATGGGCATTGGCAGTTGTATTTATCTGGCAGGTTTGTTACTTTTCTAAAATGATTTTGCTCAAAGACAACAGCCCCTTTCCGGATGTCTCACTGGCCGATGAAGACGGACTGCTAGCCATTGGCGGAAAACTCACAACAGCAAGGTTACTTGACGCATACAACTCAGGGATTTTCCCTTGGTACAGCGAAGGCCAGCCTGTCTTGTGGTGGAGCCCTGACCCGAGGATGGTGTTGTTTTTAGACCACTTTAAAGTTTCAAAAAGCTTGAGGAAAACCATTAAATCAAATGTGTTTCAGGTTACTTTCAATACCGCTTTCGCGAAAGTGATTCAGGAATGTGCTTTGGCAAAAAGAAATGAACAGGACGGCACCTGGATTACCCGGGAAATGATAGATGCCTATGTTGAATTACACCAAAAAGGCCATGCCGTTTCTGTGGAAGTCTGGCAAAACGAAATCTTAGTGGGGGGATTGTATGGCATCGATTTGCCCGGAAAAAAAGTATTCTGTGGGGAGAGTATGTTTCACAAGGTTACTGATGCTTCTAAAGTGGCTTTGTTTTATATTGTGGAATATCTAAAAGACAATAACTATCTTTTTATTGATTGTCAGGTATATACAAAACATTTAGCCTCACTGGGGGCCTGCAACATTTCAAAAAATCATTTCATAAAATTCTTACAAAAAAATTAAAAAACTATGCTGTTTATCGAAAAATATTTGATTTTATAAATTTATATTCCATTTTTACACCTTATAATATCCCCACAAAAATGAATAAGGTACTTCTTTCCCCAATATTTTTCTTGGCATTGTACTCATCGATATTTGCACAACAATCAGAAGTTCCAGGATTACAACAAAATTATAATATTGATGTTGTTAAGGTCTATGAAAAGGTGGTTGAAGATGGCTATGAGTCTGTTCAAATTTTTCAAAAATTAGCAAATTCTCACTACAGCAGGGGCAATTACATTCAAGCAAGAAAATGGTTTGAAAAGTGGTTTAATTTAGATAAAACACCGGAAAGAATTGCATATCTAAAGTTTTCCAAGACACTCCAGGCGCTCAACGAAATCGAAAAAGCCAAACATTATCTCTTGCTATACGAAAACTCTACCGAAAAATAATTTAAACATCATTATACCTAAAACAACCCACCAAATGGTCATTCACCATTCCCGTGGCTTGCATATGTGCATACACCACAGTGCTTCCCATAAACTTGAACCCACGTTTTTTCAAATCTTTGCTTATTTTGTCTGAAAGCGGTGTGGTTGCCGGGGCTTCTTTCATTGACATAAGATTGTTTTTAATAGGTTTTCCATCTACAAATCCCCAGATATAGTTGCTAAAGCTCCCAAATTCCTTTTGCACCTCCATAAAAGCCTGTGCGTTGGTCACGGCCGCCCTAACCTTCAGCTTATTGCGGATGATGCCTTCATTCTGTAACAACTCCTCGATCTTACTTTCGGGATAGCTCGCGATTTTTTTATAGTCGAAGTCATCAAACGCCTTGCGAAAATTTTCGCGTTTACGCAAAATAGTAATCCAACTCAAACCCGCCTGAAAGCTTTCCAAAATCAAAAATTCAAACAGGGTTTTATCATCATAAACCGGTACACCCCACTCGGCATCGTGATATTCAACATAGAGTGGATCTGTGCCACACCACGGGCAACGGTTTGTGATTTTAGTCATAGAAATGTTCGTTTTGAAATGTTATTTTTGTACTTTGAAAAAATCTATTCCGAAAGGTAATGATAAATCTTTCGACAAAAAACAAAAATTTGAGATGCAAACACTAATGGACAATATGACAATAATTAAACAATCTCTGATTAAGGCTATAGATTATAACACCTATTTTGACCAAATAAAACAATTTAGCGAACTTCAAAAAACATCCGGTCCTGAGCAATCACAATCGAGAATAGAGTTTACAGCTTTAAATTATCAACGAATGAAACGGTTGAACAAAACCATTTTGATAAATGATGATGCAAAGCAGTTTCTTGAAAATGTCAAAAAAGAACAAATCTGGTTGGTGATTACTGAAGCCTGGTGCGGTGACTCCGCCCAAATCACGCCGGTTTTAAACAAAATAGCTGAACTCAGTCCGGCCATTACTTTAAAATTTGTTTACAGAGATGAAAACCCTGAATTGATGGATGCATTTCTCACCAACGGCGGAAGAGCTATACCAAAATTAATTGCTTTAAGCGGGGAAAATGAGGTGCTGTTCACCTGGGGTTCAAGGCCATCTCTTGCTACTCAAATGGTTGTTGATTTTAAAGAAAAACACGGCTCTCTAACCCCGGAATTCAAAGAAGAACTTCAAAACTGGTACAACAAGGATAAAGGCCAGAATATCACAGACGACCTCATTGCACTTTTAAGTAAAATTTAAGCAGTTAAAGACGCTTCAAAAGCCTCAATGCTTGTAGCTTTTTCAACTGAAAACTCGCCAATTTTTGTTCGTCGTAAAGCAGAGAGATGGGCGCCGTTATTAAGTGCCTTTCCAAAGTCATTTGCCAGCGAACGGATGTAAGTGCCTTTACTGCACCTCACCTTAAAATCTACTTCAGGCAAAGCGATGCGGGTAATTTCAAATAGGGTGATTTCAACTTTTCGAAACGCCACTTCAACTTCCTCACCACTTCGGGCAAACTCATACAGGCGTTTTCCATCTTTTTTTAATGCAGAAAAAACCGGAGGCTGTTGCTGAATTTCGCCGGTAAATTGTATTGTGGCCGCGTTTATTTTTTCTTCGGTAAGGGCTGAAATGTCAAAAGTCTCGTTAATTTTGGTTTCCAGATCAAAACTGGGCGTGGTGGCTCCCAGAGTAAAAGTACCGGTATATTCTTTTTCCTGACCCTGATAAGTGTCAATTTGCTTGGTGAATTTTCCGGTGCAGATAATCAATAAACCCGAAGCCAGTGGATCCAATGTACCCGCGTGTCCCACTTTTATTTTCTTCAAGTTAAATTGCTTTCTAATCAACCACCGCACTTTGTTCACCACCTGAAAGGAGGTCCATCCCAATGGTTTGTCGATTAAGAGGATTTTACCCTCTTGAACGGATTCTTTTGTGAAATCCATTTCTTATAAATAATATCCAATGAAAATTGAAGCGGTTCCCACAATAAAACAATACACAGCAAAGTAAGACAACTTACTTTTCTTAACCAATGCAATCATCCAGGTACAGGCCAAAATTCCACAAATAAAAGCCGAAGTAAATCCGGCTGTAAGCACGCCAATGTTGTCCATTTGCATACTGATATCGCCATCAAGTACATCTTTGGCCATTTTGCCAAGGATCAATGGCACCACCATCAAAAATGAAAAACGTGCCGCGCGCGCGCGATCAATACCCAACAATACTGAGGTCGCTATGGTAGCACCACTTCGTGAAATTCCGGGTAGGATGGCAATGGCTTGTGCTACACCAATGACAAATGCATTGGAGTAGCTTACATTTTTTGTTGTGTTTTTTGCGCGGTCTGCCAGCCAAAGCAATAGGGCTGTAATAAGCAACATAAAGCCAACAAGAACTATGTCTCCACTAAAAAAGGCTTCAAGTTCATCACTAAAATATAACCCAATAAAAGCTGCAGGAACCATCGACAGAATTATCTTAAGTGAAAACTGAAACTCCTCATTCCATTTAAACTGAAAAAGGCCTTGAACAATTTCGACAATGTCTTTTCTGAAAACTACTATGGTACTCAAGGCAGTAGCAAAATGTACCACTACTGTAAACAACAAACTTTCCTGAGGAACACTTTGATCTCCCAGAATGGCTTTTCCAAGCTCAAGGTGACCGCTGGAAGAAACGGGTAAAAATTCGGTAAGGCCCTGGACAGCACCAAGGATTAAAGCATCTAAATAATCCATTTATTTTTCTTTATATATGTCTAAAGTATTTTTTTACTTACTTGCTCTTCTAGTATTTTTTTCAATATCAATAAATATTTTTATAGATTCTGACGCTGACAAGCAAATTATTATGGAGAATATACCAATAAATAGAAACAAAAAGGAATATTCTAAATGATCCAAAATAAAAAAGAAATAAATAAATAATCCGAGAAAGACTATTCCATTTATCCAAGCAAGAATATGATAGTAATTTGCTATTCCCAACAAAGCAGGATATTTATTCTTTTTGTCTTTTATTAAAAAATCTTCTTCTAAAGTATCATTAATAAACCCTCTTTTTAAATATTCTTTTCTAGCAATTTCAATATATTCTAAATGAAAATTGTTCCACTCATTTTCAACAAGACTTTTCAAATTTTCATCCTCCATAGAATTTATTTCAATTTCTAGTTGACGATTAAATGTAAAGTTTTCACCTCGACGGATTAATTCATCTTTGGCATAATCGATGAATATTTTACTATAAGCAGAATTTTGTTGTTCGACAATTTCTTTTAATTTTTTTGAACTGTAATCGGAAATGAGAGAATATATTTTACTCATGATTTTTTATATTTCTCGTTAAAAGTGCTTTTACGACTAGATTTGATGAATTGTTTTTCATTAAGCCCTTCCATTGCATCTTGGGATATAGTATTGGGCTTCAGCAAAATGGCGTAAACTTCAATGGCAAACCCTATTAAAATTAAGGCCGGAGCCAGACGAATGCGTCTCCAACTGTAAATTTCTTCATTAAAAACATTGGGGTCATCACTGCCTCCGCCAATCATCAAAATAAATCCTAAAGCAATAAACCCGATGCCAATAAACATCCATTTGTAGTTCTCTCTTTGAAAGATAAATTCTTCCTTGTTTTCTAACTTTCGTTTTTGCTCTCCCATAAGTTTGTTTTATGTAGCTATTTTTTTATATCTATCCTTTTATTTTCATCTTGTCTGTTATCCCAAAATGACAATATTTCAATTCGTTCTTCCGTAATGTCATAGAATATCAAGTATACACCCATCACAATTACCCTGGTTCTTCTATCTGATGAAAGCCGCCCAATCAACTCATTTTTTGATAGTCCATTTAATAGATCTTCAACTTCTTTGAGGATTTTTAAGCTGTAATTAGAGTTTCCATTTCGCTCATTAAAAAACTCAAGCACACTTACTAATTCAGCATTAGCCCTCTTTGACCAAATTATTTGTTTTTTAGCCATTTCTGGGTATTTGAAATCACCTCTTCATTATCTACAAATTCACCTCGC
Organism: uncultured Flavobacteriaceae bacterium; assembly: GCA_964469175.1. GTDB lineage: Bacteria > Bacteroidota > Bacteroidia > Flavobacteriales > Flavobacteriaceae > Planktosalinus. The sequence continues at coordinate 12,594 of CAYXXY010000024.1, forward strand.
TTGATTTCTTCCCGGCTTTCATTTATTGAATGCAACTGCTCTTCACTCAGTTGATACAGTGATTTTTCAGAGGCATCAAAAAGGGTTTGAAGTGCTTTTAAAAAATTTATATCCTTTGAATTTTTGATTCTGGAAATCAAACTATTCTTCAAATCTGTTGTAGCATCCATAGCATTTTAAATAATTTCACTAATAATAAAGCTCGTCGGTTCTTAAATTCAAAAACCGCTGTGTTGCAAAAAATGTGCTTAACCAGGTTATAAAGACTCCCAGTACAAAAATTAAGGCAAACAACATGACAAGTAAAACCGGCTGCTCAAGCAACAACAGTTCCGGGAAAGTGTTGTTCAAATAGTACATGACAATGCCCATCCCTATCCAGGCAAGTAAAATACCCACCAGTCCTAATTTGATGCTTTTCCAGATAAATGGTTTTCTAATGAAGCTCTTTGTTGCTCCCACCATTTGCATGGTTTTTATAATAAACCGTTTTGAATACACTGAAAGCCTAATGGAACTGTTAATCAAAAGCACCGCAATAAATGTAAACACCCCGCTGATAATCAACACCCACAAACTGATTTTTTTTACGTTCTCGTTCAACAATGCGATGAGTGGCTTGTCATAAATCACTTCATCCACAAAGCCTTTTGCCATAATCTCAGAAGTGATTTCCTCAATAAGTTCCGGCGTAACAAAGTCAGCTTTAAGATAAACATCTATGGAATTTTGAAGTGGGTTATCACCCAAATAACTGATAAAATCTTCGCCAATTTCGAGACTCAAATTTTCTGCAGCGACTTCTTTAGGCACATAAGTAGCGCTTTTGGTATATTCAGCCAGGGCAAGGCTGTTTTGAAGCTGATTGACCTCTACCTCTTTGGCTGTTTCTTTAAGGAAAATGGAAAGGGCGATTTGCTCCTTGAAATGGTCGGCTACCTTTTTTGTGTTTAACACTAAAAGCCCCAGCAACCCTAATAAAAACAAAACGAGAGAAATGCTTATTACCACTGAAAAGTAGGACGAAATCAATCTGCGTTTCTGGTATTTTTCAAAAGAGGTGCTCATAAATGACGGAGGATTTTAAGATGTAAAAATACTAAAGTTTATTAAACTATTGCCCTTGTCTTTCATTTGAAATAACTCAAATTTTAGCGAAAAATTATAAATAAAAAAGCTCCCCATTTCTGAGAAGCTTTTGTTGTGCGGATGAAGGGACTCGAACCCCCACACCTTGCGGCACTAGATCCTAAGTCTAGCGTGTCTACCAATTCCACCACATCCGCTATTGGTATTTAAATATTGCTGAAAATTGTGCCTCGCACTCCGAAGCTTCAGCAAAGGAGTGCAAAGATAAACAAAGATTGTAATAAACAAACAACTTCCTTTATAAAAATAACAGATTTTTGTAGCTTTACGCTCCATTAAAATTTTACTATGAACAGCGCTAAAAATTACATTGAAGAAAACAAAGACCGTTTTCTTAACGAACTCATTGAATTATTAAAAATCCCATCCATCAGTGCCGATTCCGCTTATAAAAAAGACGTGATTGCCTGTGCCGAAGCGGTGAAGTCCAGTCTTGAAAAAGCAGGCTGTGATACTGTTGAAATATGCGAAACACCGGGATACCCCATCGTTTATGGCGAAAAAATAATCGATAAAAACCTACCCACAGTTTTGGTATACGGCCACTATGACGTGCAACCACCGGACCCACTTGATTTGTGGGACAGCCCGCCATTTGAACCTGTCATCAAAAAAACCGAAATCCATCCCGAAGGTGCCATTTTTGCCCGTGGAAGTTGTGATGATAAAGGTCAAATGTATATGCACGTGAAAGCGATGGAATATATGACCCAAACAAACCAGTTGCCCTGCAACGTCAAGTTCATGATTGAAGGCGAAGAAGAAGTGGGAAGTACCAGCCTGAGCTGGTTTTTGGAACGTAACCGTGAAAAACTCGCTAACGACGTCATCCTCATCAGCGATACGGGAATGATTGCCAAAGACGTGCCCTCCATCACAACTGGACTTCGTGGTCTTAGCTATGTAGAAGTGGAAGTCACCGGACCCAACCGCGATTTACACTCGGGGCTTTATGGTGGTGCCGTGGCCAACCCCATCAATATACTGGCAAAAATGATAGCTTCTTTACACGATGAAAACAACCACATTACCATACCCGGTTTTTATGACAAAGTCATTGAGCTTTCAACCGAAGAAAGAGCAAAAATGGCCGAAGCCCCTTTCAGTCTTGAAGCTTACAAAAAAGCCTTGGATATGAACGATGTCTATGGCGAAAAAGGCTATACCACAAATGAAAGAAACTCCATAAGACCAACACTGGATGTCAACGGCATCTGGGGCGGCTACACCGGTGAAGGTGCCAAAACAGTGATTGCCAGTAAAGTTTACGCGAAAATAAGTATGCGTTTGGTTCCTGATCAAGACTGGAAAGAAATCACCGAATTGTTCAAAAACCATTTTGAAAGCATCGCTCCAAAAGCCGTAAAAGTAAAAGTCACCCCACATCACGGCGGAACGGCTTATGTAACACCCATCGACAGCATGGAATACCGCGCTGCTGAAAAGGCCTATGAAGCCACTTTTGGGAAAACACCCATCCCGCAGCGTAGCGGCGGCAGTATCCCAATTGTAGCCCTTTTTGAAAAAGAACTCAAAAGCAAAACCATCCTAATGGGCTTTGGGCTTGACAGCGACGCCATCCACTCACCCAATGAACATTACGGTATCTGGAACTACCTGAAAGGGATAGAAACCATCCCGCAGTTTTTCCATCATTTTACCGAAATGAGCAAGTAAATTCTAAAATAAAAATCCCGCAAATTGCGGGATTTTTTGTCTTATGTCCTATGTATTGAAGTCTTACGTCTAAAATTTACACTTTCTTCACAAACTTCGTCAAAATCACAATCTGCTGACCATCGACTTTACCTTCAATTTGTTCGGCATTGTCGTGCACCAGGGAAATGCGTCTCACTGCCGTTCCTCTTTTTGCGGTGATGGAAGACCCTTTGACATCCAGGTCTTTGATTAAAACCACAGTGTCACCGGCTTCCAATACCACCCCATTACTGTCGATATGTTTGATACTTTCCCCTGTCTCATTTCCTTCACCGGAGGCTTTTGCCCACTTCAGGGTATCTTCATCCAGATACAACATATCCAGCAAATCCTGTGGCCAGCCTTCTGCTTTCAAACGGTTAAGCATACGCCAGGAAAGCACCTGGACAGCAGGAAATTCGCTCCACATACTGTCGTTCAAACAACGCCAGTGATTAGGGTCAATAGTATCAGGGTTCTCAATCTGGCTCAGGCAGGTTTCGCAAAGCAGCACATTGGTTTCATTGATGTCGTTTGGTGAGTTGGGCAAGTCATAGCTTTTAAGGTTGTTTACAGATTTGCACATTTCGCAACAGAAACCGCTTCTGTCTTGGAGTTGTTGAAGGCTAAGCATTTTAATAATTTTTGGCAAATGTACCATTAATTCATTAGCATTTCAACCCTTTCAGGGTTTGAAACCCTGAAAGGGTTTACCGGCAAAATGAGTGTGTTTGCCGTGCAATGTCGGGTGAATGTCGGGTGAAATTCATTGAAAAAAATTGTACATTGAGGTGTTCATTCGTAGTATTGTGGCATCAATCAAACATCAAAAATGAAACAACCCGAACTTGGTCAAAAAATTCAAGACCTGAGAAAACAAAAAGGATTAACTCAAGAGGAGCTTGTAGAAAAGTGCAACATCAATGTGCGCACCATTCAGCGCATTGAGGCCGGCGAGGTCACACCCAGGCCATATACCATCAAAACCATTCTTGGAGCTCTTGGTTATGATTTTGAGACCATCAATCATTCAACTTCAGATATAGAGCAACAATTCATCGCCCCTGAAAAAATGAACTACACCATAAAAACCTTAACTATTGCCTGTGTTTTTGGCGGTATTTACTTTTTGCTGGGATTCCCGGAGTTTTATGCAGATTGGAGCCGGTTTGCAGACAATGTAATTCCATATCCCACCACGATCTATATATTCTTAAAGATTTTCACACTCATTTCGGTAGTATTTTTTATTAAAGGATTTTGGGTCTTGGGAAATGAACTTCATAATACAATTTTAAAATTCTCCTCCCTGGTTTTGATTGTACTCTCAACACTAATTTACATTTATGATATCACGTCCATTTTTGTGGAAATCATTCCCATGGAATATTTTATTAGTGCCATGTCCATAAGTTTTGGTGCCATTGGGGTATTGTTTGGAATTGGTATCATAAAACTCAGGAACCAACTAGGCAATACCGCACTGGCTACAGGGGTTTTTGAAATCATCGTTGCTTTTTTATTCTTTACAGTTATCCTGTCCTGGTTGGGGTATATTTTAATGATTCCTTTAATTCTTTTGGAGATTATTTTGCTTTACAAAGCGCTGGAGGTAATTAAAAATGATAAAAAGCATCCTCATAATGGGTAACCACTTCAGTTGTTTTATTTTTTAAAACGGCAATGATGTCAAACCGGGTTTCAAGCTCAATATCCTTTTCCTCCAGATAGGCATTCATCACTTTGACAATTTGCTTGATTTTCCCTGGAGTGACAAAGCTCTGCGGGTCTCCAAAAAAGTCAGAATTTCGGGTTTTGACTTCAACACACACAATCAGATTGTCTTTTTGGGCAATGATATCAACTTCTTTATGTTCAAAAATGAAATTGCGATCCAGAATTTTATACCCTTTAGCCAGCAAATGCTGTGCTGCCAGTTCTTCACCTATTTTTCCAAGTTCGTTGTGTTGTGCCATTGTTGGTTTCAAGTTTCAAGTTCAACGTTTCAAGTCTTTGATTTTGTATAATAACCAGAGCGGTGGCTGAGCGGAGCCGAAGCCTGAGCAATTTCCAAATTCCAAAAGAAAGTTCAATTTACAAAATTTTACTTTCCAAACTTCCGTCATCGGTCATCCAGCACCCAGCCAAAAAACTCACCTCCTCACAAACTCACAAACTCACAACTATTTTCTACCTTTACGGAAATGGAAAAAACCGCTTTGGAAATACAGATTTCAACCCTGCCTGATAGTGCCGGTGTGTATCAGTATTATGATAAAAACGGCAAAATTCTCTATGTTGGCAAAGCCAAGAATTTAAAAAAACGCGTCAGTTCTTATTTTACCAAAAACCACGACAATGCCAGAACACGGCTATTGGTCAGGAAAATCCATGAAATCAGGCACATTGTTGTGACTTCGGAAACAGATGCGCTCTTATTGGAAAACAACCTCATCAAAAAATACCAGCCGCGATACAATGTCATGCTGAAAGATGACAAATCTTATCCCTGGATATGTATCAAAAACGAGCGTTTCCCCAGAATTTTCACTACCCGTAAAATGATCAAGGACGGCTCTGAATATTACGGCCCCTACACCAGTATGAAAACCGTTCAGACCTTATTGGATTTAATAAAAGGGCTTTACCCTTTGAGAACTTGCAATTACGACCTTTCGCAAGAGAAAATTGATGCGGGAAAATACAAACTGTGCCTCGAATATCACATCGGGAATTGCCTGGCTCCCTGTGAAAACAAACAAAGCGAAAAAGACTACCACGACAATATAGAAGCCATTCGCCAGATAGTCAAAGGCAATTTTAAAGACTCTTTGCAGCGTTTCAAAACCCAAATGAAACAGTATGCGGAAAAACTCCAATTTGAAGATGCCCAACGACTGAAAGAAAAAATTGAGATCCTGGAAAATTACCAGTCGAAGTCAACCATCGTAAACCCAAAAATCAACAATGTGGATGTGTTTTCCATCGTGTCTGATGAGGATTATGCTTATGTCAATTTCCTCCAGTTGTCCTTTGGTTCCATCATTCGGTCACATACTTTGGAAATCAAGAAAAAACTGGACGAAAGCGACAAAGAACTGCTGGAGCTCGCCATTGTTGAAATCAGACAGCGGTTTCATTCACAATCCAAGGAAATTTATGTGCCATTTCCTGTGGATGTGGGTGAAAACATCAAAGTGCATGTCCCGCAGTTGGGTGACAAAAAACAAATCCTTGAACTCTCTGAGCGAAATGCCAAATTCTACAGGATTGAGCAACTCAAACAAATCAAAATCACAGACCCTGACCGTCATGAAAACCGCATTATGGCACAAATGCAGAAAGACCTTCGCTTACCTGAAGAACCCCGCCATATTGAATGTTTTGACAATTCAAACATACAAGGCTCCAATCCTGTGGCCGCCTGTGTTGTATTCAAAAACGGAAAACCAAGTAAGAAAGATTATCGCAAATACAACATAAAAACCGTAACAGGGCCAGATGATTATGCCTCCATGGAAGAAGTGGTTTACAGAAGGTACAAAAGATTGCTCGATGAGAAGCAACCTTTGCCGCAACTCATCATCATAGATGGAGGAAAGGGGCAGTTAAATTCGGGGTTAAAAAGTCTTGAAAAATTAGGCTTACGCGGAAAAATTGCCATAGTGGGGATTGCAAAAAGATTGGAAGAATTATTTTTTCCAAATGACCCAATTCCCTTATATTTAGACAAAAAATCGGAGACCTTGAAAATCATTCAGCAATTGCGGAATGAGGCTCACCGTTTTGGAATTACATTTCACCGAAATAAAAGAAGCAATCAAGCGTTAAAAACCGAACTCGAATCCATCCCCGGAGTAGGTGAAAAAACCATCATTGACCTTTTGAAACATTTTAAAAGTGCCAAGCGTATTTCTGAAGCAAGCTTTGGGGAAATCGCTGAAATTATAGGTCACAGCCGAGCTGAAAAGGTAATTGAACATTACAAGAATATAAAATGAAACATACGATTCTTATCTTAGTAGCCCTTTTGCTCTCAGGCATCTCATTTTCGCAAGAGCAGGAGGACGTCAAGGTGGGTCTGGTGTTGAGTGGCGGTGGTGCTAAAGGTTTGGCGCATATTGGTGTTTTAAAAGTTATTGAAGAGGCAGGTGTGCGCATCGATTATATTGGTGGGACAAGTATGGGAGCCATTGTGGGCGCTTTATATGCTTCCGGATATACGGCCAGGGAACTGGATTCCATTTTTCATGTGATTGATTTTGACGAATTGATACAGGACAATATTCCCAGAGCTGCTAAAACTTTTTACGAAAAAAACGATGCTGAAAAATATGCCCTCACCTTGCCTTTTGATGGCTTCAAAGTCTCTTTTCCCACATCATTATCAAGAGGTCAAAACCTTTTTAATCTAATATCAAAATTAACAGATCACGTTAGCCATATCAACGATTTTTCTGAATTGCCCATCCCATTTTTCTGTATGGCTACCGATGTAGAAAAAGGTACCCCTGTAAAATTAACACATGGTTTTCTTCCTCAGGCAGTTTCGGCCAGCGGTGCTTTGCCGTCACTATTCAGTCCGGTTGAAATTAACGGGCTTCTGCTAATTGACGGAGGTGTGACAAACAACTATCCGGTTGACGAAGTAAGACGTATGGGTGCTGATGTAATCATTGGAGTTGATGTGCAGGACAGTTTGCTTTCGCGTGAAAACCTGAGATCTGCTATTGATGTTTTGGTTCAAATCAATAATTACAGGACTATAAACGACATGAAAGAGAAGCGGGAAAAAACAGATATTTATATCCATCCTGATATTAAAGAGTTTTCTGTGATTTCTTTTAACCAGGGCAAGTCAATTATAAAATCCGGAGAGACCGAGGCCTTAAAATTTGAAGAACAACTACTTGAACTAGCCCGGAGACAGCTTCCCTCAGAGCGACCAAAAATTGAAAAAAAGCTATCAGACAGTTTAACGATTGATGTAATAGAGATTTCCGGCAACAAGGATTATACACGCGCTTATATCCTTGGAAAACTCAAACTTCAACCTCCGTTAAAAACAACTTATCAACGTTTCAGCGAGGGAATTAACAATTTATCAGCAACCGGAAATTTTAGCCAGATAAATTACTTTTTAAGAGAAAACAATGAGGAAGAAACTGTTCTTGAATTACAGTTGGCGGAAACCAGAACCAGAACACTCTTGAGAATGGGCATTCACTATGACGATTTGTATAAAAGTGCGGCTTTGTTAAATGTTACCCGAAAAAGATTGTTGCAAAAAAACGACATTGCATCTTTTGATTTGATTCTGGGGGATAACATCAGATATAATTTTGACTATTATATTGACAAGGGTTATTACTGGAGTGTGGGCGTAAATTCCAGGTTCAACAGGTTCAAGAAAAATGTAAGATTTTCATTGTTTCCACCGGAAGTAGTTGAAAACATAACGTCTGTGGCCAATATTGAAATCAAACTTGAAGATTTTACAAATCAAGTTTATGTGCAAACCCTATTCAGACAAATTTATTTAATTGGCTTGGGGGTTGAACACAAGTATTTGAATTTACAAACCCTTACCCTTCAAGGAGCCAATCAAAACAACACAACAATTTTTGAAGACACCAACTATTACAGTGCTTATGGAAATATAAAACTCGACAACAGAGACAACAAATATTTCCCAAAAAGTGGTGCTTTAATTGAAGGGAAATTCAATTTTTATGCATTTGCTTCCGGGCTAAATACAAGCTTTGAAGAGTTCTCGATTGCCCGGGCAACATTGGGTTATACTTATTCCCCAACAAAAAACATCTCAATGACTTTAACTTCTGAAGGCGGCTTTAAAATTGGAGGTGATGATACTAGCACACTTGATTTTTTTATGGGAGGCTATGGCTTTCAACCCATCAATAACTTTGTGCACCTTTTTGGCTATGATGCGCTTAGTTTGAGAGGAGATACATTTTTAAAATCAACTTTAAGGGTAGATTACAAATTTTACCGAAAAACCTATATTTCAGGAGTGGCAAACATAGCCAATGTGGGGGACAAACTATTTGAATCCTCTGCCTGGATAGACCGCATACCCCATAGGGGTTATGCATTGGGATTGGCCAGTGACACATTCATTGGCCCCATAGAGTTATTTTATTCCTTTTCAACTGAAACCAAACAAAGTCAATGGTATGTAAGTTTAGGCTTTTGGTTTTAAACATTTCTTAGCTTTCTTTTACTTATTTTTTACGATATTTGTTAGCTAAACAACTCGTTATGCCTTTCTATCATAAACTGGGAAAAATTCCTGATAAACGCCACATTCAATTTAGAAAACCTAACGGCGATTTATATTATGAACAACTCTTTGGGACCATTGGATTTGATGGTATGTACTCCAATATGTACCACGTTCACAGACCCACTCAGGTAAAGGAAATTAGAAACCAATACAGCGCAGCACCAAAAATTGTCAATCCCAACAATATGCAATCGTATAAATTATTTGGATTTGATGTGGCTCCTGAAAAGGATTATCTGGAAAGCAGAAAGATTGTAATGACCAACAGCGATTGCCACATTACACTGGCTGCTCCTCAAAACAAAACCCAGGATTATTTTTATAAAAATACTGACTCTGACGAATTGCTATTTATCCACAAAGGCTCCGGAAAACTAAGAACCCTTTTGGGGAATCTGGAGTTTAAATATGGTGATTACCTGCTTATTCCCAGGGGCATCATTTACAAAATAGATTTTGATACTGAAGACAGCCGCCTTTTTATAGTGGAATCGAGAAGACCCATTTATACACCCAAAAGATACAGAAACTGGTTTGGACAACTTTTAGAACATTCCCCTTTCTGCGAAAGGGATTTAAGAAAACCGGAAGAGCTGGAAACTCACGATGAAACCGGCGAATTTCTTATCAAAGTAAAAAAACGTGATGAAATTTTTGATATGATTTATGCCACTCACCCTTTTGATGTGGTGGGCTATGATGGCTATAATTTTCCCTATGCATTTTCCATACACGATTTTGAACCCATAACCGGAAGAATACACCAGCCACCACCGGTGCATCAAACATTTGAAACCGATGCTTTTGTAGTATGTTCGTTTGTTCCCCGTTTGTATGACTATCATCCGCAATCCATCCCGGCACCTTACAACCACAGCAATATTGACAGCGATGAGGTGTTGTATTATGTAGATGGTGATTTTATGAGCAGAACAGGGGTCAAGCCTGGAAACATTTCATTGCATCCCGCAGGTATTCCGCACGGTCCACACCCGGGAACCTATGAAGCGAGCATAGGCAAAAAAGAAACCAAGGAACTTGCCGTAATGGTTGACACCTTTAAACCCTTAATGCTAACCGACGAGGCTATGAAAATTGCAGATGACACATACTACCAATCTTGGTTAGAGAAATAAAAAACACAAAACAACAGTAACAATGAGTAAAGAAGTAAAATCAGTAGACTACGGTCTCGAAAAAATATTTGAAGGTGCTCAAGACTTTTTGCCCCTTCTCGGAACAGATTATGTAGAGTTTTATGTAGGCAATGCCAAACAGTCTGCCCATTTTTACAAAACTGCATTTGGTTTTCAGTCACACGCCTATTCTGGATTAGAGACCGGAAACAGGGAACGCGCTTCTTATGTCTTAAAACAAGACAAAATTCGATTAGTACTTTCAACACCTCTCAATAGTGATTCTCCCATCAATCAACATATCGTTAAACACGGTGATGGTGTTAAAGTGATTGCTCTTTGGGTCGAAGATGCCACTGCTGCTTTTGAAGAAACCACCAAACGAGGCGCAAAACCCTTTATGCAACCCACCGTTGAAAAAGATGAACACGGCGAAGTGGTGCGTTCCGGTATCTATACCTATGGTGAAACAGTTCATATTTTTGTCGAAAGAAAAAACTACAACGGTGTCTTTCTTCCGGGATACAAGGAGTGGAAATCAGACTACAATCCTGAGCCGGTGGGCTTAAAATACATCGACCATATGGTGGGCAATGTGGGCTGGGGCGAAATGAACCAATGGGTCAAATGGTATGAAGACGTGATGGGGTTTGTGAATTTCCTTTCGTTTGACGACAAACAAATCCATACCGAATATTCAGCATTGATGAGTAAAGTAATGAGCAACGGCAACGGAAGAATTAAATTCCCAATCAATGAACCTGCAAAAGCCGCCAAAAAATCACAGATTGAAGAATATCTCGACTTTTATGAAGGCTCGGGAGTGCAACATATTGCCGTAGCAACAGACGATATCATTAAAACAGTAGCACAGTTAAAAGCACGTGGAGTCGAGTTTTTACCTCCGCCACCACAAGCATACTATGATGATATCCCCAGAAGGTTGGGTTCTCACATGGACATCATGAAAGAAGATATACAGGAGCTGCAAAAACTTTCCATATTGGTAGATGCTGATGAAGAAGGATACCTCCTTCAAATTTTCACAAAACCCGTTGAAGACAGACCCACATTGTTTTTTGAAATTATTCAGAGAATGGGTGCCAGAGGTTTTGGCGCAGGTAACTTTAAAGCCTTGTTTGAATCTATCGAGCGTGAACAGGCACTTAGAGGAACACTTTAAACTTTTACACTTTTACCATTAAACCACCGTTTTACAATTTTGGAATAACTATTGCAATGGAGACAAAAAAAGTTATAAGTCTATGAAAAATGTATTGATTGTGTTGTTGCTGTTTTTGGGTATGTCTGTAAGCGCTCAAAAAAAAGCATTCCAGGATGGAGAATGGTTTAAGTTCAAGGTGTCTTATTCCGGGTTTTTAAGTGCCGGTTATGCAACACTTCAAGTGGATAATGCCATTTTAAACGGAAGGGAGGTTTATCACATAAGAGGCTACGGAAGAAACACCGGGCTTTCTCGAATTTTCTTCAAAGTGGAAGACATTTATGAAACCTATATGGACAAGAAAAAAGACATTCCATACAGGTTCATAAGAGACATCAATGAAGGCGGACACACCCGGGATATTGTTGTCGATTTTGACCATAATAAAAACCTGGCACTAGTCCACGATAGAAAAAAGAATACCAAAAACACCCATCCTTTTCCCGACGGTGTTCAAGACATGCTTTCAACATTTTACTATTTGAGAAATAATGTGGACACAACAAACTTAAAACCCGGTGATTATACTGATGTGGATATGTTCTATGGGGATGAGAGCTTCAAATTTAGGTTAAAGTTTTTGCGAAAAGAGGTTTTAAGGACTAAATTTGGGCGAATTCAAACCTTGGTGTTCAGACCCTATGTTGAATCCGGAAGGGTTTTTAAGGAAAAAGAAAGTTTAACCGTCTGGATTTCAGACGATGACAACAGGGTTCCATTAAGAATAGTCGCCGATTTGGCCGTAGGATCTATCAGAGCAGAACTCGACGAATACAAAGGACTCAAACATTGGTTTAAAATTTTAGCAAACTAGGCAAACAATGGATAAATCTTCAAAAAGAAACGAACTTTTAGATCGACTGGAAGAAAAGTTTTCCGCAATGGGTCAGGATTTAAATGTTCACCTTGAAGGTTTATTGCATTCCAAACCCATTACATATTGGGATTATATCCAAACAGATGCCTTGCTCAATTTGCAAATTCAGCGGACCAATCAGCCTGATGAAATGGTATTCATTATGTACCACCAGGTTAATGAATTGCTCTTCAAAATGATTCTATGGGAAATCGAGCAAGTGGCACACAATAACGATTTAACTGCCGATTTCTTCTCGACAAAATTGATGCGCATCAGTCGGTATTTTGATATGCTCACTTCATCATTCAACATCATGCGAGAAGGCATGGAAGCAGAGCAGTACATGAAATTCCGAACCACTTTGACGCCGGCCAGTGGTTTTCAAAGCGCTCAATATCGAAAAATTGAGTTTGCATCCACCGAATTAATCAATTTAATTGACAACCGGTTCAGGGCAACCATTGACAGAAACACGCCTTATGAACATGCCCTTGAGCATCTGTATTGGCAGGCCGCAGGCAAGGATTACAATACCGGAAAAAAATCGCGTTTACTCACCGCTTTTGAAGAAAAATACAAAGTGGAGTTTGTCGCCTTTACGCAAGAATACAATACCATCAATCTATATTCAAAATTCAAATCACTTCCCAACGAAGTCAAAGAAGACCCAGATTTGATCAAAGCCATGCGTCACTATGACTATACCGTAAACATCACCTGGGTAATGGCACACTATGATGCGGCAAATTATTACCTTACTGGTGGAAACCCCGACAAAAAAGTTGAGGCCACAGGAGGAAGTGACTGGACCAAATACATGCACCCAAAATACCAGAAAAGAATTTTTTTCCCAAGTTTGTGGAGCAAAGCTGAAATAGACCAATGGGGAATGAACCTTTAAAAACATTAGAGTTGAAAAAAATTGCTTACCTATCCCTTTTTACAACATTATTTTTAATAAGCTGCAGCAACAATTCAGAAGAAAATGAAACTATTGAAGAAGTTGTTCCCAAAGTCAATAAAGAATTTGGATTTATTCTTGACGATTATGAAGTCATAAGAGACACTATTAAATCCGGTGAAACTTTTGGACTTATCATGGATAAGCAAGGTGTTTCTCCGGCAACAGTCTTCACAGTTGTTGACAGGGTTAAAGACACCATTAATGTTGCCCGGCTCAGGGCTGGAAGACCCTACACCATACTCAAGTCCAAAGATTCATTAAATCTAGCAAAGGTGTTTATATATCAGGCGTCACGCATTGATTATACTGTCATTCATTTATCAGACAGTATTTATGCATACAGAGACCGCCTTCCGTTAACAACAAAAAGAAGGGTAGCAACCGGTGTGATTACATCTTCCCTTTCACAAGCTATGGTTGATGAGGGCTTAAGTCAGGCACTCGTTCACGAACTTTCAAGTGTGTATCAGTGGACCGTAGATTTTTTCAGGCTTCAAAAAGGAGACAATTTTAAAATTATTTACAACGAAAACTACATCAACGACACCATTTATGCCGGTATAGAAAGCGTTGAAGCCACTTTATTAAACCACCACGGAAGACCTTATTACGGTTTTCGGTTTGTGACAGACAGCATTAAAGGCGAAGCCGATTATTATGATGAAAAAGCAAATACCCTGAGAAGCTTCTTTCTAAAAGCACCCTTAAATTATTCAAGGATATCTTCCCCTTATAGCTCCAGCAGGCTGCATCCTGTAACCAAGCAAAGACGCCCTCATTTAGGCACCGATTATGCCGCACGCCATGGCACCCCCATTATGACCACTGCAAATGGGGTTGTGGAACGTTCAGGCTATAACGGCGGAAATGGAAATTATGTAAAAGTCAAACACAATAACACTTACTCAACCCAATACCTGCATATGTCCCGAAGGGCAGTAAAAGTGGGTGACAGGGTCAAGCAAGGCGATATAATTGGCTATGTGGGCAGTACGGGACTGGCAACAGGGCCTCACGTTTGCTATCGTTTCTGGTACAACGGCAAACAAGTTGACCCTTATGCCATTCAACTTCCTGCAGCAGAACCCATAAAAGAAGAACTCAAAGACTCCTATTTTAAATTCATTGAACCCCTTAAAAGGGAAATCGATGCTATTCCTGAAAAATCCATTAGCTTATAATTTCTTTCCATTTTAAAAACCTTCATAACGTTTATCTAAAGTTAACATGAAGTATTGTTAACCATTCCATAAACCCGGAATGGCATAGAATATATTGCTTTGTACTTCATTATAACTAACAATTAAACAGATGAAAAAACAACTACTTTTTTTATTTCTACTTGTAGGCTATTTGGGTTTTTCCCAAGGGGTAACTACTTCTTCTATTAATGGAAGAATTGTTGATGCAAATCAGGAAGCATTAATGGGAGCAACAATTATAGCTGTTCACACCCCATCCGGGACACAGTATGGTGGTATTACAGACTTTAACGGCTTTTACAGAATTCCCAACATGCGTGTGGGAGGTCCTTACACCATTAAAATCACCTATGTTGGGTTTGAAGATATTGAAATCAACGATGTTTATTTACAGCTTGGTGACTCTGAAAGAATTAACAGAGAAATGTCTGAAACCGCAAGTGCTCTCGATCAAATTGTAATTACAACTTCCAGAAACAGTATTTTCGATCCAAATCAAACCGGTTCAAATACCAATGTGTCTGCCAGGGAAATCAGTACTTTGCCTTCAATCACAAGGTCTATTGGTGATTTTGTAAGAAAAACGCCTGAAGCAGGTGTTTCAGAAAACGGAGCCATTTCTTTAGGAGGTCAAAACAACAGGTACAACGCGATTTACATTGATGGTGCGATTAACAATGATGTTTTTGGACTTGCCGCTTCAGGAACAAACGGTGGACAAACCGGTGTAAGTCCAATCTCATTAGACGCTATAGAGTCTTTTCAAATCAATTTAGCACCTTTTGACGTAAGACAATCAGGTTTTGCAGGTGGTGCCATCAATGCCATTACTCGTGCAGGTACAAATAACATTGAAGGTTCTGCTTATTACTTTTTCAGAAATCAAAACTTAGCAGGTCTAACACCCACAGCTTTAAGTGAAGATGAAAGGGAAAAACTGTCAGACTTTACTGCAAAAACTTATGGAGCAAGAGTGGGTGGAGCGATTATTGAAGACAAGTTGTTCTATTTTGTGAATTATGAAAGACAAGATGATCAAACACCTCAACCTTTTAATATTGCAAACTATTTGGGTGATTCAAATCAAAGCGACTTAAACGCACTTAGACAAGGTTTGATCAATAGATATGGTTATGACCCGGGTAATTTTAATGAAAACACACGCCAATTAACCAGTGATAAATTGATTGCAAGAATTGACTGGAATATCAATGAAAAAAACTCACTTACATTCAAAAACAGTTATGTAAAATCTGAAAACATTGGTCCTTCACAAAGTGGAAATACTGCGATTAACTTTTTTAACGGAGGTGTGTTTTTTCCATCAAGAACTAACTCAACTACTTTGGAGTGGAGCACTACCAATGGTTCAAATATGTCAAACAACTTGATTTTAGGATATACCGATGTAGTTGACGATAGAGACCCTCTTGGAGATCCATTCCCAAGAGTGCGTATTGATGATGGCAGCGGAAACATCTTTTTTGGCTCTGAACCTTTTTCAACTGCCAATTTACTTGAACAACAGCTGTTTACTATAACAAACAATTTTGAATACTATACAGGGCGTCACAAATTTACACTGGGTGCCAACATAGAATTATTTGATGTTAAAAACGTGTTCTTTGGAATCAACTTTGGTGAATACAGATATAGCAGTCTCTCAGACTTTATGAATGTACTTGACGGACAAAATGTTGCTCCAAGCACTTATACAAGAAACTACTCACTTTTAGGTGGTGTGGGTGATGAATCTTTGGGGGCAGCAGAGTTTAAATACAATCAGTATGGTGTCTATATCCAGGATGAAATTGACATGAGTGACAAGTTTAAGTTAACACTAGGTATGCGTATTGATGTTCCTTCTTTTGAAGAAGGATTGGAAAATGAAGATTTCAATACCCGCACAGTTGAACTACTTGAAAATGCCGGGAAAGACCTTCAGGGAGCCCGAGTAGGGAAACCCATTGAAAGCAGCATTCACTATTCACCAAGAATTGGTTTTAACTGGGATGTCCACGGAGACAGAACTACCCAAATAAGAGGTGGTGTGGGTGTATTTACATCCAGAGTACCGCTTGTTTGGCCGGGGGGCACATACAACAACAATGGTGTTTCACAAGCAAACGTAAACCAAAACACTCTAGGGCAAACACCATTTTTCATTGCAGACCCCTTTAATCAATATGTAAGACCCGGTCAAGAACCAGGCTCAGGATTTACCGGAGGAAACGTGGATCTTTTTGCTCCCGGGTTTAAACTTCCTCAAGTGTTGAAATACAACTTTGCTATAGATCAAAGAATTCCTGTTTGGGGATTGATTGGTTCAGCAGAATTTTTGTACAACGATGTATTGAATGCCATTTATTATGAAAACCTAAATATTAAAGGACCTGTCGGAAACCTTTCAGGTGCAGACAACAGACCTTTTTATGATAGATTTGATCTAATTGACCCAACTTATAACTTTATTATTTTGGGCTCAAATACAAACAAAGGATTTTCATACAATGCAACTTTAAAACTTACCAAGCCTTTCCAAAATGGTTTTGCAGGACAGATAGCATATACTTTTGGTGAATCCAAAAGTATTTTTGAAGGCACTTCATCACAAAACAGCAGCCAGTGGAGAACCATTCAAACTGTAAATGGGAAAAACTCATTTTTAGAACCCTCCCGTTCTGATTTTGCTTTAGGTTCAAGAGTTTCCGGTTATGCATCTTATGAACTTAAATGGTCTGAAAATGTCAAAACCACTTTTTCTATGTTCTACTCAGGTGAACAAGGAAATGCTTATAGTTATGTATATCAAATCGGATCAAGAATCTTGAATGATGATGCTACTGACAATGCTTTAATCTATGTTCCAAGAAATTCAAGTGAAATCACCTTTAGACCCATCATACAAGATGGTGTGGTTGTTGCAACCCCGGAGCAACAATGGGCTGCTTTTAACGCTTTTATTGAAGGAGATGACCACTTGAGAAGAAGAAGAGGCTCTTATGCTGAAAGAAATGGGTCAAGAGCCCCATGGAGTGATATTGTTGACTTCAAGGTCTTGCAGGATTTTAACATAAACATAGGCAACAAAAATCATTCTTTCCAGGCGTCGCTTGATATATTCAACTTTACTAACCTAATCAATAAAGATTGGGGTAGAAGAAGTTTCGTGCCTTCAAATGTTGGGATTTTAAACGCCGTAAGCGGTGGACCAAACCCAGAATTTACTTTTAATGAAAGATTCTTGACTGAAGGAGTTGCTCAGTTTGATGACAGCGGCATCTTGTCTTCAAGATGGCAAATTCAGGTTGGACTGCGTTATTCAATAAAATAAACCCAGTTTGAATCAAAATTAAAAAAACCACTTCTCGAAAACAAGAAGTGGTTTTTTCTTTAAATAAATCTTACTTTTGTTTTTCAACAATAATAAATATTATGGCTATTGATAGAATTTTAGATGTTATTCACGGTTATTGGGCATATCTGGTGCTACTCATTTTGCTTTTGGCCAGTTTGAATGCCCTTGTTAAGTATATTGCAAACAAGCCTTTTGGCGCAAAGGATTTTAGAATCTCTCTATTTGGTTTAATAGTTACCCACATTCAGGTTTTGGTGGGGCTTATCCTTTATTTTGCACACCCCACTTTAGGGTTTGCTTCCATAACTCGCGATGATATGACCATGGCAGATGTAATGGGCAATAGCGAATTGAGAATGTTTGCAGTTGAGCACCCATTGATTATGATTATAGCAGTCATTCTAATTACCATTGGTTATTCAAAACACAAAAAGCAATTAACTTCAAAAGGCAAGTTTAAAATACTGGCTATTTTTTACACCTTAGGTTTAATTTTAATACTCTCAAGAATTCCTTGGGATCACTGGTTGTCTTCTTAAAATTAAAAAAGCCCCCCAAGTTCACTTAGGGGGGGAGCTTTTTATTTCAATGAATTTAATATCTTAATTTGCTTCTTTAATCAGTAATACATAGACCGGAAAGTGGTCGCTGTAACCCCCTGTAAAGCCACCATCTGCAAAAGCTCGGTATGGATAGCCTTTATAACGCCCCCTTGGGTTTGCAAGATAGGGGGGGTTGTAAATTCCTGCTCTATAAAATTGATAAGTAGAAAAATCTCCTGATAAAAGACCGGCTGACACCATTATCTGGTCAAATAAATTCCAGCCATCACGCCACGCTAGTGTGCCTAAGCCTCTTCTGTGCATATCCTCAAAGGGGTTAAAAAGATCTTTTATAACAACATCTTCCCTTTTTGATTTTGTAGCCAACACGTTTCTTATACTTTGGTTTGTGGGGTCATCATTAAAGTCACCCATATTGATAATTTTTGCATAGGGGTCGATACTGTGGAGCGAATCAATAATCCGTTTATTCAATTCTGCAGCCTTGATTCTGTTGGGTCTGCTTCTTGCTTCCCCTCCACTTCTTGAAGGCCAATGGTGAACAATGATATGCACCATATCTCCATCCAATAGACCGCTAACCACCAGTTGATCACGACTATAAACCCTTTGACTAGGATTGTTGTTATTATAGATTAACAATTCAACACTTTCTGTGTTTGTGGGCACAAAAATGTCTCTCTTGTATATCAGGGCAACATCTATTCCACGTCTATCAGGGGAATGATAATGAATAATTCCATAATTACTTGAACGCAATGCTTCCTGATTAATTAAATCCTGAATTACATCACGGTTTTCTACTTCACAAAGACCAACAAGTGCAGGAGTAGTGCCTGTGACATCTGAGCCTATTTCTGAAATTACTTTTGCTAAATTTTTTAACTTGGCATTGTAAACCGGTTTTGTGTAATAGGCATCTGCCCGTGGCGTTCTGTCGTGATAAACCGTAAACTCATCATCTTCCAGTGAGAACAAATTTTCAACATTGTAAAAAGCAACTGCATTGACCTTATATGATTTTTTATCTTGAGCTGATAATGTATAGGTAAGGATTAATAAAGCAAATGATAAAAAAAATCTGGATGTGTACATCATATCTGTAATATTAATTAATTGTAAATCTTGAGCAAATGGAGTGCCAAAGGTAAATAATTCATTTAAATAATGTAATTTTGTCCCTCATTTATAATGATTTCTTAATCTAATCAAATTCTATTTCGAATGAAAAAAAACATTTTGACTTTACTGTTTTGTGTCTCATTTTTTGCGTTTTCGCAAGCACAAGACACAACAGTTAAGGGTAGAGTGATTGAAGCCAACTCAGGTGAACCAATTCCAAGTGTACAGGTAAGTATTCAGGAGAGTATTTACAGTACAACTACTGATGCCAGAGGTAACTTTTCAATCATAGACGCAAACCTTCCTTTAGGCGAACAAATTCTTTTAATCGAAAGAGTGGGTTACACAACGCTACGGATGCCCATAAACATTCAAAGCGGAGGCACTTTAAATCTTGACCCTGTAATTATTGAGGTTGACTTTGCGGAAGCCCAAACACAAATTGGAATTATCACTCTTGCAGATGATGAGCTTGACCAAGAAGACGGTACTTCAACCAACGTATCCGGTTTACTTCAGGCTTCAAATGATGTATTCCTAAATGCCGCAGCTTTTGATTTTAGTGCAACTTTCTTTAGACCCCGAGGTCTTGACAACTCAGACGGGAAAGTGCTTATCAACGGTATTGAAATGAACAAGCAATTTGACGGAAGGCCACAGTGGGCAAACTGGGGTGGTCTAAATGATGCACAAAGAAACCGTGATTTCTCAATGGGTTTAACCGCAAACGATTATACCTTTGGTGACCTTGCTGGTACTTCAAACATCATTATGAGAGCTTCACAATACCGTGAAGGAGGGCAAATTTCATATGCTGCTGCCAACAGAACTTATCAGGGCAGGGTGATTGGCTCTTACAACTCCGGTACAACCGCAAGCGGATGGGCTTACTCAGTATTGTTGTCCAGAAGATATGGCAATGAAGGATATGTAGAAGGAACACTTTATGACGCCAACTCATTTTTTGCTGCTGTTGAAAAAATGATAAACAGCAACCATAGCCTTAATTTTACAGCCTTTTATACTCCAAATAGAAGAGGTCGCTCCGCTCCTTTAACACAAGAAGTTCATGACTTAAAAGGAAGAGAATACAACCCTTTTTGGGGCAAGCAAGATGGTGATATCAGAAACTCGAGAATCAGAGAGGTTGAAGAGCCTGTGTTTATGCTGAACCACTACTGGACCATTTCAGACAGAACAAGATTGAATACCAACGTGGCCTATCAATTTGGTAAAGTTGCAAATACCAGAATTGACAATAACGGAACAAATCTGGTATTAATTGACGGACAGGAAGCATATGTGGGAGGTGCCAGAAACCCTGATCCACATTACTATCAAAGGCTACCCAGTTACTTCTTGCGGTTTGATAATCCAACTCCTTTTAACTACCAAAATGCATATTTGGCTGAGCAGGAATTTAGAAACAATGGCCAATTCAATTGGGAAAACCTATATAGAGCCAACATGATTGCAAGGGCTGAAGGCAAAAATGCCGTTTATGCCATTCAGGAAGACCGTGTAGATGATACTCAAATTTCAGCAAACACCATTTTGAGTTCTATCCTAACAAGCAATATTACTTTAAATGCCGGATTGAACTTCAGGTCACTGAAAAGTGAAAACTTTGCTGCTATAAGAGATTTGTTGGGAGGTACCGGATATTTAGACATTGATACTTTTGCCGAAGAAACCATCGACATCAGCGCTAGTGATGTAGCACAAAGTGATTTGAGAAACAGAAACAGAATTGTTCAGGAAGGAGATCGTTACAAATACAATTATGAAATTGACGCCACTGTAGCCGGAGGTTTTGCCCAGGCACAATTCAAATACAGAGCTATTGACTTTTATCTGGCTGCTGAAATGTCCCAGACTTCTTACCAGAGAAACGGCTTGTTTGAAAACGGGTATTTCCCTGGTGAGCGTTCTTTTGGCAGAAGCGAAAAACTAGATTTCACCGATTATGGTGCAAAAGGTGGCCTGACCTATAAGGTTACAGGAAGGCATTTGATTGATTTCAATGCTGCTTACATAACCAAGGCTCCAAACATCAGGAATTCATTTTCTAATGCAAGACAAAGCAACGATGTGGTTATCGGTCTGGAAAGCGAAAAAGTTCAGGCTGTTGATTTGAGCTATATTTTCCGTTCACCAATTATCAAAGCTCGTATTACCGGTTTTTATACCGGCATAGAAGATGCAAGCGAAATCGGCTTTTTCTTCACGCAATCCTTCCAAGGGCAAGGCTTCAACAATGACGCTGCCTTTGTTCAGGAAATTACTACAGGAATTGAAAAAAGACACATAGGTGCAGAATTTGGTATTGAAGCACAGGTAACGCCCACAATCAAACTGAAAGCAGCAGGATCGTTTGGGCAATATACTTACAATAATAACCCAAACATTTATTACACCAGCGCAGATTTTGACGGCCCTAAAACTTTTGGAGACGGCACAACTAAACTTAAAAACTTACACTTGTCATCTGGCCCCGAAAGAGCATTTCAGGTTGGCTTTGAATACAGAGACCCTAACTTCTGGTGGATTGGCGCAACTGCAAACTACTTCTCAAATGCTTATATCAATGTGAGTAAATTAAGAAGAACAGATGCCTTTACAACAGACACAGACGGTTTACCGTTTAATGACTATGACGAAACTGTTGCCAGAGGTTTATTGCAGCAGGAACGTTTTGATGACTTTGTTTTGGTAAACATAGTGGGTGGTAAATCCTGGAGAATCAATAACTACTTTGTTGGTTTCTTTGCTACTATAAACAACGTTTTTGACAAAGAGTTTAAAACTGGTGGTTTTGAAGATTCAAGATATGCAGACTATAGAAAAGTTAGTGAAGATGCTAACAGACAAACACCGGTTTTTGGAAGCAGGTATTTCTTTGGAAACGGAACCACATATTATGTTAACGCTTATTTCAGATTTTAATTAAAAAACTTATATAAATTCAGTACAGATGAAAACAATTAAATTTAATAAAATATTGATGATACTACTGGCAATGGTAGTAGCCACATCCTGTGTTAAAGATGACGACTTTGACATGCCAAACCTAAATATTGAGGAACCAAATATCGACCCGGCAGACATAATTCAAATTTCTGCAGTTGCAGGAGCACTTGCTCAATCCAATGACCCCGTAGTTACCTTTAGTGAAACAGGTAAATTTATGGTGGGTTATGTTGTCTCAAGTGATGAAGGAGGTAACTTCTTTAAACAAATTATTCTTCAGGACAGCCCTGACAACCCAACAGTTGGAATAAAAGTTCTGGTTGATGTAAGCCCTCTGTTTGTTTCTTATGAAGTAGGAAGGAAAGTTTACATCAAAATTGACGGATTGACTGTGGGAATTTCAAATGGTGTTCTAGGTCTTGGTATTAGAGACGGTAACAGACCGGGAAGAATACCCTTCCCAAGCAGGGAAGAACACATCATTCGCTCTGCTGAAGTAGCTACAATTGTTCCTAAGCCTCTTACAATTGAGCAGTTCTCTATGCAACACACAAATCAAATGATCAGGCTATCTGATATGCAATTCAACAGAAATGAATTGGCAAAAACTTTTGCATCAGAGCCAGGTGATCAATTTGATGGCGAACGCATTTTAGAAAGTTGTGCTACTGAAGCTCCTGTAATTTTAAGCACCAGTACTTTTGCAAGCTTTAAAGGCGTGAGAGTGCCATCAGGAAGAGGAAGTATCGATGTAATTCTTACACGTGACTTTTTTGATGAATTTTATACAGTTTACTTAAATGATCCCACATACATAAACTTTGACAGTACAGACAGATGTGACCCGGACATCTTTGAATGTGATGGACCAAGTGGTGGTCCTGATAATTTGATTTCTGAAAATTTTGAAGGCATTACAAACATTAATCAACTTTCAGATTGGATCAATATAAATGTAAGTGGCGGTAATACGCGTTTTGTACTTGGAAATTTTGGCGGAAACAACTATGCACAGATTTCAGGATTTAATTCCGGTGAGTCAAATATTGAGGCTTGGTTTGTAACACCTTCTCTGGATTTCAATTCATTTACTAGACACCAGCTTGAAATGGATATTGAAGCAGCCTTTGATAACGGAAAAATACTTACTGTACTAATCACAGAAAACTTTACAGGTGATGTAACCACTACAGATTGGCAATTGCTCAATGTTGATGTGCCAACTGGGCCAAGCAGTGGTTTTGGAGGATTCCAGTCAATTACTCCGGTTAATCTTTCCTGTTTTGAAGGTAACGTTAGAATAGCTTTCAGATATCTAGGTTCAGACCCTTCTGCAACTACTCGCTATCACCTTGATAATATCAAAATAACAGGTATTCAGAATTAATTCTGCACCAGTTAACACTTTAAAAAAGGCTTCCTGTTTGGGAAGCCTTTTTTGCTTTAATACTGTCAAATTTATAATGGTTAGAATTTATTAAAACTGATCTGGAGAAAACATAAAAATATACTTACTTTCAGTTAGAGCTAATGGGTTGTCTAATCTTTTTTGCCACTTTATGCTTTTTCACTTTATTTAAAAAATTGATAATTAAAAATGAGGTTAATCTTATAACTTTTTGGATATTTTATTTTCCAAACGTATTGCTAAAGAAAAACCAGGTAATACCATCCTCACAGATTTTTAATAATTCATTTGGGAATCAAAATACTGGATAGCCAGTGAGTTTCACAATGAATTGTTTGAAACGAAAATAATATTTGAAAAGATAAGGCTCTTATTTACCTAAATAATTATACTCTTTACCCTTTTTTAGACATTGAAAAGTAGTATCACGGGGAATGATGTATTTGAAAATAAAAATAATAAAAAGCCCTGCCAGATATTCTAGCAGGGCCTTTTGGTTGGTTAATTAGTTAACTTTAACGTTTCACAATAATAAATTCTGAACGCCTGTTTTGTTGGTGTTGTGCCTCTGTACAGTTTGAGCCACAATTAACAGCCGGTTTTTCTTCTCCAAAACCTTCACCACTGATTCTACTTGCGTCAATTCCTTTAGAAATCACATATTGTACAGTAGATTGAGCTCTACGGTTAGAAAGCTGCTTGTTGTATGAAGCCGGGCCTCTAAAATCAGTATGTGCTTCAACTTTGATTACCATATTCGGATTCGCTTTCATTAACTGAACAAGATTATCAAGTATCAAAGCTGCCTGAGGCTTGATGTTGTGCTTGTCAAAGTCAAACAGTATTGGTTGAAGCACGACTCTTTCATCCTGAACGATTTCGTCTATTGGTCGTAAACTAACTTCAGCGGTAACTCTTCTCTCAGCGGTTGAAACTTTTACTGAGTTTGCTTCAAAACCGTTTGCAGAAGCCTGAACAGTAACTTCTTTATCACATTCAACTTCAAATGTGGCTTTTCCGTCAGTACCGGCAATTTTTGAAGCTATTCTGTTTTGGTTTCTGTCATAAAGCGCAACTGTTGCACCACCAATGGGTCTGTTTGTATTTGAGTCCTTCACGATGCTCTCAATTGTAGAAACACAAATCTCTTTAATGAGATAAATGTTATCACTTCCACCGTCCTGTACACCACCTCTGTTTGAAG
This sequence comes from uncultured Flavobacteriaceae bacterium, assembly GCA_964469175.1. Taxonomy (GTDB): domain Bacteria; phylum Bacteroidota; class Bacteroidia; order Flavobacteriales; family Flavobacteriaceae; genus Planktosalinus. Next base: position 37,759 of record CAYXXY010000024.1, read on the forward strand.
AAACAAAACCTTCATCAAGAACCGGGTCATAGCTGTATGCAAAATCATCAGATGTGCTATTAATTGGCACGCCTAAATTTGTAACTTTCCCATTTTTGTATGAAAAAACATCCAATCCACCCAAACCAAGGTGTCCATCACTTGAGAAATAAAGTGTTCCGTCATTTGCAATAAAAGGAAACACCTCTTTTCCTTCAGTATTTACTGTCGCGCCAAGGTTTTGTGGCTCACCAAAAGAACCGTCTTCATTGATTGCAACTTTGTAAATATCAGAATCTCCATATCCACCCGGCATATCAGACACAAAATAAAGTGTTTTTCCATCAGGGCTAAGGGCTGGGTGACCAACAGAATACTGTGAATTGTTAAAAGGAACCTGTTGAATGTCTCTCCATCTGCCATCTACCAACTCTGCATAGTAAATATTCAATTGGTTTATTCCGTCATCATCTTTTCTGTATTTTCCGTTAAAGAAATCGTTTCTGTCAAAATACATTCTGCTTCCATCAGGTGTTATGGCTACAATCCCTTCGTGAAACCTAGTGTTTACATCTCCACTCACAGGTTGTACATTGGTGGCCATCCCGTTAGCAAATGTAGCTTCATAAATATCAAGGAACGGCTCCTGGTTTCTTCCATAAGTCTTTCTGGCTGTATTTCGCGCAGAACTGAAATAAATTTTATCCCCCACCCTGGTTGCACCAAAGTCTGAAAAACTACTGTTTAAACCTCTAACTGGATTAGCAGAATATCTGGGTTTTCCTTCAAGAATTTGAGTGATATAGTTTGGGTTTCTTCTATACTCTATAGCCCTGGAATCATTTGGACTCATTTGTGCAAATTTGTCCATCATAGCGTTTGATTCGTCAAACTTGCCATTGGCTTTAAGTGTTTGGGCATAGTTGAATATAGTTTCAGATGAAACATTTGGTCTGGTAGAAACCCTTCTGTAGAAAGGCTCAGCCTTCTCAGTATCATTTACCATAAAATATGAATCGGCAAGGCGCGTATAAACGTAGTCATCTGCTTTACCTCTTCTAATTAGCTTTTGGTATTCTTCTGCAGCTTTTACATATTCAAAGCGGTCAAAATGTTTATCTGCAGTTCTTGTGTCTCTATTTTGAGCAAAAGTTAAAGTTGTGCTCGCTACTAAAAGAAATACTATTGTATATAATTTTTTCATGTCTTTTTACTTTGTTGATTAGAAGAATCTTGGTGAACGCAATACTCGCTTAGCGAAAAATATATCAAATGTTAAAATGACTTCATGTGAGGCAGATGCCACCACATTAAGATCTGATACAACGTGATCATAGGCATATCCAATTCTGATGTTTTCAGTAACCTGGAAGCCAACTAAACCACTGAATGAATCATCAAGCCTGTATGAGGCACCCAATTCAAATCGGTCAAAGAATAAAGCATTTAAATTTGCATCAAAAGACAATGGTGCTTCAAAAGCTGATTTCACCATTACTGAAGGTTTTAATTTAAAGTTATCACTCACATTAAATACATATCCGGTAGTAGCAAAAAAGTGCTGGGTTTCTGAACCGTACTTTAGTGCATTCTCATCAAGGTGAACAGAGTTCAAAAAGTTTGGAACTGACACACCTAGATAGAAATTGTCTGTATAAAAGAATGCCCCGGCACCCACATTAGGATATACATTACTAATATCTTGAGAGAAAAACGGGTCATTCGGGTCTTGCAATTCCAGACTGGTCAATCCCACATCGTGAAAAGTCGCACCCGCTTTTAATCCAAAAGCTAACCTTGCCTGATCTCCCAAACGAAGTGTATAAGAGAAATCAACATAAACATTGGTTTCCTTTATAGGCCCAAGTTCATCTTTAATTGCAGATAAACCTAAGCCCACTTTTTCCCCAACCGGGGAATGTGCAGAAAAAGTTATTGTTTCCGGTGCCCCGTCAAGACCGGACCACTGCTTTCTGTAGAGTCCGGTTAATGACAAGCTTTCCTTTGAACCTGCATAAGCAGGGTTTATCACATTCATATTGTACATATATTGTGTGTACTGTGGGTCTTGTTGTGCACTCAAATCCTGAAATCCTAGGACTAAAATAAAGATGAGTAAAAGAGAGAATTTTTTCATTATATATTGTTTGTTGTTATGTTAGTGATTATTTGTTTAAGTATATGTAGCCTGTTCTAGGTTCTTCATCTTGTGATTTAATGACATAGAAGTAATTGCCTACAGGGAGGTCATTACCATCATTGGTTTGACCACACCATTGATTGATGTAATTATTCTGTTCAAATACCACACGGCCATATCTATTGAATATGGATAGTTCCAATGGCCCTGATTTGTCATTTAAAAACTCAAGATCAAAACAATCATTCATTCCGTCACCATTTGGAGAAATACCTTGTGTAATTACACAGTTTTCATTGGCATAAAAAGAGACAACCACATCAGCTTCCCCAATACAACCGTCATCGTTTACTACCACTGCATAAATTCCAGCCTCAGTAACATCAATTGTTGCTCCTGAAGCTCCTTCAATTACTCCACCATTTAAAAACCAGGTGTATGTAACATTTGGTGATGCTTCTTCATTAGTAGTTGCAGTTAGTGTAACCACATCCTGAGCACACTTTACTACATTTTCGCCTAAACTCACAACAGGCAGGTTTCTGAAAGTAACATTGATATCATCTGTTTCTGTACAGCCGGCAAAAGTTACTTCTACGCTATAATTTCCGGTAGTATTCACAATTATACTGAATGTTGTAGCTCCTGTACTCCATAAATAGGTTGCGTCTTCCGGGTCAATTCCTTCAATCACAGGAATTATTTCATAGGACTCCCCATCACATAGTGTAACGTCTGGGCCTAAATCTACTGTAAAATCTGTGATTATTACAGAAATACTATCGCTTGAAACACAACCTAAATCAGTTGTAACAACAACCATATAATCACCAATTTCAGTTACTTCAAGGGTTGCTCCATTTTCACCGGCTATGGGATCATCGTTAAAAAACCACTCATAGGTCACTTCGCCCAAATCTGCAATATTTTCAGGGGTTGCATCTAGTGTAGCTGAAACCTGATCGCAAACGAGTATGTCTTCTCCTAAATCCACAATTGCAGATGTTCGGAACTCTACAACAATTTCATCACTTATGACACAGTCTGGAGCATTTGGGTTTTGAATTTCAACCCCGTATGTTCCCGCTACTGTGACCACTAATTCAGGGCCGTCTTCACCGGGAATTGGTTCGCCGTTAAAGAACCAGGTGATCACTGAGCCTTCGGGTGTATTTACACTTAATACTAATTCATCATAATCACAAAGAGCATTTCCGTTATCGATGGTAACATCGCCTCCTAAATCGGCATTCCCAATAAAGAAACTTCCACCCTCTATAAAAACTGCAGAATCCCAGGAAGAGTCATTCCTGTCTGCAATTACCAGCTTCATTCGGTAAGGGGTATTTGGTGTAACATATTGCCAAGCCTGCATCAAAACGGTGTGTCCATTTAAGTTAATTGGTGCCGTTGCATTGGGCAAACCATTTGGTGTACCGTAATACAAATCAAAATATTCAGGGTTTTCTGAGGTACACGAACCGTTATACAAATTATCTCTAATTGTGGTTACAGAGATTGGGGTTTCAGTGGGTGTATCAGGCACCAAGGCCATATTTACAATATCACCGGTCACCTGATCTTCCAAAAAGAATGCAAATGCATCTGAAAAGGTACACTGGAATGTTCCATATTCATTGGACGCAAAAACAAAGTTAAAACTGATAGAGTCTGTCAATGGTGTAAAATCAAACTCCATTATGGTTGCATCGTTGTATGATGTCAATCCCGGGTCAATACCCAATGACTGTATGTAATTAAACAATTGTGTGTCACCCGGCCAACCTCCTCCCGGAAATGTAGCTGTATTATTGGGTCCCGGCACACCACTAACGTCTCCGGTTGCAAGAACAACCCCGTTGCTCATAGGGAAGCTTGGGTTAGTGTTCTCAAAATATCCAATCCCATTACCTAAACCAAAATTAGTTCCTGTAATTGTAGTTATATTATTAACTATAGCACAAGGTGAGTTGATCAAAACTTCAGTAACCAACTCTTCGTGGGTATATTCAGTGGTTGATACTGTTACTACCTGTGCAAAACTTATAGGGATGAAGAATATTAATGTAAAAAAAGTAAAAAGTAGTTTTCTCATTATAATATTTGTTTTAATTGTGATTAGTTTGAAGCTCTATTTATATAAATCCATCCTGTTTTTTGATTACCAAAAACAGAATCTTCAGTAGAGAAATTTATCACATAAAAATATGTTCCTGTTGGCAAAATATCTCCTTCATCAGTCTGTCCTGCCCATTGGTTTACGTAATTATTTTGTTGATAAACAACCCTACCATGTCTATTGAATACCTGAAGGTTTTCAATTCCACTTCGGTTTGCAAGAAAGGTCAAGTCCAATCTGTCATTGAAACCGGGGGAACCATCAGGTGAAAGACCTTGAGAAATGACACAATTTAAAGCCATCACCTCAACTTCTGCAGTGCCGGAACATTCCCCTTTACTAATTACAACACTATAAATGTCCGGCATATTAGATGGTGATGCCGGCAGTGTTATATTAAGGGTATTTGAAGTTTGACCTTCAATCAAATTCCCATTTAAAAACCACGCAAAAGTAACCCCCTCTTCAGAAGTAGTTGCTGTTAGCGTTTTTGGTTCTGTTGTACATCCAGACACCGCTTCCCCAAGACTAACCATTAAATCCTCTCTTGGAGAAATTACAATAGCATCTTGTGAAATACATATACCAACTGATACAGTTACTGTGTATGTTCCAAATTCATTCACCTCAATTACCGGAGTGTCCTCCATCATTTGAACTCCATTAAACGTCCATAAATATGTGCCGTTTTCAGGAGGGTAGTTTGAAGGGGAGGCATCCAAAAATACCGGGTTTTCAAAGCAGGTTTCAAAATCTGGCCCCAAATCGATTTCCGGATTATCATTGAATTCAACAAAAACTTCGTCTGTTGCTGAACAATTGTCAAGACTGATTTCAAGTGAGTATGTCCCTGTTTCAGTAACTATAATAGTTGGGGTGGTTTCACCGGTACTCCATAAATAGGAAACGTCTCCCGGATCTGCACCGGTAATGGTAGGTACGATCTCATAAGATACAACATTACAAAATGACTGGTCTTCACCCAAATCAACAGATAGTGCCCCGCCACCAAGAGTTACTGTAACTGTATCTGTTTCAATGACAACATCACCATTACAATTTGTATAAGTAGCTTGGGCAGTAAAGATTGTTGTTTCTGATGGACATACCTCAATGGTTGGTGTGGTGCCAATAATGTCACCATCCCCGTCAAGCCATACAAAGTCCACATTTGAATCACCATTTGGAATAAACCTCCAAGCCTCCTCAGTTGCAGACCAATCACCGGTATTTCTTCCGGGAGGGGTTATTCCTTGGGTACCACCCACATTTTGGATACCTATGAGCGCATTCCCACTATTCCAGGAGCACCCTGACGGTCTGTTCTCAACATATACATCAATAATGTTTGTCGTCTCATAAAAAACTATTTGAGATGTCAAAGTCAATCCCTGACAAGCACCTCCAAAGTAAGGTATATTTGGAAAATTCACAACAAGTGTCCTTGAAGGGGCCTCTCCAAAAAAAGTATAATTAATAATCCCGGAACCTCCAATCGAAGGATCAATGTCCATATACACCCCATTAATAGAAGCCGATATTAAACTTGGACTGGGAATTGAAGCACTGAATGACCAGGGACAAAATCCTCCGGGCGTGTTGCTAGTAGTGTCAAAAGTAACCACTCCGTTTGAACCAATTAAAAACTGTGTATAAGTTTCATCGTAGAAACAAAAATCAAATGGTAGTGGAATAATCTGAGACCAAACATCATCTGAGCCTACTGAGACTGATGTCCCGCCTGTAAAAGGAAAAGGGGGATCATAGTCAATTGAAACCACTTCATAGGAAGTTGTTTCTCCGGTATCAAAAAAAGTTGCGGTCAATTCAGTGCAAGGTTCATCACAGTCCAGAATCACATCCGGACCTGCATCAACAAAAGGAAAACCAGGTTGCTGCGCCTGCATCACAACCCCCATAAGCAAAAGTAAAAACACGAAATTTTTGTTGCTTTTTGTTGATTTTGTTGAGGTTAAATTTTTTAAATTCTTAGCAAACTTAAAAAAGTCGCGTAGTTGTTTTTTCATATAAATCAAGTTGTTATAAGTAGAAGCCACTAAAGTAACAAATTTCTAGAGATTAAGAAATAGTTAACATTCATTTTCTTTTAAATTTATGATGTTTAATCCTCGACTGAGGGTACTGTTTAGTGTTTAATATCAACTATTGAACAGGTTATAAATTTTAATCCTTCAGTCTAAAAGTGTAATTTTACAAACAATATTAAAAATATGCTGGAAAAACTCGAAATACAATATGAAAAAGCAGTCCTTATAGGGCTGGTTACCCAATATCAAAGCGAAGAAAAAGCCGTCGAATACCTCGATGAGCTTGAATTCTTGGCATACACTGCAGGCGCCGAAGTCATCAAACGCTTTATGCAAAAAACCGATAAACCAAATCCAAAAACTTTTATCGGAACAGGAAAAATAGAAGAAGTACGTCAATTTGTGGAAGAAAATGAAGTGGGCACCGCTATTTTTGACGATGAGCTCTCCCCAGCTCAACAAAAAAACATCGAAAAAATATTAAAGTGCAAAATCATTGACCGCACCAACCTGATACTTGACATTTTTGCACAACGTGCACAAACTTCCTATGCGCGCACTCAGGTAGAACTCGCTCAATATGAATATTTATTACCCAGACTTGCCGGTATGTGGACCCACCTTGAACGTCAACGTGGAGGTATCGGTATGCGTGGCCCGGGTGAAACTGAAATTGAGACTGACAGGCGTATCGTGCGTGATCGTATTGCCCTACTTAAAGACAAACTCAAAACCATAGATAAGCAAATGGCCGTTCAGCGAGGCAACCGTGGTGCATTAGTAAGAGTGGCTCTAGTGGGATATACCAATGTGGGGAAATCTACCTTAATGAATGTAATCAGCAAATCTGAAGTGTTTGCTGAAAACAAATTATTTGCAACCCTGGATACCACCGTTAGAAAAGTTGTGATTGGCAACCTGCCGTTTTTGCTTACAGACACCGTGGGCTTTATTAGAAAACTACCCACCCAGTTGGTTGAATCGTTTAAAAGTACACTCGACGAAGTGCGGGAAGCCGATTTACTTTTACATGTTGTTGACATTTCACACCCTCAGTTTGAAGACCATATCAATTCAGTCCATCAAACCCTTGACGAAATTGAAGGGAAAGACAAACCCATGCTGATGGTGTTTAACAAAATTGACGCTTACACACCCGAACCGCTTGCTGAGGATGATTTGGAAACCGAAAAAACCAATGCTCACTTTACTCTTGACGAACTCAAAAACACCTGGATGAACACTGTAAATGGCGATGCAGTTTTTATTTCTGCAACTCAAAAGTCAAACCTTGAGGAGTTTCGAAAAAAAGTCTATGAAATGGTTCGTGAAATTCACGTGCAGCGTTTTCCATACAACAACTTTCTGTACCCTGACTATGACGGAACTGAATAATTAAAAACTTGTTAATCTTTTTTAAAATTAAGTTAAAACGCTGTTGTGCAGGTGTTTGACTCTTGATAGTTTATTCATATTTTATTAATTTGGTGAAATATTAATTTTTAAACTTTAATGTTATGCCAATTCAAATTATTTCTAAAGTAGTAAACGGTTTAAAAGGTGGTGTTGAAGCCGCATTAAAAGGAACCGCAGATGTGGGTAGTTCTGTTGCAAACGTGGTTAAAGACCTTGCCGTCACCACCATCAAAGGAGCAGGTGACCTCGTTGTTAAAGGCATTCAGGTGCCTGCATCAATTGTTGCCGGAGCCTTAAGTGGTGTGGCCAATGTAGGGTCAACAATCATCCGTTCTGTAAAAGGAATTGTTGACGGTGCCATTCAAGGTGCTATGAAGTCTGGTGTGTCTCAGGATGATGCTGTAAAAGGTGCCGTCCAACAAGCCATTCATTCTGCTAAAGAGTTGGGGCAAGACACCATTGGTGTTGGCGTTGAAGCTATCAAAGGTGCCGTAAGCGGTGTTAAGCAAGTGGGAGGAGACTCAGTTTCTGCAACAAAACAAGCTATTGTTGCCGCTCTAGAAGCCGCAAAAGAGATTGGAGATGAAACAGTGGACTCATTAAGAAAAGCAATTCACGAAGGTGTTGATGGTTCAAAAGAAATTCTTGACGAAATCAAAAAGTAAATAATTTTATTCCAAAAAATCTATAATGAACGGCCTTAAAAGCCGTTCATTTTTTTATACTATTTTTAAATGAAAACTCACTCCTATTAATATTAGGTAACCCGTAGTGCATTATAGAAAAAGTTGCTCAAAATACTAAAAATTAGTATATTGT
>CAYXXY010000025.1:0-42858 GCA_964469175.1 uncultured Flavobacteriaceae bacterium
AATGTTGTCATATTAATTTAATGTAGTTTTGATATCCTTCAATGCCGCATAACGGTTCTCAGCTATACGCAGGCAGGGATTTTAACCACTGAACTTCCTACGAAGAACTGAACTTTAAATTTACCACTTAACTGTCCTACGAAGCACGAAACCCCTGCTTGCGTATAGGTGATGTTATGCGGTCGGTTTTCATTTTCTCTTCTTTCTCGTTAATTTGTCAAGCAAAGTTACTAAATTTGCAGTCAAGCAATTGAATTCAAGTATTCACCTGTAAGAAGTTACTAATGACAAAAAAGAAATTGCCCGTTCGTTTTACGGGTCAGCACTTTACTATTGATAAAGTGCTAATAAAAGATGCAATAAGACAAGCAAATATAAGTAATCAGGATACGGTTTTAGATATTGGGGCAGGCAAGGGGTTTCTTACTGTTCATTTATTAAAAATCGCCAACAATGTTGTTGCTATTGAAAACGACACAGCTTTGGTTGAACATTTACGAAAATTATTTTCTGATGCCCGAAATGTTCAAGTTGTCGGTTGTGATTTTAGGAATTTTGCAGTTCCGAAATTTCCTTTCAAAGTGGTGTCAAATATTCCTTATGGCATTACTTCCGATATTTTCAAAATCCTGATGTTTGAGAGTCTTGGAAATTTTCTGGGAGGTTCCATTGTCCTTCAGTTAGAACCTACACAAAAGTTATTTTCGAGGAAGCTTTACAATCCATATACCGTTTTCTATCATACTTTTTTTGATTTGAAACTTGTCTATGAGGTAGGTCCTGAAAGTTTCTTTCCACCGCCAACTGTCAAATCAGCCCTGTTAAACATTAAAAGAAAACAGTTATTTTTTGATTTTAAGTTTAAAGCCAAATACTTAGCATTTATTTCCTGTCTGTTAGAGAAACCTGATTTATCTGTAAAAACAGCTTTAAAGTCGATTTTCAGGAAAAGTCAGGTCAGGTCAATTTCGGAAAAATTCGGTTTAAACCTTAATGCTCAAATTGTTTGTTTGTCTCCAAGTCAATGGGTAAACTGTTTTTTGGAAATGCTGGAAGTTGTCCCTGAAAAATTTCATCCTTCGTAGTTCAAAGTCGGGTGGTTGTCAAGATGATTTTTCTGGTTTGGTGTCGTCTTTTAAGCTGCCGCATAACATTAGTATATACGTCATGTATTAGGGGTTTATTGTTGATATATTGCAATTGTACAACATGAACACCCATTATTTTTTATCTAAAGTAGCACTTTCCATAATAACATCCAAAGGACTCTTTAAAGTTTTACTGTTAATACTCAAAACACGTGTATAAACCTCCGTCGTTTTTGAACTGCTGTGCCCCAAAGCCGTTTGAATATACCTGATGTTTACACCCCGCTGCATCAAATGTGTCGCAAAACTATGTCGCAAAGTGTGAGGTGTGCTCCAGGGGTTTGACCCCGTTTCTTTTACAGCCTTTCGATAAATCTGTTGAATGCTCGTTGCAGAATACTGCCCGCCATCCTGGCCCTCAAACAACCAGTATGAGGGTTTGTGAAGCTTGTAGTATTTGCGTAACAAATCAAGCAACAACGGACTCAAAACCGTGTGCCGGTCCTTCTTGCCTTTGGAATCCTTGATAAACAAAAACCCATCGTCAGAGCGCACATCCTTTACCCGCAGCCTGATCACCTCGCCAATGCGCAAACCCGCACTGTATATCGTGTGCAAAATCGCCTTGTGCTTGATGTTGTCTGGTGCATTGATAATGGCCAGAACCTCTTCTTCACTCAGTGTGTTGGGCAAATCCTTGCTCGGTTTGGGCCGGGTGATGGTATAATACTCCCGCGGCTTCCCCAAGGTATGCTCATAATAACTCTTGATGGCATTGATCATCATATTCTGCTTCTGCTCACTAATCTTGTATTTCTGTACCAACTCAAAAACAAAGCCCTCAATCTGTTCCTTGGTTAGCGCGGCCAAATCAGCGTTTTTAAAATACACAAAAAACTGGGTCAGGTTAGACTGATAAGTCCTGATGGTGGAGTTACTGTAATTGCGCAACTTCAGCTTTTGAAAATGCCTGTCAAGTTCCTGTTGAATGGCTTCAGTCACCACCGGCTCAGGCATTTCAGGAGGTGCGTTTGTACTCACTTCTTTTAGCTTGTCGCCAAACAAAGCAACCACCTGTTTTTTATGCTCTTCGGTGTTAGGAAGGCTCCATAAACGCTGGTTGGGGTGATAATAAGAGCCGTTAAGCTGTTTAAACGCAAGACGCTCCTCCTTCATAAGAAAAGGAATTTGAAACTTAATCCGCCCCGCATTCCTTAGGGGCAAAAACATACAAATAGTAGTTGAGTCCATCATATTTTTAGAGTTTAAAACATCTTAGATTCATTAGCTTTTTTCACCAAAACCAATGATAACCCAAAAAACATTAGTGCATTAGTGGCTTTTTCCTCCAAAACTAACAAAAAAGAATCACCCAAAGCGTTTACAAACAACTACAAATGTTTATAACCGTTTCCAACGAATAATGTATATTTGTATGCCTAATGCAACCTCAAGTGAACAAAACCTGTAAAATATGCAAGAAAATCCTCCGCGGAAGAACCGATAAAATCTTCTGCTCTGTGGGATGTAAAAACTATTATCACACAAACCTGAGAAAAGCTTCAGGTAAAGCCGCCGAAAGAATCAATGAATACCTCAAACGTAATCACGGCATCCTGCTCGAATTTCTCGGAAAAAACAAAAGCCAAATCAAAATCTACCGCACACTACTTGAACAAAAAAAATTCCGCTTTAAATACCATACCCACTTTCACATCAACAGTAAGGGCAAAATGTTTCACTATGTTTACGACCTCGCCTGGATGGAATTCTCAGACGACGAAATCCTTATTGTAAGAAAAAGATAATAAAACATAGCGTTTGGCCCGTTTTCCTTGAAACTTATAAAAAACAGCAAAGAAATAATTAAAAGCAACTTTTACAGTCATACGTCCTATGTCTCATATCTAATGTCTAAAATCTAATGTCTGATTGAACTTCCCTGATTAGTCCCGATGGCTATCGGGATGACCGTTTTTTTTGGTCATCCGTCTTCTGTCATCCGTCTTCTGTCATCCGTCTTCTGTCATCCGTCTTCGGTCATCCGTCTTCTATCATCCGTCTTCTGTCATCCGTCTTCTGTCATCCGTCTCACCACCTCACAAACTCACCACTCACCAACTCACCAACTCACCACTCACCAACTATTCAACTATCCAAAAACATTAACAATTTAATTTTTCAAATTTCGGAAAGTAACATACCTTTGCTTGTCTGACCAACGACTAACTGAATGAGCAAAGAAAGCAGAAGAAGGGAAGCCCTATTGTATCACGCAAAACCAAAACCCGGAAAAATCCAGGTGGTGCCCACAAAAAAATATGCAAGTCAGCGTGATTTGTCATTGGCTTACTCTCCCGGCGTGGCAGAACCCTGCCTTGAAATTGCCAAAGACAAAAACAAAGTTTACAAATACACCACAAAAGGAAACCTAGTGGCAGTAATCTCAAACGGTACAGCCGTTTTAGGCCTGGGTAACATAGGCCCCGAAGCATCAAAACCGGTCATGGAAGGCAAAGGCCTCCTCTTTAAAATATTTGCAGACATTGATGTGTTTGATATAGAAGTAGATACTGAAGACATTGACACCTTTGTTGAGACAGTAAAAAATATTTCACCAACTTTTGGAGGCATCAACCTTGAAGACATCAAAGCCCCCGAAGCATTTGAAATTGAAAGACGCCTCAAAGAAGAACTGGACATACCCGTGATGCACGATGATCAGCACGGCACAGCCATCATATCTGCCGCGGCACTCATCAATGCCCTTGAACTGGCAGGCAAAAAAATACACAAAGTAAAAATTGTAATCAGTGGTGCCGGGGCAGCTGCAGTATCCTGTACCAGGCTCTATAAGGCTTTTGGCGCAAAGCCTGAAAACATCGTGATGCTCGACAGCAAAGGGATAATCAGAAAAGACCATCCCAACCTGAGCACAGAAAAAGCAGAGTTTGCAACACACAGAAAAATTGACACCCTCGAGGAAGCACTTAAAAAAGCTGATGTCTTTGTTGGGCTTTCTGTCAGGGACATAGTCACCCCGGCCATGCTAAAAAGTATGAGCAAAAACCCCATAGTGTTTGCAATGGCAAACCCAAACCCCGAAATTGAATATGACCTTGCCATAAAAACCCGTGACGACATTATTATGGCTACCGGACGCTCAGACCATCCCAACCAGGTAAACAATGTGCTGGGTTTTCCATACATCTTCAGGGGAGCACTGGATGTGAGGGCAACAAAAATCAATGAAGAAATGAAGAAGGCCGCGGTATTAGCCTTAGCCAAACTGGCCAAAGAAGCCGTGCCCGAACAGGTCAATATCGCTTATGGCGAAACCAAACTAAACTTTGGGAGAGATTACATCATCCCAAAACCATTTGACCCGCGCCTCATTGCAAAAGTGCCGCCTGCAGTAGCCAAAGCAGCCATGGAAAGTGGTGTGGCCAAAGAACCCATCACAGACTGGCAAAAGTATGAAGATGAACTCTATGAACGAATGGGTGCAGACAATAAAATTGTCAGGCTGCTCATCAACCGTGCAAAAACTGACCCCAAACGCGTTGTTTTTGCCGAAGCAGACCACCTTGATGTCCTCAAGGCAGCACAAATACTTCACGATGAAAAAATTGGTACCCCCATCCTGCTAGGAAGAAAAGACGTGATACTGGAATTGATGAAGGAAATTGATTTTGATGCCCATATCCAAATCATCGACCCAAAAGACGATACAGAAGAACAAAAAAGAAACTTTTATGCAGAAAAATACTGGGAAAAACGAAGAAGAAACGGTGTAACCCTTCACGATGCCCGCAAGTGGATGAGAGAGCGCAACTACTTTGCAGCTATGATGGTCAATGTGGGCGATGCAGATGCACTCATAACGGGATATTCAAGGTCTTATCCCGCTGTACTAAAACCAATGCTCGAGCTCATTGGTAAAATTGAAGGTGTGGACAAAGTTGCAGCAACAAACCTTATGGTGACCAAACGCGGGCCAATGTTCCTCTCAGACACCTCGGTCAATATTGACCCCACGGCCAAAGAACTTGCAAAAATCGCCCAAATGACGGCTTATACCATGAAAATGTTTGGAATGGAACCGGTCATGGCAATGATATCTTATACCAATTTTGGATCTTCAAAACACGACAGGGCAAAAAAGGTTAGAGAGGCAGTTGCCCTGCTGCACCGCACAAACCCCGAATTGGTAGTTGACGGCGAAGTGCAAATGGATTTTGCACTCAATATGGAAATGCATAAAAAGAATTTTCCGTTTTCAAAACTGGCCGGCAAAAAAGTCAATGCATTGATTTTTCCCAGCCTTGATTCAGCAAACAGCAATTACAAACTGCTTAAAGAACTAAACAATGCAGAATCCATCGGGCCCATTATGTTGGGACTCAAAAAACCGGTGCATATCCTTCAGTTGGGGGCTAGTGTTGAAGAAATTGTTAATATGGCGGCCATAGCAATCATTGATGCCCAGCAAAAGGAAAAGAGAGAGCAAAACAGAATGAACAATAAGAAAAAAAAGTAAAAAATTACGTCAGGCATATTTAAAACATACAGTTTTTCTGTAATGAAAAACTTTTGTAAATAATTTAGCAAAGAGGGCTTGCCGGCTGATCAAATTATAGCTGGTTTGTATAATTATTTTTCACATCTGATTCTGAGAAAAATTATGAAAAAAATCTCTCAAAAAGCTAAATGTGTTTTGATAATAAAAATGCTATATTTGGCGTTTAACAATAAGTTAACATATGATTACCCATATCCAGGGCAAAATTGTTGAAAAAACACCAACCAATGTTGTTATCGATTGTAACGGAATGGGATATGAAGTTCATATTTCACTAAATACATTTTCAAACCTTCCCCACACTGAAAATGTAAAACTGTTTACTCACCTGATAGTCAAAGAAGATTCTCACACGCTATTTGGTTTTGTAGATCAGTTTGAACGTGAAATATTCAGGTTGCTCATCACCGTTTCGGGAGTGGGTGCTAGTACAGCCAGAACTATGCTGTCATCACTCAGCCCCAATCAGGTAAAGGAAGCCATCGCTTTAGGCAACGTGGCCGCCATCCAGTCTGTTAAAGGCATTGGCGCCAAAACAGCACAAAGGGTAATCCTGGATTTGAAAGATAAAATTTTAAAGGTATATGCAATTGATGAAGTTTTTCATAAAACAAGCAATACCAACAAAGAGGAAGCGTTATCTGCTTTGGAAACATTAGGGTTTTTAAGAAAACAAGCTGAAAAGGTATGTGATAAAATATGTTCAGAAAACCCCGAGGCCACTGTAGAAACGATAATTAAATTAGCTTTAAAAAATTTATAAAAATTGGGCACAAAAAATTACTCCAGTAATAAATTTAGGGTCAGCCATATTGTATTAGTTTTAAGTTTGCTGTTTTTGAGTCTTTCACTTTCTGCTCAAGAACCGGACCCTGAACAAGTCAACCAAACAGAACAAGACACCATTCGCACAGGACATTCCATGGGGCAAATGATCTTGCCTAATCCGCAAAGTATATCAAATCAATATACCTATGACCCCATCTCCGGTATGTATATCTACAACCAAATGCTGGGCAATTTTTCCATTTCTCACCCTTTAATCCTAACTCCTGAGCAGTACCAGGAATTGGTGCTTCAGGAGGAAATGAAAAGATATTTCAAAGACAAAATAGACGCCGCAGACGGCAGAAAAGAAGGAGCAGAAGATGAACAACGCAACCTGTTGCCCAGCTTCTATGTTGACTCAAACCTGTTTGAAACCATTTTTGGAGGTAATGTGATTGAAGTTATACCTCAGGGTTCTGTAGAAATGGATTTGGGATTGCTCTTCACCAAACAAGACAACCCCTCTTTCTCACCCAGAAACAGGAGCAATTTAACCTTTGACTTTAACCAACGCATCAGCCTAAGCTTGTTGGGTAAAGTAGGTGAACGCCTGCAAATTACAGCAAACTATGACACCCAGTCAACCTTTGATTTCCAAAACCAAATCAAACTTGAATACACTCCCACTGAAGACCAAATCATTCAAACCATAGAAGTGGGTAATGTGAGCATGCCACTCAACAGTTCACTGATTCAGGGCGCCCAAAGTCTTTTTGGTGTGAAAACTGAACTGCAGTTTGGAAGAACACGAGTAACCGGTGTTTTCTCTGAACAAAAATCTGAAACACGCAGCGTGGTGGCACAAGGAGGCGGAACAGTCAACGATTTTGAAGTGTTTGCGCTCGATTATGACGAAAACAGACACTTTTTCCTGGCACATTATTTCAGGGACAATTATGACAGAGCCCTGGAACAATACCCGTTTATCAATTCAAATGTGCAAATTACAAGAATGGAAGTTTGGGTAACAAACCTAAACAATACCACTGAAAATGTAAGAAATATAGTAGCTATTCAGGATATTGGTGAATCTGACCCCTCAAAAATAGGCCTTAATTTTCCTCCCGGTGGATTCATCAACAGGCCACCCAATTCTTTTCCGGATAACAGAAACAACGATTTTAACCCCTTTGGGATCAATGGCAATGAACAATCGATTCTCAATGAAAACATAAGAAATGTATCAACGGTACAATCTGGTTTTGGAGGTGTGCAGGTGAGTGAAGGGAAAGATTATGTAACCCTGGAAAACGCAAGAAGACTAATGCCCAATGAATACACTCTAAATGGACAATTGGGATACATCTCTCTAAACCAGCGTTTGAACAATGATGAAATTCTGGCAGTTGCATACCAGTTTACAGTAAACGGAAGAGTCTACCAGGTAGGTGAATTCTCTAATGACGGGGTAAATGCAAATGTTGAAGGTGGTATAGGCACTGATCCAAACCCAAATCCCGATCCAAACCAGCCCCTGCCCGGTGAAGCTCAAAACATTGTGGTTAAACTTTTAAAAAGTAACATTGTAAACGTCAATCAACCCATCTGGGACTTGATGATGAAAAACATCTATAGCCTTGGTGCTTTCCAGCTTGAACGGGAAGATTTTAGATTAAATATTTTATATACAGATCCTTCACCTTTAAACTACATCACTCCGGCACCCGGAAGTGCCGATTTCCCGGCAACACCACTGCCTGAAGATGTGGACCAAACAACACTACTCAGGGTGTTTAATTTAGACCGGCTTAATTTTAACAATGACCCGCAACAAGGCGGTGACGGTTTCTTTGACTTCCTGCCCGGAATTACCGTAGATACACAAAACGGTAGGGTTATTTTTACCACTGTTGAACCTTTTGGAGAACACCTCTTTAATAAACTGAGTAGTCCAAATGCTTCTGAAAACTATGAATTGCCAAACACCTACAACGCAAACCAAAACAAATATGTTTTTAGAACCCTGTACAGAAGCACAAAAGTGATAGCAGAACAACAGGAAAGCGATAAAAACAAGTTCCAGCTAAAAGGGTCATACAAATCCTCCGGTGCTGATGGCATTTCAATTGGTGCCTTCAATATCCCGCAAGGCTCTGTTACAGTAACTGCAGGTGGAAGATTGCTCGTTGAAGGGGTTGATTATACCGTTAATTACCAACTGGGAAGAGTCCAAATTCTCGATCAGGCATTGCTGAATTCAAATACACCAATCCAGATTACAACAGAAAACAACACCATTTTTGGACAACAAACCAAGCGCTTTACAGGCTTGCATGTTGAACACAAATTCAATGACAATTTCTTGATTGGTGGTACTTATCTCAATCTCAATGAACGACCATTAACCCAAAAAACCAATTTAGCTTCAGAACCCATCAACAACACAATAATGGGCTTTAACCTGAATTATTCCACTCAAGTGCCATTCTTAACACGACTTGTAAATAGATTGCCCAACATTGATACCGATGTTGAGTCAAACTTATCTTTGAGAGGCGAGTTTGCATACTTAATACCCGGATCCCCAAAAGTTGCAGACTTTGATGGTAAAACAACCGTCTATGTAGATGATTTTGAAGGTTCACAAACATTGTTGGACATAAAAGCACCCCTTTCCTGGCAATTGGCAAGTACACCAATTGACTTTGGAGGTGAGCTTGAAAACAACAACCCGGCATACAACTACAACAGGGCAAAGCTTGCCTGGTACACCATAGACCCCATTTTTTACAGCTCTCAACGACCTGCCGGAATAACCAATGACGACCTGTCTTCTTATGCAACCAGAAGGCTCTTTATCAATGAAATTTTCCCCGATACTGACATCGTTCAGGGACAAACACAGGCAATATTCTCACTGGACTTGTCCTATTTCCCAAGTGAGAGGGGACCATACAATTACAACCCGGCAACGGGAGGAACAAACACCCTGCCCAACCCGGCTTCAAGATGGGCCGGTATAACAAGGGCTTTAACCACAACCGATTTTGAAAACTCAAATGTAGAGTACATCCAGTTTTGGGTGCTAGACCCCTTTATTTACGAAGAAAATGCCGGAAATAACGGCGGGCAACTTAGATTCAACCTTGGAAGTATTTCTGAAGACATTCTCAAAACAGGTAGAAAACAATATGAAAACGGTTTGCCACCTGACGGTGGAACCCAGGGCACCACACCAACAATCTATGGTAAAGTGCCAACAAACCAGTCGCTCATTTATGCTTTTGATACCGAAGGCGAACAAAGAACAAATCAGGATTTAGGCCTCGATGGTGCATCAGATGCCGAAGAAGCAGCCTTGTTCCCATTGTTTGCAGGCCTTGATGACCCGGCCGGAGACAACTATGAATACTTCCTTCAGGCCGAAGGTAGCATTGTTGACCGCTATAGAAATTATAACGGTACCCAGGGCAACTCCCCAAGTGAAGTCACTCAAACCAACAGGGGATCAACAACTTTACCCGATGTTGAAGATCACAACCGCGACAATACCATGAACACCGTAAACAGCTATTTTGAATACAATATCGACTTGTATCCCGGAATGGATGTTGACAACAACCCATTTATTACAGATGTTAGAGAGCTGGAAGTAAACCTTCAAAACAATCAAACCCAGGCAGTAAGATGGGTGCAGTTTAAAATTCCAATAAGCAGGCCAACAAGAGCTGTAAATGGTATATCAGACTTTAGGTCAATCAGGTTTATGAGAATGTATTTGACTGATTTTGATCAGGACATTACATTAAGATTTGGAACCCTGGATTTAGTAAGAGGTGACTACAGAAGATTTGCACAAAGTTTACACCCCTCAGGAATTCTGCCTGAAAATAGCAATACCCTCTTTGAAGTTGAATCTGTAAATATCGAAGAAAACGCAAGCAGGCAACCCATTCCTTATGTACTGCCTCCCGGGGTTTTCAGGGAAGAACTGATAAACAACAACTCAAACATCCGTCAAAATGAGCAATCTTTGGCAATGAGGGTGTGTGACCTTGAACCCGAAGACGGTAGGGCAGTTTATAAAAACTTCAACATTGATATGCGGCAGTATAAAAACTTGGAAATGTTTATTCACGCCGAATCTTTAGTCAATCAAATAGCTTTAAGCGATGGTGACCTTGTTGCTTTCATTCGTTTAGGAAATGACTTGACTCAAAACTATTATGAAATTGAAGTGCCCTTAAACCCCACAGCTTTTGGCGCTACAAATCCGGAAGAAATTTGGCCAATTCAAAACAGACTAAACCTTCCGTTAAAACTCCTTCAAGAAGTAAAATCAAGAGTGTTGGGCAATCCCGAAGCATTTGATTTGAGCCAAGTCGTGTTTTTTGACGAAGCCGAACTGGATGGAAGTTTAGGTGGCCCGGAAAATGAAATGAGAATCGGGATCAAAGGAAACCCAAGTTTTGGAGCAGTTAGAACTATAATGCTCGGGGTGAAAAACAGCACTGGCAACAACATTTGCGGTGAGGTTTGGTTCAATGAGTTAAGACTTTCTGAATTGAATAATGAAGGCGGTTGGGCCGCAGTTGCCAGTATGGATGTCAACCTTGCTGATTTTGCAAATGTAAGCGCCATCGGAAGACGCACAACAGTTGGCTTTGGCTCCTTAGAGCAAGGACCAAACCAAAGAAGCCTGGAAGACGTTCAGCAATATGATGTTGTAACCAATGTGAATTTAGGACAACTGCTACCAAACAATTGGGGCATTCAATTGCCATTCAACTATGCTATTGGTGAAGAACAGGTCACTCCTCTTTATGACCCCGAATTTCAGGATATTGAATTGGAAACAAGAATTTCAAACGCACAGGATGCCGATGAACGCAATCAAATTAGAGAGCAGTCTATTGACTATACAAAAAGGCAAAGCATCAACTTTATAGGTGTTAGAAAAGACAGAACCGGGAATAAAGCCCCAATGCCTTATGATATTGAAAACATTACGCTTTCATACTCATACAATCAAATTGATCACAAAAGTTTTGAAATTGAGGAGTCGCTTGAGCAAAATGTTAGACTAGGAGCAACTTATGACTATAGCTTTACCCCAAAGCCGGTTGAGCCTTTCAAGAAAAATGACTCACTGTTCAGAAGCCCATACCTGCAATTATTGAAAGACTTTAATTTCAATTATTTGCCAACAAATATTTCTGCAAGCACAAACATCATCAGGCAATACAACGAGCAAAAATTTAGAGAACTAAACCTGCTTCCCGGTAACTTAGGATTGCCCACCTTGTATCAACGTAATTATATGTTTGATTGGCAATATGCACTTAACTATAATCTAACCAATTCGTTGAGGTTTAATTTCAATGCATCAAACAATAGAATAGTTAAAAATTATATTGACGATAACGGCATCATTAACAACGATATAGGAGTTTGGGATGGATTGTTTGATGTGGGGGTTCCCGACAGGCATTTCCAAACCTTGCAGGTCAATTATGATTTACCATTCAATAAAGTACCTTTCTTGAGGTTTGTAAGGGCCACATATTCTTATACAGGAAATTACCAATGGCAAAGAGGCAGTGACTTGTTCAGGAATATCGAACTTGAACTTGAAGACGGTACAGTTGACGTTTTTGATTTAGGAAATACAATCCAAAATTCAAATACACACAGAATCAACTCTACGTTGGATATGAATAACTTCTACCGTTATATTGGCTTGACCAAAAGACGCCCAACAGCTGCTCGTGCTCGTGACACAGGTGGAGACACACCCGGTACAAGCGACGACAGAGGCCGTGACGGCGGTGCCGGAGGTAGAGGTGAAGCCGCCGATGGGCTTGCCGCGTTCACCTCAAGAGACGGGGCTCCTGGAGGAGGTCAGCAAGCAGGACAAGGTGCACCAAGACTCTCTGGAGGAGACAAAGCATACAACACCTTTATTGGACTTTTAACTGCCGTAAAAAGGGTTCAGTTAAATTATCAGGAAAACAACGGTATCTATATGCCGGGCTACCTGCCCTCAGTTGGATTTATGGGGTCACTTAGACCTTCAACCGGTTTTGCTTTTGGAGGTCAGGGTGAAATCAGGGAACTGGCAGCAAGAAACGGATGGCTGACACTATATCCTGAGTTTAATGAACAATATACAGAAATAGAAAACGTACAGTTTGACTACCAAACAAACATAGAACTGCTCCCTGATTTAAAAATTGATTTATCCGGTAGCAGAACCTATTCTGAATCTTATGCAGAAAACTATATAGTTACAGGCGAACAGTATAGGTCTTTAACACCAAGGGCATTTGGTAATTTTAATATATCAACAGTATTAATAAAAACAGCCTTTACTACCAGTAATGAAATATCTTCCCAAACTTTTCAGGATTTCAGAAACAATAGAATAGTCATTGCAAACAGACTGGCAGAAGAGTTCTATGGAGGCCCCGGCTATCCTTTAGATCAGGAAGGTTACCCAATTGGTTTTGGCAAAAATAGCCAGGCAGTTTTGTTGCCTGCCTTTTTATCTGCATATGAAGGCTCTGATCCGGGCAGTGTCAAAACCGGAATTTTCAGAGACTTCCCCATCCCAAACTGGGAACTCAGATATACAGGTTTGATGAAAATAAACTGGTTCAAACAAAACTTCAGACGTTTTTCAATTCAACATGGATACCGTGCTGACTATACAGTGAACCAGTTTGAAACAAACCTAGACTATGACCGAAATAATCCAAGCCAGGTCGATCAGTCCGGAAACTTTAAAAACAGAATCCTGCTTGCAAACGTCAACCTAATTGAACGATTCAGCCCGCTGTTTAAAATTGACTTTGAAATGCAAAACTCAATTAGAATTTTGACAGAAGTCAGAAAAGATCGAGCTTTGTCACTTAGTTTTGCAAACAACCTTCTTACCGAAATTCAAGGTATGGAATACATTGTTGGACTAGGATACAGAATTAAGGATTTAAGAATTGGAACCAGCTTTGGCGGCAACCAGCAAGTGCTGAGAAGTGATTTGAATTTTAAACTTGACCTTTCTTTGAGAGACAATAAAACAATTATCAGATATCTGGATGTTGAAAACAGTCAGGTAATTGCAGGTCAGACAATATATGGAATTCAATTTACAGCAGATTATGCACTGAGTAGAAATTTAACTGCCCTGTTTTATTATGACCATACCTTTTCAGAATATGCCATCTCAACAGCCTTTCCGCAAACAACAATCAGAAGTGGATTTACTTTGAGATATACATTCGGAAATTAATTAAAGACAACCATTATAACACTTATAAAATGAATATACCTGCAAACCTAAAGTACACCAAAGATCACGAATGGATTAAAATTGATGGCGATACAGCTACAGTTGGAATAACTGACTTTGCACAAAGAGAACTGGGAGACATAGTTTATGTTGAAGTGGATACAGTTGGTGAGACCATGCAAATTGAAGAAGTATTTGGAACAGTAGAAGCTGTGAAAACAGTTTCTGATTTATTTATACCACTTTCAGGTGAAATAATTGAATTCAATGAACAACTTGAATCAGAACCCGAAAAGGTAAATGCCGATCCCTACAATGCAGGTTGGATGATAAAAATCAAGATTTCAGACAGCTCTGAAATTGATCAATTGTTGGACCATGAGGCATATAAAGAACTTGTTGGCGCCTAAAGTTTTATTTTTTTTTGCACTTGCTTTTACTTTATTTATTACAGTTGGCTCTCTAATAAATACATCGTCAATTCCAAATTTAAAGTTTGCAGTTTCAGATAAATTGATTCACGGGGTGAGTTATTTTTTGCTGGTACTCTTGTGGTTTCTTTTTGGTCTTTCAAATTATAAAACCACTGGGTTTAAAAAACTATTAATGATAATCGCCTGTCTTTCTTTTGCGTATGGTATAATTATTGAGGTTTTGCAAGGTAGTTTGGTTGAAACCCGAACAGCTGACATTTATGATGTACTGGCCAATGGTCTGGGCATTCTAACTGCGGTTTTAGTGTTGATTTATTTCCAAACCAATTTAATAAAGTTAAAAAGTAAAATTTAGCTTTATTATAAAATAGATTTTACATATTTTAGCAACAATTAAAAAGGAAAATTATGGAGCCTAAAAAAAATCCAAAAGCTGATTTAAGTAAACGCAGTATCTTCTTCTTTCAAATAGGACTGATACTTATGTTATTTATTACCTGGCAGGCCATTGAATGGAAAACCTATGACAAATCCCTGCTTGATATAGGTCAGTTGAATTTGGAAGAAGATGATGAGGAAGAAATTCCAATCACTGAATTCATTCCACCACCACCACCGCCACCACCACCACCACCGGCACCGGAAATTATTGAGGTAGTTGATGACGATGAAGACATTGAAGAAACTATCATTGAATCTACTGAAACATCACAATTTGAAGAAATTGTAGAAATTGAAACCATACAAGAAGCTGTAGAAGAAATCATGGACGTTCCTTTTGCGGTAATCGAGAACGTACCGGTTTATCCGGGTTGCGAAAATATGCGTAACAATGAAGAGAGAAAAAACTGTATGTCTGAGCGCATCGATGCATTTGTTAGAAGAAACTTTAACTCTGAACTGGCTAACGATTTAGGTTTAACAGGAAGACAAAGAATTTCTGTTCAATTTAAAATTGATACCAGAGGAAATGTAGTTGAAGTGTTGGCACGTGCCCCGCACCCCAGACTTGAAGCCGAAGCTAAAAGAGTTATTGAGAGACTGCCCAGCATGACTCCCGGTAAACAACGAGGCAAAGCAGTAAACGTGATGTACAGCTTGCCAATACTATTTCAGGTAGAAAATTAATTTAATTAATTGGTTGATTATCAAGCCGTCAAATTTTTTTGACGGCTTTTTTATTTTTTGGCACCTTAATTGATTTGTTGATTGTGTAAATTAAAACCACAAAAGATGAAAGCAATACAAAAAATGATGGCGTTCTTTAGTAAGAACAAAGTTGATGGGCCAAAAACCAAGAAAGATGCTAATTTGAATTACAACTCAACTTTGTTTTTTCAATTGAGTTTGGTAATATCTATTATTACGGTGGCGTTGATTATAAATGGAACCTATGGTGCGGAAAGACAAATGATTGCTTGTCCTATTATTGATGATTATACTGAAGAATGGCTGGGAGATGTAATTGTTATAAAACCGGAAGAAATTCCTGTTGAAGAGATTCAGCCTGAAAAACCTGTAAAAAAGGTCAACCCAGATAAAATCATAATCACAGAAAAGAATGTAGAAACAGATGCAGTGATTGATACAGACCCTGAACCGGAAATTATTCATACTGATAAGCCTGTGGTTTTTGTGCCTCAACCAGACCCGGAACCGGCGCCGGTTGACAATACCGTCTATACTTTAATTGGCGTAGAGCGAGTGCCGGTATTTCCCGGTTGTGAAATGTTGACAGACAACAATCAAAGAAGGGAATGTATGTCTGCTGAAATCGGAAAACTTATCCTAAGACGATTTAATACAGAGCTTGCCGGTGAACTTGGTCTAACCGGTAACCAGAGAATATATGTGAGTTTTATAATCAATAAAAAAGGAGAGTTGGGAGAATTACAGGTAAGAGCGCCTCACCCTAGATTGGAGCGCGAGGCAGAGCGGGTAGTAAAGCTAATACCCAAAATGATGCCCGGCATACAAAACAACCGAGAGGTGGATGTAAGGTTTAACTTGCCCATTGTATTCAACGTTGTCAATTAAAATCAATTAAAGTTGTTTAAAACCCGAAGGAGAAATCCTTCGGGTTTTTGTTTATAGCCATTTTAAAAACCATAAAAAAACGTATCTTTCGGCAACAAACAATAGATTGTAAATATGACTCAAAAAGCCCTGACTCTAATTTTTTTCTTAACTGTTTTATTTAGTGTCGCTCAGGATTCCGGTAGTGAATTTGAAAAATATCCGGTCTTCCCCGAATGTGAAAATGAGTCGGTGCACAACCTGAAATCCTGTTTCAACAATACACTTCAAACATTTATTTTTAACAATTTTAAAACGCCACAAATTGTTTTCGATGAAAATTATAATGGTCAAATGGTTGTCTTTTTTGAAGTTACCCGTGAAGGCAAATTTAAAATATTGGCCCTAGATGCCATATATCAGGAATTAAAGGATGAACTGGAACGCGTTTTTGATGAACTCCCCAAAATTCAACCTGCAACTTACAATGCCAGACCCACATATACACAGTTTACTCTTCCCATAAAAATACCACTGCAACCAAGTGACTCAGCAGAAGAAGCAACCAATGTCAGAGAGATTGTTTCCCTGCAAAGAGATAAATCCAATGAATATGACCAAATCCAAAATCTGGGCTATTCAAACGAAAAGTACAACAGCAACATCAACATACCACTTTCACACCAGGATTATGCCCGCATAGATTTTTATATGAACCAGGTGGGCAACAATGCACACACTGCCCAAAGACCATTTACTTATAAAGAGGTCAATAAATACTTTGATATGGAAGCTCGGGATACCCTGCTCTTCAAAAACAAAACCTCCTGGTTTGGGCGTAACTGGTGGAACGAACATATGGTGAGCTTCAAAGGAAATGGCTATTGGTTTACCATAGACCCGGGTGTGGATTTACAATTGGGTAAAGAAGCAGACAGCGATTTTGATTATACATACAACAACACCCGCTTGGCAGTAATTCAGGGAGGCTTAGGAAAAAATCTTAATTTTCATGCCGTGATTTATGAAAGCCAAGGAAGATTTGCTAACTACTTTAACCGCTATGCTGAGTCCATTGCTGCTGATGGAGGTGGAAACCCGGCCGTTATTCCCGGATTTGGAATCGCAAAGGAATTTAGGGAAACTGCCTATGATTACCCCTTGGCAACCGGATATTTATCCTACAGCCTTGGTGAAATGTTTAATGTGCAATTGGGTCACGCAAAAAATTTTATAGGTGATGGTTACAGGTCATTGTTTATAAGTGATGTTTCAAGCCCTGCACCGTTTTTTAAACTCAACACCACTTTTTGGAAATTAAAATATACCAATACTTGGATGTCTCTAAGAGATGTGCGACAAGAGGCTACTATCGACGGAGCATTTACAACCAAGTATATGGCCACACATTACCTGAGCTACAACATCTCTAAAAGGCTTAATATCGGCCTGTTTGAGAGTGTGCTTTGGGACAATAGCAACGACAGGGGAATAGATGTCAATTACCTGAACCCCATTATTTTTTACCGAGCCATAGAGTTCTCCACAGGACCCCGTTCAGGGAATGCACTGATTGGTCTAAGTGCCAAGTACAAATTCTCAGATCAGTTCCTGATGTACGGCCAGTGGATCATCGATGAGTTTTCAACCAGTGATGTTTTTGGAGGTGAAAAAAGCTGGAAAAACAAACTCGGCTATCAGTTGGGCTTTAAGTATTTCAAACCTTTTGGTATAGATAACCTGTATCTTCAAGCTGAATACAACCGGGTGAGACCTTTTACCTATACCCACAACACCATTGTGCTAAACTATGGACACAACAACCAGTCTATGTCACACCTGTGGGGGGCAAATTTTAGTGAGTTTATAGCTATTGCACGCTATGAAAAAGGAAGACTCTTTGGAAGTGCCAAATTGATTTTTGGCGAAAAAGGGTTTGATTTTAATACCGATGAAGACAGCTTTGCATATGGGGGGGATATTTATAGCTCAGAGCGCGACCGAAACGCAGATACCGGTTTATCAGTGGGACAGGGAAACAGCACTTCCATTTTTCATGGAGAGTTTCAGGTGGGTTACACAATCAATCCTTCTACCAATCTAAAAGTTTATGCCAGCCTGATTTACAGGGATTTTAACCCACAGGTAAACACCGCAACAGAATTTAAAAACTCCACCACCTGGTTTAACTTTGGAATTAGAACCGATATTTTTAACTGGTACTATGATTTTTAGCTATCCTAAATTCAGGCGATTAGCTTTCTGAGAACAACATTATATCTATTGCATCAATAAAGAGCCTGAATTCTTCGCGCCTTGGCGACTTTGCGAGAAAACCAAAAACTGTCTCAAGCTGAACAAGCCTATTTTGATATTTTTTATTGAATATTCATCAAACAGACATTGATAGTCTACCCTTGTTGTTAAAAACAAATTATCTCTCTCTAAATATTGTTTAACCTCTCTCCTTGAAGTATCTTTGCAGCGTTTTTTACGTCAAGTAAATCGCTCATAACATTGGAAACCGGAAAATTGCAGGCCACTTCAAACACACTTGTCAGGGATTTTTTAGAACTTACTAAAGTACGCCTTTCGGTAAGTGTTGTATTTTCATCCATCGCAGGGTATTTCCTTGGTGCAGATGTTCTAGATCCTTTAGCCATTGTGCTTCTGGCATTTGGCGGATATTTTATGGTAGGTGCTTCAAATGCCTTTAACCAAATTGTTGAAAAAGATTTGGATGCATTGATGAAACGCACCCAAAACAGACCCATACCTTCCGGCAGGATGTCTGTACAAACAGCTTTTATCGTTGCCGCTACCTTTACCCTGTTGGGTATTGCGGTGTTATATGTCATCAACCCCAAAACGGCCATGTTTGGCGCCATATCCATTTTTATGTATGTGAGCCTTTACACTCCGCTCAAAACCAAAACACCGCTTTCAGTGTTTGTTGGTGCATTTCCCGGGGCCATTCCTTTTATGCTGGGCTGGGTGGCAGCTACCGGAAATTTCGGAATAGAAGCAGGAACTCTTTTTATGATACAATTTTTCTGGCAGTTCCCGCATTTTTGGGCCATCGGTTGGTTTTTGTTTGACGATTACAAAAAGGCAGGATTTTTTATGCTTCCCAACGGCAAACGCGACCGCGGAACAGCCATACAGGTCGTGCTGTACAGCATCTGGACATTGCTGGTTTCATTGATTCCCGTGTTGGGGGTCACCGGTAAGTTTTACATCACGCCCCTAACCGGGGTTTTAGTATTTTTGCTTGGCATTTGGTTTTTGTTTCACGCAGTAAAATTGTACAAGGAAAAATCACAGGAAGCTGCCCGAAAATTATTAATGGTAAGTGTGGCTTATATCACGCTCCTCCAGATTTTATATGTAGCAGATAAATTTATAAGATAATGGCATACACAGACGACACCCCTGAAGTAAAGAAAAACCGCGCAAAAAAAATGATGCTGTGGTTTGCAATGATCAGTATGACAATGAGTTTTGCGGGACTCACCAGTGCATATGTCATTAGTAAAAGCCGCCCGGACTGGATTTCCGGCTTTGCTATTCCCCAGGCATTTTATATCAGTTTATTTATTGTTTTGATTAGTAGTTTGACAATATATCTGGCACGTGTTTCAGTTCAAAAAGAAAAACACAGACAGGGAATGGTCCTACTGATCACCACTTTTATCCTGGGGGTATTATTTATTTATTTTCAGTTTGAAGGCTTCTCTCAATTTATTGCAGACGGCTACTTTTTCACTGGAGAACAAAGTACAATCACTACTTCGTTTATTTATCTGGTCGTTATTTTGCATATTGCTCACATTATAGGAGCATTAATCGCTATATTGGTCGTAATTTATAATCATTTTAAACAAAAGTATCATAACGGTCAAACCCTTGGAATTGAACTCGCTGAAACGTTTTGGCACTTTGTGGATTTCTTGTGGATTTATCTGTTTTTATTTTTCTATTTCGTTAGATAATAAAAATGCTTATTTTTGACCCTTATTTAAAACCAAATTCAATCTATGGAAGCTACTGTTGTTAAAACAGGTACCGAAGGTAAAACCTGGGGCGGTGGGGAAAATCCACCTTTAAAAGCGAGTTATGGTAAAATGATGATGTGGTTTTTCATCCTTTCAGATGCATTGACCTTTTCTGCTTTTCTTGCTGCATACGGTTTTTCAAGGTATAAATTTGTTGACTCCTGGCCCATTGCCGACGAGGTGTTCAATCACTTTCCCTTTTTGCACGGTGTAGATGCACCCATGTACTATGTGGCATTGATGACATTTATCCTTATTTTTTCATCGGTAACGATGGTGCTGGCGGTTGATGCCGGTCATCAATTGAAAAAAGGCAAAGTGGTTTTTTATATGGCCTTGACCTTGTTGGGTGGTATTGTCTTCTTGGGTTCACAAGCCTGGGAATGGAAAAACTTCATCCAGGGAACTTATGGTGCTGTAGAAACTAAAGGAGGCAGAATCCTTCAATTCCTTGATACAGACGGCAAACGTGTGGCGCTAAGCGATATAGCTTTGGAGTCTACTCAAAGAGAAGCCCTCGACGGTAGTACAGGCATATGGTTTGTTAAGGACAAAACACTTCCAACATATACAATTGAAGATATTAAAGCAGGATTTGCTGCAAATGATAATTATTTAATCAGGATTCAAAAACTGGATGACACAGGCCACCCAACTGTTTTAAGCAGAGAGGAGTCTATTGCCAGACTAAACAGTGATGCTGTTAGGGTTGTTGAAGGGGCAAATTTGCATCGCAATGAGTATGGACATCCTTTGTTTGGAAATTACTTCTTCTTCATTACTGGATTCCACGGGTTTCACGTTTTGATGGGGGTAATGATCAATCTGATTATTTTCTTAAATGTACTTCTGGGTACTTATGACCGAAGAGGAAGTTATGAAATGGTTGAAAAATCAGGACTCTATTGGCACTTTGTTGATTTGGTTTGGGTATTTGTATTTACTTTCTTCTACTTGGTATAATTTTTTATAAGATATTAATATGGCACACGACGCATCACACGGAAATACAGTAAAAAGAATATGGTTTGTATTCGCTTTGCTTTCTATTGCTACGATCATTGAAGTTGTATTAGGTATTATTAAGCCTCAGGTAATGGTGGACAATAAATTTTTGGCCATGTCATTGCTCAACTGGACTTTTATCATTCTAACTATCTACAAGGCCTATTACATCACCTGGACATTCATGCACATGGAAGGAGAAACAAAAGGACTTAGAAGATCTGTGGTCTGGACAACTGTATTCTTGGTCTCCTATTTGTGTTTTATACTCCTAATAGAAGGCGACTACATTCATGAAGTCCTCAAAGGTGGTTTTATTAAATACAACTTTTAATCTTAGTTAAATATATAGTTAAAAGCCCCGCTTATTGCAGGGCTTTTTTTATTTTTGTAATCCGAAAATTACTCCACACGATGGTTAAAAAATATCTTGTTTTAGGCGTTCTGTTTATACTTCCCATCACCTTGTATTTGTTTTTGTCCACAGGGGTAAATCATTTTGCCAAACTACCGGTGCTCACTAATAACATCAAAGACCTAAACAACTTTTCAACAGTTGACGGTGAGAAGGTAAGTTTGTCTGGCAATATTACAATTCTTAGCTTTTTCGGAAATGACATCCATTCAAAATTCGGTCATATCTTTAATCTCACTCACAAAATTTACAAACCTTATCATCAATTTGAAGACCTTCAGTTTGTGGTCGTATTGCAAAACGGCAGTGAGGAGCTTGTTGAGGAATTGTTATTGGAACTCCAAAAAATCGAAAATACAAGCAAATGGCATTTTGTTTTCGGTTCCCCGGAAGAAATTCATTCCGTGTTCAACGCTATGGAAACCAACCTGAGTCTGGACGAAAATGCCTCCATTGGCGAAGTATTTATTGTTGACAAAAATCAAAACCTCCGCGGTCGAGATGACGATAAAGATGTGGGTCTGCTTTATGGATATGACATCTCATCTGTAGCCGAAATCAACAACAGGCTCAAGGACGATGTGAAAGTTATTTTAGCAGAATACAGAATGGCACTAAAAAAATACAACACTATAAACCCCGAAAATGGCAGCTAAAAAATATTCATACGTCGGCATCTCATTCATCATCCTGGTTTTTGGAATCTGGGCGGTGAGTGAATTCAGTAGCCGCCTCAGCGGACCCGATTTTTACAAAGGGAATCAGGTGCCCGATTTTTCATTTGAAAGCCACAAAGGCTATACTGTGACCAACAACACATACAGAGGAAAAGTCTATGTGGTTGAGTTTTTCTTCTCCACCTGCCCCAGCATTTGCCCCATCATGAAGCAGAATATGAAAAAAATTCAAGATGAATTTTATACAAACCTCAATGTGGGTATTGCTTCCATTACCATCAATCCCGAACATGACACCCCCGAAGTTTTAAAACAATATGCCGAAAACATTGGTGTGGCCCATCCCAACTGGCATTTATTGACCGGTGACAAAGATGAAATTTATAAGCTCTCCAATGAGGGGTTCAAGCTTTACAGCGCAGCATCTGAATATGCACCCGGAGGATTTGAACACTCGGGACTATTTGCGCTTATTGACAAAGACGGCTTCATTCGTTCCCGTTTGGACGAATTTGGTAATCCGAAAATCTATTACAACGGACTGGAAGACAACGAAATTGAAATGCTCAAAGAGGACATCAAAAAACTGCTGAAATGACAAACGCTTTAACTCAAAAAGAAAAAATATACAACAGGTGGATAGTTGCATTGTCTGTTATAATTCCAGTGGCAGTAGCCGTTTTATTCACCGTTAAAATTGAAATTCCCGGGGTGGATCGCCTGGGGTTTTTACCGCCCATCTATGCCACCATTAACGCCTTTACGGCACTTATACTGGTGGTTGGTGTGATTCAAATAAAAAAAGGAAACCGCAAAGCCCACGAAAACCTGATGAAACTGGCCATAGGTCTTTCAGCCTTGTTCCTGGTGATGTATGTGATTTATCACATGACCTCATCTTCAACACCTTTTGGAGGCGAAGGTGCTATCAGGACAGTGTATTTTATTATCCTGATTTCGCATATTTTGCTCTCCATCGCCGTTATACCTCTAGTGCTGATTACTTTTGTAAAAGCATTGTCACAACGTTTTGATAAACACAGAAAAATAGCAAAAATCACTTTCCCCATTTGGCTGTATGTGGCCGTAACGGGAGTGATAGTGTATATAATGATTGCACCTTATTATTAGTGAAAAAGATAATATACATATCCATATTTATTGCACTTTTGGGAATTACAAATGCCGAAGCCCAGTGTGCCATGTGTAGGGCCGTTCTTGAATCTGATGCAGACGGAGCAGCCGCACAAGGAATGAACAATGGAATTCTTTACCTGATGGCTTTTCCTTATATAATGGTAGGAATTATTGGATATGTAGTTTATAAAAGCAGACAAAAAGCTAAAAGTGAAGAATTGGAATCATAAGACCATTAATCAATCTTTTCATTTTATCCGCAACGGCGGAAGAAGAAGAGTGAAAAGAATCTTTCAAGATATGGTGGAATTTTAAATTAACATCTCTTTCACACTTTTTTGTGTAACTATCTATAATATTGTAGACTACTTACATTGCCTAACCCATCCCCCTGATTAAAATTTTACAATAGTATGATTGAAATAAAATCGCTTCATAAGTCCTATAAAACCGGCAGCACCTCCTTACACGTTTTAAAAGGCAT
This sequence comes from uncultured Flavobacteriaceae bacterium, assembly GCA_964469175.1. Classification (GTDB taxonomy): domain Bacteria; phylum Bacteroidota; class Bacteroidia; order Flavobacteriales; family Flavobacteriaceae; genus Planktosalinus. Next base: position 23,953 of record CAYXXY010000025.1, read on the forward strand.
TGATTTTTCCGTTAAGGAAGGTGAAATGGTTTCCATTATGGGATCATCGGGTTCGGGAAAATCAACACTGCTAAACATCCTGGGCATACTTGATGAAGCTGATGAGGGTACTTACACCCTGGATGGGGTGCTTATTAAAAACCTGAATGAAAAACTGGCTGCCCGTTACCGGAACAAATTTCTTGGGTTTGTATTTCAGTCGTTTAACTTGATAAATTATAAAAGTGCCATTGATAATGTAGCCATGCCACTTTATTATCAAGGGATGAAACGCAATGAACGCAATGATAGAGCGATGCACTACCTCGAAAAAGTGGGACTGGCTGATTGGGCGGCCCACTTGCCCAACGAACTCTCAGGAGGGCAAAAACAACGTGTGGCAATTGCTCGTGCCCTGGCTTCAGATCCCAAAGTACTTCTTGCCGATGAGCCCACAGGGGCACTTGACAGCAAAACCTCTTATGAAGTGATGGAGCTCATCCAAGGAATCAATGATGAAGGCAAAACCATTTTAATCGTTACCCACGAAGATGACATTGCACATATGACCAAACGAATTGTCCACCTGAAAGACGGTTTGATTATCGACGATACCCCCGTAAAGCAAGTAAGAGCTAAAGCCGAACACCATGTTTAATCTGGAACGCTGGCAGGAAATCTTTGAAGCCATTCGCAAAAACAAATTGCGAACCTTCCTTACCGGGCTTTCAGTAGCTTCGGGGATATTTATTTTGGTCATCCTGCTCGCCATTGGAAAAGGAATGGAAAACGGTGTTGCCGAAGAATTTAAACGCGATGCCGAAAATCGAATCAGCGTCTGGACTGGAGTGACCTCACAAGGCTACAAAGGCCTGAATCCCGGAAGGTTTATTCAGCTTAAAAATCAAGATTTTGACCAAACAGTGCTGAAATATCAGGACCAATTGGAATACAAATCGTCCATGTTCAGGATATGGTCCGGGCTTACCGTTTATGAAAATGAGTCTAACAGTTACCGAATAGAGGGAGTGCAGCCTGATTTTCAGTTTATTGAAAACGCCTCCATGACCAAAGGAAGATTCCTCAATTTTTTGGATCATCAAAATTATGAGAAAGTGGCAGTCATTGGTCACAAAGTTTACACTGATTTGTTCAAGGGAAAAAACGCTATTGATGAATACATTGATATAACCGGCATCAAGTTTAAGGTAGTGGGCGTGTTTACAGACCCGGGTGGTGAACGGGAAGAATCTAGGATCTATATGCCACTTTCAACAAGCCAACGCGTTTATAATGCCGGTGAAAATATCAGAAACCTGTCTTTTACACTTCATAGTACCGGCAATTTTGAAAAAGATGTAAAAGCATCTGAAGAGTTTGTAGCCCAACTCACAAACCAGTTAAAAACCAGACACACCATTGCGCCCACTGATACTCGTGCAGTGACTGTAAACAGCAACCTTGAGAACGCCAAAAGGTTTTACAGTCTGAACAATATGATAAGTATATTCTTCTGGGGAGTGGGCATTTGCACTATAATCGCAGGTGTGGTAGGGGTGAGTAACATTATGCTCATTATCGTAAAAGAACGCACCAAGGAAATCGGTATCAGAAAAGCCATTGGTGCTGAACCCTGGTCGATTGTCGGGATGATACTGCACGAGTCCATTTTTATCACAGCCATAGCAGGTTTTACCGGATTGATTTTTGGCCTCGGGTTGCTTGAACTCGTTGGGCCACACATACAAATGAATTATATTTTAAACCCCTCTGTAGACTTTACAACTGCATTAATCACAGTGTTTATTTTAATCGTTGCCGGAGCCGTTGCAGGCTTTTTCCCTGCATACCGTGCAGCAAGTATAAAACCCATTGAAGCCCTTAACGATGAGTAAACTCTTTAGCAGAGACAGTTGGCAGGAAATTTTGGAAGCCCTCAGTGCAAACTGGTTCAGGACGCTGCTCACGGCATTTGGTGTGCTTTGGGGGATTTTTATTTTGGTCATCCTGCTTGCCGCAGGCAAAGGATTGGAAAACGGAGTGAAAAAGGGTTTTGAAGGTACAGCTACTAACTCCATGTTTATGTGGTCGCAAACTGCCTCAAGACCTTATAAAGGCTTGCCCAGAGGTCGTCGTTACAACTTCAGGATAGACGATGTCCAGGCTTTAAAAAATCAGCTTCCGGATTTAAAATATGTTTCTCCCAGAAACCAGCTCGGTGGATTCGGTGGAGCAAATAATGTGGTGCGCGGACTGCAAACAGGCGCATACAATGTCTATGGCGATTACCCCGAAATCATCGAGCAGCAGCCAATGCACGTTACCTCGGGAAGATTTATCAATTATGCTGACATCCACGAAAAACGAAAAGTCGCCGTAATTGGTGAAGCAGTTAGAAATGAAATGTTTGAACCCGGAGAAAACCCCATTGGAGAGTACATCAAAATCAATGAGGTCAACTTTATGGTAATTGGTACTTACCGAAGAAAAAGCAACAACAGCGGCAATGTGGAAGAAGGCCAGAAAGAAATATTTGTTCCCTTCACCAGCTTTTCACAAGCGTTTAACCGGGGAGATGTAGTGGGCTGGATGGCAATTACAGCTCACGACCACGCTTCTATTACAGACCTTAAAGAAACCGTGTTTGAAATTATGAAATCCAGACACAGCATCCACCCTGATGATGACAGGGCCATAGGCCATTTTGATTTGTTTGTGGAATACAGTAAAGTCAACGGTTTGTTCATTGCACTCAATGCCATTGCTTACTTTGTCGGAATTTTGATCCTGCTTTCCGGAATTATTGGCATCAGTAACATTATGCTGATTGTTGTAAAAGAACGCACCAAAGAAATCGGGATCCGCAGGGCTTTGGGGGCAACCCCATGGAACATCCGCTCACAAGTGCTGTTGGAATCCATATTTTTAACCATCCTTTCCGGTATGGCCGGAATAGCCATGGCAACAGGATTACTGGCCATAGTGAATAAAGTACTTGAGCAAAATCCGTCACCCGATACCATGTTTGCCAACCCCAGTGTAAATTTGTTTGTAATCGGGGTGGCACTTACCATATTAGTACTCTCAGGATTATTGGCCGGACTCATCCCGGCACAAAACGCCATAAAAGTAAAACCAGTAGACGCATTAAGAACCGAATAAATAAAATAGACCCTTCAAACAATGAAAAAATCAGTCACCATCATCATTCTTTTAGTCATCGTTGTCACCTTTGTGGGGGCATTGTATTATCTGTACCAAAAAAATGCACAAGACCCTACGATTTACACAACAGACTCCCCTGAAACCAAAACCATCGTAAAAAGAACTGTGGCCACGGGAAGCATTTTACCCAGGGATGAAGTTTTAATCAAGCCCAATATTTCCGGAATTGTGGAAGAAATTTTTATTGAGCCGGGGGAGCATGTAAAAACCGGTGATTTAATTGCCCGCCTTAGGATAGTGCCTAACCTGACCAATCTGGCAAGTACCCAAAACCAGGTGAGTACGGCCAAAATTGCTTTGGACAACCAAAAGCGAAACTTTGAAAGACAAAAAACACTTTTTGAAAGAGGGGTTATTTCAGCAAACGATTTTGAGCAGGCTGAAGTGGCATACCTGCAGGCAGAACAAACTTATAACGCTGCACGCCAAACCTTCGATATAGTTAAAACCGGAACAACCAGAGGCTTGGGGAGTTCAGCCAATACCGAAATCAGGGCCACCGTTTCCGGAATGGTGCTGGAAGTGCCCGTGAAAGTAGGCAATCAGGTGATTGAAAGCAATAACTTCAACGAAGGTACCACCATCGCCGCCATAGCCGATGTAACCAATATGATTTTTGAAGGTAAGGTGGACGAATCTGAAGTAGGTAAAATCAAAGAAGGACTCCCTTTGGAAATTACAGTTGGAGCAATTGATAATAAAACTTTTGATGCCGTATTGGATTTTATCGCCCCAAAGGGAAATCTTGAAAGCGGTGCCATTCAATTTGAAATCAGGGGAACACTTCAAAACCTCGACTCCACATTTATCAGGGCCGGATTGAGTGCCAACGCGTCAATTATCCTTGAAAGGGCCGATGAGGTTTTAGCTCTAAAAGAAAGCTTAGTTCAATTTGACGGTACAACCCAAAAACCTTTTGTGGAAATTGAAAATGGAAACCAAAATTTTGAAAGAAGGGAAGTAGAACTTGGCATAAGCGATGGTATTTATGTGGAAATAAAAAGCGGAATTTCAAAAGATGACAAAGTTAAAGTCTGGAACCCTATAGTATCACCTTTTGCAACCCGTTAACTTTTTTTGTAACAAATTGAAATAGTTAAAGACATATTCATTGACATTGTAATTATGAAAAAATTAGTCCTAACCACTTTTGCGATATTAGTAGCCATTCAGTTGTTTTCACAACAAAAACAATGGACTTTGGAAGAAGCAGTAGCTTATGCTATTGAAAATAATATCACCATCAAACAATCTGAACTGGATTTAAAACTGGCAGACATACAGGAGAGTGACGCATTTTACAGATTATTCCCAAATTTGAACGGAAATGCCACCTTTACCTCAAATACAGGAAACAACATCAACCCAGCAACCAACGTTTCTGAAAGTTTTTCGTTTCTTTCATTTTCAACAGGTATTCAAACAAATGTTACATTATTTGACGGCTTGAGAAACATCAGGCAGTTGCAGTATGCAAGAATGGCCCAGGTAGCCGGGCAATACAATCTTGATAAAATGAAAGACGACATTGCACTTTTTGTAGCCAATGCCTACCTGCAAATCCTTTTTAATAAGGAAAACTTAAAAGTGCTAAAATCACAGAATGAAATTACAAAACAACAATTGCAACAAACCAATGAACTTGTAGATGCCGGTGTAATTCCAAGAGGTGATTTGCTTGAAATTAAAGCAACATTGGCCAATGACGAGCAAAGAATAGTGATTGCAGAAAACCAGATTAGGATTGCTTTGATTAACCTGGCTCAAATCCTGCTGATAAAAGACTATGAAAATTTTGATATTGCAGATGACGAATATGAAATACCCATTTCATCCATTCTAGAGCAGCCGGTATCTGCCATCATTCAAAAAGCTAAAGAAACCCGTTTTGAAACCAAAATAGCTGAGCAAAATGTAATGCTTGCTGAAAAGGAATTGCAAATTTCCAGAGGAGCTTATACACCCACACTGACTGCTTTTGCGGGATACAGCACCAGTTGGATTGATAACGATTTTTTTGACCGTTCTTTTTCACAACAGTTTTCAGACAATGCCGGAACTAGGGTAGGGCTACAGCTTCAGGTGCCCATTTTTAATGGGTTTGCTGTACGCAATAACGTAAAGCGTAGCTTTATCAATATTGAAAGAGCCAACTTGCAAAAAGAACAGGCAGAGCTTGACCTTGAGTCTAACGTCTATCAGGCCTACACCGATTTACAAGGCGCCAAAAAAGCCTATGAATCAGCCTTGGTAGCCGAAGATGCACAATCACAGGCCTATGATTACTCTAGGGAGCGATTTGAGGTGGGCATCATCAACTCGTTTGAGTTTAGTCAAGCCTTGCTGCGTTATGAAAATGCACAGTCAGAAGTTTTAAGAACTAAATACGATTACATTTTCAAGCTAAAATTACTTGAATTGTACTTTGGAATACCATTATACTAATCTTTAGGATTATGAACAAGCAAACAAAAATCATCATCGCAGTTATTGTAGTACTTATTTTAATACTCATTGTTGGTAAAAAACAAGGATGGTTTGGGAAAACCGGAAATTTCAAAGAAGTTGAAATTTCAAAAATTGAGCCCATTACCATTATTGAAACAGTTGCAGCAACCGGAAAAATCCAGCCTGAAACTGAAATAAAAATTTCTTCGGAAGTATCTGGCGAAATTATTGCACTGCCTATCATTGAAGGACAACAGGTGAAAAAAGGTGATTTGCTCGTTAAAATCAATCCCGATTTATACCAGTCCGGTTTGCAGCGCTCACAGGCAGCTCATCAAAATATGAGGGCGATGTACAACCAGACCCAAGCCGCACTCAATGAGGCTGAGTTGAATTACAACAGAAACAAAACCCTTTTTGACAGAGGTGTTATATCCAAAGCCGAATGGGACAGGGCAGTAGCAGCTTATGAATCTGCAAAAGCTTCTAAAGAGTCTGCTTATTTCAATATTCAAAGTGCATTGGCAACTGTTAATGAAGCACGTGATAACCTCGCTAGAACAACCATTTATGCCCCCATCGACGGGACAATTTCAAAGCTGGGTGTTGAACTGGGTGAGCGCGTAGTGGGAACTCAGCAAATGGCTGGAACTGAAATCCTGAGAGTAGCCAACCTGAACAGTATGGAGGTAGAGGTCGATGTAAACGAAAATGATATTGTAAAAGTAAACATCGGCGATTCTGCAAAAGTAGAAGTTGATGCTTATTTGAGAAGGGAATTTAAAGGCATTGTTACCTCAATAGCAAATTCAGCCGAACAAACTTTGACTGCAGACCAGGTTACCAATTTTAAAGTAAAAGTGAGAATCCTTCCGGAGTCTTATGAAGATTTAGTCCAGGACAGACCCGAAAACTTTTCCCCGTTCAGGCCGGGAATGACCGCGACTGTGGACATTATTACGAATAAAAGGGAAAATGTGTTGGGAGTTCCAATTAGTTCTATAGTTATTAAAACCGATACTTCATCCACCAAACAAACAACTGTCTCTAGAGATTTACTCAGTTCTGAGCGTTTTGAATGTATTTTTATCAAAAGCGGGGACGAAGCCAAATTAAGAGTAGTTGAAACCGGTATTCAGGACAACCAGTATATTGAAATTGTAAAAGGGCTTGAAGAAGGAGAAGAAGTCATCATCGGTCCCTACAACACAGTGACCAAGTCGCTCAGAGGCGGAGATAAAATTGAAGTAACCAAAAAGGAATAAGACTGCTCCTAAGACTGTCCCTGAGTGGAGCGATGCACTGAGCCTGTCGAAGTATCGAAAGGTGAGCTGAAGCTTTTCTACTTTTTGTGTAAACTTTGTGCCCCTGCCTGCGGCAGGCAGGTTAGAGTCTTAGTGGCATTTTTCCATTCTCCAACGTTACTAAATATGAAATTAATTCCATCTCCTCTTAAATTTTCTTTTACTTTGCACTTCAATTATTGATTTACCGAAATGGCCTACATTCTTTGTATTGAAACCACCACGACCAACTGCTCTGTAAGCATCTCTAAGGACGGTAAAACCATTGCTTTACAGGAAGAAAACAGGGAAAATTACTCCCATTCAGAGAATTTACACGGGTTCATTTCAAAGGCTCTTGAACAGGCAAAGGTTTCTAAGTCACAATTAAATGCTGTCGCTGTGAGCAGGGGCCCCGGTTCTTACACGGGTTTACGCATCGGTGTTTCAGCAGCCAAAGGTTTGTGTTTTGCACTGGATATTCCTTTAGTTTCGATTGATACACTTCAAGCTTTTGCTTATGAGGTAACCGACGAAACTGATTATATCATCCCAATGCTCGACGCAAGACGTATGGAGGTTTATGCCTGTGTTTTTGATGGCAATAAAAACAAACTGGAAAAGATAAAAGCAGTAATACTTGATGAAAATTCTTTTGCCGAATACCTTGAAAAAGGCAAGGTGATTTTTTTGGGAAATGCCAATGAAAAGTTTAAACCGGTCTGCAATCACCCAAATGCAGGTTTTCTTGATGCTAAACTTCCTTCAGCAAATGATATGGCCTCTCTAGCCGATTATAAGTACAAAAAAAGCGACTTTGAAGATGTCGCTTATTTTGAACCGTATTATTTAAAAGATTTTATCGGGGGCTAAAAAGTGTTGTTGTAATATTCAACCAAAAGTATTAAATCTTCCTCTCTGTTGATGTTTAGGTTGTTGGCGCTAGCATATTTTCTCAAATCATTTCTTTTGTCACCGGCTATTGCTTGAAACTTTCTATTGCGTGAGTTTGGCAATTCGGTAAACTCTCCCTTACTGTTTACTATGTAATAGGCACTTTCATTGACCAACCTGTTTGGAACATTTCCTGTCATCATATTGACTGACTTTTGTCCTTCAACAAACTTTTTAGTATATTTTTTATAAAGGTTTATTTTTTCACCTTCAAATAAAACGTTGTAGTAACCTCCCACACCATCACCCGGAATTACATAGGTAAAGATGTTATCTCCAATTTTCACATAAACCTCAGGAGCTTTTCTAACTGCCTGAACCCTGTCGTCTCTTTCGTTGGGGGATTGTTTGATTTGAAATTCGTCATGAACGGCATTGTAGCGCAAATATACATTTGAAGCAACTACAGTATTCTCGTTTATTAAGCTTCCACCTTCAAAATGCTCATTCAAATAAGGAGTTCCGGTAGTATTTTGACTGTTATATTGATTCGCTCTTGTAGTGAAGTTTTGTAAATCAAGACTGGCATTTGAACCATTTTGTGAATTGATTTCTTGATATTGTTGTGCAAACTGCGGTGTGGTTAATAAAATTGCTGTAATAAGCGCAATTGATTTTAATCTAAGCATTTGGGAAATAGTTTTATTAGAATTTTAAAAAAGACAAGTGCGAATATAAAACTTTTATCTAAAGTCACTTGTTAATTAACTTACATATTAATGTTAAAATTTTTATTTTAAATGCAAAAAGTAAATGAATAAGGTGTGTTGGTATAATCAACACACCTTATTCATTTTATATTTTTTTATAAAGTGTTATAGTGATTCACAATTTGAATGATGTGACTTTCATTTCTCACATCTAGGTTTTTATCTCTAATATAGTTGGAGATTTCCCGTTCTTTTCCAATAAAAGCATTTGAAAAATTTCTGGGTCTGGATGGAATTTCTACAAAACGCCCGTCATGCAGGACTAAATAATAAACCGGATTGTCTGAAAATCTGGCCGGAACATCTCTTGTTAAAGAAGTCGTTGCTTTTTGCTCAGGAGTAAACCTCTTGTTGTATTTTTTAAACAAATCATGCCTCTCTCCTCTTAGCAGTACTTCAAAGTAACCGCCTTTTTCAACTCCTCCCTGATATGGAACAAAAACAAACACTTTATTCCCTATTCTCACATCAACCTCCGGGCTTTTCATTAATGCACTGGAATCTGAATCTGGAGTCTCAAATGAAGGCTTAAACTCCATTTCGTCAACAAGTGCATTGTATCTCAAAGGAACATTGTCTGCTATCAATCGATTGTTGTGGTAAATCTCTCCGGCCAAAAAGCTCGGGTTAACATAAGGACTTCCGGTATAGTTTAGTGTTTCAAGATTGATGTCCTCATATTTTACGGTTTTATCAAACTGGTATTGTGAAAGATACTCAAGCAAAGCAGCTTGTCTTGTTTGCTGTGCATGTACGTTAAAAAAGAAAAGTCCTATAAGAACCGATAAAAAGAAAGTTTTCATTTTTTATATTATTAAGTTATTAAATTTTCAAAGGGCATAAACAAAAGTACAATTTAATCTATGTTTGAAAAATTACTGTAGGTGTATTTTATAAATATATGCCTTGAATTTATAAATCTCATCAGCTTATGTATAATATTAAGATGAAATGGGGAGTATTAAGGATACTCTATAGTTAAAATTATTTACCTTGCCATAATTATAGAGATTTCTTGCTGTGATAAACCTTAATTTTTCTTGTCTCATGGGTGTTGTTTGCCTACTCTTTCTTAATGTTGAGAGTGGGGTTTCCCCTGAAGTGACAGCTAAGGCAAACGTTTTTAATACTTCTCAAACTGAAAAAATCATTGATAGTAAGTCTCTGGAATATTCAGATGATACAATCACAACCAGGCTTTCTTTATTGATAAATAACCTGCGATTATCTGAGGATGTTCCTTCAAGTGCATTAGATTACTTAAGCATGTCAACAACTTTTTTGGATGCCCAGGAGTATAAAAACGCATTGGATGCTGCTTTGATTGCATACCACCTTTCAAAAAATGAAGAAAAATTTGATTTAAAAATTAGTTCACTTTTAATTATTTCTCAAATCAATGTATTCTGGAACAATCCTGAAACAGGAATTTCTATTTATGATAGAGTTGATGAACTTTTAAAAGAACAGAGAGTTGAAGTTGAAGTGCAACTACAGTTTCTGCTGCTTCTGGGAAAATCAAATGCATATTTAAAGTTAAACAACCCAGATGAGGCTTTAAAAATTATTGAGAAAGCTTTTAATTTAGCACCGGTTATTACAAACAAGACAATCTACAATGAGTTTGTTTGGAATACAGGGCACGCATTTTTTCAAAAAGGGGAGTATCAAATGGCTTTTGATAATTTTGAAAAAGCGGTTTCAAACTCTGGTTCTACCTATTTTAAATTTCTCTCAAAATTTTACAAAGCTCAATTCTTGCAATCTGAAGGAAATACAGAGGAGGCTGTCAACCTTTATCTTGAAATTGATAGTTTACTTGCTTTTCAAGATGAACGATTTCCGGAGAGAAAAGATATTTATAATGCCATTAATGATTATTACCAACTCAAAGATGATCGCGCCTCACAATTCCTGTATTTAAATAAGTTCCTACGTGAAATCAATTCATATTCAGAAACTACTTTTTATATTCAAAAAAACACCAGTGAGTTTTTCGTAATTCCTGAAATGATTAGGAAAAAGCAGACTGAAATTGACCTTCTGAAATCTTCTAAATTTAGAAACATTTTAATACTAATTGTGATTTGTGTTTTATTATTTATTGCTTTGTTTTTGTTGTATTTCCAGTATAAAAGGAACAAACTCTATCAGGAAAGGTTTAAAAAACTGATGAGTGAAAGCCAGGATGCAAATGCTGAAAAGCGAGATTCAAATTCTTCAGACCTTTCAGTTGAGACAATTAGTGAGATTCTTCAAAAGTTAGATAAATTTGAAAAAAACAAAGAGTTTCTGGACAAAACTATTTCACTGCACGAAATTTCCAAGCAATTCAATACAAATTCCACTTACCTCTCAAAAGTGGTCAACCTAAAAAAAGACAAAAACTTTTCAAATTACATCAATCAGTTAAGGATAGAATACTGTTTGAGTTTACTTAAAGCAGATAAGAAGGTTCAAAATTATTCCATTAAAGCCATAGCAGAAGAATGTGGTTTTAATACAGCACAATCCTTCTCAAATGCTTTTTTTAAATACACCGGTATTTACCCGTCTTACTTTATTGAGCAGTTGAAGAAAACTGATAAGAATTAAACTACTCTTTTTTTAAATGGTCAATGTTATAGTGATGCACATCTCTTTGAGGGAAAGGAATCACTATGCCTGCTGCTTCAAGCCTTGATTTTGCTTCCTCAATGGTGTAGAAGTGGCAGGGCCAGAAATGTTCATTCAGTGCCCAAAACCTCACGGTCAAATCTACTGAGCTGTCTGCCAAATCGGCTACAAACACCACAGGTTCCGGTTCGGGTAGTATGTTTTCCTGTTCTTTCATCAGTTGAACAAGTACCTCTTTTGCTTTTTTAATATCTGAGTCGTAAGAAATTCCAATGGTAATAACATCCCGACGTCTGCCTTGTGAGGTAAAATTAATGATGTTGTCGTTGGAGAGTTTTCCATTAGGTATAACAACCAGTTGGTTGTTTACAGTGAGCATTTTAGTGTAAAAAATGGAAATCTCTTTCACGGTTCCTGTTTGTCCCTGAGCTTCAATAAACTCACCCACTTTGAAGGGTTTGAAAATCATCAATAAAACCCCTCCTGCAAAATTTGCCAAAGACCCCTGAAGCGCTAAACCTACTGCCAGTCCGGCGGCACCCAGTAAAGCGACTAGCGAAGTAGTTTCAACCCCTAGTTGGGATATGACAATTACAAACAGTAAAACTTTTAATGTCCAACCAATTATATCAAGAAGAAACCGCTCCAGCGTGGGCTCAAAATTTCTATTTTGAAATAGTTTTTTTGTTAGTCTTTTTATTAGTTTAATTGCCCATAAGCCGGCAAATAAAATAATAATCGAAATTAAAATGTTCGGAAGATAGTCAAGTAGTGTTTCTCCGTATTTTACAATGTATTCATCAATTAATTCCATAAATTATTTCAGATATAAGACAAAGGCAAATTTAATGAAGGTAGGCGCATTTAACAAACTCAAGCACTAAACTTGGGATATTGTTAACAAAATCATTGGATTCATTTAAGAATTAAATATATTAAAGAAGAGTATCTAGGTGAACTATTAATTTTATTAAATCTTTTTCTTCATTTAAATTGAGCTTATTGAGTTGAATGAATTTTTGAAGCTCAATTTTTTCAAGGTTTATAGCGTTTAATTTTCTGGCCTGAGAGCCTTTAAGTTCAATCAACTCACCGGTAGGCGATAGATAAAAATAAGAATGTCTATCGAGAAATCTTCTGGGGGAGTCAATTTCAAATGAAGTCCTCGCGATGCGACCTTCAGTAAATCTCTTATCGGTTTTCTTATACAGGTTAACATTTAATCCCCTGAAAAGAACCTCAAAATAACTTCCATTTTCAGTGTCCTTAGGATGAAAAACAAAATCATATTCTTGATCTCCAATTTTTAAAATCAAGTCAGGAGTTTTATTTAAAAAACCGATTAATGAATCGTGATCAGTTAAAAATTCTTTAAACTCCATGATTTCGTGGTAAGCATTGAAACGCATAAATAGCCCTTCATAAACTTCGCCACCGGTTGTGTATATTGTTGTTTGTTGAAAATTTTCATTGATGTATGGTGTCCCAATGGTTCTAATGTAGGGGGCATCATCGAGATTTCTATTATCACTCATGTAATAAACGTCGATATTCCTTCCATCAGGGCTTCGCCATTTTTTAAAAAATTCAAGCTGATTGTCCTGAGCAGTAAGATTACAGCAAATTAGAATAAAAAAAAGGGTTTTAAAGTGAAGCTTAAGCATCTTTAACTAGGATGATTAATTGTTATAAAATCTCATTAAAATACTTCACAATTTTTTTCAGGTCATTCTCATTTCTAAGGTCTAGCCTGTTACTTCTAATATAAGTGTCAATCTCTTTATCATGTTCTTTGAAAACAGCAACAAAACGTCTTCGGTTATTGGGCAATTCATAAAATACACCGCGGTTGCTCACGAGATAAAATGTGTCTGTTCTATCAAAACGAGCCGGCTGGTCGCGTTGGTAAGTGGTTTCAGCAAATCGTTTTTCAACATAATTTACTCTTGATTTTTTGTATAAATCAAAATGTTCCCCTTCATGTGCCACATTAAAATAACCACTTAGGTCAGCAGATGAAAGGTTTTCAACAAAAACATATACATCCGGTCCAATTTTCGCAAAAACATTCGGTGATTTTCCCAACACGTTAATATTTTGTTGATTTGGGTCATGAGAGGTGTTTATTTCGATTTCATCAGCAAAAATATTGTAACGCATTGGTATATTTGAAGCAGTTAGCTCATTGTTTGAATATATGAAACCGGGTTGAAAATAATTTTCTTCATAAGGGGAGCCGTTTATGTTTTTAAGGTCTTCAATTGAAATGCCATACATCCCAAAAAATTGATCTACAACCAATGATGCATCTAGCATTTTTGCATATGCTGATTCATTAATTTGACTGTAAGTTGTATAAGTTAAGGTTAAAGTGAAAAAAAATAAGAGTGTAGCTTTCATGATAAATTTAATATTTTTTGTTAATCAATTTAAAAACAGCCTCAGTGTCCTCAACCGGAAGCCTGCAACTGCCTTTTTCACAAACATAAACCATAGTTTTATTATTTACAAACCTATTGATTGTTAAAGGTAAATTATTCTCAGAATTACTGCCGGCAAACAATGCATTTGGTAAGTATTGGGCATTGAGTTGCTCTTTTTTGTTCAAGGCATCTTTCCCCATTAAAACCACCTCGTAAAAAGAATGTGTATGCTGCATCATTAAATCCAGCCAATTTGAACATCCGGGTGGGTAATGCTCAATTTCAGGCAAAACATTTTTCAGCATTTGAAGGGAGCTCTCGATGTATTTTTCCTCAAAATAAAAAGTACCCAGCCAAAATAAATTTTTTGCCATTACCGAATTTGATGCAGGAATAACATTGTCGCGCACTTCCAAGGTTTTTGAAATCAGTTGCTCATCTGCCGTCTCCGAAAAGAAAAACATCCCGCTTTTACTGTCAAAAAACTTATCAAAACATGTGTCTGCCAGTTTTTTCGCACGATGAACCCAGTGTTCATCAAAGGTGTTTTCGTAAAGTGTTATAAATGCCGAAATTAAATGGGCATAATCTTCCAGAAAGGCATCTATAGCTACTTTGCCATTGGTGCTTGTTCTCATTAGATTTTGTTCATCCTCCCAGAGGTTTTCACAAATAAATAGTGCATTTTTTAGTGCTGTTTCAAGAAACACGGGTTCCTGAAATGCCTTGAAAGCATCTGCAAACCCTTTAATCATCATGCCGTTCCATGAGGTAATGATTTTGTTATCAAGTCTTGGTCGGTTTTTCCTTGTGCGGTGCCTGAGAAGTGTTTTTTTCCAATACCTTTTTTTGGCATCCAAATCGGAAATTGATAAATTGTGTTTTGCGCAAAACTCATCATCAGCTTGGGTTCTGATGAGAACATAATGTTCATTTTCCCATAACCCAAAATCGTTGACGTTATAATAGTCTGAAAAAAGCTCAAAACCTTTCTTAATTTCCTCTTGCAATTCCTTTTTCGTGAAAACGTAATAAGCGCCCTCTTCAAGAACTCCATAAGTGTTGATACTATCGGCGTCGAGTGCACTGTAAAATCCGCCACCGGGATGAGACAGCTCGCGGTTCACAAACTGAAGGGTTTCATAAACCACCTCTTTATACAAGGGGTTTTTGTATAATAAAAAAGCATCGCTGTACAAACTCACCAATTGGGCATTGTCATACAGCATTTTTTCAAAGTGGGGCACGTGCCACCGCTCATCTACCGAGTATCTTGAAAAACCGCCGTTAATATGGTCAAAAATGCCGCCATAAGCCATTTTGGTAAGCGAAAGATTGACATAATCCATTAATTGAGCATCAGAGTTTTGGAATGCATAACGCATCAAAAAATGCAGGTTGTTGGGCATCATAAATTTGGGGGCACGTTTTGTCCCGCCATAATCATGGTCAAATTGCCTGCTCCAGTAGTTGAGGTGCTCCCGGTAATCAAAATCTTTGAAATCAACTTTAGTGGTGTTTTTTGAAACGATGTCCATGGTTTTTAAACCCTGCTCCAGTTTTGTGGCATAATCGGTTAGGGTTTCGGGTTGAGTTTTATGCAGTTTTTGTAACTGCATCAATACTTCTGTCCATTGGTCTTTTTTGACAAAAGTGGCTCCCCAGACAGGCCTTCCGTCAGGCAATGCAACTATATTTAAAGGCCAGCCACCGGCGCCGGTCATCAATTGCAAGGCGTTCATATATACCTGGTCGACATCGGGGCGTTCTTCACGATCCACCTTAATATTGATGAAATGTTGATTCATCACTTTGGCCACTTGTTCATCTTCAAAGCATTCGTGTTCCATCACATGACACCAGTGGCAGGTGGAATAACCAATGCTGATTAGAAGCAATTTGTTTTCAGCTTTTGCTTTAGCTAAAATGTCCTTTTTCCAGGCAAACCAATTGACAGGATTGTGTGCATGCTGTAGCAAATAAGGGCTGGTTTCGTTTATGAGTGGGTTTGTGTGCATAGGGATATTTTTTAATCAAAAGTAAGAAGGCCTGCTCTTCAAAATACGGATTTATCAAATATAAAATAAAATGATTTGAATACAGTAGTGTCCACTAAAATGCCACTAATGCACGAATATTTTAATATTGATTTCAGCAGTAATAATAAGTTGGTGTACTTCAGGTTATTAACTATACAATGAGCAAGAGCCCCGTTAGGGGCAACCTGTTTATAAAAAAGAACCCCCACAGTCGTACTAAAGCCCCGTAGGTGCGACCTGTATTGGGTTTCAGAATATTTTGTAGTTTTTTACCGGACAACAATGATTTGAAAAAGAAAAAAGCAACACGTGTGTGTCGCTTTTCATGCTTAATACTTGGTTAGATTAATTGACTTCAAAAGTGATTTTTGCATTCACTCTGTATGATGTTATATGGTTGTTTTCAACTACTGCACTTTGCTCATTTACATAAACCGAGCGGATGTTTTTAACTGTTTTTGAAGCATGGGTAACCGCCCTTTGAGCAGCATCTTCCCACCCTTTTTCTGAACTGGATAAAATTTCAATGACTTTTAAGACTGGCATAATGTTTTGATTTTTAAGGTTAAACTTGCTTAAAGGTACATTATGTCAAAGGGAAAAACGAGTTATTGAAGTTAAAGCTTTGTGAAGATGTGATTTTTTTAACCATTAATCGCCACTACCTGAAGCTCATCGTCATTCAACATGTCTTTGAGCATGGTTTCAATTCCGTTTTTTAGGGTGACCGTTGAAGAAGGACAGCCGCTACAGGCTCCCTGAAGTACGACTTTTACAGTCTTTGTTGTTTCATCAAATGATTGAAAGGCAATATTGCCACCATCGCTGGCTACGGCCGGCTTGACATACTCATTGAGTATGGAAACAATTTGTTTTGAAAAGTCATCTAATGGCGGGGCAGAAACTTTGCTTTTTTCAGCTTTCTTTTTTTCTTGCGTAAGTATGTCGTCCTTAAGTAATTCCTTGCCCTCTTCGATGTATTTTCTGATGAATTCCCTCAATTCCAAACTCACTTCCTGCCATTCCACAACATCATATTTAGTAACCGAAATATAATTTGCACTGATAAAGACCTCCTTCACAAAAGAGAAATGAAATAAAGCCTGAGCAATTGGTGCGTGTTTAGCTTCTTCAATGTTTTTAAATTCAAATGTACCGTCAACTAGTGGTTTGTTGGCAACAAATTTTAAAACAGTGGGGTTGGGGGTGCTTTCAGCATAGACTGAAACCGGAATCTTTTTTGAAGTTTCATCAACTTCAACAATAATTTTGCCTGAATTGAGGTAGTTTTCAATTTGTTCAGCGACTTCCATTTCAATATCTTCCCATTCAACAATGGAGAATTTTTCAATAGCAACAAAATTTTGTGCGATATAAACCGTTTTAACAAAAGGCAAATAAAAAAGTTGTTGAGCCAGAGGACTTGGTTTGGCTTCGTCAATGTTTTTAAATTCAAAACTTCTTGATGTAACCAAAAACTGATTGGCAACAAACTTTTTGATATTTGGATTGGAGGTAGGCTCAATTTTTATGTTAAAAATAGACATTACAAGTTTTTTTTTGCAAATCTATAAAATAAAAACAGAGCAATTCAATATATTTGGCAACTTAACTATTTATGAAGTCATTAAAGTTATTAAAGCTAAGGTAATCCCCGTCATGAAAAAATTACTACTCTCATTAATTTTTATAATACCTCTCAGTGTTCTTTCTCAACCAATAACGGTTGATGTGTCAACATATACTCATCAACAGCTCATTACAGATGTGCTTATCAATAACCCCTGTGCCATTGTTGGAAATATAACTTCACAAACAGGGACAGATTTTGGAATGGCAAATGGGATTGGGTATTTTGAAAATACAGATCCTAACTTTCCAATGAGTGATGGAATAATTTTGGCAACCGGAAACGTGTTGCAGGCTCCGGGACCATTTACGGTCCCAGATTCACCGACTTGGTCTAATGGCGGTAGCGGATGGCCGGGAGACCCCCAATTGTTTAATTATATTCAAGGACTTGGTATTGACCCCACTCTTACTTCTTATAATGATGCTTCTATAATGGAGTTTGATTTCACTCCTCTAAATGATTCCATTAGTTTTAATTTTGTTTTCGGATCCAATGAATATGGTACTTTTCAGTGTTCTTATGCCGATGCTTTTGCTTTTTTTCTTGAGAACACAGATACCGGTGAAATTATTAATATGGCGTTGGTTCCCAATACTCCGGGAGAAGTGCCAATTTCCGTCTTGACAATCAGGGACCAAGCCCACAATGGTTCTTGTTCATCTGTAAACCCTGAATATTTTGGTGTTTTTTATGGAGCATCTGGTATGCCAACTACAACAGCACCGGTAAACCTTAGAGGTCACACGGTTTTAATGCAGGCCTGGTCCTATGTGGTGCCAAACACCCAATACAGAATG
This sequence comes from uncultured Flavobacteriaceae bacterium, assembly GCA_964469175.1. Taxonomy (GTDB): domain Bacteria; phylum Bacteroidota; class Bacteroidia; order Flavobacteriales; family Flavobacteriaceae; genus Planktosalinus. Next base: position 42,060 of record CAYXXY010000025.1, read on the forward strand.
AAACTGGTCATAGCCGATAGAAATGACTCAAGTTATGACTCAGCTGTTTTTATTCAAGGGGGAAGTTTTTTCCTCGGTGTTGATCTTGGGGAAGATATTACTATCGATAATGGTAATGCTGTCTGTTCAACCGAAGCAATAGTAATTGGAATACCCGGAAGCATTGATCCGACCATTTCTTACCAATGGTATGTGTTTGATGAAGGTTTAATGGATTTTGTAATCCTGCCGGGTGAAACAAATTCAACCATAGAAATTACAGAATCTGGAACCTACCAACTTGAAGTGACCTTCTCCAATGGATGTTCTGCAACTGATGAAATCTTTGTCGAATTTGTGCCACAACCCATCGCAGGAGAACCTGACGATTTGATTGAGTGTGACACGTTTCCAAATGATGGTTTTACAGAGTTTATGCTTACAGATGCCGATGACCAGGTCATGGATGGTCAGTCAGATGTTTTTGTAATGTATTTTTTAACTTATGAACTTGCAGAAACTGGTGACCCCGCTGATGAGCTTATAAGCCCCTTTACCAACACCGTTCCAAATAATCAAACCGTTTTTGCCAGACTTCAGGAAACAAGTGATTTTGGCTGTTATGAAATTGTAGAACTCAATCTTCAGGTCATTCCCGCCCCCAACATTGCCTTCCCCATCAGTGACTTTTATGTTTGTGATGACGATGAAGACGGTGTAGAGGTCTTTGATTTGACCAGTAAAGACTCTGAGATTCTCAACGGCATGATCAATATGTGGATTACCTACCACAACACCCTTGCCGATGCCAACGACGGCA
>CAYXXY010000026.1:0-41530 GCA_964469175.1 uncultured Flavobacteriaceae bacterium
CTAACGCTCAGTTCGGCCGCTGGCCTCGGGTGGTGCTTGAATGTTTGGAATTTCTCTTTTGCTTTTCTGCAAAAATGATGACAAAATCCAACGTCTCCTTTTGTCGCACCCTTTCCGTATTTTTGTGCTATATATCCAAACAATGAAAACCATACTCTACCTCCACGGACTTCACAGCCATTTAAGTAATGAAAAATATGAGGTGCTTAAACAGTACGGAAACGTAAAGGCACCCGAATTTGACTATGCTACAACTCCAGACGTCATTGCACGGTTAATCAAGCAGTTCGAAGGAGACAACATCGACTATGTGATGGGTAGTAGTATGGGTGGTTTTGTGGGGTATTATGTCGCTCAGGCGCTGGGTGTGCCGGCTTTGCTTTTTAATCCGGCTTTGCCTTATCGGTCTGTGGAGCAGCAGGTGCCGCCAATCAAGAAAGTGCATACAGCGCCGGTTCATTTTGTATTGGGGGTAAAGGATGAGGTGGTCAGGGCAAAAGACACCCTGCAATTGATTACAGAAAAAATGCCCACAGCAGCCCAGTATCGCATTCACCTCCGTCCCGAACTCGGGCATCGGATTCCCATGCCCGTCTTTCAGGAAGAGGTCTGGCGGTTTTTCAATGTAAAGACTCCTTTGTTTTTAAAAGAATAATTGCCAATAGTGGGATTTTTAACGTCTCACATCTTAAGTCTAATATCTCACATCTAAAAACCCATCAATTACAACTAAAATCAGAATACCACTGTCCGATGGAACTAAGGTAATCCAATATCAAATCCACACAGGCATCCACAAAAGGCTGGGGGATGACTTCGGGAAGCTGTCCGCTTTCAATGGCAGCTTCAAGATGGCGATAGACGTGATTTTTAAAGTCGCCGTCACCGATAAGGTCACCCGTATGGGTATTCCATTTTTCACGAAATCCCTGTTCGATAAAGTAAAAGCCTTTTAAATCCAGCGGATGGCTGATACGCAATGCAACATACTCCGTTAAGTTCATAAAATCAATGGGGGTCTCTTCCCAGGACTCTTCTAAGTAAGCAAAAGGTGTTTCCATAATAAAAAGTTTTAGGTTTATATATAAGCAAGTTAAATCAATTTTAACTGCTCCTCCAGTTGTGTTTTGAGAATAGGCAGTAATTCCCGGGCACTTTTGTCCTCAAGGCCGGGTTCAATGGCATCCAAATCTTCATTCAGGTGCCGGACATAAAGCAGTATGGTTTTTTGAAGGCCTTCTAAAATGTATGCTTTATCCTTATAATACAATTCATAATCTTGTATTGCCCGATCAAGAAGTCCGGTTTTGTGTAAAAGTGTCAATGATTCTAATTTCTCCTGCATCGTAAAATGATTAAATTCATTGGCTCCCATATCAAAGAAATACCGCTACCTTCGTCCTCTTAAAAAGCTGTCTATTGTGTACATAATATTAGGTGTAAGGTTTTTAATTTATTATTGTTAGGTAAAATTTAATGTTGTAAAAAAAAACTCTCGCGAAGACGCAAAGGCGCAGTTTTTATAAGCTAATTTTTGCGGCTTGGCGGCTTGGCGACTTGGCGAGCCATTTATATTCACAAGTGTAATTTTTCAGGCACTATTTGCGATAATTCCCCAAAGCCTCCTCCAAACCCTTCACAATCTGAGACCGCAATGATTCCGGCTCCAGCACCCGCACCTGATTGCCCACTGACAGCAATTCCATCACAAAATCATAAGTGGGATGCACAAAGAGTTCAACACGGTATTCTTGTTCGTTATCTAATAGGGTCTTTTGGGTGTGGTGCAAGGGAAGTGATTGGATGTATTTTCCCTGCTCCACGGTAAACGACAACACCACCCGCACCGGTTTGCTTGCATCGCCCACCACACCAAAACAATACTGAAACGCCTTTTCGGGGCTGTAGTTTTCAGGGGGTGTAAATTTGGTGCGGGTGATTTCCAGATTGGTGATACGTTCCAGTCCAAAGGTTTTGATTTCGCCGTCCTTATGGTCTTTGGCAATTAAATACCAGCGGTAGCGGGCTTCCTTGATGGCAAGGGGTTGCACCCTGCGGGTAGTGGGCGCTTCAGCACCCGTCCAAAACTTCCGGTGGGTAAATGTTATTTCCAGCTTGTTTTTAATGGCGTGTAAGAGACCGTGCAGATTTTCTGAACCCGAGGGCTTCCTTTTTTCAGGGATGATATGCTGCTCCAGCGAACTCGATAGATTCAAGGCGTTAAACATCTCAAACGATTCCATCATCCTGTTCTTGTAGGCATCAGATCCGTCATATGCGATTTCATACACATTCCGGCTGCGGTCGTTTTTAATTTCGATATTGTAAAGCGAAGCGATTTGCCGGATGTCCCGCTGTATGGTGCGATGTGACACTTTGAGGTTGTACCCGGTGACTTCACTTTCGAGTTCCAGCATGGATTCAATCTCATCAAAACTGCGTGGCCGGATGCGCAGTTTCGAAATCAATAACAATTGACGCAGTTGGGTTTCATAAAGTGACATAAGCGGTGGTTTTTAACTTACAATTCAAAGATAAGCCATCTAAACGACAATGCGTGTCGCTTTTAAATTAACAATGATTATTAATAGCAATCATCCGTTATGAATTTCAGGAAACACCACTTCTTGCTTCTGGTTAAACTGCACCAAAAACTTAAAGCTAAAAGCTATTCCTAAAGGTGTCTTTTCAAAATTCAATTCCAACTGGTTAGCAGTACTGCTGTAGTCTTCCCATTTGTCTATTTGATAATATTCCGGGCGGTAGAGGAGTAGGATAAAGTCCAGCATAGAGGTAAGGCGTTTGCTGTACAAATCAAACAGAGCCGGGCGTTTTTTATGTCCTTTTCGTTCATCAATTTTCTTATCCAAATCCGATAGGATCACAACAGGTATTTCCAGAAAATCAGAAAGTTCCCTTAACTTTTCAATATTATCTTCCATCTTATCCTGAAAATCATAACAATCATCATTTTTAAAACTCTCCAAACAGTCAATAATCACAAAAGGAACCTTAAACAAATGATGAAGGCTCCTGATTTGACTGCAGGTCTTTTCAACGTCCCAGCCATTAATTTCGTCAATAAAAAACACCGGCTTCCTGTCGTTTTTAGCATAAGCGACATTCTGATGCATTTCCAAATCCAGCGCCTCAAACTTTTTAATAAGATACTCCCTGCCTGTTCCGGTAACAAAAAGTGGCACGTGCCGCACATCGTCAAGATGACGTTGCAAGAGGTTGTAAAGCAAATTCAGCTTCATCGACCCCCGCCGCCCACCAATTAAAATAAGCCGTGCCTCACCAATTTTTTCCAGTGAACTATTCAACGGCTCCATTGCAAACAAAGGTTTTGAAAGTGATTTCATATAATTTTTTTTTGATTTTATAACAAATGAAAAACTGACCACTGCCAACTGCCACTGATCACTAAAAACTCACCCACTACCTAAACCCAATCACCTTCCTCCCGGCTTCCTCATTCAGGTTATCAGCCTCAAAATTGTAAATCTCCGCCAGGGTAAGTGGCACAGCGGTTTTGTGAGTGCTGTTGAGTTCCTGTAGCAAAGCATTGCTTTTTTCAACAGACAGTGCATCAAACTCATACATCAGTTGTAACCTGCCCTTGCGCAACAAAGCGGTGTCAATATTTTTTACCTGGGTGTTAAAAGTGGCAACGACCTGTATCGATAGACACTCGCCAAGGATACCATCAGTAAGGTTAAGCAAGGTGGACAGACTCGAGTTGCGCTCATTTTCGCGGGAAGCGATCAACTGCTCGGCATCTTCAATAACAAAAACTGAATTTTTGTTTTCGATTAAAAATCTGGTCAGTTGTATACTATCCAGTTGTCCGGCCAGATTGGGCGACAGGAAAATTACTTTCTTCTTGAGTTGACGTATCAAATGACGGATGTAAGTGCTCTTGCCCGTACCCGGTTTTCCGTGCAATAAAAACAAACCGTTGCTATTTTTAAGGCGCAGCTTCTGAAGGATATTATTATGAACCTCCGCGAACCCTTCATTGTAATTTTGTTCCAAATGAACCACTGGCTTTTTATATTTCACTTGCTCGGTTTCAATGCCGCGGGGTGTGGTCACCATCAAGTGGATGCTGGAATCTTTTTTCTTCTTATGAAAGTGCCTGTATGCCAATTCCCTTAGGCTGACAACCAATTCAGTTTCCTCCCCCGGATAATGGATGTACATACTGTCACGTTCTATATTGACAAGTAGCTCGCCCTCCATAAAATAGAACATATCTCGAAACCATTCTCTATGCTTTCTGTCAAATTCCTTGATTTCCACTCGTTCCAGTATAGTGGATGCAAATTGGGCTTCAAGAGCCTTTTTTAATTTCCGGGATTTCACCTCGGTGATGGTCTGCACACTGGGGTACTTGCCATAGGTGGTAAAATAAAAGCGGTTGGTGTGATAATTGTGCGCCCCTGAAAACACATCAAACACCATTGCTTTGTTCATAAACGGCCTGCGCCTGTCCCAAAATTTTTCCATAATTCGTTGATTTTAATGCAAACCTAAAGCCCGAAAGCGACAAAAGGTGACGGACTAAAATTTGTTTTAAACGACAGGGTTTGTCTGAACCTAAATTTACTTTTGAAAAAATCATAAAGAAAAAATCATGACAATCACTAAACAATTTCAGGAAAACAAAACCATTCTAAACAATAGAATGGATGAGTGTTTAAATGCTGTAAACTTACTCAAGGAAACAGTAGTTAAAATCAAACGCTATGAACTCGCCGCTGAACTGCGTGAAATAGAAAAAACAATGGAACAGATGAAACTAAAATCTGGTGAAATTAATTTGTAACTTCTTTTTCAAGCAGCAACCCAATAGGGTTTTAAAACCAACCCCGGTAGGGGTGAACTATTTGTAACCCCGTGCGCAGCGCGCGGGTCAAAAAATAGAAGCATAATCCTTTTGGCGGCATTTTTGCCTTTTCGCAAAAATGATGACAAAAACCAAACAACTAACCAAAGTTATTGTCCACTAGATTTCTCCCAATTACGGTATCCCGTAAAACCCTTAAATAAATAATCTATAAATTTATAGACCATTAAAACATTTACCAGTCAATGTCCAAACAACGCCTCCTCACCAAATCCCGATTCAAACTCGCTTTAGATTGCCCTACCAAGCTATTTTACACCCGGAAGAGTGAATATGAAAATCAAAGCGAGGCCGATTCTTTTCTGGAAGGTTTGGCACAAGGTGGGTTTCAGGTAGAGGAATTGGCCAGAATGGAGCATCCGGAGGGTATTGCCATTATAGGAGACGATAATGATTACCATAAAGTTGCCAACAGGACTGTGGAGCTCTTAGAGCAAGAAAATGTGACCATCTTTGAAGCAGCTTTTTTAAAAGACGGCCTTTTCATTCGGGTGGATATTTTGGTTAAAAAAGGAAATCGTGTTCAGTTAATAGAAGTAAAAGCGAAATCTATTTCCAGTTCCAATCATCAAACCTTTATAAATGCAAATGGCACTTTGGGAAGCTGGAACAGCTATCTGTATGATATCGCATTTCAAAAATATGTGATGCAGTTATGTTATCCGGAGTGGCAGATTGCTGCATCCCTGAAACTGGTAGATAAGGATGCCAGAACCAGTGTCAATGGTTTGTATAGCTGTTTTAAAATTGTTTCCAATGCAGACCTGAGGACAGGAATTGAAAAGAAAGAGGGTCTTACAAGAAAAGATTTGGGCGATTCTATTTTATGTGAAATTAATGTAGATGCCGAAATGGAATTAATTCTAAATCAAAACCCGGTAGATGAAACACGAACGTTTCCGGAACTGGTGAAGTATTATAGAGATCATTACGAAAGAGATACTAAAATAAATACTCAAATTGGTTCCCATTGTAAGGGATGTGAGTTTCATATCGAGCAACCTGATGAAGAAAACAAAAGTGGTTTTCATGAATGCTGGACCTCGCAATTAAAATTGCCAGTTGCAAAAATAAACCGACCGAAAGCCTATGATGTTTGGTATAACCCGGTTCGAAGAGCATTAGACGAAGGAAAATATTTTATGCACGACTTAACAGAGAACGACCTTAACATTCGCCCGGAAGCCGGAAAACTAAGCAGGTCTGAACGCCAATGGCTGCAAATTGAGAAAACAAAAAAAAACGATCCTACTCCTCATTTTGATTTGGACAATTTAAGGGATGAATTGGCATCCTGGCATTTCCCACTCAATTTTATAGATTTTGAAACTACAGCTGTTGCAATTCCATTTATGGCAGGAATGCACCCCTATGAGCCATTGGCCTTTCAATTCAGTCATCATATTGTTTTTGAAGATGGTCGCGTGGAACACTACAATGAATATTTGAATACAGCAATTGGTGTATTTCCAAATTTCGATTTTATAAGAGCTTTAAAAGAGTCTCTTGATGCGAATGAAGGCAGTATATTCAGATACCATAATCACGAAAACACCATTCTAAACGTCATACATGGGCAGTTATTAAATTCAAATGAACCCGACAAAGAAGCGTTGTTAGCTTTCATTGAAACCATCAGTCATAATAACGGTAGAAGTGCTAAAACCTGGCGCGGCGAAAGGGACATGATAGATTTACAAAAAACGGTGGTCAATTATTACTATGACCCTTCCACCAATGGTTCTAATTCCATCAAAGCCATTCTTCCGGCTGTACTAACTTCCAGCAAATATCTTCAGGAGCGATACCAACAACCCTTAGGGCAATTAAATGTAACGAGTAAAAATTTTGAAGATAGCCATGTGTTCCTAAAAATGGAGCAGGGAGTACCCGTAAACCCGTATAAAGCTCTACCGCCCATTTTTGAAGGTTGGGACAATGAACAACTGGAAAAAGTGGCCGACAGCCTTTCAGAAATTAAAGATGGCGGGGCAGCCTTATTTGCTTATGGGAAATTACAATTCCCGGAGGTAAGCCAAGAGGAGCGGGAGGCCATACAAAAAGGACTTTTGCGCTATTGCGAACTCGATACCCTGGCGATGGTGATGATTTATGAGTATTTTAGGGAGGTTGTGCGAGATGCTGTTTGATGAATGCTACTCGTTTTATTCCATACGCAGCCAACCCAAAACCCCCGAATGTTCAATACGCCATAAGTTGTCAGTCTTTTTTAAATTATAAACCATCCTGCTTTTTGCTAACCGACCCGGGTTTTGCTGAATAATTTCAAGGGCGTCTTCATCCACTTTTGAAACTATTGCCACGTGACCATAGGGATTAAATGTTGTGGCGTCAAATACCACCAAATCATATACTTTAGGTTTTTCTATACTCGGGTTGCTGAACTGCAATAAATTTCGGTCTGCATTTAAACGACCATCAGCCAGGTCATTTTGATAAAAATCCTTAGCGTGACCATAGCTATTGGGCATTTTATGATTAAGTGCTTCATAATAAAAACGCTTTACAAACTCCACACACTGGTATTTCAAGCCTAAATTATAGCCATCGGGGGCCAAGTTTCTTCCGTCTACATGGCTTACACTTCCATTGTAATAAACAGCAACACCTTCAAAGTGGTCGATGGTGTCGCCTATTTGGTGGTTTTTGTTGGTGCAGGCATATAGCAGCCAGCTTATAACAAATATGATTAAAAGAACAATTGTACTTTTTGAAGCGTGCATAAATCAGGCATTTTATTAAGAGGTTTTTCTATTGTTAACTAAGTTTTGAGTCATAACAGCTAACATGATTAGGTAAAATTTTAAGATACAAATAGTACCACTATTCATAATTCACCCACTTATCTGCCAGACTTCTGTCGGAGCTGATGCTTGTTATGTCAATTATTTTACCCTGACTGTTAAATTGAATTCTTATTTCACTTTCTACACGATACCAGTTCCCCGATTTATTCTCTAAATAACCAAAAATAGTTTTATAAACATAAGTGTATTCATCCAGTCGATTTATGCTGATAATTTTGTTTTTAGCATTGGAAGTATAGGACCAAGACCTGTCATATTGTTCTCTCAAATCAATTTTAGTCGGGTATTTTAAATCCCAGTACCTTTTAATCTGACTGTCGGAAAAATAATTATAAATTTTCTCAAAATCTCTTTCATTTTCAGCCGTCACAAAACCTCTTATATTGCTTTCCAAAGATGCAGTTTTAAAATTGTCAGTTGGTTTGTTGTAGTTATCGCTTTTTTCAAAGTCAGTAACTTGTGCTTCAGGAATGTTATCAAAATCTTGAGCGGGGGTGTATGGTTTATAGTTTGATGGGATAGCCTCGTGATATAAGTCAACCAAATGTTTTGAAGGTATTCCAAAACTAAAGCTTTGATAATCATAGGTTTTCGCGAAGTTGATTGCAATAAGGTTACCCCATTGGTCTATAATAGGACTGCCACTGGAGCCCGGCAAAGTGGGAATGGAGTATAAAACTCTTTCGTCGTTGGGATCTTGGGTTAAAGTACCGGACGTAAATTGTGATTTAATACCATCACGGGTTTGTGCCAATATTATTCCGTAGTTAAACCCAATCATATAAACAGGGTCATTTATCATTGGTTTTTTGTCACTTTTTATAGATTCAATTGAAAACATTTGGTTTACTCTCCCCGGGGTCGTTTTATCTTTTAGTTGAATAATAGCCAAATCAACCAGTTCATTATTTGCTTTTTTTAATGCTACACATTCTTTAAAGTCTCTTTGGTCGGTAACGTGAGTATTGTCAAATGCGATACCAAGGAAAATATGCTTTAATTCAGTTTTTGTTTTTCTGGGGTCAAAATCAAGATTATCGAGTATTGTTTTTAACTTAAGAGCTTTATCTTTACTGTCGTAGAATCTTTCGCGTAATTCTTCTTTCTCTTCATGGTCCAAATATTTTTGGTATTCGTTGTAAATGGAAGCAATAGTGCTTTGCTCATTTAAAGCGTCATTTATATCCTTTTGTAATCTAAACCGAAACGCTCTAAATTTTTCATTGATAAATTCAGATACTTCATCTTCATCTATTAGAGGGTAAATAACATGGCGATTTGTAGCTATTTCTCCTTTGTCTGAAATAAAGAAACCACTTCCATAACTAATACCTGCATTTTCAATCGCTTCCTCTTTTTCATCGTGTAAAACAAGTTCTCCGTCTTCAACCGTGAAATAAAAATTTAAGCCATTGTTGGTAGTTGATTCATAATAATAGGAGTTTTGTATTAACACCACACTGTTCCTGTAAGCATTATAAAGTTCTATAGGATCCGGCGGTTTTTGATCGCAGGAAAGGATTAATAGAAGTCCCAATAAAGAATATAATTTTTTCATATTATTTCATTTTGAAAGACTCTGCGACTTTGTATTCATTTTTTTATCTTATTAAGGGTGTCTATCAAATATACAAAAAACTGATTAATAGTTGATTAGTTAGTTTATAATCAAATTAATTTAACTATCAATTGTTAATTTTGGAATCTATGATTCTAGGATCATTATAATGGTTTTTCTAATGTATTCCACGTCGTCTTTGAGATATTTTGATTTGCTGTCTAAAATACTTAGTAGTAAATAATTTTTGTTATTCTTATCCACAACATATAGGTCTGCAACACTGTCGCTGTAATTTTCTTCGACTTCAATTCTTATAGCGTTTATGTTGTCTCTGTATAATTTTAAATGGGCTCCATGCTTATCTGACAATTGAATAAAACCTTTATTTATTCTTACTGATATTTTTGAATACTTTTTAATCCTTATATAATTGCTGATACCTGTTATTAATAAAACCAATGCTGCTATTGGTAATGCAATCACAATTCTCGGAAGTGAAACTCGATCGTTAAATAGAATTGCCAAAATTATTATTGAAAGAATTAAAAAAGCAACCGGAAAAATAATAGTTAAAAATAATTTCCAGTTTGAAAAAGAAGTTCCATTTAGGGTAATAGAATCATCCTTGTTGATTACGTGATTTACACCAAGCCTTTTAAGTTTTTGTGCAGTAATAAATATGCTGTTTTTGTCCATTTTTGCTTGTAATTGAATCTTATAAGTAATTATTTTTAAGGAAAGCAGGTGTAATTGCTAAATTTGTTAAGTAGCACAAAACGAAAATAAAAAAAGGATGCTTAAGAATTTTACGGGATTCTTCAATTATTGTTACCTACTAATAAATGAAATGGCGGACTATTGAAAATAGGATGTATATAAAATATTAACCCGACCAATTACAAATTTGACCAAATAAAATAGTAAGAATCATCCTCATCAAATATCAAACGTATTCTAGCCATACCTTTTCCACTGTACATATTCCATTCCGTATTTGATTTAATTACATACCGCTCATTGTAAATTTGAACCAAGGCATTTAAAGCACCTTGATTTTTTGGAACAATTATAGTGATATAACAGAAGCTATTATCAAAATAATATGTTACAAATGCTCTTTCCAATTCAACATTGATGTAATAATCCCCATCTGAATCATAACCGCTTTTTAGATTAAAATTACTATCACGGAATTCAGATCTAATATCAGCTATTGAAGATCCAAGACGTGCTTGACCAAAAATGATTATACTCGATAGAATAAACAAAATTGTTGTTAATGTTTTTTTCATTTTGGTAATTATTTAAAATTTCACATATTCAAAGTTATTTTATTACAACATATTTATTTTACGGGATTCCTCATTTTTAAAATAATTATTTTAAGACAAAAAAATCTCTTTAAATATCGTTCAAATTACGGTTTCCCGTAAAATTCACAATTCATCACCCCCTATATTTGAAAACTAACCAATAAATTACACCTATGAACCTAGTACAACTCAAAAACGGAAAAGTAGAAATCAGAAAAAGCAACGGTAGTTTGGTAAGAACTATTGGAAACGGTAATGCCATTGCGGCCGACTTCAACAATGACCAGTCTCTTGTGGCCATTACCTTGGCTAACGGAAAAATTGAAATCAGAAAAGAGAACGGCTCGTTGGTACGCACCATGGGGTCAGGTAACGCAGTAAACGCCAAATGGCATGGAAGTGATATAGCAATTAGCACAGACAAAGGCAAAACAGAACTCCGCAAAGAAAATGGCGGGTTAATAAGGACTATTTAATTTCTCTTTACTATTTATAGATGATTATAAAACCTAATTTGTCGTATAAATAATCAAAATTCTTTTTCAAAAAACTGTTCAAGGAGCCCATATTTGAGTAATGAGTTAATTTTTGTAATAAGACCATGTCAAAAACAGAACTTTCAAAAAAGTCAATGGTTTTTTTATATCCTGAAACTGAAGAAGCTTGGGTAACTTCTTTAAAATATGTTATTCGTTTTGTGTCTGAACCAACGGCACAAGAGCTAAAATGAATATGCTTGCCCTTAAAACAACCTGCACACTCTTTAGCCAGCTCTTCAATACTTATGTAATTATTTTTAGACATTTCTATATCATACCTTGAACCGTGAAAAGCCAGAATGATACTATTGAAATCTTTGTAAGCTACTTTCTTCGATTCTTTTAGGTAACCAACGAGACCGTCAACCGTATTCACTTTTCTATAGATATATTTGATATCTGAAACTTCTTCCAGTAAGGTTAATGAGGACTTTATGGTTTCTCTTTTTTGAAGATTGTTGTTCCATTCCCCTTCAATTGCAAAAATATTGTTTTTCATACCCAAACATATTAAGTATTACAATGCGTATTAATTATCCCACTCTGCCATAAACACTATTCCCCGCTCCGTAATAGTTGGTGAAAATGTGCTGGTACACATTGGCGGTTTTTATGCCCACTTCCTCATCGGTATAAGCTTCCTGAGGTAAGTAGAGCAGGTGGTCATAGATCATGCTTTTTACTTGTGCCTTGATTTGCCTGCTTTCCCGCCATTTTTCAATTTTCAGCTTTTCGACTTTCAGGGTTTCCAGGGTTTTGGCTGCTACTTTTTTGACCTCTTTCAATTCTTTGGGTGTCAGTTCTTTTCCTTCTTTTAATAAATCAAAAATTGCCAGGGTTTCCTGATCACCCAGGTTTTCCCTTACAACGCGTTGTTCCTCAAAAGAAAGGTCTTTGATAAAATTGCTTAAATTTTCAAAAGTTTTAATGGTATCTTCCAGGCTTTTTCCCTTGTTGTACTCTTCAATAATCTCTTTGTAACGCTCATAAAAATCTATGCGTAACGGATTCTCCTTCATCATCTGTTCAAGTCGCTGCTCGATAGCTTCCTGTAAATTAAAGACCAAGGTGTTTTTTCGTGGGGTTTTTGCAAAGGCTGCCCTTAATTTATCAAAATCCAGGCTTGATAAATCCACATAGACGTCTTCATCTATTTCGCGAACTTCATCCCGAATGACAACACTGTCACTTACTATGGCTTGCAAATCCATGATGATTTGGGTAACATCTGCCGCTTTTACATTTTGGTTTAAAGCTGTATAAATCGCTTCAATGGCGTTAAAATTGGTCACGTGTGGTTTTAAGACTTCTGAAGGGAATAAGGCTTTGTATTTCCGAAACACATTGCGGGCCATCATCTCAAAGGTGGTTCTTGTGGTTTCGTTTAAACAAACACAGTCGGTGGCTTGTTTTATCTTTGCGATTTTGGTCATCGGTTTGGCGTCCTTCAATTCCTGAAGCGAAAAATCCAGTTCTTTTAAATAGTTTTTGACGTCTTTAATAGCTTGTTTTAATTCCGTTTCCAAATCTTCCAAAGGCTCCACCGGTTTGCCGGAAGGCTTTGCAGTACCTCCTGTTTTGCCGCCTTCTCCGTAAATGGAATAGGCTTTTTCCAACTGTTTGTACACATTGCCATAATCTACTATCAACCCATTTTCCTTTTCATCGTCATACACACGATTGGCCCTGGCGATGGTTTGCATCAGTGTATGGCCTTTGATGGGTTTGTCTAGATAAACCGTGGAGACACAAGGGGCATCAAAACCGGTAATCCACATGGCACAGACTATGGCCAAACGAAACGGATTGTCTTCGTCCTTAAATTCTTTTTCAAGGTCGCGCTCCACCATTTTCCGGCGGTGCACCTCAATATCCAATCCCATTTTCCGGAATTTATCCACTTCGTTTTGTTCGCTGCTTACCACCACACAGATTTCAGTTTCTTTTACCCGCTCGTATTTGCGTTTTAGCTCCTGCGATTCCTGCTGGTCGGTTGAGTTTTGTATGCGGACTTCCAGCTCGTTTAAATATTCCGGCCAATAGCCTGTGATCAATTCATACATTCTCACGGCAGTGGGTTTGTCAAGTGCCACATACATCGCTTTTCCCTGATAGCCCCGCTCGTTGAAATGCCAGACCAAATCTTTTGCAATGGCCTCTAAACGGGGTTGAGCGGTGAGTATGGGATAATCCCGATTGAACAGGTATTCCAGTTTCTTTTTTTGGTCGTCGTCCAGGTCTTCATTTTCAAACACCTCGGCCATTTTTTCATCCAGCTCGGGATTGGTGATGTCTAATTTCTCCCCTCGGTTTAGGTAACGCAAGGGTAAGGTAGCTTCATCTTCAATGGCGCGTTTAAAGTCATAGATAGACACATATTCCCCAAAAATGTTTTTGGTCAGTTCTTCTTCTTCCTTGATGATGGGGGTTCCCGTAAATCCTAAATAGGAGGCGTTGGGCAGACCATGGAAACGCATATTTCTGGCGTAGGTGCCTGATTGCGTTCGGTGGGCTTCATCGCTGATAACGATGACGTTTTTGCGCTCGGTGATTAAGGGGTATTCGCTTTCCAGTTTGGGGTCGATGGAAAATTTATGAATCAAGGTGAATACATAACGGTGGTTTTCAGAAAGGAGTTCGCGCAAATGTTCGCGACCAGTCATTCCTTTCTTTTTCCCGGCGATGATATTTTTGTCATTCACCACACCCACACCTGAGAAGGTGTCGTATAACTGGTTTTCCAGTTCGGTTCTGTCAACGGCGATTAAAAACGTATAGGAGCCGCCCAGTTTGCGGTGTATCTTTTCACACAGAAACACCATAGAATAACTTTTCCCGCTGCCCTGAGTATGCCAGAACACTCCCAGTTTGCCTTCCAGGTCGGCGATGTTGTGAACGTTTTTGATGACCTTATTGACCCCGATGTACTGGTGGTTTTTGGCCATTAATTTTATGACATCGCCACCGGAATCATCAAATAGCAAAAAGTTTTCAAAAATATCCATCAGGCGGTGCTTGTCACAGGTGCCGCGCAGCATGGTATCCAGGCTCACTTCGCCTTCTTCGTCTTCCTCGATGCGTTTCCACTCCAGAAAGTACTTGAATTTGCTCGTTACCGTTCCCACACGGGCATCGGTGCCGTTGCTTAAAATGATAAAGGCATTGGTGTGAAACACCTGTGTGATGGTGTCTTTATAGTCGGTGAGGTTGTCGGCAAAGGCGTGGTGCAAATCCTGATGGTGGGCTTTCAGCTCCATAAAAACCAGCGGAATACCATTTACAAAACCAATAACATCCGGCCGTCTTTGGTAAAGTTCACCAACGATTTCAAGTTGGCGTACCGCCAGAAAATGATTGGCACCATAATCATTAAAATCAAATACTTTCAGTTTGGTTTTTATGAGTTCGCCTTTCTCATTGGTATAGCTCACGGGCACCCCGTTTTTAAGCAGGCCGCTTTTTTCTTTGTTGATATAGCCCAGGGTTTGGTCAGCGATGTTTTGGGTGAGGAGTTCTATGGCCTGTTCATAGGCTGTTTCGGGATGACCGGGGTTTAATTTCGTAAGGGCTTGCAACAAATAGCGGGTCAATACCACCTCGTTTTTGGTTTCCCTGCCCAAAAGGCCATGTTCCCCGAAGGATTCATTGCGCCAGGCAGTAACAACATCCCAGCCCAGTTCTTCCAAAACTTCTTGGGTGGCTTGTTCTATGAGGGCGTCTTCAGAGTATTCGTAGCTCATGGGCGGTTTAATTTGTTTAAACGTGTTTGATAGGATTGCCGGTAGCTTGCTTTTGACTTCTCATTCAAGAACGAAGCAGCTATGAGTGCCATAACCCGGTCTTGTTTGGAGGTTAGCTCACCGAACACCTTTTCCACTTGTTTCCCTGCAATATCGGCAAGTTTTCCCAAAGTAAAAAATTGGGCAGCGACTTTGCCTTGAGCCATTTGCGGGGGCAACAGGCCTTCATTCAACGCAAAATCTTTATCGTCTATATGCAAGCGGCTATTCAGTAAGTCATAGGCGGGGCTCAACCTAAAATCGCCATAAGGGGTTTCTATCAGGGAGAAATTTTTAAAATGGGCGTCGCCGTTGGAAAACAAATAATTAAAAAGAAGCAGTTTAAACAATTTCACGGCTTCCACGGTATAAGCCGGTGTGTGTGTTTTGAGCAGTTGAAACAGCTCCAGATAGTTGCCCATATATTTATAGTCCTCCCCATGGGTTTGGGGTGTCCTGCCGGCTAAGCTTGCAAAATCTTCCTGTGCCCGTTTGCTGCCGTCCTCCTCCACGTCAAAACGCTTGGTGATGTATGCCGGCTCGCCATTTTTAAAGAAAATAAGCCCATTTTCTGCGGTTTCTATACCAAATACCTGCCGGGCTATTTGCATAGTGAGGTGCTCATTGGCCGGCATTTGGGAGGCGTTTTTACCCACGCCGGGAATGGGTTTTAAAATGTATTGGCCTTGTTCCCCTTCTTGTATGAGGCGCAATTTGTTTTTGTCCAGTAAGACCGAAAATTTTTCCTGCACGCCTGATATGGAAATGCGCTTTCTGTTTTCCGTAAACAAGCTGTCTGTTTGATCGTTGCTTGCTGGGGAATCGTAAGGCAGAATATGACTTACTTTTTTCCCGTGAAATACCCGCTTCAAAGCCGTATCGCTATAGGCGGAATGGCCTTGCTTAAGTGTACCCGGACAATATGTAATTTCAGGGAATGCCATTAGGATGTTAGTTTTTTGAGTTGCACTGCGCCAATGGTATCATGGGCTGCTGTGGTGAGCAAAATGCCAAAAGGGTCGTTGGGGTCGATGCGGTTTTCAAAACAAACCACTTGCTTGTTGGCGCCTTCGGGGAGCATATTGTAAAAAAAGGGGAACAGCACGGGCGCGCGATACTCCTGTTGGGTTTTAGGCAGGGTGAGGCTAATGGCCGGTTTGGAAGCATCCTCAAACCATTGTTTGTCGTACTTAAAAACAAAACTGCCATCGTCCAGCTGGGTGAGCAGGCCGGCGGGTTCTTTTTTATAGAGTACTGTGGCTTGTCTCACGGGTTAGGTGTGTTTTTAACGGTAAAGCTCAATTCCATCCCCAGGGCATCCCCAATTTTGGTTAGGGTTTCCAGGGTGGGGTTGCCTTTGCCGCTTTCAAACTGTTTGAGGGTGCGCAATCCCACCCCCGAAAGTTCTGCCAGCGTTTCCTGGGTAACCTGCAGCATTTCCCTTCGGCTTTTTATGGTTTGTATTAAGGCCTCTAAGTGCATTATATGGCTCTTTTTATGTAAATATAGAAAAAATTACCAAATAAAATACTTAAAAGTGCTTTTTGTTGCACTATTTGGTGCTGTTTACTGGTTTGGGAGTTGATATTACCATTATAGTGCATTGTGTTGCACTTTTTGAGTTAAAAGGTTTGTAAAGTATTTTTTAATATATACTGATGGCTTGTTCTATGAGGGCGAATATGGTGTTCATTACGCTCATACTTGTTTAATTTTCAATATGATTGAGAAATAATTCAATCATTTCTTCCCTGTGTATTTTGCACTTTTCCCAATTCCAAGTTTCATTTCTAAAAATAAGGTCAGATTTTAATGAATCCAATCTTTTTTTATCATAAAAATCCACTCTTTTTGAGTTGAATGTTTTGTTACTATACTCTGAATTCATCCCCGGGGACAATAGTACCAAATTGCCAAAATCGTTTTTTTTCTTTGTTCGTTCCTCTTCAGTATCATCAATATCATATACAATGTTAGTATCTTCTGGTTTTGGATTTTGAGGAGAAATATGTTCAACAGAGGTTTTTGCAGTCATTTTATAATCTTGCCAATCTTTAGCTTTATTGAGATTATTCCTATTCAACCACAAAATATACTCGAGTTTATAGAACCAATAACTAGGATATGATGTTCCCAGTTTTGCATTTAAGGTATCCTCAACAAATTCTGGGCTTCCTTTTAGCTCATTGAAACCTTTTTTCATTATTTCATAACTCATTGTTCTCAAATCTCTTCTTTTATTACAGAACATTTCATTATCCAGCTTTTCAAGATAAATATTTAGTTGATTAATATCGTCAATATCTAACATCTTGTTTAAAAAAGGCGTTAACCAGTATTGAGTAATTATTTGTTGTGAATGGTAGAGCATGCTTTGCAATAAAGCAAAACCTTCATTAGAATTTGGAGCTCTTCTTTGAAATGCTGTTTCACTTTGATACAGTCGTTTTATTAAATGGACTTCATCTCTTTCCCCCTCATTACTAACCCATTTAATCACAAACTTGTCAAATTGTTTTCGAACATTCCAGAGCAAATCAATAAAACTCACTACATCTTCCTCTGTTTCAAAATAGGAACTAAAATTATCAAAAATTTGAATTAAGCTTTTCCCTTTAACTTCCGCGCTTTCGAGTGCATCTTTGCATTTATTTGTCCTAAATTGATATATTCTCAAGGTGTGTAATAAAAGCATAGGAAAGTCTATAATACTTCTAACACTTCCACTGTCATAATCTTTTTCTCCCAAATTATTATTGGGATTATTTTCGAGGAGAGCTTTTTCCTCTTGGTTAAGGTACTCTTCACGTAAAATATCTAATAAAAAATGATCTTTTTTTTCAGCATTTAGAGGTGACAGTCTTCTTATGATATTAGTAGGAAGCTCTACCGGTTTCTCATCATCTAGTACATCCGGAAATAAGTCCTTCCATGTTAAATTGGCTACTAACTTTATATTTTTTTCTAAATAGTCATCCATTATTGAGCAAGCATCCCATAATAATCCATATTGATGCATTAACAATCGATTCCCTTTAAGCTTGCTGAGTAGTGAAGATTTTAAAATTTCGTGTTGTTGCAATTGTACGCCTCTATTGTTCATTGCTTCAAACACTTTGTTTTCGTCAGTGTTCTCAGGCATTTTTGTGGCGACCAGCATGACATGATTATATATAAAACTTGAAAACTCTAGTTTTTCCTCAACTTCATCTTTTATATAATTATGAATAAGTTCAATAGCCTCATTAATAGGGTCTAACTCCTTAATTTCGCTTTTAGTAAAACTAATTATTGTTTTATTTGAATTAAAATACTGATTAGCAAAATCTCTAACCGAGAAGCTTATTCTAGATTTAAACTCTTTATTTTTATATGTATAGCTAAACTTACTTAAATCACCTTCCAATACCTTACTAATTAACCATAGTGTAGTAAACCGCTGTTGACCGTCAATGAGGTCTAACTTATCATTGTTTTCGGTTAGTAAAACGCCTCCCAAATAGTAATTTTCGTTTTTATTATTCAAAAAGGCCTTGTAAAGATCAGCCAAGAGTGTTCTAATTTGTTGTTCACCCCAAACATATAATCTTTGATAGATAGGTATGTTAAATACCATATCTTCTTCTACAATACGTTTTAGAGTAAGTTCATCAGAAGTGATTTGGAGGTTATGTGTTGTTAATAAGGAATGCATTGATCCAGTTTTTCTTGTTATTTAATTGTTCTTCATTATTTCGTACATTATTGAAAAGACTTAGATTATTCTTAAGATATGTAATTCTAACTCCGTTTTCTCCTCCCAGTTCAGAACGTTTTTTGTGGTAAAATTCATCTCTTGTTATTTGTTTCAAAAAATCAAAAACATCATCAGGTCTATATGACATTTCAATAACATCCAATAAATTTTGATTATTATCCCTTAGAATTTTTATTACTGTTTGAGCTACAATAGTATGTTGGTTAATACGATAGCTGCCAAGTAAATAATCTAACCAAAGAGCAAACTCTATCAGTTTATTGTCTTTAAATTTATCATAGTAAGAAATCACTGCCAACTTAAAAAATGTGTTAAAATAATAACTAACACCATTATAAAGTGTTTCATAGACATCGTTAAACTTGTGATACCTTTTCTCTACGAAAAGTACTTGATAAATAGCAAAGTATTTTTCTGCATAAAGAAAAAAGCCAATCCCTCTTTGTATAGGCTGTCTAAGTGCAAATGGATATTGCTCAGCAGTTGTTTGTAGGCTTAATGGATTGGGTTGTACTACAACACCTTGCTTATGAGAGAAAGTTAATGAACTAGATAAGGCGTTAAAAACGTTAGGGTATAGATTTATGGTTTCACCATTTTTTTCCTTAATAGTTTGCTTTTGAAAGTTGTCCAAAATCGCATCTTTATATTCAAAATATAGGTTTTTACCTTTCCACTGCCTACTTCTCCAAAGCATTAAATTAAATAATTCATTCAAAAACTGCCCAGTGTTATTACTATCCCATTTTTTTGCAAAAACTTCTTGTAATTTTTCTTCTCCTTTTAATTCCCTTAAATGATATGATTTTAAAAAATCAACAGCACTTAAAGATACACCTCTTGCATTTTGACTATCGAAAAAAGTAAATGCTTCATCTTCAGAATTTGTAATGATTACAGTAAAAACTAATTTTGAAAATATATTTTGAATATGTTGTTTTATATAAAAAGAAGTGCTTTTTATATACAGGAAATTTTGTTTTAAATTAACAGATGAAAGCAATGAATTATATTGTAAATTCCAATAACCTTTTTCTAAAAAGCTTTCGGCTTGATTCCACGCATAATCTGTTAACAAAAGTGTCGTTATTCGTTGTTGTCCATCTATAACTTCAAAAGTGTTTTTGTCTTTTTCATATAATAAAACTGACCCTAGATAGTACAATGGAGCACCTTCATTATAACCCTTATCGGTAAAGAAATGGTCCTCTATATCTTTATATAACTGTTCAAGTTTAGAAAAGTCCCATACATAAGGTCTTTGGTAGTCCGGCAGTGAAACTGTTGCATCATAATTGAAAAAATCTTCGACAAGGCAGGTGCCAACTGAAAGTTTATTTTCCTGCATCTTTTAAAATTTTAATTCCCATTTCATTTTTAAAAATATCAAAAAGTGGATATGGAATACCTTTTGAGTTGCCAATTCTGACCGAAAGTGAGCCCTTTTTTTTTCCATTCTTCATTATACTAATATGTGATCCCTTTTTATCAGCCATTTCAACAATCCTCAAACTCGGTATGATCCAATAACTATCTAAATATTGAGAATACAACATAAAATAATAGTTGTCGCGAGGATTTTCAATCATTATTTGCGGAAAATATGCTCTCTGACCAAGTTCCTTAGTGTTGTTTGAACGTGATTTTATCTGTATATCAAGATATACTTCTTCATTTATTCTTACTACACAGTCTATTCCCATATCATCTACCAAAGATGGATAAACATCAAATCCGTTTTCGAGTAATTTTGCCATAGCAATAAATTCTTGCCGTTTTCCATAAGAGGCATTGTTTCTGTAATCCATAGTTTTGAAGGTTAATTTAAAATTGTAATAGTACTGTTACTCGATCAATTTCCCCAATAACCACCATCCCAAAACATACTGTTCTCATCAAAATCCTGATCGTATCGGTCTTGGGACAAAACCATTTATCATTTCACCTCAACAAAATCAAACAGAATTGATGATTGATCTAACAATGTACCATGAGCAGTGGTGGCACATAATAGTGTTATAGGCATTTTAAGAGAATCCTCAAAATAGCCATAAATTCCATCGTTCCAAATTGTTAGAAAATCCATTTTTGAAAAATCTGCGATAGCCTTGGGTTCTTCATCATACCACTTTTGGCCTTCTATCAATACAAACAATCGATTTTTGTCTTTTTCAAATGCTAACGGCACAATACTTATATTTTCAGTTATTACTTTGCCGCCATTCATTGTTTGAATTTTACAATTGTAAAGCTTTCCATGATTTAATTTGAAAAACGGTTCTTTTAAGGCCATGAGCTCATTTAGACCCTCGTCTTCTTCCTCATCCTCATAAGGATTAGCAAAAAAATTATTTCCACCTTTATCCCATTCAAAATCGCATTCCGGACACTCAAAATTAACACCGTTAAAATAAGCGCTTTCACCCTCACAATTAATACAAGTACAAGTATCTTCCATATATTCTTTTTTTAGTTCTACAAATAACCCCCACAACCCCGACAAAAGGTGTCGTTATTGTTTTTTACTGTTGTATTCCCCCTCAGGCTCCGCCGCCATGGCCAATTCATTTTCCAACTGCTCCTCAACTTTTTCTGTACCTGCCCAGGGATCTATCATCCCACTCATCAAGCGCGGCAACAAAATATCGCGCGCTTCTTTTAAGAGTTGGTTTTGGGTTTGAAGATTTAATATCAAATCAAATATTTGTTTGGTTAAAGCTTCAAATTCTACAGCCTCCTTTTTATTTGGTAAAACAATATCACAATCTTTAAGAAATTTATAATGTCGTGCATAGTGATAATTTGACAAGTCAATGTCTAATAGTGTAAAATAGAAAAGATGTTGTGGCATTCTTTCATTTTTTGAAAGAATTACTTGAGTTCCATCTGCACCTCTAGCAAATGGAAAGTTTACAAATTTTAAAATTCTTGTATGGTCACCAAAAACAATTATTGGCTCTTTAATATTTATTAAAGCATCGTTATTATCTGTAAAACCTTTTATAAATGTTCTACTTTGATCTATAACGGGTATCTTGCCCTTGTCAAGTATTTCAGAAGATTTAATTTTGGTTGTAGATTTAACTTTACCTATCAAATCTCCAACTTTCACTTTCTCCCACCCCTCCGGCAACCCACTCACCGCATCAATCGCCACACTTTCATGCCCGGGAAACTTTAACCGCACAAACCACTCCTCATAGGTCTGTTGGGCTTGTTCTTCCAGTAATGCAATGCGCTTCAGGTTGTTTTCTATCAAATCATCATAGGCCGATAAGATGCTTGCGATTTTGCGCTGGGTGGTTAGGGGAGGAATCTCAACTTTAAAATCTTTTAAGGTTCTACCATTAAGATTGTTTTGTGCCCCGCCTGATTTTAAATGCACAAAATCTCTATAATGAGTAGTTATTTTATAAAACATAAATTCAGGACATGCTATTTTTTCATTAAAAGTGAAGTTACTACACGCTTGATTTGTCGAAAGGGGAATCATATTTATTGCACATCTCCCAGCAGTATCTCCATTTCCATACATAGCAATAATAATTGATCTTGCTGGTATGAGTTTTGCGGATGAGTTTTTTAAACCTAATTCGGTTATTTTATTTTCTGAATCGTATATTCTATTAAAATTAACTTCTTTTGTTTTTATCCATGGGATTTCTCCTCCATAAAAATCACTTCTTTTGGTGGATGGCGTTCCTCCACTTTTAACTGAAACACATAAATCTTCTAATTTCACTTCCTTCCAACCCTCCCTCATAACTTCACACTTTGTATTTGTTGCATTAAGGTATTGGCTTCTTCATTCAATTGTGCCAGTTCGTTATGGATTTCGGTCATACGGCTTTGGTAATCAAAATCCATATCCATATCAATCTTCACACCCACATAACGGCCGGGCGTAAGGCTATAATCCTGCTCCCTGATTTCCTCCAGGGTGGTGATTTTACACAAGCCTTCTACGTCTTGATACTGCCCGTTGGGGAAATGTTCGGTGAGCCATTTGTTATTCGTGCTAGATTCATAAGATTGCGTCGGAGTGCCTCCTCGCAATGACGGATTGTTAGAACGAAAGGCATTCATAATTGCCGTGAGGCCTTCCAACTGGTCGTCATCAAAATCGTTGATGGTGGTGCTTACTTTTCTAAAGGTGTTGCGGGCATCGATCATCAACACTTTGTCTTTGTTTTGCTTGCTTTTCCCTTTGTTAAAAAACCACAGGTGGCACGGCAGGGAGCGGGTGTAGAAAAAGTTGTTGCTAATGGCGACAATACATTCCACCGCACCGGTCTCGATGAGTTTTTGGCGGATGAGCTTTTCGGCATTGCCGGCATCAGTCGCCGAGCTGGCCATGACAAATCCGGCACGCCCTGTGGGGTTTAAATAGCTGTAAAAATACTGCATCCACAAATAGTTGCCGTTGCTGATGGTGCCTTTTCCGGTCAAGGGTGCGCCAAAGGGCAAACGGTCATCCTCGGTCAGGAATTTGTTTTTGGCATCCACCTTGTCCACATTAAACGGCGGATTGGCCATCACAAAATCACACTTGCCGGTGAGCTTGTGGGGGTTGCTGTAAAAACTGTTGCTCTCAATAATCCTGCCTTCAATGCCGTGAATGGCGAGGTTCATTTTTGCCAGCCGGGTGTTGTTGCTTTTGAGTTCGGTGCCATACACGGTGATGGCTTCGTTCACGCTTTTGTTTTCGTGGTTCTTGATAAAATGGGCGGTTTGCACAAACATGCCCCCACTGCCACAGGCCGGGTCGTGCACAATGCCGTGGTTGGGCTGTATAAAATTCACGATGAGGTTGACCAGCGAGGGCGGCGTAAAGAATTCGCCCCCTTCCTGCGCACCGGCACCCTGCATGGAAAATTTCATCAGGAAAAATTCATAAATGCGCCCAAACACATCACCCTGGGCTTTTTTAACGGCATCTTTATTAAACACCCGCACCAAATCGCGCAACAGCTTGTCGTCAAACTCCTGATAGCTTTTGGGCAGGATGCCCTCCAGGTCGGGGTATTCGGCCTCGATGAGTTTCATGGCGTTGTTGATGGCTTCGGCTATGTTTTCGCCTTCGGGGAGATTGGCGAGGTAGTCATATTTTGCTTTTTCGGGCAGCAGTATGGCCCCGGCAGCGGCATAGTCGCTTTTGGTGGCCTCGCGTTTTTTTCCCGTACGCGGATTGATGGGCAGGTTTTTTTGCACTTCAATTTTGGCATCTTCATAGCGGTTTTGCGCAAAGCGCAACAGCACCAGCCCCAGCAGCGGGTCTTTGTATTCGGCAGCGGTGAGTTTGGAGTTGGCCCTTAAATCATCGGCGGCATCCCATAATTCGGTTTCAAGTTGTTTGATATGTTGGTGGGTCATTTTTGGTGGTGTAATGGTGTAATTTTTTCAAATATAAAACAATGCAATTTCATGGAAATGTGGGAATCCGTAATTGGGGTGTATTTTTGTGGGGAGTCAAATCAAATATAGTGTAATTTGGTAAAACCCCTAAAGCAAAGATAAAAGATTGTTTTTAGGTTTTTTACGGGAATCCTCATTTTGAAGTAAAAAATTAGAAGTACGAGGTTAAAATTGGAGAAAAAGTATCAAGTATCAAGTATTAAGTATTAAGAAATGAATATTTACTTAATCACGATGATTCGGGTGGCTTGATTTAGGGTAAATTATATGTAAAAGCCAATATGTAGTGTAATTTTCAATCAAAAAGCGACTGCTGCGTGGGCAGGGTATGGGTTTTATGTGCAAACTTTAAAGGTTTTTCCTTGAGGGTGAGTACATCGTCGCGGGTTTTTAAAAAATCGGAAACTTTACGTGTGCTCCAGTCCAATTTTAATGCATCCACTATTTTTTTGGCAGGATAGACACCGGTTTTTAACAATTCAATAATCCGGGTTTCTGTTTCATTTGTAGCAGGTTCAGAAACCGTGGATTTGGCTTCTTCACTCATGTCATAACTTGTTAAATTGCCTTCCAAATCAACGGCCTTACCCCCTTTGGAGATCAGTAGGGGGTTGGCGTTTTTTTCGTTGGCGTTGGGTTTTCTTACATAGATGGTTCTGCCTTTCCGTAGTCCGTCCATCACACCGGACCAAGTGCCGCCTTTGTCACCGGATTCTGCCACATAAATTTCAGAGGCCAGCCCGTAAATAATGGGATTGCGACCCATAGCAAGCTGTACACTCCAGGGGGCTTTTGGGTGAAAGACACTCAAGACCAACACATCGCCTTCAATAATTTGTTTGTAATATTTTTTAAACCCCGACTGGAAGGTCGCGATTCCCTGGGGAAGCACAATAATGCTTTGCCCCTTGTATTTTATGGCTGAATCCAATGCTTGTTTGTCCACGCCCTTGGCAAAACCGCTGACCACCACCTTATAATCCCTTGAAGCGTTTTTTGCCACATGATCGGTAAACTCCAGGGAGCTGTCGTTTGCTTTGCGCGAACCCACGATGGCAATGGATTGTTCTTTGAGGATTTGAAGGTTTCCCTTGGTATAAACAACAGGCGGCGCATAAGACCTGCCCAAATTTTTCTTTAGCGTTGGTGGATAATCACCGGAAGTGATAGGGAGTATTTTGTAACCTTGTTCCAACAGGTCTTCAACCAAAAACGCATAGTTTGACAACTCTTTTTGGGCTTCCGAAAAAAGGGTCACCTCATTGGGATTAAAATCATAATCGTCAGACCAAACGGATGGTGCTGCTTCAAAAAAATCCACAATGGACTTGCCCTGCTCAAAAAGGCGAACAATCAATTCGTTTTTCTTTTTGGTGTGGATTTTGGGAATGTGCGCCAAAGCCAGCCAATAGATCAATTCTTTATCCATAATCGTTTTTTAAATATCTCCCCGTTACCGCGTGCCTGCCGGCGAGGTAGGTTTGTAATTTATGCTCATAGTTTACTGACTTTGCATTTTATGGATGTGGTTTAACTACGATGATAATTCAGGCCACGGCAGCGAAGATTTAAAGAAAAATACTTTAATCAAACAGCTCGTTCCCGGGTTTTTCAATAGGGACCTTAGCGCTTTCAACCACATACATTGTTTTGCAGTTGGGGCAGGACAAATAATATTCAAAATAATAAGATTGCCGGGGTTTGATTTTTCTCTTTGAAGGTTGTTTTTTAACAACTTCGGTTCCGCATTTTCTGCATAAATCACCCTCATTTTCAATTTTATTTTTTTTAGAAGAACTTGAAAAATTTGTTGCACCACTTTCTTCAGTTGATGCTTCATTGGGTAGGTAACCGGTATCTTCTAATAAATTATTGCCATGTAATGCTTTGTTTGCCAACTCATCACACCTTTCATTCTCAATATGGCCGTCATGTCCTTTAACCCAGTTAAAATTCACTTCGGGCTGTTCAGAAATAAGAGTTAATAGCTTTTCCCATAAATCATAATTTAAGGCTTTCTTATTTTTAGTTCGAAACCAATTTTTTGATTTCCATTTTTCTGCCCAACCTTTAGTGATTCCATCAACCACATAACGTGAATCTGTATAAACATGGACGATTGATTTGGTCTTGAGTTGCCCAAGACCATAAATCACGCCCATTAACTCCATCCTGTTATTGGTTGTTAACTGATACCCTTGACTGAACTCTTTTTTGCGGCCTTTATAGGTCATTATAACGCCAAAGCCCCCTTTTCCGGGGTTGGGTTCAGCTCCACCGTCTGAGTAAAGATCAATTTCCGGTATTTCCTTCCCTTTCATTTTGATGAAATATTGTTGGTATTAAACCTGATTCAACTCAAAAGCATATTCATAACTGATGACGCTTTTGTCTTTTTCGTGGTTTTTCCAGGCTTCTTCCAGATGACTCAATGCAATGATATCATTGGTAGTTGTGCTTTTGAATTGGGTAGCGATGGTTTTTAAAACGTCCAGTTCTGTTTCTGAAAATAAACCGGGATTGAAGGGCCTGTCTTTCCTCGCTTTAAACTGTTCGCCGGTATAACCCTGGGGAAATGAAGTGTATAAAATATCTATTTCATCCCTGTTGGCTAAATATTCAAAGATGCTTTGAAAATTATGGGGCACCGGTCCCATATCAATGGCTTTGTAGCGCACACCACTGATGGAAAAACAACTTTGCTTGAACATGAAAAAGTCGGCATAGAACAACAGCTTGTTCATTTTGGTTTTGAAAGGGGCCACTTTTTCAGAAAAATACACAATCATTTCCGTGAATTTCTCAAAATTCGGGTTTCGGTAGCCGGAGTAAATATCAGCCAAATGGTCACCGAGCAGATAATCCTTTAAGCTTCGATTAAAGCTATTTTCCTTGCGCTCCTTAAGTAATGCCTGCGCTTTTTGCCTGTAATTTGTTTTTGTTTTTTCTTCCAACAAATCACATAAAGCTACCATCTCCATAAATTTTTCGGGGTCGTCAACCATTTGTATCAATCGGGCATTGGAAATACTGGGCATTTCACCGGCTTCATACTGACGGTAACTGTTTACGCCAAAACCCAAAATAACGGACATCTTGGCTGCCGGCAACCCATATTTTTCACGAATCTGTTTAATTTCATCAGGAAACGGAATATTGAATTTATCCCGGTATTGATTATACACCTGATTCATATTCACTTCATCCAGTGCGGTGGTGGTAAATTGCTCACCACTATCCTCACATTTATAAAAATGAAAAACAATTTCAAATGTTTCTTTTCTGAAATCCATGGATCTGCGCTCTTTGGTCAAAACCATTTCTTTGCCTGTGATGGGACTCTTCATAAATTTTTATTTTAAAGGATAGTTCATTTTGTGCTCTGCGAGATGAAAGGAGATGCAAATCACACTGCTGCCCATGGCTCCAAGTGTTATTTTGATGTACACTTCCTTTTTCTTAACCGTTTTTCCAAAGATCCACATGGCAGCACCTCCGTATAGGGTTTCTTCCAGTGGACCCTGACTGTAGTCTTTGGCCTCCAGGGACTCGAGGATGGTTTTTCGTTCCATGGGGCGAAGTTCCAAATCAACCAAAGCTTGAGCATTTTTGCCTCTTTCGTCCCTGAAGAGCACGTCCCATATCTTCATTTTTACCTTGAAGTCTTTTAAAAAGGCGACTACTTCAGCTTCAGTACTCATAGCTTCATTTGAGAATACAAATTTATTAAAAAAAGTTAATTATGCAACTATAAAGTTGTAAAAAGTTCTTAAATATGTTTATATTAAACATTAAAGTTTAAGCCTTGAAATTTATGCGAAAGACTAAAAATCACTCCCCATTCAACCAAACCTGCACTTCATCCACATACCCCCGCAATTGTTCAATCACATAACTGTTGCCGGACTCTCCTTGAAACGCCCGGGCATACAAGGCCAGGGTGTCGCGCAGTTCGCTCACCGTCACCTCCCGGAACGGGATTTCCAGATAATCCAAAAAGGCATGCACGACCCGGGTATGGGTGAAATCCAGGTTTTTTAAGAATTTTCAGGTCATAGGTGATGGGTTTGGGGAAGAAATTTAGGCGTTTGTCAGGCAATTCAAGTGTACCAATATCCTTATTTTTTAGTGGCATGGTCAATGAGTTTTATGTCGTTGATTTCGTCTTCACTCAGGAATTTATGGCACCACTGCAGGTCAGTCAGCCGGCCGTCTGTCAATTTATAGACAATCCCCAGCCGGTCAGAGCGCACTACCTGTATGCCGTGTTCGTGGGTCTCTTTATAAAGAATTTTAAACCCCTGTACCCGGCAGCCCAGTTCGCAAAAGATACATTGGGTGTCAAAAAGGGTGACTGATTCAATGGTGGTAGGGTAGGTGTTTTGAGTATAAAAGGTAAACTCCTTCAAACACTCTGAATAAAAATCATAGTAAGACATCTTCAACCACTTGCGGTGGGGTTGGAGCAGCTGCTTGATTTTTTGCGTATCTAAGGCAGCCACTGCTGCATTCATAGCGGTGATAAATTCGCGGGACTTTTTGGGTGAAAGACTGGCTTTCTTTTGAAAGGAAGAGAGGAGTTTGTTTAGCATAACGAACTATTTTAAGTGAAACAATAAGTTGCATTCCACTAAACAATAAAAGGCATGGCAAAAAACGTTTATTTTGACTTGCTGTCCGTATTGTTTGACCACCGTGGAGTCTACTCTCGGTTGGTATCCGCCTAAGACGAATTCGAAATACTCTGCATAGATAGGAATCTTTTTTGGGGTTTCAAAGGGTGTTAAAAATAATTTAACTATAAAAAATAGTGAAATGTACTAGGGCATGAAAGTTTATAGTGTTCTCAATACCGTTTTGAAAAGACCGGTCCAGGTAAGCCAACCCATATTCTGTGAAACTCGTTGCACATTTTGATAAGGAATGCCTTTAAGCGGTTTTACTAGGTTCTCGCTATGGTTGCGGTAATACAAGAACCGTCTTGCACTCATTTGTTTTTGCGCTCCATACTTCAGGATCTCCGGGCAAGGTGCAATATCCAAAAAGATAAAATAAAATTTACGGTTTGTAGCGTTTGCCACATCAAGCCCAACACGCAGTTTGCGGGCAATTTGGTCGTATGGTGTGTTTTCGCCTTTGAGCGAAATTTTGCTATAGAGTTTTGCTTCGATAAAAATCAGTTTGTTATCGGTTTCGATGCTGCTGTCCACTTCGGTGGTTTCTTTTCCCGAAGCCGTACCATAATTTTTACCGATATGGATTTCAATATTTTTCTCATCGGCAAAAGAAAACGGCTCAGGCACCGGTTTGTTTGCCGCTTTAAAATCACCAAAAGCGTCTTCAAACAGTTCATCGAGTGCAACCACCAACTTTGCTGCCGGCCGATTGCGCAACACCTCAAAGCACGACCAGGTAAGTGCGTCTTCGCTGTTGGAATTTTCGGCGTATCTTAGTTTATGTTGTTCTTCTTTTCCGTTGCAAACAATGGTTGCGTTAAGAAATTGATGTAATTCCTGTTCCCTGCCCGGAAGGATGACGTGGTTGCGGTGGTAGTTGGTGTAGATCATAGTTTATATTTGTTCCATTTGTTGTAAAACGCTGTTATTTCAGCTCTTGTTTCGGTGTTTTCTATGAACATTATAAGGTCTTCCCAAGGTATAACCTTAATGTTCAGTTTTTCCATAAAGGTGTCTATATTGTTTAGTACCCAATGGATTTCTTCTTCTTTCCTAACTAAATTTTCTGCGAGATATGAATTAAATTCGCTGATGATTTTTGCTTTAATTTTTTCTTTTCCCTTAACTTCATCGAAATCGTTTAATTCTAAATTATTGTAAGGCAACCCATAGCAAGCAATTTTAGGAGGTATTTTGGTGATTTTCCCTTCTTTTAGTCCGTTATAAACTAATTTCATTAAGGAGAGCACATCATTCTTAAAACGCCAACCTGATGTGATGGCATACAAACAAGAGCAGTCTTGTTTAACCTCAAGATGATTCCATTTAGGAAAATTACGTTTTTCCTTTTTTACTTGTATATGTCCTACTGTCACAGCAATACCGGAATAAGCATTTGTTGAATTAAACTGTAATACTGCTCCATCAGAACACCATTTTGAATCTTCAGGAAAAGTTAGATCGTCGTGTATTAAGGTTCTTTTGGCAATTTGTTCCGCTACACATTTTAGCATCCATTTTTGGTTATAGATTTTACCTGCGCTTAAATCGCTGCTTTCTTCAAGATTTTGAGCAAGTTGGTTTAATAATTTTGCAGCACTCATAATTTTTTATTTTAAATGATGAGGCAAACATAGAGTGTGATTATGCCAAATTTAGGCAGGGTGAAATTATTTTTGAATTTCAAGGTATTTTTTGTGCCTTTCGGGTTCTTCCTTGTTAAAGGATATTATTTCGGAAAAATTATCAAACCAAATTACTTGAGTAGGTTTATTAATGTTAAAAAGAATAATTTTTAGCGTTGAAATAATTTTATCTTTATCAATAAAATTAATAGTCTCTTTATATTTGCATACAATGCTTGGGATAGTGCCACTATTTTCACTTTTAATTGTATGTATCAAATAATTTGTTGTATTGTCTTTATCACATAATAATTTAAGAAAATCCTTTTTTATTGTGTAAACATTTTCGTTTTTAAACTCAATAAAATTTGCTCTTTTAAATTTTTCATCATAAATATCATAAATTGTTAAATCAAAACTTGCAGATTTTCCTTCTCCTTTTTTTGGCTCAAACTCTCTATCATCTTTATCGCTAAATTTGTATAAATCACTTGTTGGTGTTTCAATGGAATAGTATCCTTTGAAATTTTCACTGTTTTCTAATTCTCTAACAAACAAAAATCGTGCTTCTTGTTCGCTTACTCGCTTTACTCCACTACTATATATAGGAAAGATCAATTTGCTTGTTTGTTTTTTTACTGATTTTTTTCCATCACTTTCGTTTGCAATTTTTGCAAGTTCAATTAAACTTTGTTTGATTAGGTTTTCCAATTTTGTTGTTTCCATAATTCTAATTTTTATATAATTCATTCATTTTATTGATTGTTGTTGAAATTTCACTCCTAAAACTCTCTGGACAAAGCACTTCTATATCATCTCCATACGAGAGAATTTCCTGCATAAAATCCTTGGTGGGTGCGATAGAATATTGAAAAACGCTGTATTTTTTATTACTTTCAACTTCTCGTTGCGAATGGTGTAAAGGCAATGTTTGTATATACTTTAAACTGTTACCGAATACTTTTAGTTTGATTTTACAAGCAGCAATTTCAGGGTAAACTGCAATTCCATAGGCATTTTCAAAATAGGCATCGGCTTTAAAACTTTTAGGGAATTTGAATTTTATGTTTGTGGCGGTCATACTTTGTATGCGGTCCAACGCATAAATTCGCATTTCTTTAAGTGCTGTATTTTTGCCCAATACATACCACCGTTGTTTAAAAATTTTAACGCAATAGGGGTTGATTTCCAGATGTAGCACTTCGCTGTGCCAAAACGGTTGGTATTGAAATTGCAGCGTAACACCATCACGCATTCCTTCAATGATGGTGGTCAAAAAGGTCTGTCCTGAAGGGATCTCTTCAAACAAAATCCGGTCCTTCAACGAATAGCTTTCGTGTATCAAATTATTAACCGTAAAAGTATTCAGAAGCCAGTTTCGCAACCCATCATCCATATCGGTAGCAATAAAATACCTGTTATAATTATCACATTCGATAGTTATATTGAACAGCTCTTCGATTTTGTTTCGATGATTATGAAAAGTCCGGGAAGGAATTTTTTGACCTTCGCTCCAATCGGTTTGCAGCCATTTTTTATTAATCTCCTCAAAAGTAATTCCCTCAGCCCGATGGATCGTATCCACAAGCCATACATAGCGGTTAAATAAGTTAGTTCCCATAATTTATACATACGGTTTATACAAAGATGCAATTTTATTGTGCCAAAATGTAGCAGAGTTGTTTAATGTGTTAAAATATAGACTGATTTTGTGAGATAATGAAGAACTCTCATTACGCCTGCTGAACTCCTACCTTAATTAAGCTGTTAAACCTAAAGAAGCACTGCATTATACCGGTGATAGACCGCCTAAACAAAGCCTACGGCAACAACAAAATCAAATTCGCCGCCCAATCCCTCGGCCGCCAATGGAAAATGAAACAAGAAAAACTATCCCAGCGTTATACCACAAGTATTAATGAAATAATCATAATCAATAGCCTGAAACATTAATCAAAATGTTGTACTTTAGTGAATTAAACATTTAGAATATCAACAGATTTCTCATCAAAGTAATTTTGAATATAAGTATATATGTTTACTTCTCAAAAGGTATAAAACAAACGATCTTTTTATGAAAAGTGCAACTTTAACTTCACTGCTTTTTATGGCATTGTTTATAAGTAGTTGTCGGGAAAAACCTTCAAACCAAATTAATATAGTCCAAAAGGATGAAGTTGTACAAAAGGAGCAAGTGGTACAAAAAGAAGCCGTTGTGCAAAATGATACGGTCATTATAAGTTATAGCCGGCAAATTAATGGTTATAAGGTTACTATTATTTATAAACCAAACATGATAAGGTATAAAATGGCCTTTGGCCCGGCTATATTAAACTTTAAGAACAAGAAAACTGAGTTTAATATTTCTAACAATTATTTGGCTTTACCTCCAGAACTATTTGACTTTGATTTGAATGACAATGAAATTACCGGAATTAAAACTAATAAAATAACCATAGATTATAAAGAGCCTAACTTAGAAAACGGGTTATTTGAGAACATATACGTCCCTTTTGCCTTCATTGATTTGAACTTTGACGGTAAAAAAGAATTACTTATAACTGAAACAGCACAAGGTCAAAGGTTTGTAGATGTTTTCAAGGTCTATTCATTAAAAAAAGGGGAATCTGGATATGATGAATATCAAATCAATACAGATGCACCATATGACCTGATAGATTTTTGGTCAGCCATAGACAAAAAGAATAAAGAATTAATACTTTACGGCTCTGGTGGAGTGTGTAACAATATGTATGAAACATATAGTTTAATTAAAGGTAAATATTCACTTACAAAGATAGAACGTCAGGAGAGAGACTACAACTCAAAAAAATGTTTTGTCGCAGTTTACGCTGTTCATAATGGTATAGAAAAACTGATTTCTAAAAAGGAAATCGAGTTCGATTAACTATAAATACCGGGTTATAAAAATTTCAGCCAATTCCTTCTAAAGATAATCAATACTAGTCTTCTTTCTGCACTCCAGTTTTTTAAAGAATCATCAGTTTATTTCATTCAAAATACAATTTAAACCACTTTATATTTTATTTATCCAATTCAGTGTTTCTCTTATAAACCGAATACTTTCTTTTATATCTTTGAGAATAGGAGAATTAAAGTCGGGTAAAATGGCATATATATTATGTTTTTAATGCCCTGGTCTTAAGCTTATATCCCCTTAAAAGCAAGATCCCCAAAGAACAATTAGACCTGGCAAGGTCAAAGATTCAAACATTCAAAATTAAATTATTTTTAGATGCTTGATGAAACTCTATTTCTAAAAGCGTTGTCAATTATTAACAGTGGCAACTACGATGAAAAAACCTGGCTGAAAAATAATTTTGAACTTTTCAAGCAAACTTTGATTTGGCCGGTAAATCTTCCGCCCATCAGCAGAAGTATAATAAAAGAGGGTTCTTTGATGCTGAAATTTAATGAATCATTCTATACGATGGACCTAGACCGGTGTTCGAATATGCCTGGAAATTTATCATCAATGGAGAAGAGAAAGGCATCGTCACCTACGTTGACTTTCCACAGGTGGATGGAGAGTTTATCGGTCTGGACACCAAACTTATTCAGTATGGCTACTTGCCACCTTTTCTCGATTTTACCATCGAAAACGAAGACGAGAACTTGATAGATGAATTTATTGAAGTAATCAAAAACACAGATAATATAGAAAAATTAGATTAATAAATAGTTGAGGTTACCATGGAGACATATATGAACAACTTTCATGATGATAAGCATTTTTCAGGAATTTTATCTGGTATAGGACTAATTGATCACTGTGGAGATGCAGAAGTATTCGGATGGATGGAATCAGTTAATGATTGGAAAAAACTTTTGAACAAAATACGATTCATAAACCCTGAAAATAATTTTGACTACACGATGTATGGAGACTATTTCTTTGTGGATAATAACTTATACATTTTAACCGAGAGAGAAAATTATAAAATTTATGACATTAAAAAGAATTTTCAGAATACTGAATTCGATCACTTATTGTCCCAAAAAAAATATTTAATAGAAGGTGTCTTTGCAGGATTTGACACTTTACGAAAAGATGATTTTAATGAGAGTATTTATTACGGAGATATTTTAAAGATTGAATTAAAAAACTTTTCTAAATGCAAAAGTTGTGAATTTTTTGGGGGGCCATTTAAAGACAAAGAGACGAATAATATTGATATAGTTTATGGTCCGATATCTTTTAATAAAGGTTGGAATCATTGTTCTAATCCTAATGAACCATACTATATTTTTGACCAAGCTTTTGGTATAATACCAAATCTGTGTATGGCGGTTAAAACTGAAATAGTTGCCAATGTATTTTATGACATGTCTATTGAAAATAATAAAAAATTCAGTCTAGATATTATTAATAAAGCCACATTGCCAGACATGTATGTCACTTGTAATTTTTGGGACTATTTCGTTTCAAAAGAATTTAGAGAAGGAAAATCAAATAATGAAATATGGGACTTTGCGTTGAAGGAATATAATATTCAAGAGAAAGTACTAGTTAAAAAACACTTACTAGCAGGTAGTGATAACATAAAACGGCAGAGTTGGTGGAAAAGGTTGTGGTTTTAAATTCGACACAACTCTTATACTCACCGTTTTGCGTAACTTTCAAAAACGGCCCACGATAATGCCTGATAACATCACGTTCTTTACCGTTTCTATAATGCATCAACAATGCATCCACTAATCATTAAATTTTATTTTGTAATTTAGTCTAATGGCAATTTTCAAAATATGCAAATAGGAGAGCCCTCATACAAAAAGTGCCCCCATTGTGGAAAAAAAAATGAGTACTACAAAGGGCCTTTTTTTATCCATTATTATGGTTTAACAGAATGGTCTGACGGTAAAACATTTGAAGAGCTACCAAGTTTAAAAAAATCCAAACTTCAAAAATGCGATTCTTGCAATCAATTTTATTGGTTCGCCCGGAAAATGGGAGGTATGTCATTTGATGACTATGTTGAAGCTGCAGCCTATTTTGAAGAGAAATATTTAAAACTGTCATTAACTAACCTGATTCATTGGTTAAGAAACAAGCAGCGGTTAATCTACATTCGTTTAAATATTTTAAGAACCTATAACGATCAAATTAGAATACACCCGCTTTCCAACGATTATATCCAAAGGGAACCCATACCGGATGAAAAAAAGGAAATCTTTATAAAAAATGCAAAGCGGCTGATTAAATTTTTGGTTTCTGTCAATTCAGACGATTACTTTCTTATTGCAGAGCTATATAGGAATCTGGGGGAATTTGAAAAAGCAAAAGAAGTCCTAAATAAATTAACTAACAGTGACAAAAAGGAATTGTTATTAAGGGAAATTGAACTTAAAAATCGTGATGTAGTAACAATTCAACAACCGATGATTATTAGATGACCAAAACACCATACAAAAACAATCCCAAAAGATTAAAAGCTCATTTCGTTTGTTAAAACAGAAAATCCTACCTTAGTTAAAATTAATATAGCCACCCCCAACTTATGACAGACTTCATTGGAGACATTCACGGTCACGCAGACAAACTTCAGGAATTGCTTTTAAAATTAGGGTACAAAAAAAGGAACGGAGCCTATGCTCACCCACATAGAAAAGCCTTGTTTGTGGGGGATTATATTGACAGGGGTCCGAAAATTAGGGAAACTCTTGAAATCGTAAAAGCCATGGTGGACAGCGGAAACGCTCTGGCCTTAATGGGAAACCACGAATACAATGCACTTTGTTTTCATTTTCAGGAAACCGAAGGGGGGCATGTGAGAAAACACCTAATCAAAAATATCATCC
Organism: uncultured Flavobacteriaceae bacterium; assembly: GCA_964469175.1. Taxonomy (GTDB): domain Bacteria; phylum Bacteroidota; class Bacteroidia; order Flavobacteriales; family Flavobacteriaceae; genus Planktosalinus. The sequence continues at coordinate 36,226 of CAYXXY010000026.1, forward strand.
AGCATTATGAAACCCTCAGGCAATTTCAAAACCGTCAAACAGAATATGAGGCTTATTTGGACTGGTTTAAAACCTTGCCGCTTTATTATGAAACAGACAGTTTCAGGGCTGTTCACGCTTGCTGGGACAACAACAATATCAACCACTTAAGACAAACACTGCTGAATGACAGACTGACCGATGAACTGATTTATCAGTCTGTAATAAAAGGAACACCACTGAACGAAGCCATGGATCAGACACTCAAAGGCAAAGAATTAAAAATGCCGCAAGGGCATCGCTTTTTGGACAAGGATGGGACTGAGCGAACTGAAATCAGAATCAAATGGTGGGAAAACCCGGCTGAGATGACCTATAAATCCATAAGCGTCGAACCAAAAAATGACTTACCGGAATTGCCCATTGACAGCTCGCAACTAAAATCAAATAATTACTATCCACCCAACGACAAAAAAGTATTCTTTGGTCACTATTGGCTGCAAGGCGAACCTTCATTATACAGAAACAATATTTGCTGTCTGGATTACAGTGTAGCCAACAACGGAAAACTGGTCGCCTACCGGCTTTCAGAAGAAAACATCTTAGACAAAAACAACTTGATTTATGTTTGAAAGATTGAACCCCCATAACTAAATCAAAATGGTTCAAAGTTTAAATTTTACTCTACATCAATTTAGCTACAGATATAAGTTTTTCACTACTCCTTTTGGTGCTGTTACTGGCTTAATTCAGGGGTGGGGGCAATGATATAAAACTTCCGGGCATAGTGTCAGATTTTTAGATAAGATTATTTCCCGAAGGGAATACTATTTCTTAAAATAGATGTTGTATGTTGTTCTAACATGTTCTAACAGACTTATAAAATTGCCATCTTTTAGCGATTTTGCAGAGCAAAAATAAAAAGGTTATTAACAGTGGAAACTTATACTAATCACTAATACAGCAAGTTGCATTTCCGTTTAACGTCACACCAAGTGTGAAAAAAAAGTTTATGAAAAGTTCTAACAAGTTCCAACAAGTTTGTATATTTACATCAGTGCGGGTTCAATTATTGAACCGGGTTATCACATAATTTACAGCTCAAAAAAGAAAACGAGGCGCTAACCGTCAGTATTTTTTGAGCTTTTTTCTTTATTTTTTCTTCATATTCATAGAAAAACAACACTTTTCTTGTTGATTTTTCAAAATATTTTGTGCGTTTTAGCCTTGCGAAGTACTTCCTGACAGGGAGAACCGGTAATTATACTGTCAATTTTGAGTAAAATTCACTTCAATAACTGATTTTTAAAAACAAGCGGTAGTTGTTACAAAATGTCTTGGTGTTTTTGAAAAAAGTCTTATTGTTTTCGGAAAATGTCTTAGTGTTTTTAAAAAAACAAGCGGTAGTTTTTGAAAGAAGAAACGGTAAAAAATGAGAAGAAAAAGGAAACCCGAGTGCTTTCGCGGCTCGGGTTATCCATACTCTACAAATCAACTACGAGGCGCTAACCGTCAATTAATTTGTATTCCAACACTTTGAGTGCTTTTCTCACACGTTTACCGGGGCGGTAATTGATGTGGGCACTGCGCACGTTGGTTGCGTTGACTTCCTCTGCGGCATCGCTTCCGTTGGAGCGCACTCCAACCTGAAAATTACCCAGAGTACCTAACTGCACCACCTTGCCTTGTGCGAGTTCGTCAAGCATGTTGTGCTGCAAGGCATTCAACACGGCCAGACAATCGGGCTCACGCACGGTGGACTGGTTAGAGATCAAATAAGCAAGTCTTTCAAGGTCCACAAAACCGTTTGCAACGGCCTGGACGTAGAACTTCTCAGGCGCTTGCTCGTCCTGAGGGTTCTTTCTGGGGATGGATTTGATTGTTACCATCTTACTAAGGTATTAATGACGCCCTTTTTCTCAGGCGACCGTAAGCACTATTGCTCCCGGCATCATAAATTTAAAAAGGAAAATTCAAAGATTGCAAGGGAAATTCTGCAACGTTATTAACAATTCATCAACAATGTGATGCATTAACGACTGTAAGCAAGCAGTTTAACTTATTGTGTAAAGCAAAGACTACCCTTTGAGGGTGATTAACATCAATTTTATCGGATAAATGGTTTTTTGAATTAACTTTTACTGAAGAAAAGTGGGTTTAAAGCTTCCTTTGTTTAACATAAAATTAACAAATAACAATAGGGAGATTTTGTTTTTGAACCCCTTTAATTGCTTGCATTTTAGTAAAATTGTTAATAACTTAATTTATGAATACCGCTAATTTCTTCCGGGAGGGGGGTGAAACCCGATTGAAAATAAACAAAAATCGAATAGATATTTACCTTATTCTGCTAATCCTGTTATGGGCTTTTATTGCTCAATAGCTTGAATAAAACAAACTTATAATCCAAATCAATAAATTTGTATCTTTGAATTATGGAAAAAATGGGCGAAATTGAAATCCGTGTAACAGGAAAATCAGGAAACCTTGATTTAAGTCCGGATAATTATGACATCAGACATATTGCATCTATTTTGCAAAATGTTGAGGATTTACTGTATCCAACTAATAAAAAGGACAGACCCATCATAACTTATGACATTCAAGAGGGTTCAGTAAGGCATATTTTTAAAACCACTACTCAAGCAGTCATTGGTTTTAGTGCTGTTTTATCTCAGGTGCAAGCCAACCATTCCATTGATTTTTTGGAATTGAAAACTGCCAGGGCCATAGAAAACATTCAAAGCCTTTCTCGTCAAAAGAATTATGAGTTTCAGATAAAAACATCGCTACACGACTCATACGAACTGATTATCAACCCTTCAACTAAATTTATCAGGACTGAGAATATGTGGGTGGATGCTGAATTTTATTTTTATGGAATCCTGAAAGATGCCGGTGGAAAAAGCAAAGCCAATATTCATTTGGATACCTATGATTATGGCTATTTATCCATAGAAACCGGTGAGCAATTTTTAAAAGAACGGGAAGAAAACCTACTCTATAAGAATTTTGGTGTCAGGGCGAAAGGAAAACAAAACATAGAAACCGGTGAAGTGGACACCAAATCGCTTAAGCTTATAGAATTAATTGACTACCAGGCTAATTTTGACAGTGATTATTTAAACACACTGATCAGTAAGGCCAAAAATAGATGGAAAAATGTAAATCCGGATGAATGGTTGTATAACTTAAGGGGAGGATATGAAGCTTAGTGTTTTGCTTGACACCAGTTTTTTTATCCGTCTTCTGAATGACGAAGACCCACTTCACACCAATGCCGTAGGCTATTTCAAATATTTTTTAGAAAATGAAATCACTTTAAAAGTTTCAACAATTTCAATTGCAGAATACTGTGTTTTAGGAAAGCTCGAAGACTTGCCCTTGAAAAATATTCAAATCCTTCCATTCAATTTAAAAGAAGCAGAACGAACAGGTGAATTTGCAAGTATCATATTTAACGAAAATAAAGTCAACATTACTAAATTATCCCCAAGGGCAATAATTCCGAATGATTCAAAACTTTTTGCTCAATGTGATTTGGATAAAACAATCACACACTTTGTGACCTCAGACCTACGATCAAAAAGTACTTTTGCATTGTTAAGAAAAGGATTTCATCCAAAATTTGAAATCATTACCATTGATGTCCCCTTCACTGAGACTTTTGGGATACTGGACTTATAGAATAAACTATAGACTTTGGTTTGAAGCCCGCTTTTCATTTTTTAGAATACACTAATTCCTGATGGACTAAAACCCATTCCTGCAACAGCGTTAAATGCTTTAGCCCCTGATTAACCACTTCCAGTTGACTATAAAAATCAGCGGTGCGATTAATTTTTCCGGAGAAGATTCTCACAGAGAAACTGCGGTTGTGGTTTACCAGTGCAGCTTCCGGTGGTAAATGTTCTTCCAAAGTGTCTCTCGTTTCATCAGGAAAATTCCTAAAGGTAAGATCCGTATTCCCCTGCCCGAGTTTGTGGTAAAAAATCATGCCCGGCAGGCGTTCATCAAACAACATGGGCCAGTCACTGTTATGTGGCACAATGCCCGGTTTTTTCATGGTTAAGTTGGGGTAATGCTTTTCTTTATATACCCAGTATTCCATCCAGAACTTTTGTACAGGCTCCGAATTTACCGGTGTGTAACCCCGTCGTAGCTTTTCGATGCCAATTTTTAGTAAGTCCCTTTTAAACAGCCCTCTTTTTGTCCCTTTTAAAGCCAGTTGTTCCCCTATATTTTCATAAGTAATCCAGCTTTCAAAATCGTTTTGGTTTTCACAATACACCTCCGGCGCGATGAGTATGGAGTAAGCTTGGTGACACCCCCCTTTTTTTATATAGGTTTCAGCCCGCTGGCAATACCGGTCATACTGCAGGTCCTGAAAAGAGGTATCGAGTTTGTTTTCAAGCAATACCATAATTTTACAGTCGCCTGATTGATAAGAAAATACAATATCGGTTTCCCCAAGGCCAAAATCAGAAATACTACGCCAGGCGCCGATGGAGTGGCTTAGTGCCGGTAAGGAGAGCTCGTTTATAAACCACCTGCAAAAATCTGTATCGGTATTAAGCTCTTCAAGCAACAGCAGGTCAATATCACGTTCACGGATGGCTTCTACAGGTAGGATGGAGGGGTTCATGGGTTTTAATGTAGTTGTTTTACGAAGATAAGGAAAACCGGTACTTTATTTTTTTGATTTCTGGTTTTAAAGTAAATGGAGGTTTGAAATAATTGTCAATTTATAATAATTTAATACTCTCTAATGAGTTTGATTTTGTAATCTGGATATTGCTGACTTTGTAAAAATATACCATCGAAAAATTTGCTCTTAACTCACAATCAACAAAATGAGATTTCTGATTTAATTCACTTTTACATAACACACTAGAAAGTTCTGAAAATGTTGACTCTAAACCATTTCTTACACGCTCTGATGAATAATAAACTGTTTTTGTATATGACATTCCATAGAATATATGTGAATAGGCATTGTAAATGGTAGCGGTTGCATGGTACAAATCAAAACTTTTAGAATCAATGCTGTTTAACAAGTTCTCAGCACGTTTATAAGCCCAATAGGATTCTGTATCAGAGTCGATATATGGGGCATAAGTCAATAATTCTTTTAGCTCCTTTTTCAGTTCAGAAATTGCCCTAATTTCTTTTTGACTATTTTGACTATGTAAAGAATTTGGTAAATAGAGAATACTAAATAAAATCACTAAAAGAATTGGTTGTTTTAAAACACTCATATATTACGTTTTATAACCCGTAGTGCATTATTAAACGAGATTAATTTTAAGGTTGTTAATATTTCTGT
>CAYXXY010000027.1:0-39563 GCA_964469175.1 uncultured Flavobacteriaceae bacterium
AAATTCAAAATTAATGTCTAACTCAACACCTAAATCGAAACTTCTTATTTCAATTATCTTGTTTTTTTGCTAGATTATAAACTAATTAAAAAAAAACTTATCTATAGCATAAAAGTTCATCCGGATATTTTTTGTTATAAAATTATCCAAAAAAGTTCCTTTATCTACAACCAAATATAGCTTCTCGTCAAAACTTAGTTTATTAAATTCTTCTAACGTCATACCTAAAATAATTGAGTTATTAAATGGATGATAATGATAATAATGGCAAAGAAAAAGCCACCTATCAAAATTCCTAAAACTTTGTTTGAGTAGTTTCCGAAAAAATCATTTAGAATAAACAATTGATTATTATTCATTTAGACTATAAAAAAAATAATTAACATCAAAACGGTGTTTACCGTTAATTAAAAATCTTATTAAAGGTGCTATATAATTTTATTTTGACTTATTTTTGGTAAAAGTGCTAAAAATGGAGTCTGAACGAGATATATTATGGAAGTATTATAATATTGAACTTAATCAGGCAATAAATCATGAATCTTCGAGGATATCTATAACTAATATGATCTTAATTATTACCGGTGTAATAATTACTATAATTACATATGATGACAATCTAACCTATAGTGACTTGCCATTATCATTTTTTTTGATTATTGTAGGTGTTTTTGGGATAGTTTTCAACGCAAAATCATATGAAAGGTTTAATTTTCATAATTCAAGGGCAAGTGGTTATAGAGATTTATTAGAAAAATACTATCCAAATATTGATTTTTTAAAAGCCAGAGAAGCATCAGATGAGCAGAATAAAGTTAAATTCGCCATCATAAATAAATTAAGATTAAATTGGCTTTGGATGATACTTAATGGATTAATTTCTCTTTTTGGCCTTACAATAACTGTTATTATTTTCTATACATAAATGGGTAAACCTTTCAAAACTGAATTATTAAAATTAGAGGACACATATGAATGGGCTATGAATCTGAATTTAGATTCATTGAGAAAAATTATTTCTAATATAGATTCTCCAATATACTTTGTTGGTTCAGGAGGGTCTTTAAGTGCGTGTTTATTTGGTGCGGCTTTAGTCGAAGAAAAAGGGCTTATCGCTAAGGCTTTAACACCACTTGAATTGTTTAGTGCTAAAAATACAATCAGAAATGCAGTGGTAATCTTTATTAGTGCTGGCGGCAAAAATAGTGATATACTTTTTGGATTTAAAACAGCAATAAATTTTGAAGCTAAATCTATTATAAGTATTTGTATGCAAAGTGGTTCCAAGCTAGCTGAACTTTCAAATAAGTACTCCATTAGTAAAATATATGAATATTCACTTCCAGTAGGAAAAGACGGATTTTTAGCAACGAATTCATTAATAGCTTATTTCACAATTCTGCATAAAGTTTTTAGCACTTCGAACAGCAAAATAAATTTTCCAAACCCTAACAAATTAAAAGATTTAAATTCTTTCACAAGTTCTCTTAATACTAACAGTAGTATCACGGTACTGTACAACGGCTTTTCAAAGCCAATCGCATATGATATTGAATCTAAGTCAATAGAAGCTGCACTGTATCCAGTATTATTGTCAGACTATAGAAATTTTGGTCACGGAAGACATCATTGGTTTGCAAAGAAAAGTGAAACCGCTGCAATAATATGCATCGCAACTCCAAGTGATGAGTTTTTAGCAAGAAAAACTATTGATGCGATTCCAAATCATATCCCAAAATTATTGTTAAAAACCAATAAAAGTAATTCTTTAGGGTCATTGGATTTATTAATACAATCGTTTTACTTGATAGATAAATTTGGTGAGTCCTTAGCTATTGATCCTGGAAAACCCGGTGTTCCTTCTTTTGGGAGAAAATTATATAACCTAAAATATGCCACAGCTTTAACCCGAACGGAAAATGATTTTAAATTATCGATTAAAGCAAGAACAGCAATTTCTAGAAAAATAAACAAACCTATAACCACTCTCGATAAAAATGAGTTAAAAATGTGGGAACAGGCATATGAAAAGTTTATAAATAAAATCAAAAAAGCCAGTTTTGGAGCAATTGTATTTGATTATGACGGTACTATTTGTTCATCAGAAAGAAAACTTGATGGCCCAGATCAAATAATGATCAGCTACTTAAAAAATATTATTGAAAAGGGCTTTTATATTTGTGTTGTTACCGGAAGAGGTAAATCTGTAAGAATAGATTTGCAAAAATATTTACCTGAAAAATATTGGACTCAAGTTTTTATTGGCTATTATAATGGCTCACAAATGGGACTGTTAAACGATAATTATCTTCCAAATGTCAATTCAAAAAATAATGAAGATCTAGAAAAATTATGTGAAATATTCAAAACCAGTAAAGAGCTACTAGATATTGAATGTTCCCTCAGACCAAAACAGTTAACTATAGAATTCAATGATTTAGTTAATCTTAAGGATATAAAAGAATCAATTATTAGAATTGTAAAATCTTCAGGGCAAAAGAATATTGAAATTCTTGAATCAAGTCATTCAATAGACATTATACCATCTGAAATTTCAAAAACTGATATACTAAGTCCATTAAAAAAAATCTTGGCTGACAAACAACTTTCCTTAAGCTTGTTATGTATTGGAGATAGGGGAAAATGGCCTGGAAATGATTTTAGATTATTAGATACTTCTTACAGTTTAAGTGTTTATGAGACCAATAATAGTTTACAAACTTGTTGGAATTTATCACCGCTCGGAATAACTCATACAGATGCTACTCTGAATTATCTGAATTTATTAGAATTTAAACAAGCAGGTATGAAATTTAAAATCAAAAAATGAGAACCAGGTTAGCAGAAAGATTATTAGTAAAAATAATGCAATGGGAGCCTCAGCAAGTAAGTATCGAGAGACCATTACTTCAGGCTCTTTCTAATTTTAAATACAATGAATACCAACAATATTCAATTGGCACTCTTTTCATTGAAAGTCTAGTGAAATGGCTTAATAACTTTGAGACAATAGAAGAAAGAAGAGTAGCTTATAATTTTTTAAGAAACCGAGTCATTTTTTATTCAAATAATCAAATTTTACATTTAGTAAACACAACATTCAACACTGTTATTCAACCAATACTTGTAGATAAAACGGCGAGAGAACTCAAAATAAGCAAGAATTTTATTACAACAATTGCAAATAGCAAAGAATATGAAAAAAATCTTAGAAGTAGTTTATTTATAGGGTTAAGTGATGGTGCAAAAATTGACCATTTAAGGAGGAGTAGCAACTTGGATAATGAGCAGGTAATACCTACATATGAAGTAAACAAAACTAAAGTTAAGGATATGCTTAAGGAGCTTAAAAATACAGGGGAATCCGGTAAGTTTGATACTGTATTTTTAGTGGATGATTTTACAGCAAGTGGTACAAGTTATTTTAGGAAAGAAGGTGAGAAATGGAAAGGTAAAATTTATAATACATTAAAATCTTTTTTTAATAAAAAGGAACCATTGTCTAAACTTATTAATCAGGATGGTAAAATTGAAATACATTTAATCTTTTATATTGCAACATCAGAAGCAGTTGAGAAAATATACGAGTTAAAAGATAAAGCTTTAAACAATGGAGATTTTGGCGATTTTAGTTTTAAAATTCATATCCTTCAAAAGATTGAACCAGTAATAAAAGAAGAAATATTATCCAACGAAAAAGAATTCGTAGAATTATCTAAAAAATATATAGATAAATCTATTATAGATAGGCACTTTAAAAAAGCTAAGCATAAACAATATTTTTTAGGTTATAATGAATGTTGCCTTCCTATAATTTTAGGTCATAATACACCAAATAATTCCTTACCCTTATTATGGTGGACATCTAAAGAGAATGAATTCGTAGGGCTATTCCCGAGAATAACTAGGCATAGTTGATAATGAGTAATAAATTTAGAAATCCGTTTAAGCTCAGAGCATCAGAAAAAATTGAATCCGAAGTAGGTTTCTTGCGCTTATTCAGCCCTCATGTTTTAGAAGCCTTATCGGAAGAGTATCAGTCAGGGATGCTTTGGGAAAATATTTTATTGATACACAGTTCTCCTGGAGGAGGTAAAAGTTCTCTTCTAAGAGCATTTGAACCGGCTTCCTTAATAACTCTTTTACATAATAAGTCTGCAACAGAATATAGAGGTTTATTTAATGCTCTTAAAAAAATTGAAGTAATTAATAATGATAGAATTGAATTATTGGGAGTTTCTTTACAATGCACAAGAAATTATCAAATCCTTGAAGAGTTAAATATTTCAGAAGCTCAAAAAACACGCCTTTTCTTTTCACTTTTTAATTCAAGAATAATGATTGCTACATTAAGGTCTGCTTGTAAATTAAAAAGTAAAAAATTCCCTGATGATTTACAAGAATTTTCTTTCCAATATAGCAACGATGGGAATTTTTTCAAATCTATAGATTTGCCTTGCACTGGTAAAGATTTATATATATGGGCATCGAATATTGAAAAGGAAATTTATAGATTGGTTGATAGTTTTATGCCAATTAAAGATATTAGAGTTGAAGGACACGATGAATTAATATCTATTTTAGCCCTACGACCTGAAAACCTAACCTTAAATGGTGAAAAAGTTTGTTCGCGCATTTTGTTTATGTTCGATGATGCACATAAGCTTTCTATTGCTCAAAGAAAAATATTTAAGCAATACCTTCTTGAGAAAAGGAGTGACTGTAGCGTATGGATTTCTGAGAGATTAGAAGCTCTAGATGCTAAAGACCATTTAGGCTCATTTAATGAGAGAGATTTTCAAGTTCTCAACTTAGAGAACTTTTGGAAGAAATACCCAGCTAAATTCAGTAAGATTTTACAAAACATATCTGATAAACGTGCTTCAATTTCTACAGAAGAAGTAACTTCATTTCAAGAATACTTGACCGAAAACATAAATGAAGAAAATATAAAGGAAAAATTAAAATTAATCATTAAGCATACTCAAGAAAAGCTCAATGATTTTTCTAAATACACGAATAAATTTGATGAATGGATAAACTATACTAACACTTTTGAAGGAAGTTTATTAGAGAAAGCAGTACTACTAAAAGAAGTAGAAATCCTAATTAATAGAAATATAGGAAAGACCCAGTTGAGTTTAGAGTTCCCATTGGTATTAGATGAATTACAAATAAAAAAAAATGCAGATGTTACAAATGCCGCTTACCTTTTTATGTCTATTGAATACGAGATACCATATTATTTTAGCTTTAAAACACTTTCAAAACTGTCCTCTTACAACATAGAACAATTTTTGTCTTTTGGAGCAGAAATGTTTGAAGAAATGATTTCAAATAAAATGAAAGGAGATGAGATTATGTTATCTGACTTTAAACAGAATAAAATTATGCAGAGTGTAGCTAAAAAAAGATGGAAAAGAATAGATATGGAGGTTCCTTATGCAAATGATATTCAGAAATTTTTAAAGTCTTTTGGGAATTTTTCAAAGAAACAGACATTTCAGCCTAATGCACCTTATGCCCCAGGAGTTAGTGGTTTCTCTATCAAACCAAAAAAACAAAATTTATTCAAAGAATCCTTATGGATTGACAATCCAATATATGAACCTTTAATTGATGTGATATCGACCTGTGTTGCATATAATTTACTTGAAAAACATACAGTCTTACAAGGAAAAAAAGGACAGGTTTGGGATGTTTATTATATGAATAGATGGCTGTGTGTCTTCTTTGGCTTGCCACTCTCACACGGTGGCTTTAGACACAAAACTCCTGATGAATTAATTAAATGGATTAAATAATGGTTGATATACGTTGGAATCCACATATAATGTTTAACAATGAAAATATAGATGAATTTTGGAAAGAACATTTTTCTAATAATAGTCATAAAGCTTTATTTATTTTAGGTAAAGGGTTTGACATACGGATGAATATAACTTTATCTAGATTATTAAACCAATGCCCAAATGTAAATATTACTTTTCTTATGATAGAGTTTGATGAAGGTAAAAACTCTTCATCCAATAAATATCAAAATCTCATTGAAACAAATATGCGTGAATTTGAAAGTTTAATTGGGGATAGGAAACTTATAATAGAGAAAATAAAAATTTGGAGCAAAACGGGAAAAGGCAGGAGGATTATAGGAGATCGAAAAGCAGCCGATATCTTTATGGACTATTCTGACATCAAAAATTATACTGATATTATAATAGATATTAGTGCCTTGCCACGGGGTATTTACTTTTCTTTAGTAGGTAAAGTTTTATCCATTATAGATTCAAAACATGATAGTAGTCAAAATTTATTTATATCTGTAGCTGAAAACGCAAAAATTGATTCCCAAATTCAAGAAACCGCTATAGAAGATGATTTAGCATATCTACATGGGTTTGGTGGAGAAATTGAGTTAGAATCTGAAAAAGATAAACCTTTAATCTGGTTTCCAATATTAGGTGAAGAAAAATATTCACATATATTACGTGGCGCTGATAAAATTGCAGAAGATAAGAATAGGTTATATGAAATATGTCCTGTTCTTCCATTTCCTTCTAAAGACCCAAGAAGGTCAGACTCTTTGCTTATTGAATATCATGGTTTATTATTTGACTCCCTAGATATTGAACCTCAAAACATAATGTATATAACTGAAAGAGACCCCTTTCAAGCATATATTCAGCTAAGTAAAGCTATAAATAATTATAAAAACTCACTAAGTATAATTAATGGATGTAAGATTACATTATCAACTTTTTCCAGTAAATTGCTATCAATTGGGAGTTTATTAGTTGCTTATGAAAATCAAGATTTTGTCGGAATTATGAATATAAATTCCGGAGGTTATAAAATTCTTGACCAAGATAAAATTGAAGGATTAAAAAACAAAAGCGAACTTTTTGTAACTTGGCTTACTGGAATTCCGTATAAAAAATAAATTGATTTAATGAAAAAAAACACCTGCGTAGGCACTGGACTACTAGCATTAGATGTATTGATTAAAGGCAAAACAGATTATAACCCTAAAATATTTGCTGGTGGCTCCTGTGGGAATGTATTAAGTATATTATCCTATTTAGATTTTAATACCTACCCAATTGCAAGACTTGGTAATAATGATGCTACTGATTTGGTATTAGAGGATTTGGAAAAGTGGAACGTTAACTTAGATTTCATTGAAAAAGAGGAAAAAGGAAGTACTCCAATTATAATTCATAGAATTTTAGAATCAGCATTAAATGAACCTAAACATCGTTTCGAGTTTAGAAATCCAAATAATGGCAAATGGTTGCCCAGTTTTAGACCTGTTCTTGCAAAAAAAGTTGACTCAATTCAAAATAATTTGCCCAAAATTGATGTGTTCTATTTTGATCGAGTGAGCAGGTCATCAATTGAGCTTGCTAAATATGCAAAAACACAAGGGGCTCTTATATTTTTTGAACCTTCTTCAAATCGGGATTCTAAACAATTTGAAGAATGTCTCAAAATATCTGATATATTAAAATTTTCAGATCAAAGAATCAAATCATATAAGGATGATTATCCAAATATTCAAGCAATACTTGAAATTGAAACTTCAGGTAAGGAAGGATTAAATTATAGATTTAAATCAAATAATTGGAAGAATTTAGATTCATATTTTATAGAAAATGCTGTAGATACTGCTGGTGCAGGTGATTGGTGTTCAGCAGGAATTATTGGAAATTTGATTACAAATAAAGATGATTTTTCCAATTTGAATGAAGAAAATATTCTTAAAGCTCTAAAATATGGCCAGGCTTTAGGAGCAATAAATTGTCTATACTATGGTGCTAGAGGTTTAATGTATGAAATTGACAAAGCAACATTAAATATAGTTGTAAATTTAGTTTTAAATGGCAAACCTATTTCTGAAATTATTAATAATCAATTAGCTCCTAAAATTAAACATATTAAGGATGTAATAGAATTAGATGTTATACTTAGGTCTAGTTAAATTTTTTTAATAAAAATTGTGAAATAAAGTTAGTTGAAACACACCGCTGTTAAATTTAATCCTAACGTCATTTATAAATCAGTTTTGCAAACATGTGTAGTTTTCCCCCTTTTTTGCGTTGCAATAATATTTGACATCTAGTTGTATAACATCTGAAAAAAACCAATTAAAAAATGGAAATAGATAAGGAAATCTTTGATAATTCAGATTATAAAGAATATTTCAACAGCAAAATGAAAAAGGATAGTTCTTTGGAAGCAACTTTAAAACAAGCTCTTGAGACCAGAAAATTTGAAATAGAATTGTATTGGAAAAGAACAACCTATTTTTGGGCTTTTATTGCCTCCTCTTTTGCTGGTTATTTTGTTGTTCTTAAATTGACGGAATTTAAAGAATTTACAATTATTGTTTCAATGATTGGGTTATTATTTTCTATAGGTTGGTATCTTGCCAATCGAGGGAGTAAATATTGGCAGAAAAATTGGGAAACACATGTCGACCTACTTGAAGATGAACTTATCGGGCCACTTTATGGAACAATTCTTAACCCTATCCCGATTAAATTAAGTAAAATAACCGGAGAATATCCTTTTTCTGTATCCAAAATAAATCAGATTTTAAGTTTCAGCATTCTATTAATTTGGATATATATTTTATTTTACTCTTTTGATTATGTTTTTGATATTTATCAAGATGAAGTTGTTGTAAAGTATATAAATTTGTTTTCATTTTTAACTATATTTATTTGGACTTTAATACTACTCATTAAAAATGCAGAAACCGGATTGTCCAAAGATATTAAAAACCCAAAAAGTGAAAATGAACCTAGATTAGTCTCTAGAAAGAAATAAAATTGTTTTTAATTTCGGTTACAACATCTTATCTAACATAGCCATGATCCTTCTTAATTTAAATGATGGTTTTTAATAAAATAAATTAAAGCTGAAACCTTTATGATTCAATCCAACCTATCAAACCAATTTTGGAATTATTTTTTGGCACTTGAGGAAGATGTGGAAAAAGTAGCGCGATTTATAGAAGTAAATGAAGATAATCTTCAGGTGTATTCCATTGAACTTGCGAGAATTTTATTATCTGCATCATCTGAAGTTGATGTTTTATTAAAGCAGCTTTGTCTTTATCTAGATGACTCAAAACCCCCTAAAGACATAAATGCTTATAAAAAAATCATCAAAGAAAAATTACCGGAATTCATAAATGAAACTGTTTTTATTTACAGGTATGGTTTCCAAATCAATCCTTGGGAAGATTGGAATAATGGAGTTAATCCTGAGTGGTGGTCAAGTCATAATAATGTGAAACACCAAAGACATATTCATTTTAATAAAGCCAATGTTGAAAACGTACTGAAAGCAATGAGTGGCTTATTGATATGTGTGACCTACTATTACAAATTCAAATTCCAAAAGGAATATAAAGAGAAAAAGGTTGAAATTGATATGAACAAAACTTGCGAAATTTTAAACCCAAAATCTAAATTATTTAAGTTTAAAGTGGCATACCACCAACATCCTGTATATTTATATTAATTTAAAAATGTTTTTTTTCAAAATGAATCAAGTAAACACCCTTCTTAAAGAACTTTTATAGAATATGATGTAACAGTATAATAAGCGTCTTTATAAAATCGTTTTTCGTTAACATGCTATTAAAAAGCATTAATTAAAAAAATCATTATATTTGTTTATTAAGGTTAAAAGGTTAAATTGTCAACTATGACATCTACAATTGAAAAAATAAATAGGGAGATAATAAAATCCTACTCCAATTCATTAAGCGAGGAAGAAAGGATCAATGAAATATTGGACCGTATTAATGGCAAGAAGAAGGAGTATTCTTATTTAACCAAAAGCTTGAATAGGTTAAGCGCCCTGCTTGCAAAGATAACTTGGCTGGATGATTTATCCACGTCTGATGAAGTAATCATTAGTGGAATCATTGCAATGGGAAAAGCTTCTGACATTCATTTTAAACGCTTTTATGAAGAACAATTCAAGCTGTATTCGCCTAAAGGTTTATTTAAAGAAGATCTTAGAGAAATGAAAAAAGCAATTGACTCCCATAGAGAATCTGTTCAAGAAGTTGAGCACATCATTTTTGAATTAAGAAAAGATAATGATTTTAAAAAATTAAGTTCCTTGATTGATGAACTCTAGTTCTAATGCAATTTTTCTTTCAAAAAAGCTTTATAGCTGTACTAAAAAAACTTCTCAAAAAAAATTCTTATAAAGATTGTGAAAAAGCAATCATTGAAAATATATTCAAATTAAAAGTTGATGATTTATTTGCACACTGTGTCTCGTATAGATTAAACCCCAATGCTAAAAACCCCATTGCAAAACTCAGGGTTGGTGATGGGCAAGGCAAAAGTTCTTCTTACAGGGTGTATCTTATAGCTGTTGCTGTTAAAAATAAATATTATTTTGGATATATGTATCCGAAACAAGGTGTTTATGGTCAAGATGCCTTGAAATCAACAGAAGAATCCAAAATCATCAAAACCCTTTTAAAGGATATTAAAAATGAGGCTGTAATTGAGGTTTGTTTAAATGAAGCTCAAGATAAGATTTGTTTTACCTCCAATAAAAAAGAAGTTTTTGAATAAAATTATAATTATTACTTTGAGTTCATCTTTTTTGCATCTTCTTTTTTGGAGTCTAAAATTTTCCGCAAACTAGTCATATCATCTGATAGCTTTCTGTCAATCACCTTAGCATAAATTTGAGTGGTTGCGATTTTGGTGTGGCCCAGGAGCTTTGAAACGGTTTCAATTGGAACACCGTTACTCAGGGTCACTGTGGTGGCGAATGTGTGGCGGGCAATGTGGAAGGTGAGGTGCTTATTAATCTCCAACTTTGTTGCTAATTCCTTCAAATAGAAATTGGTTTTTTGGTTTGAATAAACCGGCAAAAGCTTTCCAGTAATCTGAACTTTTGGATGGTCTTTATACTTCGCGAGAATCTTTGCTGCTTCGGGCAGTATTGGAACCTTTACAGGAACATTGGATTTTTCTCTTTTTGTATAAATCCACTCTTGGCCATCGATACCAATGCAAATATTATCAGGCGTAAGATTGTACACATCAATGTGAGCGAGTCCGGTATAGCAGGCAAAAACAAAGATGTCTTTGTTTATTTGATGAGTTTGGTTGGTGAAATCGGCATCCTTTAATTTTTTCAATTCTACTTCATTAAGAATATCACGTTCAACCGGTATGAATTTAACTTTAAATTTTGTCAGTGGATTTCTAGTAATCCAATCGAGATTCATTGCTAAATTGAATAGTTTCTTTAGCCTGGTGAAATGTTTCATTACACCGTTATTGTTTAAAGCGTCTTTAGAGCGTAAGAAGAAATCAAAGTCAATGATGGTCTTGTAATCTATTTCCTTTAGTGAAATATCAGAAGTTCTTCGGGTGGTTTCCAGGAATTCAACAAAGTATTTTTGGGTTGTTGAATAGTGACTTAATGTTCCTGGTCTTAAAACTGTAGCTGCAGTTTGCTTGTGGTATTTGAAGAGGTCTACAATTGATTTACTGTATTCTTCCTCACCTAAGAAACGGGATTTAAGCAGACTTGCGGTTATCAATTTCTTCCCGTTAGCCAGCTCTAAAATATCCTGATTAATTTTGGTTCTTACCTGGTCGATGATGTTGTTAACAGATCTGGCATGCATTGAAGTGCCTTTGACTTGTTGGCGCTTCTGATCCCAAAGTTTTAAATCGACGGTTTGTTTTAAGCTTGTTTCAGCAGATCTTCCATTTACCAATATTCTTAAATAAATCAGACCGGTAGAATGGGTAGATTTCTTTTTTCTTACAACGAAGATGATGTTAGTTAAAGAGTTAGTTTGCATAATACGTCTAGTTTGGTTGAATAAAATTCAGAGACGAAAGTCAAACTAAACTCTTAATGCTTTAAAAACAAAAATACAAAAATGTAATACTGACTAAAAATGAACTCACGAAAAACTCACAAATAATTCACTACTTTCCCTCGAAAGGCTGATGAACAGCTAAAAAATAGCTCACGAATAGCTCACGAATAGCTCACGAATAGCTCACGAAATGAACGTAAAATACAACTATATTAGAAAAACAAAAAATCATATATAGCTGATTATCATAATATTAACCACTTTTTGGTTAAATTAAATAATGCTTTGGTGGGTCATACTGGATTCGAACCAGTGACTTCCACGTTGTCGACGTGACACTCTGAACCAACTGAGTTAATGACCCCTATTAACTTTACAATATAATTAAAAAAACCCACACTTTCGTGCGGGTTTTAAATAGTTGTGGGCGATGAGGGATTCGAACCCCCGACCCCCTCGGTGTAAACGAGGTGCTCTGAACCAACTGAGCTAATCGCCCGCTCTATCTTAAAGCGGTTGCAAATATAGACCACTTTTTTAATTCGCACAACAAATTTTTCAAAAAAATCAAATTATTTCAGCAACTACAAATGTGCTTCCCCCAATAAAAATCAAGTCATCATTTACAGCTGATTTTAGAGAGGATTTATATGCTTCTTTAACCGACGGAAAAGCCTCCCCCTTAAGTCCTGCCCGCTCAGCTTTCGCTAAAAGTTCTTCAACATGCATACCCCTTGGAATATCAGGTTTACAGTAATAATAAACAGCCTCTTTTGGAAACAATTTCAAAACAGACTCCACATCCTTTTCAGACACAAAACCCAAAACTATGTGTAACTTTTTGTATTTTTCTCGTGATAGTTGCTTCATCACATAAGTTAGCCCTTCTTTGTTGTGTGCCGTGTCACAAATCACTATGGGGTTCTCTTGCATCACTTGCCAGCGTCCAAGCAATCCGGTGTTTGATACTACATTTAATAAGCCCAATTTTAAGTTTAAGTCATTTATTTGGTAAAGGCTTTCATCTCTTAATAATTTGATAGCTGCCATAGCAGTTTGTATGTTCTTCTTTTGATAATCTCCTTTTAAATCGGTTTCATACTTTTCAAATTCAAAATCCTCTGCAAAATAGATATCAGCCATTTTTTCTTTAGCTAACTTCTTAAAAACGGGGGTTGTTTCAGTTTGGGTTTCGCCAATCACTACTGGAGCTCCTGTTTTTATGATTCCTCCTTTTTCAACAGCAATTTCGGGTAAGGTACTGCCTAAAAAAGCTGTGTGATCCATCCCGATATTAGTTATAACTGAAAGTTGTGGCGTTATGATGTTGGTGCTATCGAGCCTTCCACCCATACCCACTTCAACAACTGCCACATCCACTTTTTGATTGTTGAAATAATCAAACGCCAGTCCAACAGTCATTTCAAAAAACGAGAGTGAATGATTTTTAAAAAATGATTTGTGTGTGGCAACAAAATCAACAATATACTCTTCAGAAATCATGCTACCATTGATTTTTATGCGTTCCCTGAAGTCTTTTAAATGTGGCGAAGTGTAGAGTCCCACCTTGTAACCCGCTTCCTGCAACACCGAAGCCAGCATATGACTCACTGAGCCTTTTCCGTTTGTCCCGGCGACGTGAATACTTTTAAAATTGTCCTGTGGATTTCCTAAGTGATTGGCAAGCAAAACGGTATTGCTTAAGTCTTTTTTATAAGCAATATCTCCCACCCGTTGATACATGGGTAATTGTGCAAATAACCAATCAATGGTTTGTTGATAATTTTGAGACAAGTCAGTCTTATTCAGAAAGTGAAAAACGATATATAATGCGTCCCATTTGCCTTGCAGGCGCATTGGGGTCGCTGTTAAATTTGGTTCTCAATGCCGCTTGCCTGGCGGGATCCAAAAGACAACGCGAATTGTTTGTGGTACCCCTCACTCCGGGAATGGCTTTAGTAACGTTACCATTTCTATCCACATCAATATCGACAACTACAATTCCCTCCTGATTGCAGTCCTGAACGATGATAACCTTATCAATGGCTCTTCTTCCACCCAAGAGATAGTTGCCGTCACCATCAAGGCCTTTGCCTATTCCGTAATAACTGCTGGCATTGGGGTCTCCGTCCGGGCTTCCTTTGTCTCCGGGTCTATTATCATCACCCTCACCGCTTTGCGCAACACCTTCCTGTTTGGGGGCATTCAAAATACTTGACAAGGCGTCCGTAGTGGACTGGTCGGGTTTGGGCTCTACTTTGGGCTGTTCAATGGGTTTAGTCTCAGTGGGAGTTGTAACTTGTTTGGGTTTTTCTTCCTTTTGAATTACGGGAGCTTCCACATTGTCCTGCGTCACCACATCCTCTTCAACGACCGGCTCTGATGTTTCAGGCTGAGCCTGGGTTTGTGATGGTGATGTTTGAATTTGCTCTAAGGGCTGCACATCACCACTTCCAAAATCTGTGGTTCCAAAATTAACGGCTATTCCTCTTTCAATAGGCGGATCAAAGTATTTTAAACCAAAAAGAAAAAGCAATAGCACAATCACCACGTGTATGATTACAGTGATTCTGAAACTTTTTTTCTCTTCTTCGGTTTTAAATAAACTCATTGCATTTTTTTATTTTATACAGGTCGCTCCTATGGGAGCTTATTGTGATCTAATATTATTTTGTTACTACAAACAGGTCGCCCCTATGGGGCTAAATATCTGTTAAATCACTTTTTTTCTAACTTTTACCCTCTAACTTCTAACTTTAGTTAGGTTTTACAGCCAAAACAATTTTATACCTGTTTCTGTTGGCAATATCCATAATTTTCACGGCATGCTGAATGGGCACTCCTTCTTCAGCCCTCAAAATAATAGTGGGGTCAGTTTGCCCTTGTAACGCCCTTTTAATTTGATTTTCAACAGCATTTTCACCCACACGGTCTTTATCCACATAATAATCTAAATCCTTTGTAATACTCACAGAAAGGTTTTGCTGATGGGTGGTTTTTCCTTTCGCCGTAGGCAAAATCAAATCCAAAGCATCAGGCGTGATGGCAGGTGAAGTGAGCAGGAAAAACACCAACAGCAGGAACACGATGTCTGTCATCGAGCTCATGCTAAAGGTGGCATTGATTTTATTTCTTCCGCGTAAATTCATATTATGACGGTTCGTTTAAAAGATCTAAAAAGTCAACTGCATTGGCTTCCATACTGTGTACGACTTTATCAGTCCTCACTACTACGTGGTTGTATGCCATATAGGCAATAATACCAACAATTAATCCGGCGACTGTTGTAGTCATTGCGGTATAAATACCTTCGGCAAGCTGACCCATTTCGGCTTGACCACTACTTGTAGCCAATTGATGGAATGCAAGAACCATACCTATTACTGTTCCTAAAAACCCAATCATTGGTGCTGCACCTGAAATGGTAGCCAAAACACTAACGTTTTTTTCAAGTTTATAGACCTCAAGACGGCCGGCATTTTCTATGGCTGTGTTGATGTCTTCAAGCGGATTTCCAATTCTTGAAATTCCTTTTGCAGTGAGACGTGCCACTGGAGTATTGTTTTGCGCACAAATAATTTTTGCACCTTGCAGGTTTCCTGAAGCCACCATTTCGCGAATTTGATTCATAAAATTCTTGTCTATTTTTGACGCTGCTTTGATGGCAAAAATCCTTTCAAAATAAATATACACTGCCACAAAAAGCAGTACAAAAAGAATGGCTATAATTATAATGGCCCCGGGGCCACCATTCATAATCAATTCAAAAACTGAAATGGTTTTTTCTACAGATTCAACTTCCAATATTTCTTCTGTGGTGTCTTGAAAAAGGGTTGTTAGCATATTGAGGTTTTATTTTTTTAGTTAACGAAATTTGCTTGTGTAAATTGTAATCTTTCTAAATTAACTGCTTTAAGGCAATTTCAAATGCTGTTTTACTGATTCCGGTGGCATTATTGTTATGATTAAACGTATTCTGAATAGCATTTCTTATGGTAATTGATGTATCATTAAATATGGCTTCATCGGTCATTTGAACACGTCTCTCCATAAAGTAAGCAAACACCCTGGCCATACCGCAGTTTGCAATAAAATCAGGTATCATGCTTATTTTGGAATCGGTCGCTTCCATAATCGGGCCAAAAAATATTTCTTTATCTGCAAAAGGCACATTGGCTCCACTTGAAATTACTTCAAGTCCTGAAGCAATCATGCTGTCAATTTGATCCTGAGTAACCAGTCGTGAAGCTGCACAGGGCGCAAATATCTCTGCCTGAATGTCCCAGATTTTTTGGTTGATTTCCTCAAAAGGAATCATTTGGTCAGACACTAAAGTATTGCCATCTTTATTAAGAAACAAGGTTTTGATTTCTTCAAATGTAAACCCGTCTTCATTGATTACACCGCCCACCCGGTCAATGATTCCAACCACCTTAGCTCCCATTTTTGCAAGGTAAAACGCTGCTGCGGAACCTACATTTCCAAAGCCCTGAATGATGGCGCGCTTGCCTTTTACATCTCCTCCATAAATGTCATAAAAGTGCTTTACGGCCTCGGCAACACCATAGCCGGTAATCATATCGGCAACGGTATATTTTTGGGTGACATCGGGTGAAAAGTTGTCATTTTCAAGAACTTTGATAACGCCTTGCCTCAACTGGCCGATACGGTTGATTTTATCGGCTTCGGTAGGTTGAAAGTGGCCTGAAAAAACACCTTCCTGCGGATGCCAGACCCCACAATTTTCTGTAATGGGAATCACTTCATGGATTTCGTCCACATTCAAATCACCTCCTGTTCCATAGTATGCTTTTAAAAGTGGGGAAACCGCTTTGTACCAGCGCTCCAGCACACCTTTTTTTCTTGGATCATTGGGGTTAAAATTGATACCGGATTTTGCTCCACCAATAGCCGGTCCGGAGACAGTAAATTTTACCTCCATGGTTTTGGCCAATGAAAGCACTTCGTTTTGATCGAGGCCTACACGCATACGCGTTCCTCCGCCGGCAGCACCGCCTCTCAGGGAGTTGATGACTGTCCAGCCTTCGGCTTCGGTTTCGGGGTCGTTCCAGTGGAATACTATTTCAGGTGCTTTATTTTCAAATTTCTGAAGTAATTCTTTCATGAATAAATCTTTATACGAACTAAATTTAGGTTGTTGTTTTGTGGTGTCACAAATATAAAAACTTCAGGGGGTTTGTTGCGGGTTTTATATTTTTTTTGGCAATAAAAAAAGCCCTCTCAAAATCTGAAAATTTCGCCTGACGAATGATCCCCTTTGGCCCCTGTAACACTTGCCAGACAATTGTTTTCACCTCTCATTTTTAATACCCCAAGCAAACCAAAAATCAATGCTTCTTTGAATTCGATTATTCTTTTATCAGGCAAAATCAGGTTTAAGCTTTTGTGGCTTTTTATTCGCTCTAAAAGAAAGCGGTTAAATGTCCCGCCCCCGGTAACCAGTACAGATGCATCCGTCTTAAAGACTGCTGCCAGCTGCACGGCAATATGTTCTGTAAACGTGGCAATTTGGTCTTCTACTTTTAAGCCGGAATTCCCCAATAAAGGGAACACCTCCTTTTGTACCCACTCCAATCCCAGTGATTTGGGGTGGGAAAGTTTATAAAAGTGTAATTCATTCAGTTGTTTAAGAAGTTTACCTGAAACTTTTCCCGATATGGCAATGTTTCCCCCATCATCAAACGGGAGTCCCAATCTTTCGGTCAGTTGATTTAAAACAATATTGACCGGGCAAACATCAAAAGCAAGTCGTTTACCATTTTCTTCAAACGAAATATTTGCAAACCCGCCCAGATTCAAACAATAATCAAATTGAGAAAATAACAGCCGGTCACCAATGGGCACCAATGGCGCGCCTTGCCCACCCAATTCCACGTCCTGCAACCTGAAATCACACACCACCGTTTTTTGAAGTTTTTGAGCAAGTTGAGGCAAATTTCCGATTTGCAAAGTGATTCCGTTTTCCGGTTGGTGTAAAATGGTATGCCCGTGGGAACTGACCAAATCAATTCCCTCAAAGGAGGGAATCTCGCAAATCAAACCTATAAACCCTTTTATAACCTCAGCCAAATACTCCGTATATTCTTGATTGAGCTTTTGCAAATCACTTTCAGGGAGATGAATGGCCTGTTGCAATCTTTGTTTCCAATGTATCGGATAAGGAATTGTCTCTGCTTCAATGATTTCAAATGTCCAATTATCGCTTTTCGAGAAAGCGATATAGGCCAAATCAACCCCATCGAGGGAAGTTCCGCTCATCACACCAATAACGTTGTAATTTTCTGTTGTCATTTTTGTAAATTTAAACCGATTTATTGAATTAATGCCGCCAAAAAAGTATCTTTGTGCACCTTGTTACAAACACACTTTTAAACACCACTCTATGGATTTCAATCTTTCTGAAGAACATATCATGATTCGCGATGCGGCGCGTGATTTTGCAAAAACTGAATTACTTCCCGGCGTCATTGAACGCGACAACAAACAGGAATTTCCGGCCGAACAGGTCAAAAAAATGGGCGAACTGGGCTTTATGGGCATGATGGTGCCGCCGGAATATGGTGGTAGTGGCATGGATACCGTGGCTTATGTTTTGGCGATGGAAGAAATTTCCAAAATCGACGCATCGGCTTCTGTGGTGATGTCTGTAAACAATTCACTGGTGTGTTATGGCCTTTTGGCATTTGGTTCTGAAGAACAAAAACAAAAATACTTAGTGCCGTTGGCTTCGGGTCAAAAACTGGGCGCTTTCTGTCTTTCTGAACCTGAAGCAGGCAGTGATGCCACTTCTCAAAAAACAACTGCTATTGACAAAGGCGATCACTATATCCTTAACGGAACCAAAAACTGGATTACCAACGGTGGCAATGCCGATTATTATCTGGTCATTGCCCAAACTGACCGTGAAAAAGGCCACCGCGGCATCAACGCTTTTATTATTGAAAAAGGGTGGGAAGGTTTTGAAATCGGGCCCAAGGAGGACAAACTGGGCATTCGCGGAAGCGACACCCACACCTTAAACTTCAATGATGTAAAAGTGCCCAAGGAAAACCGTATTGGCGAAGACGGATTTGGGTTTAAGTTTGCCATGAAAACCCTTTCCGGAGGAAGAATTGGCATTGCTGCTCAAGCTCTGGGGATTGCAAGTGGGGCATATGAATTGGCTCGTGATTATTCAAAAATAAGAAAAGCTTTTGGCACAGAAATCTGCAACCACCAGGCCATCGCCTTTAAACTGGCAGATATGCTAGTGGAAATTGAATGTGCCAGACACCTGGTGATGAAAGCCGCCTGGGAAAAAGACAACGGCCTGAATTATGACTTGAGTGGTGCAATGGCCAAACTAAAAGCCTCTGAAGTGGCGATGAAAGTGGCTGTTGAAGCGGTGCAGGTACACGGTGGAAACGGTTATGTAAAAGAATACCACGTGGAGCGATTGATGCGCGATGCCAAAATCACCCAGATTTATGAAGGCACCAGTGAGATTCAGAAGATTGTGATTTCGAGGAGTTTGCTAAGAGACTAGATTTAAAAAAATTTCAAATTACAAGCACCAAATTCCAAAACCGGCTTTTTAAAAAAGTCGGTTTTTTTTATTATTAGTTATATTCATTTTTTAAGTATGATTATCAACTAAAATCAGGGCCGTAAATTTCAAACTTTAAATTGAAATTTGAAGATAGGAAACCGATAACATTTTGAGCACTTTCCTCCTTTTTAAGGGATATCATTGTGTGCCTGCGGGTGTGTTTATCATTCAACAAACAAACATCAAAAAAGTTAAATCGCTGAGACAAATCAGGGTTTGCAGACGTAAAAAAAGCAAATTTTTGATTTCTTCTGAATTTTAAGATTGATAGTTTTGTCCACTCACTTAAGTCTAAGTGCTTTTTATAGATCAAAATGTTAAAATAAAAAACACCAATATATAACTTATCGTTTTTGACAACTAATCCTCTTCTTGAAAAAACCATTCCAACGAGAAAGATAAATAGTAATGAGCACAAAAAAACAAATACATACCCTTTAAAATTTAGACTAGCCGATAACATTGCTGTAATAAACAACAATAGAACTGCAGGGACAAGAGATAGAATCAACTTCTGATGATTGGTTAACCTATATTCCAACATAAGTTTTTTCATAGAGACTACATAAAGAAATTCCAAACCAATCCAAACCTGATTTTTGCATCCCTGAATGGATGCCCGGGGGCGGAGAAGTAATTGTTTTGTGAAGTGAAAAGGGCATTGAAATGCTCCCACTTAAAATAGATGCGTGTTTGGCTTATTTTGGCATTGACAAACAAATCAATCATCGGGAAGCCGCCCAGTGTTTCATTGTTTTGCACATAAAATTCGGCCAGCACGGGGTCATAGGCATTCATTTCATATGCTGTAAAATATTTTCCGGTGACACCGGTTTGCAAAAAGAGGGCTTTTCTGAAAAATTCATTGGAATAAAACACACTGGCTCTTCCCAAAAGTTCCGGGGCTTTGAACACCTCCTGCCCGTCGAGTATATTTTGATAGGTCACCCGCCCAAGGACAGAAAATTTTCCAAAATCTAATTGGCGTTCGGCTTCCACTTTCAGGTAGTTCACCCTGCCGCCGTACTGAAATGGAGTGGTTGTGGTGTCAGTTTCAGTTCGGGTAAAGTAGGTATAATCTTCAATACCCGTATAACTTACAGATGCATTAAGTAAAACATTCGACTTTAGGTCAAACTGCAAATGCTGGGTTTTGATATTTCTTAAACTGTTCTGCCAGTTGTAGTTCACATAATCGCTCTGGTACAATTGAAAATGATAGTCTGGTGCAACCGAGTTGATATATACCGTGGCTTGCGCTTTGTTGTTTTCATCCAATTCAAAAGAAGCCTGACCCAACAAATAATTGCCTTCATAGTCTCCGGCGATATTCAATGCTGCTTTTCCGAAAAGTTCAAAACCGCGGTATTCCTTTTGATAGGAAGCACCTGCTTCAACAACGTTACCTTGAAGACGGTTGGTTATACGGCCTTCATCGAGAATGAGAATGCTGTTGTAGCCATAGTTAAAATCTGTATAACCAAGAAAGACCTCTAAATTCCCCAATAAATTATTGCTGAAATGTGCAAACGCTTTGGAGTAAAATTCTTCCAGTTTCACACGGTCTTTTAAATTTTGTGTGGCATAAGAGGGCCCAAACTCCACAAAAGGGTTTTGCTGCTGGTATCTGTATGACTTATTTTCAAAACTTAACACATTACCCAATTTTAAAAAGGTATATGAATCTGCACCTCTATAGTCAATCAGGTTGTAATCATGTTCCAGATAAAATCGCTTTCCGTCAAGGATGTTTTCAGCGTCTTCAAATTGCACTTCCAGTCTGCCCCTGTCTGTGAAGTCATCGGCATTATTAATAAACAAATCAATGAACTGTGGTTTCAATCCGTTATTTTCCCTGTTGAGCAAATCCTGAAAAACGATGTGTGCTCTAACATTATAACGTTTGTCTTTGGTATTATAATTTGTTGTAAATCTAAAATTTCCGGTGCTGGTGAGTGTGTTTTGATAATTCCCCAAAGAACGTACTCCTTTATATGCTATTGAAAAATTAAAATTTTCTGTAGTGTTTATCGTAAAAAACGCATCGAGTTGATGGCCTTGCTCAAAAGCGGTTTTGTAATACAATTCAGTTAATGGCGTGGGTACATGGTAGTAATTGATGTCTTCAATTTCCATATAGTTGAAATGCCTCGCCCTGGCACCCATTCGGGGTTTTAATCTTAAATCACTAAAATCATAAGCAAGTGTATTGTAAGTTTGACCCACATTTGCAAAAGGCATTAGGTTATAATCATCCCTTCTCAAATAGTTGAATCTGTAATCTTTATAAATAGTTAGAGTGGTGTCAACATAGGTAGTATCGCGCTCATAGGAAATGATTTTATACTCAGAAATATGGGGTTTCTCACCTTCAAAATTCACATTGGTGTCACCCATAATTGGCCTTCCGTCTGTTGTTGTGGTTGTTGGGGAAGTTTGCTGTAGTAATGGTTGGTCTCTATCTTGTGAAAAAAGCAATGCTGTGCTTAGGGAAAGTAATAAAAGCGCAAATGATTTTTTCATTAGGATTTTAATGTTGAAAAAGTTTAAGATGACAAAGTTATTTATTTTAACGCAAAAGCGTACTTTTAATTTTCAAATGTTACAGTTAAAAATTCACCCTAAGCTTATAGAGTGTGGCACGGATGAAGCCGGGCGTGGTTGTTTAGCCGGTCCCGTTACTGCTGCGGCAATTATTCTACCTGAAGATTTTATAAACAATTTACTAAATGACAGTAAGCAACTTTCGCTATTGAGAAGAAATGAACTAAAACCACTTATTGAACAGCAAGCGATAGCATACAGTGTCACCCATGTTATGATGGATGAGATTGACAAAATGAATATTTTACAAGCATCAATAACGGCCATGCACCGTTGCATTGAAAATCTAAAAACCAAACCACAATATATTGCTGTTGACGGAAACAAATTCAGGCCTTTTGAAAATATTCCCCACCAATGTGTGGTAAAAGGGGATGCAAAATTTTTACACATAGCTGCAGCTTCGGTTTTAGCAAAAACTTACAGGGATGGTTTTATGGAAAAAATTCACGAAGAATACCCGATGTACAACTGGAAAAAAAATAAAGGCTATCCAACGAAAGAACATCGTGAAGCTATCAAAAAATATGGCATTACTCCCTATCACAGAAAAAGTTTTAAGCTATTGGAAAATCAATTGGGATTTAACTTTTGATTTTTAACCGCAAGGTTCGCAAAGAAAACGCAAAAGGACTTAAATTAACTACATATTAAAACTCCTTGCGTTCCTTGTGAAAACTTAGCGTTCGTTGCGGTTAACATTTTTTTGGTTTTCTATACCTTTAAACTTTAATTCTGTCTCATCACTAATCCATATATTTGTATCAAACTCACAAACGATGAAAAAACTTTTGTTGCCCCTACTGCTTTTGTTAATTTTCAGCTGTAGTTCAGATAAGGAAAAAGTAGGTGTACTCATTCATTACCTTCCGGAAGATCCATCTTTGGTAATTAGCAGCAACAGTTTTTCAACACTTTCCTCAGATCTTAAAAACAACAGTTTTTTATCGGTGTTTTCAAAACTTCCGGTTTATGATTTGTTTGAAAGCAATCTTGATTTTTCATCCCATTTAAATCCACAAAGCGAAGTTTTAATAAGTGTTTCTTCTCCAAACGACAGTACTCATTTTGTCACTTTACTAACCAGACAGCATCCTGAGCTATTTCAACTCGATTCGCTTACCAACAAAACTGTTGAAACACTTTCCTATGAAGACATCACTCTTCAAAAAGTGACTTTAGAGAATAAGGTGTTTTATACAACTGTGATTGACAGTGTTTTTATCGCAGGAAATTCACAACAAAATGTTGAATCAATTTTAAAACGACACAAGACTAAACAAAAACACACCCTTGACCCTGAGTTTGAAAGAGCATACAATACCTTAGGCTCACAGGATTTCTCCCTGTTAATCAACGGTAAACTTTTTGACAAAACCTATAAAAATTTATTGCCGGAAAGCCAGCCACTTCCCGCTTTTACGTCCTGGATTGCAGTCAATGCCGAAGTGCAGCCCGGTCATTTTAAAGTCAACGGAATTGCACTGGCACAGGACACTATTCCTCAGTTGATGAATGTATTTAAAGGCACACATCCACAACAAAATCTTTTGGCTATGGTGACGCCCACTTCGGCTTCAGGGTTTGTGAGTTATACTTTTGACGATTATGATGTGGTTAAAGTCAATTTACAAAAGTTTCAAACCAAGAATGATACCTTGCCCACCTATCCCGGTCTTTTCAGTTCGTTAAACGAAATTGGTGTTATAACCAAAGGAAACGAAAAAATCGTGGCTCTTCATGCAATTAGCGGAAGCATCACTGAAGAATTTTTGGCTCCATTGCTTGAAAACGTAAGTGAATTCAGGGGTGTAGCTATCAAAAAACTTCAGGATTCGGCGGTGTTTAAAAATGCTTTTTACCCGTTAATTCATGCAACTCCAAAATTTGGTGTTATGCTGGAAGACTTTTTTGTTTTCGGCGAAAGCCAAAGCACAATTCAGGAAATCGTCACTGAATACCTCAACGAAACTACAGTGGGCAACCTTCCCTATTATGAAGAACATATGGCTCAGATGAGTAGTGAAAGCTCAATGCTAATGGTGGCTTTGCTACCCGAATTCAGAAAAAACGCTGCAGAAAAAGCCACAGGAAGAAACAAACAACGCATTACTGACTTGCAATTTGGCAGTCACAGAATGGCAGCCATTCAGTTTGTGTATGACAACAATTTTGCCCACGTTAACGGCATAGCAAGAGAAACACGGGCTCAGAGTCGAGGAACCGGTGTTTCTCAACTTTTTGCAATCACTCTTGAAAATGAACTGCTCTCAAGACCGCAATTTTTCACTAACCACATTACTAAAGGAAAAGATATAGTAGTGCAGGACGTAGCCAACAAATTGTACCTCATCGCCTCAAACGGAAGGGTGCAATGGAGCAAACAACTGGACGGGGCAATTCTGGGAGATATCCAAGAAGTTGATTTATTGAGAAACGGGCGGATTCAACTTGCTTTTACTACCAAAAATACTTTTTATATTCTTGACAGAAATGGCAACGATGTAAAACCGTTCCCGCTAAAATTCAGGGATGACATTACACAACCTTTGGCTGTTTTTGATTATGACAACAACAGGAACTACCGTTTTGTAGTTACCCAGGGCAGTGAGGTGCTGATGTATGACAATAGCGGAAAAAGGGTGAGCGGCTTTAACTTTTCAAAGGCCGGTTCAAGGATAGTGCTTCCGCCAAAACACCTCCGCATTTCAAACAGGGATTACCTGCTCTTTGCCGAGCAAAATGGAAAACTTAACATACTTCACCGAACGGGTCAAAGCAGAATTAATGTAAATGAGAAATTCAAGTTTGGTGAAGGCGAGATTTATTCTGAAGACAATCAATTTGTTTTCATTACTTCTGAAGATGAAAAAGTGAGTATAGACCAAAATGGAAAAGTAACCAAGCAAAATCTCAATTCATCTTCCGGAAATGTGTTTTGGGAAATTTCAGGAAATACTAAGGCCACACTTGATGACAATATTTTGAGAATCAACAACCAGAAAGTGGAATTGCCTTTTGGGATTTATACCACACCAAAAATTTCTGTTAGCAACCGAAGAATCCTCATTTCCGTAACCGATTTGCAACAACAACGCACCTATGTTTACAACTCATTGGGCGAATTGCTCTCAAACTTCCCGGTTTACGGAACGTCTGTAATGGAATTTGGCGATGCCAACAACAACGGAAGACCTAACGGCGTAGTTAAAGGAGGCGATAAAGAGGTGGTGCTGTATGAGGTTAATTGACGGGTGACATTAAAAATCTCACCACTAACCTCTCACCACTACTAACTCTAAACTATCTCTGCTTCAAAGAGCGACACAAAATGCTTGGTTAGCTTTTGTTTGACTTCCTCCATAGAAACTTCGGCTACACCCAGTTCTACATTGAGTGAGGTTACTGCTTTTTCCTTGATTCCACAGGGCACTATGTTGTCAAAGTAGCCCAAATTGGCATTGACATTAAACGCAAAACCATGCATAGTCACCCAACGGCTGGAGCGCACGCCCAATGCACAAATTTTTCTGGCAAACGGGGTTCCAATATCCATCCACACACCGGTTTCTCCCGGGGAGCGTTCAGATTTGATGCCGTATTCGGCAAGGGTGAGAATAATCATTTCCTCAAGAAAACGCAGGTATTTGTGTATGTCTGAAAAAAAGTTTTCCAAATCCAGTATGGGATAGCCCACAACTTGTCCGGGTCCGTGATAAGTAATGTCCCCACCACGGTTGATTTTGTAAAAAGTAGCTTGTTTTTGGTTCAATTGTTCTTCGGTAACCAAAAGGTTTTTGATGTCACCACTTTTTCCTAAGGTATAAACGTGCGGATGCTCAACAAACAGGAAATAGTTGGAAGTTTTCAGATTGGCATTTTCCCTTCGAATTTTAATTTTGGTATCGATTATGGATTGAAAAAGGGTTTCCTGATAGTCCCAGGTTTCTTTATAATCCTTTGTCCCCAAATCCTGGAGATTCACTTTTTTATTCATTCTGCAAAGGTACAACAGAAATTTATGTCAAGGGCAATAAGATAGTCTAAGTAAAAATGCTTTTAATCAAGCACCACTTCAATACTCAGCAGATCAGGATTTCTGAAATAATCAAAATAATTGGCCTCAAGAAAAACAGTTTTTTTATCCGGGCTTAGGGTTGCCTCTTTTTTAGAAATCGACTTTACTTTATTCGGAAAAGTGTATTTAAGTTTGTAAACTGTTCCTCCCATCATCATTTCCAAATTTTTTAAACTGTCCAACTCCTGGCGGTGGAGTTCAATATCATCAATAAATGCCTGGCGCTTAAAAACCTTATTACTGAAACTGTAATGCACCATAATACTTTCCTGGTCAGGAAGTCCTTCATTGGAATTTACAGTGTTAGTTCCGGTATTACTAATTTGGTTAAACACTTTGAACATATTGTTTGCCTCTGATATATCTTTAAAGTTTAGGAAAATATCATAGACCATTTCACTTGTTTTTGCATCCATCTTTACTTGAACACCATAAGACTCAAGCATTTTGAGTTTCTCTTGCTGATCAAGTGGAAGTTTTGCGATACTGTCCTTATTATGCTTTAAGAAATCAACAAAATAGAACGTTGTATCAATACGCTCATCCATGCCTTTTAGCTCATCTCCTTCACCAAATGATGAAATCATAGTTAACATTTCTGAAGCATCCATTTGAATTTTTATTTCACCGCTACCATCTGAGTTTAAAATCATTGTTTCAGAAAACTCACAGGATGTAAAAATGACCAATATAAAAGCGGATATAATAGAATAATACGTTCTCATTGCGTTTAATTTTTAGGGTTATTTAAAATAATCAAAGCAGCAATCACACCCGGAACCCAACCAAGAACAGTGAGTATTAATACAATTATAATAGAGCCACAACCTTTGTCAATTACTGAAAGTGGTGGAAAAATAATGGCTAAAATAACTCTCCATATGCTCATAAATATAAAAGTTTAAGTTGACAGGCAAATTTCTAAAACCAAAAATAGGATTTAAATTGCATTATCCGTTGACTAATCAATTCAATTGTTACAAATTATTTTAACAAAAACGTATCTTTGCCCACTCTAAAATAAGCAAATACACTATGCAACTTTCAGAACAGGAAATCGTACGCAGGGAAAAACTAAATCAGTTAAGAGCATTAAACATCAATCCCTATCCCGCGGATTTATTCCCGGTTGACAATACTACCAAACAACTTAAGGAAAACTTTGAAGAAGGTAAAAAAGTAGTGATTGCCGGTCGGTTAATGTCCAGAAGAATCCAAGGTAAAGCCTCTTTTGCTGAACTGCAAGATGCTGAGGGTCGCATTCAGGTTTATTTTAACCGTGATGAAATTTGCATGACTGATGACCATACCCAATACAACGAAGTTTATAAAAAACTGCTGGACATTGGTGACTTTATTGGTATAGAAGGTGAACTGTTCAAAACACAAGTGGGCGAAAAAACCGTAATGGTCAAAAACTTTACCTTATTGAGTAAGTCGCTCAGGCCACTACCGCTCCCAAAAACTGACAGTGAAGGAAATACACACGATGAGTTCAACGATCCTGAACAACGCTACCGCCAACGCTATGCCGATTTGGTTGTAAACCCGCACGTAAAACAAGTATTTGTAAAAAGAACCAAACTCTTTAACGCTATGCGCTCTTTCTTTAACGAAAGAGGGTATTTTGAAGTGGAAACCCCCATTTTACAACCCATTCCCGGCGGGGCTGCAGCAAGGCCTTTTGTGACTCATCACAATGCGCTGGACATTCCGTTGTATTTGAGAATTGCCAATGAATTGTATCTAAAACGTTTGATTGTTGGTGGTTTTGATGGTGTGTATGAATTTTCAAAAAACTTCCGAAACGAAGGGATGGACAGAACCCACAATCCGGAGTTTACAGCTATGGAAATTTATGTAGCCTACAAAGATTACAACTGGATGATGGACTTTACAGAGCAGTTGCTTGAACATTGTGCTATTGCCGTAAATGGTGCCACAAAAGCAAGCTTTAAAGAACATGAAATTGACTTCAAAGCTCCTTACCCCAGAGTAACAATGACAGAGGCTATAAAAAAATATACAGGGTTTGACATTTCAGGAAAAACCGAAGATGAGTTGAGGGCAGCCGCAAGAAATATGGGCATTGCAGTTGATGAGACTATGGGCAAAGGCAAACTCATTGATGAAATTTTTGGTGAAAAATGTGAAGGCAACTTTATCCAGCCCACTTTTATTACTGATTACCCCAAGGAAATGAGTCCCTTGTGTAAAGTGCATCGTGATAATCCTGAACTTACCGAACGCTTTGAATTGATGGTGTGCGGAAAGGAAATTGCCAATGCATATACAGAGTTGAATGACCCCATAGATCAACTACAGCGATTTGAAGAGCAAGCCCGCTTAAGCGAAAAAGGAGATGACGAAGCCATGTTGATTGACCGTGACTTTGTGAGGGCATTAGAATATGGCATGCCTCCCACCTCAGGGTTGGGAATCGGGATGGACAGACTAATCATGTTTTTAACCAACAACCCTTCCATCCAGGAAGTGCTCTTCTTTCCACAGATGAAACCTGAAAGAAAAGTGGTGCTATCAGAAGAAGAAAAAATAGTTTTGGACATTTTGAAGCCAAACAAAAAAATGCTACTGGATGATTTAAAAAACCAAGCAGCACTATCCAACAAAAAATGGGATCAAGCAATCAAGGGCTTAACCTCAAAAAAACTAGCAGTAGTTGAAAAAACAGAAGAAGGACTTTTTGTTGAAATAAAATAAGTTTTCGTTCAAAAATCTAAATCAAGGAACCTCAAACGGGTTCCTTTTTTGTTAAAGTATCCTCAAAGTTTAACGAGGCATTAAACCAAATGACAATAATAATGTCCAAAAGCCAAACAACATTTAAAAATTGAATTATGAAAAAACTAATGATTATCGCTATAGCCTTTGTAACTACAATAGGTTTTAGCCAGGACAGGGAGAGAAATCAGCAAGAGCGTCAAAAAATGCAACAGGAAAGACAAAACCTTACTCCCGAACAGCGCGCTGAATTAAACACAAAACGACTTACAATTCAACTTGATTTAAACGAAGCCCAGCAAAATCAAATGCTAAACCTTCAGCTTGAAATGGCCAAAGAACGAGCTGCCAAAAAACAGCAAATGAAAGCCAAGGCTGAAGAGACCGGTTATTATGAAAAAGCAAACAAGAGATTGGATAAAAGAAAAGAATATCAAGATAAAATGAAGTCTATACTAACTGAAAGCCAATACAATACCTGGAAAGAAAACATTAGGCAAGGCAAACGCAGTAAAGGAAAGTTAAAACAAAAAAACAAGCAGTAAAGTTCCCTTTTATTTTAAAAGCCAAAAATAGATTTTTCATTTAAATCTATTTTTGGCTTAATTATTGGTTTGTAATCTAAATATAACTATTTTAGTCACTCAAAAATTAAAACCAAATCAAAATGAAAAAATTAATAGCCCTGATAGCAGTATTGTTTGCAATAGCTTTTAATGCTCACGATGCCAATGCGCAACAAAAACCTGAGGACATTGCAAAAATCAAAACAGCAGAATTGACTGAAACTTTAGAATTGAATGGTGATCAGCAACGTGCATTATGGAGAGCCCTTGTTAAAAAGGAATCTGCATATGCTAAGCAAGTAACCGGTCAGGATTTAAGTAATGCAACTGTTGCAGCTGCAAAAAAAGAAATTGACGCTACTTTAGAAAAGGAATTAAAAGCATTTTTAACACCTCAACAATACAAACTTTATTTAGCAACTATTGAAAAGTAAATCAAGGTAAAGCAAAAATAGTAAGCCGGATGATATCCGGCTTTTTTATTATAATGTTTTGGCTACATTTTCACAGGCAGCAATGGTATCATCAAGATCCTGATATGTAAGTGCCTCTGCTATAAACCAGGTCTCATAAGCACTTGGAGCTATATAGACCCCTTCTTTCAACATACCGTGGAAGAATTTTTTAAAGGTATCGTTGTCTCCTTTTGCAGCTGTTTCAAAATCAACTACTTCATCTTCACAAAAATGCACCGAAATCATAGAGCCCAATCTGTTGATGGTATGCGTAATCTCGTGTTTTGTTAATACCTCGCTAATCCCATTGTGCAGATAAGCCGTTTTTTTATTGATAGACTCAAAAATAGTTGGGTTATTGTTCAACTCAGTAAGCATGGCCAAACCGGCAGCCATCGCCAACGGATTCCCGCTTAATGTCCCTGCCTGATAAACAGGACCTATTGGAGCGAGGTAATCCATAATTTCTTTTCGCGCAGCAAAAGCACCAACAGGCAAGCCACCACCAATCACCTTCCCAAAACAAACCAGATCTGCTTTAATGCTATAAAGCTCCTGCACACCACCTTTTGCTAGCCTGAATCCTGTCATGACTTCGTCAAAAATTAACATCGCATTGTATTGATCACATAATTGTCTTAAGCCTTCCAGAAATCCGGATTTGGGTGGAATACACCCCATATTTCCGGGAACGGGCTCAATGATGATACAGGCAATTTCGTCTTTATTGGCTTCAAACAATGCGGATACATTTTCTAAATCATTGAAACGTGCCAGAAGGGTGTCTTTGGCCGTTCCCTGAGTAACGCCGGGGCTGTTTGGTGAACCAAATGTCACGGCTCCACTTCCTGCCTGGATGAGAAAAGAATCACTGTGTCCATGGTAGCAACCGGCAAATTTGATGATTTTGTCTTTCCCGGTAAATCCTCTTGCCAATCTTACTGCGCTCATACAAGCTTCGGTCCCACTGTTTACAAATCTTATTTTATCAATGTTGGGTACCATTGAAACTGCAAGTTGTGCAATTTGGGTTTCTATCTCAGTGGGCATTCCAAATGAGGTTCCAAGGCGTGCCTTTTCAACTACAGTATTCACAACAGGTTCATAAGCGTGGCCTAAAATCATCGGGCCCCAAGAGTTGATGTAATCAATAAGTTTATTTCCATCAGCATCATACAGATAGGCACCTTTGGCTTTTTCCACAAAGATGGGTGTTCCGCCAACAGCTTTAAATGCCCTTACGGGGGAATTGACCCCACCGGGAATGACCTTTTGCGCTTCAGCAAATAAAGCACTGCTTCTTTTATAAATCATTTTTTGCTTAATTTCTTGGATTCAGATACAAAACTTGACCCACTTGAATATCATTTGTGGCCAAACCATTGTATTGTTTTAAGGTTTCAACAGGAATATTAAACCTTCGGCCGATTGAAAAAAGTGTATCTCCGGCTCTTACGGTATATGTATTCACTTTTGAACTATCCGGCTTTACAACACTTACTTCAGATCCTAAAACTTCCTGATCGAGTTTGTAAAGTTCATAGCGTTCTATGATACTAATAAGTTTTTCCGGATACTTAGGGTCTGTTGCATAGCCAGCCTGTCTCAAGCCTCTTGCCCAACCTTTGTAATCGTCTTTTTTCAAAGTGAATAAATTGCTGTACCTGGGTCGGCTGGTTAAAAAAAGTGAATGATCCCTAAACGAATATCTGGGGTCATTGTATTTCCTGAAACATTCCTGAAGTTCATCATCATCGTGACGCACACTTTCACCGGTCCATCCCACGTGACATTTGATGCCAAAATGATTGTTGGAACGGGAAGTCAAGCTTCCGCGACCTGCCCCGGATTCCAAAATTCCTTGCGCAATTTTTATGCTTGCGGGAATGCCGTAAAGCACCATCTCTTCTTTGGCTACTTCCTTGAAGTTTTGTATATAGGTTTGAACTACTTCTTCATATGAAGCATTTGCCGGAGGCGTTGTTATTACTGTTGCAGGACGTGTTTCCTTAACTTCCTCTACAATTACCGGGGTTTCTTTGACAGGGGGCCTAACGATCTCCCTTTCTTTTGGGATTTTTTTTGGCACCTTTCTCTGAGTGCCGCAAGAGGACAAAAAAGCGACTGTGAGTAAAACAAGTAATAAATGTGAGGCACGCATACTATACATCAATAAGTGGGAGATTTTGAGATTTCAGTTTTTTGTTCATTCCGGCTATGCCTTGCAACCCTCCGGTATGGATGGCTAAAATACGAGATTTTTTTGATATTTTTCCTTCTTCAATCATACGTAAAATGCCAAACATCATCTTTCCGGTATAAATAGGGTCAAGTGGAATTCCTGTTTCGTTGTTAAACTGATTGATAAACTCAATAAGTGTATGATTTATTTTAGCATAGCCTCCAAAAGCGTATTCATCAGTAATAAACCAGTTTGTTCTATTGGTCCATTTTTCAACTTCTTTTTTCAGAAAATCACCTTTCAACGCAGAAAAACCAATAACCTTTTGATGTGGTTGACTGCTGTTGATTACTCCAGCTAGAGTTCCTCCGGTTCCAACAGGAACGCAAATAACATCAAAGTCATTGTCCTCAATAGCAAGAATTTCTTCACATCCTTTTACGGCTAAATCATTTGTGCCGCCTTCGGGGAGCAAATAAAAGTCTCCAAAATTATGCTTTAGTTCTGCAATAAAATCTTCGGAGTTTTTTTGTTTAAAAACTTCCCGCGACACAAAGTGCAGTTGCATATGGTTTGCTTTCGCGAAAGCGAGCGTAGGGTTTTCATCAACTTTATCAAACAGCTCTTCTCCTCTTATTATTCCAATTGTTTTAAATCCGAATTCTTTTCCGGCTGAGGCTGTGGCAGCAATATGATTTGAAAAGGCCCCTCCAAAAGTTAGTAGAGTGTCTGATTTATTGTTTTTGGCCTCAAGTAAATTGTATTTGAGTTTCCTGTATTTATTACCTGAAATATGAGGGTGAATTTGGTCTTCACGCTTGACCACCAATTCTATATCATATTTAATTAGATTTTTATATATAACTGCTTCATTTTGACTTATAACCCAATTTTTCATTTGATAAAAACGCTGAAATTATAAATTATAATTATAAATTTTAACACATTGGTATTCTTTTTCTTACATTTTTATGCACTTAATCGAAAACTTAAGCATTTTATCCACTTTTTTTTGGAAATGAAAAAACAAATAGAATACATTTACACTCCCAAATCAAAAAAACATGAAAAAAACTACATTCATTTTAAAGTTTTTTTTTAGTTGCATTGTATATTTTTCAACAAATATATCCAATTCCCAAATAGGAATAGGAACAACTGAAATTGCAAATGGAGCTATTCTTGATATTTTTAGCAATAATAATGGTGTATTGACCCCTAGGGTTTCATTGATTGATCGAAATGACATTACTACCATAGCTGCATTCCCTACCACGGGTTTATTGATTTTTAATACTGCTTTCTCAGGTCTTGGATCTGTAGCTGTTGAACCGGGTTTTTATTACTGGGGTGGTACTCAATGGGTGAGAATCCGTACAAATAATAACTTATGGTACACAGAAGGTAATGAAAGTCTAATTGCAGGCAATCATTTTTTTGGCACAACAATTAATCGCAGAATTGATTTTAGAACCAACAATATAAATAGACTAAGGCTTCACAGTAATGCTTTTAGACTTTTTGGATTGTCGAGAGGTTCAAATGACAGACCTTTTTATTCTTTCCAGGAAAACACTAATTTAGGCCTTTGGTCACCGGGTGTAGACCAGTTAGCTTTTAGTGCAAACGGATCTGAATACATCAGGTTTACAAACAATGATGCTATTTTTAACAACACTAGCCAAACCATAAATACCAGAATCAAATCTCAATCTAATGAAGATTTACTTTTCATAGATGGCACCAACAATAGAATTGGTATTAAAACTGAAACCCCTGAAACAATTTTTCATATCAGTCAAAATAACAATACTGTTAGAATTGATGAGTTAAATTTTACTAA
Source organism: uncultured Flavobacteriaceae bacterium (assembly GCA_964469175.1). GTDB lineage: Bacteria > Bacteroidota > Bacteroidia > Flavobacteriales > Flavobacteriaceae > Planktosalinus. Next base: position 33,955 of record CAYXXY010000027.1, read on the forward strand.
TAATACGCATTATACCAGTTCAGACCCAATGCCTGTTTATGTTAATACAAATGGAGATTTAATATTAAGACCATCTCTGGTTCAAAATTTTATGGCCTTGGATTTAGTTGACTTTATTCCATCAACCGGTGCATCAGGCGGTGTAATAGTGGGCAGGGATAATGGAGAAGCAGTAACTACAAACATTGGTTCTCTTCAAACAATCACTTTAACGCAAGAGTCTGTTATCCACGTAAATTATCAATTTAGTGTCAGGGTATCATCCAACACCCCGCAAGACCGGCCTTATCCCAATGACTTTACGGTAATCACAGATGGCTCCCCAAGGCATTACAGCTCTTGGGTAGAGGTTAATGGTTCTTCTGAAAGAATCGCTTTTGACTCAGATTACTATACCAACATGTCGGGATCCGGAGGCGGTGCTTATGCCGGCGGATTTTTCTATCTTGCCGGAAAAGGAACCATCGTCTTGCCGGCAGGAACTCATACCTTCCGGATAAGGGCACACACCTATGCCGGCACCGGAAAAAGCTACAGATTTCAATTTGCAAACATCCAGCATGAAAGATTTCAAATAATAGTTCAACGATAAGAAATAATTTCCCAAACTTAACTCAAATAACCACACGTACTCATGAAAACAAAATACATTATACCCTTTGTAATGTGTTTTTTATTTGCAACTCAAATAACCTACACACAAACTATTAAAGAAGCAACAGCAAAGATTGATGCTTACCACCAAACATTAACAGGTAAGTTTCAAACTCAAGATAGCCAAAATTTTAACGATGAAGATTTCAAAAACTGGGTAATCACTAGTGAGCATGTTAGTCGAACAAGCGGTGTGCATCACGTGTATTACCGACAAACTTTTAATAATATCGAAATCTATGGTGCAGAGGCCAGTATTCACATAATGGCTAACGGCGAGGTACTTACCCAAAACAACAGTTTTATTGCAGACATAGCAAACAAGGTTAAAGGAAGTAAAAGCCCCTCAATTACTCCAATGCAAGCAGTAAATTCTGCTGCTCAACATGCCAATTATCGAATAACTGAAAATCTCAGAATACTAGATGTTGTTGATTTTGCAAAACAAGAATACATTATCAGTAAAGGAGGTATAGCAAATACAGATATTCCGGTTAAATTAATGTATTTCCAAAAACCGGACGGTGATGTGGTTTTGACCTGGAGTTTAGCAATTGATGATGTTCAAGGAAGAAACTATTACAATTTTAAAGTAGATGCACAAACAGGTGAAGTCATAGACAAAATTGATTGGCAGTCTCATTGTGGCTTTGAACACATTTGTGAAACTCACCACGCAGAACCGGTAGAGTTAATTCACGATTGTTCATCTCATAGTCACCATGAAGAAACAAATCCTTATGAAGCTTTAGAAGAAAATTTCGCCTTACTTGGTGGAAGTTACAGGGTATTTGCCATGCCGGTTGAAAGCCCAAATTATGGTGGAAGAACACTGATTACAGGAGTTGAAGACCCTCTTGCCTCACCTTTTGGATGGCACGACACCAATGGAATTCCCGGAGTAGAGCACACCAATTCAAGGGGGAACAACGTGAGAGCTTATGATGACATTAGTGCCAATAATAATCCGGGAACCTATGCAGAGGGTGGCGCATCATTAAATTTTGACTTTCCCGTAAATTTAACCTGGAGTATATCAAACAGATCTTTACCCGCTGCAATAACCAACCTTTTTTATTGGAACAATATTATTCATGATGTGGTTTACCACTATGGCTTTGATGAAGTAAGTGGTAACTTCCAACAAAATAATTATGGCAGAGGCGGTTCTCAAAACGACTGGGTAAGAGCTGAAGCACAAGATGGTGGCGGAACCTGTAATGCAAACTTTTCGACTCCAACAGATGGTAACCCCCCAAGAATGCAAATGTACACGTGCGGTACAAGAGATGGTGATTTGGACAATGGCGTTATTATCCATGAATACGGCCATGGAATTTCAATAAGATTAACCGGAGGAAGATTTAACTCCGGGTGCTTAAATAATTCAGAACAAATGGGTGAAGGCTGGAGTGATTATTATGCCCTGATGTTAACTATGAAGCCGGGAGACAATGGTGCACAAGCAAGACCTATTGGGACTTGGTTGGTAGGACAGTTCGGAAATGGTCCAGGTATCAGAGAATTTCCTTACAGCACAAATATGGCTGTTAATTCACATACTTATTTAAGAACTCAAACTGCAGCTGTACCACATGGCGTGGGCTCAGTGTGGGCAATGATGCTTTGGGAGATGACCTGGGGGCTAATAGACCAGTATGGTTTTGATACAGATTTTTATCACGGCACAGGTGGAAATAATATTTCAATGGCCTTGGTCACTGAAGCATTAAAACTTCAACCTTGTAGCCCCGGTTTTGTCGATGGAAGAAATGCAATACTGGCAGCAGATATGGCTCTGTATGGTGGAGCAAATCAGTGTATCATTTGGAATGCTTTTGCTAAAAGAGGTTTAGGTTTTAGTGCCACTCAAGGCAGCACAACAAGCAATGCAGATAATGTTCAAGCTTTTGACTTGCCCCCCACTACTTTTGCTGCATCAGAATCATTTTGTGTAACAGAAGGTATTCAATCAAGTTTAACAGGTGGTGCTCCAGGTGGAGGTTCATATTCAGGCCCGGGTGTAACTGACGATGGTAATGGCACAACATATACCTTTGACCCAAGTGTTGCAGGTGTGGGCAACCATACTGTAACTTACACCAGTATTTGTGGAGGTACTGCTTCAATTACAATTAATGTTACATCGGCACCCAATGCACCGGCTGTAACAAACGATACTTTTTGTAGTGGTGATAGTGTAACATTAACAGCAACACCCAATGACCCCGGAAACAGTATCGCCTGGTATGATGCCGCATTTGGCGGAAACCTCCTTTTCACAGGAAATTCATACACGTTTAACCCTTCCGGAACAACATCAGTATATGCTGAAGAAGTATTGAATCCTACACCAACAATTGCAACAGTTACACATTCAAATTCACAAAACATAGTAAATGGAAGTGTTTATTGCAATGCGGGGAATACAACACACACTAATACTTCGCACTGGAGAGTTTTCAATTTATCAAATGATTTTGGAATTACTGAAGATTTTAATGTAAATCAAATTCAGTTTGGAGTACAGTCTGTAAACAATAATTATACATTAACCGTTAGACTACATACCCTTAACGGCACATTTAACACCTCTAATCTAACTCTTTTAGGAAGTATTAATGTTCCCGTTTCAGCGGCAAATAATGGAACTGTAGTTTCGGCTCCTTTTTCGACAACAGTACCGGCTGGAAGTATTCTAGTCATGGAAATCTTTACTCCCGCAAACGGAACAACTTTATTTTTTCCGGGTTCAAACGGCAGTGGACAATCCGGACCATCCTATATCTCTGCAGCTGATTGTGGAATTACACAACCCAGCAATCTTGCAAATGTTGGAGCAGGTTTTCCAAATGTTCATTATGTAATGAATGTAATAGGAGAATATAATATTGCCAGTGCCTGTACAGGCCTTAGAGCCGAAGCTACTGCGCAAACTGACAACACCCCACCAATAGCAATTGCACAAGACATTACAGTCTTTCTAGACACAAATGGTCAAGCAACAATTTCATCAGCTGACATCAACAACGGTTCAACTGATAATTGTGCTATTGCTTCAATGTCTGTAAGCCCAAATTTCTTTAATTGCTCTGCATTAGGAAATCAAGTAGTCACTTTAACAGTAACTGATACTGAAGGAAACTTTAGTACGGCACAGGCCAATGTTACAGTCATTGATAATCTTGCACCAAACATCGGTACAGCTTCAAATCAAACGATTAGTGGTGATGTAAACTGTCAGGCAACTTTAGCAAATTACACATCCTTAGTTTCAGCAGCAGACAATTGCGGTACTCCCACGATTACTCAAAGTCCAGCCCCTGGAACTATAATTACAGGGACAACAACAGTGACTTTAACTGCTACTGATGCTTCAGGCAACTTTACATCATCCACATTTGATGTAATAATTGAAGATACAACAGACCCTACCATACAACCAATTGCTGACCAAACCACTGCGGGAGATGCGTCCTGTCAGGCTACTCTTGCCGATTTTACTGCACTTGCAGTGGTGTCAGACAATTGTGACAACAACCCCATAGTTACTCAATTGCCCGCTCCCGGAACAACCTTTAGCGGAACAACTCAAGTAACTTTAACTGTAACTGATGCCTCAGGTAATGATGCGTCAACAAGTTTTGATGTGACTGTGGTTGATACCACAAACCCAACAATTCAACCAATTGCTGACCAAACCACTGCGGGAGATGCGTCCTGTCAGGCTACTCTTGCCGATTTTACTGCACTTGCAGTGGTGTCAGACAATTGTGACAACAACCCCATAGTTACTCAATTGCCCGCTCCCGGAACAACCTTTAGCGGAACAACTCAAGTAACTTTAACTGTAACTGATGCCTCAGGTAATGATGCGTCAACAAGTTTTGATGTGACTGTGGTTGATACCACAAACCCAACAATTCAACCAATTGCTGACCAAACCACTGCGGGAGATGCGTCCTGTCAGGCTACTCTTGCCGATTTTACTGCACTTGCAGTGGTGTCAGACAATTGTGACAACAACCCCATAGTTACTCAATTGCCCGCTCCCGGAACAACCTTTAGCGGAACAACTCAAGTAACTTTAACTGTAACTGATGCCTCAGGTAATGATGCGTCAACAAGTTTTGATGTGACAGTGGTTGATACCACAAATCCAACAATTCAACCAATTGCTGACCAAATTGTATCCGGTGATTTTGAATGTAGAGGTACTATTGGAAACTACACTTCACTAGCTGTAGTAGCTGATAACTGTGATGCTGCCCCGGTGGTGACTCAATCACCTGCTCCCGGAACAACCTTTAGCGGAACTGTTTTGGTAACACTGACCGTTACCGATGCTTCAGGTAATGATGCTTCAACTTCATTTAACGTAAACGTAGAAGATACTACCGCTCCAACTATAGATGCTATCGCTGACCAAACGGTTTCAGGGAACGCTTCGTGTGAAGGTACTGTAGGTAATTATATCGGACTTGCTGTGGTAGCTGACAATTGTGATGCTGCTCCGGTGGTGACTCAATCACCTGCTCCCGGAACAACCTTTAGCGGAACTGTTTTGGTGACGCTGACTGTTACTGATGCTTCAGGTAATGATGCTTCAACTTCGTTCAATGTTGTGGTCGAAGATACTACTGCTCCAACTATTGACGCTATCGCTGACCAAACGGTAAGTGGAAACGCTTCGTGTGAAGGTACTGTAGGTAATTATATCGGACTTGCTGTGGTAGCTGACAATTGTGATGCTGCTCCGGTGGTAACACAATCACCTGCTCCCGGAACAACCTTTAGCGGGACTGTTTTGGTGACACTGACTGTTACCGATGCTTCAGGCAATGATGCTTCAACTTCATTTAACGTAAACGTAGAAGATACTACCGCTCCAACTATTGACGCTATCGCTGACCAAACGGTTTCAGGGAACGCTTCGTGTGAGGGCACTGTAGGTA
>CAYXXY010000028.1:0-38841 GCA_964469175.1 uncultured Flavobacteriaceae bacterium
AATATACTAATTTTTAGTATTTTGAGCAACTTTTTCTATAATGCACTACGGGTATGAAACGTTAAGTTTCTATCAATTTCTTTCTTTGGGTTTATCGTCGGATTATCTTTGCATTTCAAATTGAACCACTATTCATTTTTATGAAATTTCTCAAAAAGCATTTTTCAAACATCTTGTTCGGAATATTTATTTTACTGCTGATTATTCCCCAAACCAGAATGCCCATTCAAGTGTTTTTACAGCGAATGATTGCTTTTAGCCCATCAACTGTAAAAGTCGAAAAGCGGGAAACTTTAGCTAACTTTTCCTGGCAATTAAGAGAAGTAAACGGGACAGGTGTCAATCTTAGCGAGTCTGAAAATCGTGTAATACTCATCAACCTTTGGGCAACTTGGTGCCCCCCTTGTATTGCTGAAATGCCGTCTTTGCAGGCTCTTTTTGATGATTATGGAGACAAAGTAGATTTTTATTTCGTTTCAAACGAAAAAACTGAAACGCTCCATCGATTTCTCGAAAGACACAGTTATAATTTACCTGTTTATCAACCTCTGGAAGATGCTCCTGGACTTTTAAATTCGCGTGCTTTACCCACAACTTATGTAATCAGTAAAAAGGGTGAAATTGTGGTAAACAAAACCGGAGTGGCCAATTGGAACAGTGCCAAAACCCGTGAATTACTGGACAAGCTCCTAGCAGAATAGCTTAATTTTCAAACACGATGAGGCGATTTTCAATATGAATCGTATTGAACCCAATTTGTTTTTGAATCCATTGCAACGATTTTTCAGTATAAAAGATAACGTGGGTGGGGTCATTCTTGTAATACCAGCTGCCAAAATCAAGATGCTCCCTGAAGATATCAGTCATACAGTAAAGTTTCCCCCCGGGTTTTAAAAGTGATTTGAGCAATTGAAATTCCTGATGTGGTTTGTGAAAATGTTCTATGACTTCACAGCAAACAATGTAATCATAATTTTGGTTCAGGACGGATTTATCGGGATGAAAGAAAGGGTCATACAAATTGAGATTGTAGCCTTTGTCACTTAATACCTTCGTAATTACCGGCCCGGTTCCGGCACCAAAATCGAGGCCCAAAGTGCCTTGAGGTAGAAAATCATTTTGAACGGCTTGAGTAATGGGCGAAACAAATTTTTGATAACGCAGGTCGTTAACATCGTTTTGATGTATTTCATAACGCTCTTTTTCAAAGTTTGAGTCGGGAAAGGTGTCTTTGTCCCTGATGATTGAACCACAATTTGAGCAATCATAAAAACGGTGCTCTTTCTCAATGTGTAATATATGAGAAAGCCCGGAATTACATAGTATGCAGTTCATTGTAATAGGAATAACAGAAGTATGGGTTTACATCACCTCTTTGAGCTTTTTCAGTTTGGCTTTCCAAAGTTCAAGTTCGTCTTTGTGACGCTGAATGTTTTTGTGAACTTCTTTTACCATCGGGTTGTTGTCATCAACATACTGGAAGAAACCAAGGTTGTTCTCAAGCTGATTGATTTCCTGTTTTACTTCATCAATTCTTTTGGTGATAAACATTCGCTCATTGTGTATTTTACGATCATCATCTTGTGAAGTGATGTTGGTGAGCTTGTTATCATATCTTATGAGTTCAATTTCCTTTTTGCTGATGTCCAGTTTTTTGAAAAGGGCATCAATAATTTTATTGAATTTTCCTTCAATATTTTTCTTGTTGAAAGGTACCCTGCCAATTTCTTTCCACGAGGCGATTTTTTCCTTGATGTATTTTAAATCGTCCTTTGGTTTTCCGGAAAGTTCAAAAGCTTTAAGTTCTTCTATCAAGGTGTTTTTTTGTTCCAATGCTTTTACTTCATCTTCGTTTGCCTTGTTTTTTTCGGCGTGAAGCCTGTCAAAGTAGTGATTACAGGCAGCTTTGAATTTTTTCCAGACTTTGTCACTTTCTTTTCTGGGCACATGTCCAATACTTTTCCAGTCGTTCTGGATTTTTTTCATCAGTGGTGTGACTACATCAAAATCTTCACTGTCTTTGTTTTCCTCAGCAATTTTAATGAGATCCTGTTTCTTTTCAAGATTTGAAAATTGTTCTTTTTTCTGGTTTTTGTAGAATAAATTTTTCTTTTTATTGAAATTTCTAACAGCTTCCTTAAAACTGGACCAACTTCCTTCATTTTCTTTCTGAGGAACTTTGCCGGTTCTAAAAAATTCTTCTCTAAGTTTTTCAAGGGATTTGATTCCTTGTTGCCAGGCTTGATGACTGTCTTTTGTATTTTCAGCCAGTATTTTTATCTGGTTGGTGATTTCGTTTTTAATCTCAAGGTTTTTTTCAAAATCTTTTTCAGCTTCCTTGAGTTGTTCAGCACGTTTGTCGTGTATAATTTTTGTAGCGGCACTAAACTTGTCCCAAACATCATCACGGTATTCTTTGGCTACAGGTCCGGTTTCTTCCTTCCACATTTTATGTAGCATTTGAAGTTCCCTAAAAGCTTTATTTATGTTGGGTTCATTGGCCAGATCTTCAGCACGTGCAATTATTTTTAGCTTTTGCTCCAGATTGTGTTTAAAGTCTAAATCTCGAAATTCCCTGTTTAAATGTAAAAAGTCATAAAAGTTTTCAACGTGGTGGTGGTAGTTGTTCCAAACGGTATTGTAGCCGTCTCGCGGAATGGGCCCTGCTTCGCGCCAACGTTCTTGTATGTCTTTAAAGTGCTTGTATGTGGTGTTGATGTTTTCTTCAATACTCAACAAGCCTTTAAGTTCTTCAATCAAAGCCAAACGTTTTTCAAGATTTGACTGGAGGTCTTTTTTTAGATTTTTAAAGTGGTTATTTCTTTTTTCACGATATTCAAAGTAGAGAGCATTGAATTCGTTTTTAAGTGGTGAAGAAAAATGAAAATCGATGATATTTCCACCTTGTGTAAGAAACTCTTCTTTTTTCTCATTTAATTCCTCGTCAAACTGGCTGTTGAATTCGCGTCTGATTTCATCAACATCTTTTTTGACATCTTGAATTTTTCTTGTTGCAAGCAGATTTTTAAAAGACTCCACGAGTTGACTTTGAGTCATGTCGTGATAAGTGACCTCATTGGTGTGGTCATCTTCAGTTTCTTCATCATCAGAGGATGAAACTTCTTCTTCATCATCACTGTCTTCAGTATCGTTGCCTGATAACTCGGATGTTTCCGGTTCTGGTTTTTTTTCAACAGATTCTGATTCCTCAGAAGCTTGAACGTTTTGTTCTTCCTGAACTTCCTCAGTGTTTTCAATTGCTGAAGATTTCTGGGAATCCTCAGTTTCCTTCACAGTTTCATCAGCAAGTTCAACTTTTTCAGTTTCTTTTTCCGCTTCAGGTTTTGCAGTTTGTTCCTGTGTCTGTTCCAATTCAGGGTTTACAGTTTCTTCCTTTTCTGATTTTTTTTCCTGGTCTGACATTTCTTTCAATGTTAAGGTTCATAATCTGTTGTGGCTGGAAAGATAGTAACAACTGTTGGATTTGCAAAGCATAGAACTGATTTTGAATGAAAATTTATTTGGTGGGAGTTTGTCCAATCAATTTTGAAACTGATGTGTGAGGGAGTAGAAAATCTTTATCAGAAGACTGATAATTAGGAAATCCATATTTCCCAGGCTTTTTTTGCCTGATAAACTAACATGGCTTCACCGTTTACAATTTTAGCACCTTGATCTTTGCCTAATTTTAGAAAAACTGTAAGCTTGGGGTTGTATGTCAAGTCAAATAAAAGATGATTACTTCCAATTCCCTCATAAGGAATTTTCGGAAACTGGTTGGTGTTTGGACTTGTTCCCAAAGGTGTACAATTTACAATTAACTTGTGATTTTGTATTATTTCTTTGTCCAACTCTTCATATGTTAACACGTTATTTGTTTTTTGTCTTGAAACAAATTTGTAATCAAAGTTCAAACTGTTTAAAACATAAGCGATAGCTTTTGAAGCACCTCCGGTTCCTAAAATCAAAGCTGTTTTGTTTTTGACAGGAAAATGTTCTGCAAGTGACATGGCAAAACCATAGTGGTCTGTATTGTAGCCCACCATATTCCCTTTTTTTGATATTTTAACCGTATTAACAGCACCAATTGCTTTAGCTTCTTTGTCTGTTTTGTAGAGATAAGGAATAATTTGTTCTTTGTAAGGAATAGTGACATTAAATCCTTTCAAATCATTTTGGGTTTTTAGAATTGAAACTATTTCTTCTATTGATTGAATATCAAAGTTTTGGAAATTATGATTCAAGTTTTTAGAAAGGAAAAAATTCTCAAAATAATTTTTTGAAAAGGAGTAGGAAATGTTTTTACCCAAAAGTCCGTATGTAGCCATAGCAATGCCTGTATATAAGCGGTTAATTTTTGGGGATGTAAAATCTAATCAGCTTTTTTTGTCATTTCACCATACCAACCAAGTGCCAGTACAATCAAAATCCCAACAAAGATAAAAAAGATTGCGATTAAAGTCTCATTATCCAATGAATTTGGTATAAATCTGTCATAATTTGTTAAGATAGGGTTTCCTTCTGTGTCTCTCATGATTTCTCCTGAAGCATCAATTGCAAATATTTTTTCTTTCCAAGGCCATACAACACCCAATGAGCCAGTAATGAAACCAATAATAGCTGCATATGTAGCGTTTTTAAAGTGCTTGAGTAAATAGCTTAAGACATTAGACAACAAAATCAAACCAGCTAAAGAGCCAAGAGAAAAAGAAACTAGTACTTTTAATAGCCTGATGCGTTCAGCATTGTCAATAAAGCTGAAGTCAAGGAAAATTATTTCGGCAAGGGTATCATAAAGTGCATTAACAGAATCTACAAGCAGTAAAACATAGTTTCCAAATAAAATCAATATAAACGAACCCGAAAGTCCCGGCAAGGTCATTCCTGAAACACTTACAATACCGCAGAAGAAAACAAATAAAAGGTTGTCGTTTTCAGTTGCCGGTTCGAGAAAACTTATACCAACACCAACAATTATCCCGCAAAGAAGAAAGGCAATATTTCGTCTTGACCATTCATCAAAATCTTTTCCGATATAATAGATAGAGCCTATTATCATCCCAAAAAAACTGCTCCACACAAAAAGCTCATAGTGAACAATCAAATAATCCAGTAGTTGTGAAACACTGAAATAACTCACTATCATCCCAAACATCAAAACCCCTAAAAATTGCCCGTTGACATAGCGGTAAAAGCTTCTGAAGCGACCTGAAAATAAAAGCTTAAATGCTTTGCCGTTTATTTTTTTCAATGAATAAATAAACTCTTCATAAAAACCAGCAACAAATGCGACAACCCCTCCTGAAACTCCGGGTACCTTGTTGGCAGCTCCCATAGCCAGGCCTTTTAAAAAAAGCCAAATTTTATCTGAAAATGTTCTATGGTTAGGCATTTTTACCTGATTTTTTTACTGCAATTTGTTCCAACAGAAAGATAGTTAAAAAACCTACGATAGCACAAATTATTGCACCAAGCAATTGAGGTTCACCTTCAAAATTTTGTGGAAGAATACTCTTTTCGAGTAATGGAACTTGGTCGCCGCTGCTGTTGAGTCGCCAGGTCAAAACATCCTTCCACGGCCAGACTTTATTTAAGGCACCAATCATAAACCCGGTAAGGACTGCTAGTGTGGTATTTTTATAATTCTTAAACAGCCAGGTGAGTACACCCGAAAAAAGTTTCAGTCCGATGACAGCTCCAACTATAAAACTCATCAGTTTTAAAACCGAATCAATAAACAAGTCCCAGTTACTTTCAGCCAAAGAAGATGTGAAGTTATTGATGGTATTTATGATTATTTCATAAGCACCCAACAACACCAAAATAAAAGACCCTGATATTCCCGGTAAAATCATAGCGATGATGGCAATGAATCCTGAAAAAAGAATATACCAGTTGCTTTCAGGTGAAGATATGGGTTCTGCCAGAGTGATAAAATAAGAGCCGAAACACGCCAGCAATAAAGCCAGTATGATTTTTGAATTCCAGGGTCTAATTTGTTTTCCCACATAGAGGATACTGGCTATAATGAGGCCAAAGAAAAACGACCATACCAGTATGGGGTGATTTTGCAATAACCAGCCGATGAGTTTTGCCAACGAAATGATACTAGTAAAAACACCTGCGAAGAGTACTAGTAAAAATTTCAGGTTATAAGCTTTCCAGGCTGTGAGAAACCCTTTTTCTTTCCAAACTGTGAAGAATTTTAAATTTAGGTTGTGAATGGTAGATACCAATTCTTCGTAAATTCCTGAAATAAAGGCGATTGTTCCTCCGGAAACTCCGGGAACCACATCTGCAGCCCCCATAGCCATTCCTTTTAAGTAGAGTAAAAATTGCTGGAAAGGACTTTTTGGATTCATTAAAGGCTTGATTTTAGCCCAAAATTACATAAAATTAAGAATTTTATGATGATGTTTTTCTATGTTGCTCAATTAAATTCTTAACCTCGGGTAAATCAAAAACTGAGGGGAACAATATTTCAAGAATCATGCTAAAATCACTTTCGAGTTTTAATGCATTTTCTAAGTGAAACTTTCCTTTTAATGGCTCGCTCAGGAAATAATAAATTCCGGCAAGGCGGTATTCCAACTCAGCATTATCAGGATAAAACTCCATTGCCTGAAGTATGCTGTTTACCGCGGCATCAAATTCACCAATTTGCAATAACAAGTCTGTGCGGCTTAACCAGGTTTGAAGCTCATAGTTGCCCAATTCAATTGCACGCCTGAAACCAATTTCAGCTTCTTCAAACAAGTTGAGTTGGTTATTTATTTTTCCATATCGCTTCCAGTAATGCACATTTTCACTATCAATATTGATGGCTTTGTCTATGAAGTATAACGCTTTTTGAAAGTTTCTTTTTTTGATGTAAAAATCGGTTATGGCAATCCAGCCTTTGTCCAGCAGGGCGTCATCTTCCACACATTTTTGGTAAAAGTCGAGTGCGAGTTCATCATTGCCAAGTTTCTCATGACATTTGCCAATTCTCAACATTGCAAAAGATGTTGGGTCCTCAAGATTTAAAGTGATGGTATAGTTTTCAATCGCTTCGTTATAGCGCTTTAGTTTTTCAAGTACTTTTCCTTTTTCAAGGTAAGCCCCAACAAAAGTGTCGTCTGAAATAATTGCAAAATCAAACGCCGCCAAGGCTTTGTCAAATTTTTTCATCAGGAAGTATTGTTTTCCCACCTGGTGCCAGGCTACTTCACAATAGGGATTTGAATTTAAGTAAATGTTGAGGTAGTCAATGGCCTCGTCATACATTTCCAAATATTCAAAACAATAGATGATGTTGTAAAGCGATGAGTAATCTTCTGGATCGATTTCAACGCATTTCATAAAGTAATACCGAGCGTTGTCATAATCTTCCAGGAATAAATATTCCATTCCCAAAAGGTTAAGGACATCGGCTTCATCTTCGGTGATTTCAAGAGCGATTTCAAGTAATTCAATCGCCTTTTTATGGTCATCTTTTCTGGAAAAAATATTTGCTTTTTGAATATAAATCTCTTCGTTGGAGCTTTCAATCACTTCCAGTTCATTGAGAAGTTCTTCGGCTACTTCGAGTTTATTTTCAAAAATATACATCTCCACTTGAAATAATTTCAGGTTAGTGGATGATGGGTGCTGCTCAAGACCAAGCTTAGTGGCTTTTTTGGCCAAAGCAATTTTCCCGTTCTCCATATAATAGTTAATAATCTCCTCAAACTCTTCAGAATCGAAGAAAAGGACATTGTTAGTTTTTAACATGGATTCAAAACGGGTAAGTGAGAAATTTTTGTCTTCGTTATGACTTAAGTGCATACACGGTGTATTTGGGATTTCTTACTTTAATAAATTTAATAATGTAAATGTCTACTCAAAGTTTATGCCCAATATCTTGTTAACAAATTAATCAACAAACAAAATCATCTAAAAAACTGAATAACAGATATATAGGGTTTGATTAATCATTGATTGAGTGAATGACATCAAGTAAGATTTGACATCCTTCTTCAATTTCTTCATTTGAGATGGTCAGGGGAGGTGTTATTCTGATGGCTTTTCCTTCAAAGAGCAGCCAGAATAAAATGAGTCCTTTTTCCTTGCATTTCAATATAATATCAGTAGCCATTTCCGGGTTTTTTACCATAACTGCCAGCATAAGACCTTTGCCTCTCACTTCTTCGATAAGGCTGTGTTTCAGTAGTTTTCTGAATAATTTTTCTTTTTCGAGTGTTGCTTCGATGAGATTGGTTTGGGTTAATTCTTCAAGTGTTGCCAAAGCAGCAGCTGCAATAACAGGATGACCGCCAAAAGTGGTGATGTGTCCCAATTTAGGCTTGTCTTGCAGGAGTTTCATTTTTTCGAAAGAAGAAACAAATCCACCCACGGGCATTCCTCCTGCCATACCTTTGCCAAGAGCCAAAATGTCAGGTACACAATTGTAATTTTCAAAACCAAACAATTTTCCTGTTCTTCCAAAGCCGGGTTGTATTTCGTCAAGTATGAGTTGTGCACCGGTCTCGTCGCAGCGTTTTCTCACTTTTTGCAAATAATCATTTTCTGGCATGATAAATCCTGCACCGCCTTGAATGGTTTCCAATACCACACCTGCAGTTTTTTTGGTGATTTTTTCTAAATCTTCCTCCTTGTTGAACTCAATAAAGCTTACATCTGGCATCAGGGGCCTGAAAACACTTTTGCGTTCCTCAAAGCCCATTATGCTTAATGAACCTAAGGTATTTCCGTGATAGGCATTGTGAGCACTGATGATTTGCGACCTTCCGGTAACTCTTTTTGCAAGTTTGATAGCACCTTCTATGGCTTCTGTGCCGCTGTTGGTCAGGTAAGTCGTGGACAAGTTTTCAGGAAGTTGTTGTGCCAGCAGTTTAGTGAACTTTACAGCCGGTTCCTGAATGTACTCGCCATACACCATCACGTGCAGGTATTTTTCAGTTTGATTTTTTATTGCTTCAACCACTCGCGGGTGGCTATGACCCAAAGTACAAGCCGAAACTCCCGCCACAAAATCCAGATGTGCCTTTCCTGTTGTGTCATAAATATAGGAGCCTTTGGCATGTGAAATTTCCATAGCCAACGGGTGAGGGGTGGTTTGGGCCTGATAGCTGAAAAAATCTTCTTTTAGAGACATAGTCAGTCTAATTACATTTTATATTCCATCATCAGCTTCCTCTTCATCTTCAGTTTCATCTTCTTCGCTTAGGGGTTTGAATTCGTCTTCTTTGTGTTTGAGATCTTCCGGGGTTAGTCTGGAGGTTTCGGGTATGTTCATTTCTTCATCAGGAATGTCGTCAAAAAAGTCTTCTTCCAGTTTTGGTAATGGAATTCCTGTAATTTTCGGAAGTATAGGAACGGGTTTTCCTTTAAACAAATCGTCTTTGGATAGCAAACGTTCATCGCCCCTCCAGATGAAACCCCTGAGTATTCTCGCGTTTTCGGGGAATTCAGATTCGGGATATAACTTTCCGTCTGCCTGCCTGATAAACCTGATGGTTTCTATTTCCTGTTCCTGTAGTGTAATTTGTATGGAACTTGAGCGGGTATGGTTGATTCCGATAAGCTCATCATCGTCATTTCGGGTGTAGAAAATCACTTCGGCATTTCTGTTGATGTTGATGGTGTCGAGTTCATTTTCCGTAAAGAGACCAATGAGTATATCGCCTTTTACCTGATTGTATCCTATACTGTCTTTTTGAACCAAAAAAGCATTGTTAAACACTTTTAAAGTGTCGAGTTGTTCAGTAACCGTGTTTGAAAGTAAATGAATGGTATCTCCGGTCATTTGGTTTTCACCGCTCCACATAATGGGGTTGCGCAGCATTTTTGTAATGCCAATCTTTTCATCGCTGTAAATAGAATCAGCTTTGCCGCTCATATCACTTTTATAAATGCGGGCGTCATAAAATCCTTTCATTATGCGGTGTTCCGGTTTACCAGTTATTCTCAGGGTGTCGGCGTGCATATAAATGGAATCGTTATCCCTTACGGTAATGGCCAAAGCGCGCTTGGTGATAAAAACACTATCCTTATCCCGGAATACTTCTGCATAATGTCCCCTAACAATGCTGTTGTTGAGGGTGTCTATAATCCGGATGTTGTTTGTCGCTGAAGCGAAACTTTTAGTTTGATCAAAATACAAACTATCCCCGTAAACCGTTCGGTTTTCATAGTCGATACGGGCATTGCGCATAAAGTAGCCTTTGTCATTTCTCGTGTCATAAAACCCTCTTTCGGAATAAATTTTACTGGTTTCGGTGGTGATGGTAGATTCACCGTAGAGGTAGGCATGGCCGGTTTCAGTATAAAAATCAAGCTGATTGGTATTGATGGTATACTCAGGATTCACTAAAACCACATTGGACAAAAACTGATAGCGTTTTTCTTCAGCAAAGTAGCGACCAATGTTGCTGGTGAGCGTGCTGGCGGTATCCACTACTTTTCCGCCGGTGCGGTAAAAGGCTTGTTGTTTGTTTCGGTCAAAATAGAGTGTTTCGGTAGTGAGGACTGAATTGGGTTCGGTTAAAACCACATTTCCGCTGGCATAGGCAAAGTTGGTGTTGCCGTTGTATTCTGCATAACGACTGGTGAGCGTGATGGTGTCTGCCTGGGTGATTCTTACGTTGCCATATGCTTTTACAAAATTATCCTTGTTGTAAACAAATGCTTGGTCACACCACATTTCCACACCTTCATGAACGATATAGACCTGCTCATTGGCTTCACGGGTCCAAATGGCAGCATCGGGAAAGTCTGGCCTTATTTCAAGATAACCCGATTGAATATCCACTTTTTGTTTTTCCTGAGCGAAAGTAAAGGCAACAGCAAACACAGACAGAAAAAAAATCAATACGGTTTTTATGTAAGGATTGTGTTCTGTCATCAGTAAGTTTTAAACCTCTAAAGGTTATCTGTGAATGGTCTGTGTCCTGTCGGGGCCTACAGAAACGAGTTTGATGGGTACTTCCAGTTCTTTTTCAAGAAACTCGATATAGTCCATCAATTCCTGAGGCAGTTTGTCTGTTTCCCTCATTTTGGTGAGGTCTTCTTTCCAGCCTTTCATCTCGATGTAAACCGGAAGGACATTTTCGGGTTCAATGTTGTAAGGCAAGTGATTGATGGTTTGGCCTTTGTAGTTGTATGCTATGCAAACTTTCAATGTTTTAAAACCGCTTAGAACGTCACTTTTCATCATCATCAACTGGGTGACGCCGTTAACGGCAACAGCATATTTAAGTGCTACAAGATCAAGCCATCCACAACGGCGGGGTCTTCCGGTTACGGCTCCAAATTCGTTGCCCACTTTAGCCATTCTTTCGCCAAATTCGTCAAAAAGTTCGGTGGGGAAGGGGCCGCTACCAACTCGGGTAGTGTAAGCTTTAAATATGCCGTATACTTCTTTTACTTTATTTGGTGCAACTCCCAGGCCTGTACAAGCACCGGCTGCTGTGGTATTTGATGAGGTGACAAAGGGGTAGGTCCCAAAATCAATGTCAAGTAAAGAACCTTGAGCACCTTCAGCGAGTATTGATTTTCCGGCTTTTTGTGCTTGATGCAGGTATTCTTCACTGTCAATAAAAGTGAGTGTTTTCAAAATATCAACAGCGTCAAAAAACTCTGCTTCCATTTCGTCAAGGTCAAACTGGATATCGACGTCATAATAGTCAATCAAACCAAGGTGTTTTTCGGTAAGAGCTCTGTAGTTTTTTTCCCAGTTGGGCATTTCCAAATCACCAAGGCGCAAACCATTTCTTCCGGTTTTATCCATATATGTTGGACCTATACCTTTTAAAGTTGAACCTATTTTTGCTTTTCCTTTTGAAGCTTCAGAAGCGGCATCAAGCAGGCGGTGGGTGGGGAGTATGATGTGTGCTTTACGCGAAAGCAATAGGTTTTTTCTGTAATCGAGCTTGAATTTGTCGAGTCCTTCAAGTTCTTTAACAAAAACCACGGGGTCAATAACCACACCGTTTCCGATAAGGTTGATGGTGTTTTTGTGGAATATGCCTGATGGGATGGTTCTCAAAACGTGTTTGATTCCATCAAATTCCAGCGTGTGCCCGGCGTTTGGCCCACCTTGAAATCTGGCTACTATATCATAATTTTGGGTTAATACGTCTACAATTTTTCCTTTTCCTTCGTCGCCCCATTGCAGACCAAGTAGTAAATCTACTGCCATTAGTTAAGTATTATTCGGTTGTTTTTTATTTCCGTAAAAATAAAGTGAATGATTTGTTATTTCGATATCAAAAACTTCCTCGATGGTTTTTTTGATGGATTGAATGCGTGGGTCACAAAACTCAATAACTTCGCCGGTATCGGTCAAAATCACGTGGTCGTGTTGCCGGTCAAAATAGGACTTTTCATAGTGTGCCTGATTTTTTCCAAACTGGTGTTTGCGCACCAAGCCACATTCAAGAAGCAATTCGATGGTATTGTAAAGAGTTGCCCTGCTCACGCGGTACTTCTTATTTTTCATTTTGATATAAAGTGATTCAATATCAAAATGTTCTGTACTGTTGTAGATTTCCTGCAAAATGGCAAACCTTTCCGGTGTTTTGCGGTGTCCTTTTTCTTCAAGGTATGCCGTAAACACGTTTTTTACTATCGTTTGATTGTTTGTATTTGTTTTAGTATCTGTCATTTTGAAGTTGCAAATTTAAGCTTTTTTTACACTCTTGTCACCTTATCAATACCATTAATTTTTTTGATTTTAGCGATTACATCGTTGAGTATATTTTTGTTCTTCACGATGACGACAATTTTTCCAATAAACACACCGTCATCACTGTCAAAGCTTAAACTTTTTATGTTTATGTTCAAATGGTTTGAAATTACTTTTGTCACTTGGTTGACCAGTCCTAAATTATCAATTCCGGTGATTCTGAGCTCTGCTTTGAAATCTTGTTGAGAGGAGTCTATCCATTTGGCCTGAATGATTCTATAGGTAAAATTACTTTGTAATTGAAGCGCGTTGGGACAATTGTTTTTATGAACTTTAATGCCATCGCTAACTGTAACAAAGCCAAATACTTGGTCACCCGGTATGGGATTGCAGCAATTTGCTAAGGTATAATCCAATTTTTCTTCTTCTTTTCCAAAAACAAGTTGGTCATATTTGACAGTAATCTCATCTTTATGAATTTCATCCGGATTGGGTTGTTTGCGCATTCGGTTCTTGAAAAAACCTATAAAAGCATTGCTTCTGCTTGAAGCAAAATTCCTTAATTGCTGGTTGTCAATTATACTATTGCCCACTCTGTAAAACAAATCTTGGCTGGTTTTTACCTTAAAATAAACCACTAGCTCATTGACTGTTCTTTCATCCAGGGTAATTTTTAGTGACTTAAGCTTACGTGTTAAAATTTCCTTTCCATCTTCTGCAATTTTTTTCTTTTCATCTCGTAATGATGATTTTATTTTTGATTTTGCCCTTGCAGTTGTGGTATAATCAAGCCAGTTGGCATTGGGTTTGGCATTTTCGGAAGTAATGATCTCTACCTGATCTCCACTTTTTAATTCTGTACTTAGCGGTACAAGTTTGCTATTAACTTTTGCACCACGGGTCTTGAGGCCTACTTCAGTATGAATGTTGAATGCAAAATCAAGTGCAGTAGCTCCTTTGGGGAGTGAAATTAAATCACCGTTGGGAGTAAATACAAATATTTCTTTTGCATATAAATTTAGTTTAAATTGTTCTACAAAATCAACGGCATTGGTTTCAGAGCTTTCTAGTGCTTCCTGCAATCTATTGAGCCATAGTTCAAGGTTCTGGTCTTCTTGTTCATTTTTGTTTTTGTATTTGTAGTGGGCAGCAAAGCCTTTTTCAGCAATTTCATTCATTCGCTCACTGCGAATCTGCACTTCCACCCAACGTCCTTTTGGGCCCATAACTGTTATGTGAAGCGCCTCATAACCCGTAGATTTTGGTGATGAAATCCAATCTCTTAATCTGGTTGGATTGGGTCTGAAGTGGTCTGTAACTATTGAATATATTTTCCAGGCTATAAATTTTTCTTGTTCAGGTTCACATTTGTAGATAATCCTGACTGCAAACTTATCATACACTTCTTCATAAGTTACATTTTGCTTCATCATTTTTCTCCTTATCGAAAATATGGATTTTGGTCGCCCTTTAATTTCATAATCCATGGTTTCTTTATCCAATGAAGATTTGATGATGTTGTTGAACTCTTTGATGTATTGATCCTGTTCTTCCTTGCTCTCTCTTATCTTATTGAATATTTCGTCATAAACGTCAGGTTCGGTGTATTTTAATCCCAGGTCCTCCAATTCGGTTTTTATGTTGTAAAGTCCAATTCTATGAGCCAGTGGTGCGTATATATAAAGTGTTTCAGATGCAATTTTAACCTGTTTGTCACTTCTCATTGACTCCATCGTTTGCATATTGTGAAGACGGTCTGCAATTTTAATGATGATTACCCTCACATCTTCGTTGAGCGTAAGTAACATTTTTCTGAAGTTTTCAGCTTGAAGCGAAACATCCCGTTCCTGTTCTATAGCCGAAATTTTGGTAAGTCCATCAACAATTTTTGCAATTGTACTTCCAAAGAGGCGTTCAATGTCGTCAAGAGTATATTTAGTGTCTTCTACCACATCATGAAGTAATGCGGCAGCAATGGAAGCAGCATCAAGGCCAATTTCAAAAGCAACGATTTTTGCAACAGCTATGGGGTGAAAAATATATGCCTCTCCCGATTTTCGGCGTTGCTCTTTGTGGGCATCAACAGCTATGTCAAATGCCTTCCTTATCAGTTTCTTGTCTTCTGGGGTAAGCGTCCGGTAACTGATTTTGAGAAGCTCTTTGTACTGTTTTGCAATCTCCTTGTTTTCTTTATCTAAAACCTCTTGAGTCATAACTTAAAAGTACAATATACTTTTGTAAGTAACAACAAAATTTATGCCTTTAAATTGTGGTATCGTTGCAATAATGTAGGGTGTGAATAATGAATAAAAACATACCAGGGATGGGGGGTTAAATTACTTAAATTGTTTTTTGACAACTTTTTGAGTGACGAAATCAACGGTTCACCGGCATAAGTGCTTTTGGCATAATTATCTGCCTGATATTCAAAAACCCGTGATAAAAAATTCATCACCAAACCGGTAATGGTTGAAATGGGACTGTAAAGAATAAAGAAAGCGATCAACCCGATATGAAAAGAAGGCTCATCAACACCTAAAGCCTGTGATAATATTGGGCTACCAATAAACAGCGAAAGTAACCAAAGCGTAAAACCCGTTAACAAAATACTGCTCAACAGGTTAATGATGATATGCTTGCGTTTATAATGTCCCACTTCGTGTGCTAAAACGGCCACGATTTCTTCATCATCAAGGTCATTTATCAAAGTGTCAAAAAGGGTGATGCGCTTTTCTTTTCCAAAACCTGAAAAATAAGCATTGGCTTTTGTGCTGCGTTTGGAACCGTCGATTACAAAAATATTGTCGAGTTTAAAGCCCACTTTTTTAGCGTAAGCTTCAATCTTATCCCTTAAGCTTCCGGCTTCAAGAGGGGTTTGTTTGTTGAATATTGGAACTATAAGTTTTGCATAAAACATATTCATAAAGACCGAAAACACAGTTATCATAATCCAGCCGTAAATCCAGAAATTTTCTCCGGTGGTTTCATAAAACCAAATAATGAGGGCAAGAATTCCGCCACCTAAAAGGGCACCCAAGAACAAGCCTTTTAGTTTGTCAACAAAAAACAGTTTTCGAGTACTTTTATTAAAGCCGAATTTTTCCTCGATCACAAATGTATCGTAATATGAAAAGGGAGTGGAAAGCAAGTCACTTGCAATAAAAATGATTCCGAAAAACACAAGTGCTACCAAAATAGGGTCGTTAGTAAACTCCCTCGCTATTCCATCAACAAAAGCAAAGCCATCAAAAAAGAAAAACAATAAAGTAGCAATAAGCATCACCGTTGAGCTCAATAGTGAGAACCGATAATTAACTTTTTTGTAATGCTGTGACTTTTCATATTCTTTTTCATCATACACATCATTCAACTCATCGGGTATGGGGTCGTTGAATTTTTTGGCGTTGAGAAAATCCAGCCATTTATCCAAGCTAAAACTAATGACTAAAATACCGATTATGATGTAAAAGAGTGTTTGTGGGTACATAGAGGAGTTGTGCTTACCAGTTTGAAAATTGTCTATTTAACTAATCACATTTGGAATAAACAGGAACAATAAAAATTCACGAGGTATGAAATATTTGTTTAAGGTTGCAGACTCAATATTTTTATTGCCAAATATAGTGATAAAATAAAATAACGGAAAGGTGAGGCACTGTAAGAAAGTAATGATTAAGTTTAAATGTTATATCCGGTCAAAAAAAATGTGCCTTTTGAAATAAAGAAGTGTGATACTAATGTGGTTTGAAAACAGTTAATATTATTAGTTGATTGTGAGCGCATGCTATTAGAAAAAAATAAGGAGTTACTCCCGGAGTAAAAAAAAACCGGCTGTTTTGGCCGGGTTTTGAATGCTTTATGTTGAGGGATTACTGCCTCTCTCTGGATGCTGTTTGCTTTTTTCTTAAGTCTTCCTCAATTTTGGTAAGTTCTTTGTCCAGTTTGTCGTGATCTGATTCCAAAGAGTTTTGTGTATCTTTAATTTCATCAAGATCATTAGACATAGCGTCAATCTGAGACTGCTTTTCCTCAGTGGTTAGATTTGGGAAATTGGTCTTCAGCTCACGATGACCTGCAAATAATTGCTCTACTTTCTGAAATTCAGCTTCGTGTCCTTTCAAGATAACTTCATGGTTAGCAAGTTTTTCCAGCCAAGATGAATCCTCAAGGGCTACACCAGCCATCCGCTCAGAAAGAGAAACAAATGAAGCTGCGTGCATTTCATGATGGCTTTTAAGATCATTGTGCTTTTGAAGAAGGCTGTCACTCTCCTTTTGTAATTTATCAAAAGAATCTGATAATTTTTGTCTATCATTTTCACAAGATGTCATTGCAAAGGCAGCAACAAATAAAATCATTATAATTGTTCTCATTTTGGTTGTTTTTTAAGATTATAGAATACAAATGTACAATCAAAACAAGAGAAATATTCATAAAAAAAGTTAAAAAAATGAGAAAATACAAGCTAAATTCAGTGATTTTGGGGAATATTTATGGAATCTATTTGGTAATAAGATTTTAGATATTTTTGTATAATAAATGCCTTGAAGTCTTCAAGGCATTTATTATATTAATTGTAAAAAGGGTAATATCAAAAAGGATATTTATTCTCAGTAATTACCTTTTCAGCAATACTGCGTCTCAGGGCTATAATGTCCGGATAATTGGTGTATTTGGTAAAGCGCTTCAAGCCCATCATCATCGCTTTGAGTTCGTCGCCTTCAGCAAAAGAAATGATGCCTGTTTTGGCAGCGGTGGTCACTTTTTCCACTGCGTGGTACAGGTTCAGTTTTGCCATGGCAATTTGCTCTTTTTGTGTGCCTCCACCTAAACGTTTGGCGTTTTTCTCCGCCCGCAATATCGCTGACTCTGCCATATAGATTTCGATTAAGATGTCGGCAGCGTTGAGCAACAGTTGCTGGTGTTCCTCTATCTCCTGACCATATTTTTTCACGGCACCACCGGCAACCATCAGGAATACTTTTTTAAGTTTTACTATCATTTCTTTCTCTTCTGCAAAAAGCTCTGAATAATCGGGAATGTCAAATGATGGGATTCCCATCAATTCCTCACCCACGGCTGTGGCAGGTCCCAGTAAATCCACGTGGCCTTTCATTGCTTTTTTGACGAGCATACCCACAGCCAGCATACGGTTGATTTCATTGGTACCTTCATAAATGCGCGCAATACGTGCATCGCGCCATGCCGCTTCCATAGGGGTGTCGGCACTAAAGCCCATACCGCCAAATATTTGAATACCTTCGTCCGAGCAATTCTGAATGTCTTCAGAAACCGCTACTTTTAAGATAGAACACTCGATGGCGTATTCTTCCACACCTTTCAATTCGGCTTCCTGATGTGAACTGCCATCGGCAATTCGCATAGCAATACGGTCCTCAATGTTTTTACCTGCTCGATAGGAGGCACTTTCACCCACATAGGCAGCTGTGGCCATTTCGGCCAGCTTTTGCTTGATGGCTCCAAACTGGGCGATGGGCGTCTTAAACTGTATGCGCTCGTTGGCATATTTTACAGCATTTTCTGTTACACGGCGTTGTGCGTCGAGACAAGCTGCTGCCAGTTTGATGCGCCCCACATTCAGGGAGTTCATCGCTATTTTGAATCCGCCGTTTCTTTCACCTAACAGGTTTTCAACGGGAACTTTGACATCGCTGAAAAACACCTGACGGGTAGAGGAGGCGTGGATGCCCAGTTTTTTCTCTTCTTCGCCAAAGGTCATTCCCTCGGCTTTGTCTCTTTCCACAATAAAAGCGGTGATGTTCTTGTCGTCTTCAATGCGTGCAAAAACAATGAAAATACTTGCAAATCCGGCGTTGGATATCCACATTTTTTGTCCGGTGATGCTGTAGTATTTTCCGTCTTCAGAAAGCACGGCTTTTGTTTTTCCGCTATTGGCATCACTACCTGCCCCCGGTTCTGTCAAGCAGTAGGCACCAAACCATTCACCACTGGCAAGTTTTGGAACATATTTTTTCTTTTGCTCCTCGGTGCCATAAAGCG
The DNA here is from genome assembly GCA_964469175.1 of uncultured Flavobacteriaceae bacterium. Taxonomy (GTDB): domain Bacteria; phylum Bacteroidota; class Bacteroidia; order Flavobacteriales; family Flavobacteriaceae; genus Planktosalinus. Next base: position 18,689 of record CAYXXY010000028.1, read on the forward strand.
TAATGGGCAGCGTTCCGATTCCGGTATGCGCACCAAAGGCTGTACTGAACGAACCTGTAGCCCCCGAAATATAATCACAAACCAGCATAGTAGTGACAAAGCCCATACCCATGCCGCCGTATTCTTCAGGTACAGCAATGCTCAGCAAACCGAGTTCGCCGGCTTTACGCATCAGTTCTTCGGTAAAGGCGTAATCCTTGTTTTCAAAGCGCTCTTTGTGGGGCCATATTTCACGGTCCACAAACTCCTTTACAGAGTCGCGCATCATTTTTTGTTCTTCGCTGAAATCTTCAGGAGTAAACACGTCTTCGCAGGCTGTTTCTTTTACGATGAATTGGCCGCCGCGTAATAAGGAGGCTTTATTTAATGAATTATTTTCCATGGTACTTTTGTTATTTTTATACATATTTAGAAAAGAGAAAATAGAGTAGAGAGTAGAGACTTTAAGCTAGATTATTTTGAAAACTCATAGTCATTTTTTGAAACTCTTCAATTTTATTTTCTAATACTTCAAGTTGTTTTTGATTAATATATTTTCTGTGTTTTGCAACTAATAATTGTGTGCCTAATTCAAATGAGGATCCAAGTGCAATGTCGAGAAAGTGACTAAACCCTTTGTTAGTTCTTGAAGAACCTTCGGCCACGTTACTTGCTATTGAGACTGAACTTTCACTCATTTGTGAACTCAAGTCATACCTCTCGTGTTTCGGAAATTCAACCAACAAGTCAGATACGTCATTTGCAATTTCCAATCCCAATTGCCATATTTTCAGATTTTTATAGTTGTGTCTTAGCCGTTTCATCTCTTTTCTCTACTCTTTTTTCTCTACTCTTTTTTCTATTTAAGAAACTCAAAAACCCCCGCAGCTCCCTGCCCGGTTCCCACACACATAGTAACAACACCATATTTGTTTTTCATTTCGCGTTTACGCATTTCATCAAAGAGTTGGACACTTAACTTTCCTCCTGTACAACCCAGTGGATGACCCAGGGCGATGGCGCCTCCGTTGACATTGATGATATCAGGGTTTAACCCAAGTTCACGAATTACTGCCAGCGATTGGGAAGCAAAGGCTTCATTCAATTCCATTAATGCAATATCGTCTTGTTTCAATCCGGCTTGTGCCAATGCTTTTGGAATGGCCTTTACCGGTCCGATTCCCATAATACTGGGCTCCACACCTGCTGCGGCAAAACTCACAAGTCGGGCAATAGGCTCCAGATTGAGTTCTTTTACCATTTCTTCGCTCATTACCAGAACAAATGCGGCTCCGTCACTCATTTGCGAGGAGTTACCGGCGGTGACGCTTCCGCCGTCAGCAAAAACGGGACGCAACTTGCCCAAAGCAGCAAGATTGGTATCTGCTCTGGGGCCTTCGTCTGTATCTACAGTATAGTTTTTTGTTTCTTTTTTACCTTTGGCGTTGACGAAAGTGTGTTCCACTTCAATAGGAACAATCTGGTCTTTAAAGCGGTTTTCGGCTTGTGCTTTCAGTGCTTTTTGGTGCGAGTTGAAGGCAAACTCATCTTGGTCTTCTCTCGAAATTTTATATTTTTCGGCTACGGCTTCAGCGGTGAGTCCCATTCCCCAGTAATAATCCTGGTTACCTTCTTTGGCAACCTGATAATCGGGTACGGGTTTGTAACCACCCATCGGGATGTAGCTCATGCTCTCTGAACCCCCGGCGATAATGCAATCGGCCATACCGCTTTGGATTTTGGCAGTGGCAATCGCAATGGTCTCCAGTCCGGAAGCACAGTAGCGGTTCACGGTCATCCCGGGAACGTCTACGGTTTTTAATCCCATCAGCGAGATAAGTCGTCCCATGTTGAGACCTTGCTCGGCTTCGGGCATGGCATTTCCAACGATGACATCATCGATGCGGGTTTTGTCCAGTTGCGGCAGTTTGTCCATCATAAACTGGATGGTTTCTGCGGCGAGTTCGTCAGGTCGCTTAAAGCGAAAGAGCCCGCGTGGTGCTTTGCCTACTGCGGTTCGGTATGCTGATACTATATAAGCTGTTTTCATATTTTATTTTTATGCTTAGTTGAGGCGTAGTATACTACGCCTTTACTCAATTATTTTCAGTTTTTCAATTTAGCTCCCTTTTTTTTGGGGGGTCGGGGAGGGGACTTAGTTTCTAAGCGGTTTTCCAGTCTTCAACATATGCTGAATTCTTTCCAAAGTTTTTCTTTCTGTACAAAGCGAAAGGAAGGCTTCGCGTTCCAGTCCAAGCAGGTATTGTTCGCTTACATAACTAGCTTCACTTAAGTCCCCACCGGCCATGACATAGGCGAGTTTGTCGGCGATTTTTCGGTCGTGCTCGCTGATGTATTTTCCGGCTACCATTTGGTCTGTCCCAACTAAGAACATTCCAAGGGCTTGTTTGCCCAGTACTTTGATGTCTGTGCGTTCTATAGGTCTTGTATAACCTCCTTGTGCCAGTAAGAGGGCGTGTTTTTTCGCTTCAGCGAGCTGACGGTCTTTGTTGACTACCACGACATCTTTTCCTTTTTGTAGGATGCCCAGGTCATAGGCTTCATAAGCTGAGGTAGCAACTTTGGCCATACCGATGGTGAGGAAGTATTCTTGCAATACATTCAATTCCACATCATTTTTTCGGAAGGTATCTGAAGCTCTTAAAGTCATTTCTTTAGAACCGGCGCCACCGGGAATTACCCCAACGCCAAACTCTACCAGACCGATATACGTTTCGGCGGCAGCCACAACTTTGTCTGCGTGCATGCTCATTTCACAAGCACCACCCAGAGACATCCCATGAGGCGCAACAATCACCGGAATCGAGGAGTAGCGCACACGCATAATGGTGTCCTGAAAATATTTGATTGCCATATTGAGTTCGTCATATTCCTGCTCTGCGGCCATCATAAAAATCATCCCGATGTTGGCGCCCACAGAGAAGTTTGCTGCTTGATTGCCGATGACGAGTCCGTCGTATTCTTTTTCGGCCAGGTCAATGGCTTTGTTGATTCCGGCAAGGACACCTTCACCAATGGTGTTCATTTTGGAATTGAATTCTAAATTGATGATTCCATCGCCCAAATCCTGGATGTAGGCTTCTTTGTTGCTCCATACGGTTTTGCTTTCGCGAATGTTGTTCAGGATAATAAAGGCATCTTGCCCCGGTACTTTGGTTTGTTGTTTTCTCGGAATATCATAAAAGTAAGTAGCTCCTTCTTTTATGGTATAGAATGATTTATTGCCTGAAGCCAGCATTTCATTCACCCAGCCTGCTGCCTGAAGCCCTTCTGCTTTGATAAGCTCAAGTCCTTTTTCTACACCGATGGAGTCCCAGATTTCAAACGGACCGTTTTCCCAACCAAAACCGGCTTTCATCGCGTCGTCTATTTTGTATAGTTCTTCTGAGATTTCAGGAATGCGGTTGGAAACATAAGCAAACATCCCTGCAAAATTCTTGCGGTAGAACTCTCCTGCCTTGTCATCACCATCCACCAGCACCGGAAAACGGTCGATGGGTTTATCGATGGTTTTTGTTTTTTCGAGGGTGGCAAAGCTTGCTTTTTTGGTCGCTTTATACTCAAAGGTATTCAAGTCAAGTTCCAGAATTTCTTTACCTTCTTTTTTATAAAACCCTTGCCCCGTTTTGCTTCCCAGCCAATTGTTTTCAACCATTTTTGAAATAAAGTCGGGTAGTTTGAACAGGTCGTGGGCTTCATCATCTTTGCAGTTATCATAAATCCCGTTTGCCACATGCACCAGGGTGTCCAACCCTACTACATCGACCGTGCGGAAGGTTGCCGATTTTGGACGGCCAATAACCGGGCCGGTGAGTTTATCGACTTCAGTTACAGTGAGTCCCATTTCTTTTACTTGGTGGAAGAGGCTTTGGATGCCAAAAATACCGATACGATTTCCGATAAAGGCGGGGGTGTCTTTGGCCAGAACCGAAGTTTTTCCAAGGAACTTTTCGCCATATTCATTCAGGAAGTCTAATACTTCTTGCGAAGTTTCAGGTCCGGGTATGATTTCAAATAATTTCAAATAACGCGCCGGATTGAAAAAGTGGGTGCCACAGAAGTGTTTTTTGAAATCATCACTACGGCCTTCACTCATAAAATTAATGGGAATCCCTGAAGTGTTTGAGGTGATGATTGTACCCGGTGTGCGGTGTTTTTCCAAGTTTTCAAAAACCTGCTTTTTAATATCCAGTCGCTCGATGACCACTTCAATAATCCAGTCAACATCTTTCACTTTGGCAATGTCGTCTTCCAGGTTTCCGGTGGTGATGCGATTGGAAAAACTACTGTGATAAACAGGTGAGGGCTTAGATTTGATAGCTCCTTGCAGTGAGTCATTCACAATGCGGTTGCGCACGTGTTTGTCCTGAAGGGTAAGACCTTTTTTCTTTTCCATGTCATTCAGCTCACGCGGAACGATATCAAGCAGAAGCACTTCCACGCCAATATTGGCAAAATGCAGTGCAATACCGCTTCCCATTATCCCGGAGCCGATGACGGCTACTTTGTTAATTCTACGTTTACTCATATTTTTTAAATACTAAATCGTTTGTATATATTTTTTTATTGGAAATCATTTCGTTGATGGTTTCAGTGACTTCAAAGAAATGTTTCAGTTTTTCTTCTGAAATATTGTTTTTTATGGCTTCGTTAAACTGAAGCACCCTGTCTTTGGAATAGGCTCTTTTTTCTTTACCAAAATCGGTTAAATAAATAAGCACACCGCGCCCGTCTTCAGGATTGGGTTTGCGGATGATCAGCCCACGTTCCTCCATGGATTTCAATGTGCGAGATAGACTTGTGGCTTCCATTCCCATGCGCGGCCCCAGTGCAGTAGAAGGTGTACCTTCTTCAGGATCAATACTCAAAAGGGCAAAACCGGTGGCCATGGTGCTTTCAAATTTTGCAGCCTGCTCATTGTACATGCGTGTAACAGCTTGCCACGTAGTGCGTAATGCATAATCTATAGTGATTTCTTTCATCCTCCTCTAACCCCTCCAAAGGAGGTCTATTTTTTATAATCGAAATGTAAAGATACAAAAATATATTATGCGTGCATAATAAATATCGACATTTTTTTTAACTCAATTCATACTAAATTTGTTTATAGTAGTTGACAAAGCATTTAATGAGGGATATTTGTTGACAGAACACGCAGAAGATGATAAAAAGATTTCAACAAAGAGAAGATTTAAATCAAATTTCAATTTCAAAAAGAAGATATATACCAACGAGGGAATTTTACAGTCATGTGATTGATAGCATAGAAGATTATGCAGTGTTTACAATGGATTTGGATTTAAAAATTAATAGTTGGAATTCAGGAGCCTCTAAAATATTTAAGTATACAGAAGGGGAAATAATTGGGCAAAAATTTCATTTTATTTTCACTCAACATGACAGAACGCTTGGTATTCCCGAGAAGGAAATCAGGCTTGCTTTAGATAAAGGAAAAGCAAAAGATAACAGATGGCACCTATGTTAAGATAACAGTAAAATATTTGCATCGGGCTTGGTCTTTCCTTTGATTTCTGATGAAGAGGAGCATATAGGGTTTGTAAAAATACTTCAGAATAAAACACAATCAAAAAAGGCTGAGGATGCCATTAAACGATATGTTAAGGAGCTTGAAGAATTGAACACACACAAGGACGATGTGCTTGCGATTTTATCTCATGACCTTCGCAGTCCGTTGGCGGCTACCATTGCTGCAGCAGAGTATTTAGACACATATTATGATTCTATTGATGATAAGGAACGAAAAGAAATTATAGCACTTATCCATGCCTCTTCGAAAGATGAATTGAATATGCTGGATTATTTACTGGAATGGGCCAGGATAAAATATGCTTCTCAGGTTTTTAGCCCTAAGAAAGTTTTTCTCTTACCATTGGTAACTAAAATTCTTACAAGAATGCATGAGCAAGTTACTTCAAAATCACATCAAATTAAAAATGAGATTGATGAAGATGTTTTTGTATTTGCAGATCCAAAAATGTTAATCTCAATTTTTCAAAACTTGCTTTCAAATGCAATTGATCATACCCCAGAAAATGGCTTGATTTCCTTAAGGGCAAAAAAACAAGTAGATTTTGTCACAATTGAAATTCAAGATACAGGAAAGGGGATGAATCCTGAAATGTTGTCTACAATTTTCACGCCACGGATGGAGTCTTTATGTAAGCCAAGAATGATTAAAAAGGGTGGTGGAATAGGTTTATTATTGGTAAATGGGTTTATTGAAAAGAATAATGGAAAAATATGGGTGGAGAGTGAAGAGTCAAAAGGAACCTCCTTTTTTTTCAATTTGCCCACAGAAAAATCTTTTAATAATACCTAATGTATATTGAAATTTTTTTTAAAAAAAACTCCCCACGATGGAGGAGCTTAGGAAATTGAAATGATAGGTAATTTAGTCACCCATTTTGCCATTTACCATTGCTATAACTGCACCGGTTATAGCTGAACTGATTATCATAATAACCACATCTGCGCCAAACGATTCCCAGGGGTAATCTGCTGACATGGCCATATAGAAGAAATTCCAGATCAATCCCATAAAGAGACCAATTAAGGCACCTGCTTTAGCTCCTGTCGCCAAAGTTGAAATTTGAGCCCACTTGGTATAGATGTAAGCAATAAAAAAGGAGTAAGACATACAGCCTAGAAAAATCATAAGAAGATCTTCATTACCCTCATTGGGGTTGGGAGGGAAAAAGTCTTTAAACAGGTAAACGTAAAACAGCCAACCTAAGAGGAAGTAAACAATTCCGCCGACAAAGCCGGAAACAAGGAAGTTTTTTGGTTTCATTTTTTTGTTTTTTATTAGTTAGATACTAATAAAAGTATTAAAAAATTATGAAATTTATTGCAATATAATCAAAAAACTGTAAAAATAAAAACAAATATCAACGTTTACGAGCATTTTTAAAGGTTTATAATGAGCAGGGTATTTGACAAGTTATAAAATAAGTTGTCATAAAATTCAAGTGCCAGAGTCTGATTTTATGTTATTTTTTCACAATTTTATGTGTTTTTACAGAATTTTCAGAATAGATTTTCAATAAATAAACACCTTGTGTTAATTGGTTTAAATCAAGAACAGCTTTGTTGTTGTTTATATTTTTTTGATTAAAAATCAGCTTACCCAGCATATCATAAACCATAACCTGTTGAATGTTTTGATTATTTATGATGTTGAGGTAGTTGTCAAAAGGATTTGGATAAATCTGAATACCTGTAAAGTGTACACCTTCTGTGGTGAGGTTAATATCAACCCCTTTTAACGTGATGTTGTCAAACCTATTGTTTCCATTTGTGTTAGTTGTGTTACCCTCAAAATCAATTTTAATTTTGAAGTCAGGATTATCATTAACTGTTTCAATATCTGTAAAATCAAGATGAATCAGTTGAAAATCTGTTTCTACATCAAAGGTTGTAGTGTTTAGGCCTGTTTGAATGAAATTTGTGCCATCTGTCGAATAAGATAAGATATTTTGTAATTGCCCGTTATTTGTTCTCATAACAGCATAGGTGAATTTGATGTCTTTAAAACCGGTTGTTGGCAGATCAAAAACAAGTGATCTGTTTTGTGACGGATTTCTAACTCTTGCGGCTATTCCGGATGATTCACTTTGATGTATGTTTAAATCTGAACCTTCATTAACGGCATCTATGTCTCGTGGACCGCTACCTGTGTATGTCATTAAAGGTGAGGCGTCTTCAAAGAGTTTAAAATCTGCTTCTATTGTTGTTACATCTTCGGGGGTGTCCAGGTCGTTATAATGCCAGTAGTAAATTAAAATATCATCACTTTGTGAGGGGTCTTCAAAATGAGCGGTTACCTCTGTTGCCTGAGAAATCATGAGTTCAATTTCCAGACTGTTCACATCAGGAAATACAACAGCGCCATCTACTACCCAATGGCTAAAAACAAATCCCGGATTTGCTTCAGCAATGAGATACGTTTCTATATTGCCAAAAATCTGTGCTGTAAATGGGAAATTTTCCAACCACTCAGAATTCATTTTTATTTTTCCGGAATTTTCAGGAAAAACATTGAAGTTTGTTGCAAAAGGTCCTGTGAGGTCATAGCAGTTTGCTAAGCCTTGTGATAATATATAATCATTCCTGTCTAGAAGAAAATCGCGCACATTTTGAACATTGGCTTCCCAGGTGTTTATATTACCGCCCCAGCGTTGAATTTGTCTAGGCATTTCAGGGCTGATATTGGCTACCATACTGTCTAAAACCTGTATGACCCTCTCACTGGAAAGGTGTGTGTTCAGTAAATCTGAATAACGCGTGATGTATTGATTTCTAACAGACTGGTTCTCTTGAATAAGTTTTTTTATGACTGTGGTATGCGGGTTGCCCGGTTGTAAATCCTCTGCCTGGCAAGGTGGAGCTGTTTCAGAGGTATTTGGGAGTCCCGTGTAATTATGAAAATGTCCTAAAGCGGCTTCCATGTCCCATAGAATGTATCGCCATTTTTGGGCTTGCCCTGCGGGGTTGGTTCCTCTCCACCAACCTGTATTGTAATTTAACCAATCCCTGGAGACCACATAAGAATTGATTACAAAATAGTCAATAAGACTATTTATATTAAGCTGGCTGTCAACATAATTAAAATGGGCGGGGTCTCCCATATTGTTGTTTTGAATGTATTGCACCAGGCTATTAAAGTCCTGTAGTGCTGGGGCATTACCAAAATGTGCTTCAGTGGTTCCCCATGTTTTTATAAATTGTAAGAAAATATCACTTTCCCTATAGGTATAATCCTGTCCATAATAATAATCTGTAAAATTATTATCATCCACTCGTTCCCTCAAATCATAAACACCCCAATATTCTCCGTTTACATAAACAATCACATTGGTTGAGCTTCTTTCATCCAAATCTAAGTTGGACAATTGTGAGAGTGTTTGAATGTATGAGTCTCTTATGTGAGCCCCACCATTTTCAAATGGATAATTATCATTTGCTGCGGCTTTAACCATAAGCCTTCTAAATCGTGTGCGATCTGACGTACTGAAAAACTGGTGTTCAAGTCTTCGGTTGTAACCAAATTCATCCCGTGATATAAAATCAACACCTCTTTGCGGATAATTCCAGGAGTCATTTCCATGTTTATTAAAGTCACCAAAGTTTTCGTCAATAAACTCACCATTGCTTTCAAAATATTCAAAATGTGCGTAAGGTCTTAAGCTATCGTCTCCATTAAACAAATCAAGTAAATCTCCATCACCTGAAAAAGAGAATATGGGTATGGTATGATTTTCATTGATAAAATAAGTATTGGTTTCAATAAAACCGGGGTAAAATTCAGGGTCTGAACTAAAGGTTCCGGCCCTAATAGAAGTTGTTTGGTTTACGGGTATTGGTTGGGTATAAAGAGTAGATGTTTCAGTGGGGGTTGAACCATCTGTGGTATATCTTATCTCTTCATTGTTTCCGGTTGATGTAAGAGCTATATTCACAGAAGTGTGGTAATGCCCAGCCTGTAAACTAAACGTTGGTGTGGACGAATAAGTAATATAGCTGGTTGTATTGTTTGAAGTCCCGGGTGTTGGTGAAGCAAAAAGACCCCATTCACTGCCGCCATCTTCTGTTCTTCCATAAGAATGATTTACTTGAGTGGTATGCATTTCAAGAGCTTCCATTATTTCACCTTGTGGGTTTGCAAGCACGATTTGGTCAGGTCTGAGCTGGGTAAGGTTGAAGTTGGCATGAAAAACGGTGCCAGATGCAATGTCTCTTTTTGAAGCATAAACAATCACTTTGCTATTTGGGGGTATCAAACCACTCTCTATTTGCCAAAGTGTAGGGTTTTCAATGTCATTGCTTAAAAAGTAACCTTCAAGGTTGAAAAAAGTATCAGGACTGGCGTTGTAGAGTTCAATCCAATCTTCAGTTCTTCCAAATCCGTCAAGATGGGTCATATTTGAAGCTGAATACTCATTGATAAATATAGGTCCATCCCCATAAATAATTGTATCATGCAGCACTTCAAGGGTTCTTCTGTTGACAAAATTAAAAGTAGCATTGCAGCCTGAGCCTCCCCAGGTTCTTGAAAAGTTGAAGACATATTCAACTTGCCCGGTTGAGGTACCGTTTCCTACTGGAGAATTATTTATTTGATATGTATAAGTGCCTTCAGTGTCACCGGTTCCACTAAATACAGGAGTTGAGCCGTTTGGTCCGGTAACAAAACTTCTTTGGTCTGACATCCAGGCATCACTCCCCGGTGAGGCAATAAAGTCATACTCGATTTGGGTTTGCAAAACATCTTCGCCGGAAGGAATAGTCACAAAAATGGATGACTGCTGGTAATTTGGAAAAAAACACGAGTTGACAATATTAGTATTTTCAATAGTAACAATAGGGTCAATAATGACAGGAAAAACACGCTCATTTGATTTTAGCCAGTTTGCATCAACCTGTATTTGAATTTTATAATGTGTGTTATCTATTTTTTCGAAATGATACCGTGCAATATGAGGCTCATATAGATGCCTGAATTTCGATTCAATTTCCCGGCTGTCTGTAACAACAGGCTGCTGATATATAAATGTAGGATTCCCTTTTTCATCAAGTATCAACAGGCGATGGGTTTTTTGGTTTTCAAAAAGCTCGTGTTTAAGTTCATAATTCAAAGGAACTTCCAGAATTTCTTCAATGATCAAAGAGTGAAAGGGTAAATTGACACTGCTGTTATTTTGAAGCGTATAATTTGATTTAAAAGCACTGTCATAAAAAGTATAGTCGACATCAACATCAGGGAAAAAATTGTTGATTGACAGCTGATTGCCTGTTGTTATAGTGGAAGCAATATTACTATTCTTCTCAAGGGTTTTAAGGGGATTATTTTCTTCATCAACAAAAATCAATTTTAAGTTTTTACCGGATTTTATCGACAACCCTTCTTTTGAAATTAAATCAGTTGTTTTCAAGTTTTTATCATAAATAAAACTAGGTTTTTTTGAAGGGAAAATCAACTGATTGTTTTTTTCTGTCAACTTATAATCGATAGAAAGCCACCATCCATTTTCATCCAGATAATGCAGTGGGCTTGAGGATGTGACGGTTGTTTTGGTTTTATTCTGGTTTAAAAAAGTTCTGGAATTTTCACTTCTCAACTGTACCAATTCATATTGGGATTGTGTGGTTTGAGACTGATGTGTCAATATACCCAGCTCGGGGTGGGTTAGAAAGCTTTCAGGAATTTCTTGAAAAGATTGTGCGAAATTAACAGTAGTTGCAAAAAGTAATACTAAACAAATGATGAAAAAGGAATAGTGTTTCATGGATTTAATTTAAAAAAAGAAAAGAGAAAAAATATTAACCGTAAATCGTTTGGTAAAGATCTTTATAAAGCTCTTTTACAACCCGGCGCTTCAATTTCATAGTAGGGGTGAGGTGTCCGGCATCGATACTCCACACTTCGGGGGTGAGTTCAAACCTTTTGATTTTTTCCCATTGCCCGAAACGCTCGTTGTAGTGGTCAATTTCTTCCTGGATACGCGCTATGACTTTTTCGTTATTGCATAGGTCTTCAAGGCTGTTTCCAACGTCAATATTTTTGCGTTTTGCCCATTCTTTTACAAAATCAAAGCTGGGTTGGATAAATGCAGCCGGCATTTTTTCACCATCGCCAATAACCATAATCTGCTCTATAAACAGGGATTGTTTCATGGCATTTTCCAATAGCTGTGGAGCAATATACTTTCCGCCACTGGTTTTAAACATTTCTTTTTTGCGGTCTGTGATTTTAATGAAGCCGTCTTTGTCAATTTCACCAATATCACCGGTGTGAAAATAGTCACCACTCATAACTTCGGCGGTTTTTTCGGGATCTTTATAGTAGCCCATCATCACGTTAGGACCTTTACACAGGATTTCGCCATCTTCAGCAATTTTGACTTCAACATTTGGGATTACTTTTCCAACAGTTCCAATTCTGAACAATCCATTGCGTTGGTCGTTTACTGAAATTACCGGTGAAGTTTCAGTTAATCCATAGCCTTCCATCACTGGTATTCCAGCTGCTGCAAAAACTCTTGCCAAACGTGGTTGCAAGGCTGCACTTCCTGAAACCATAACATCCAGATTACCGCCCAGAGCTTCTTTCCATTTACTGAAAATAAGTTTGCGGGCAATTTTTAGCCTGAATTCATACCACCAACCGTTAGCTCCGTAGGGTTCATATTGTAAGCCCAAATCAATGGCCCAGAAGAACAGGCTTTTTTTAATGCCGGTCAATTCAGTGCCTTTCGCATAGATTTTGTCATAGACTTTTTCAAGCAATCGGGGTACAACAGACATCACATTGGGATGCACTTCTTTGAGGTTATCACTTATTTTTTCTATGGACTCAGCAAAATAGATGGAAACGGAATGGTGTTGGTAAATGTAAAGGATCACACGTTCAAAAATATGGCAAACGGGCAGAAAGCTCATCGCTCTTGATTTGCCTTCCGGAACCGGAATTCGTGGTGCACTGTCCAAAACATTTGAAACTATGTTGTTGTGTGATAGCATTACGCCTTTGGGCTTTCCGGTGGTTCCTGAGGTGTAAATAATTGTTGCAAGTTCCATGGGGTCCACACCGTCTTTTCTGGCTTTTACCTCGTTTTGGTTGGTGTCGTCTTCTCCCAAATCAAGAACTTCTTTCCAGTTTTTAGCATTTGAAATCAAATCAAAAGTAAACACTTCCTTAAGCGTTGGGACATTTTTTTTAATCGACATGACCTTATCATAAACATCCCGGTCTGAAACAAAACAATAGATAGATTCTGAATGGTTGAGGATGTATTCATAATCTTCAGCACTGATGGTGGGGTAGATGGGGACGGTTTGTGCCCCGGTTTGTAACGCCCCGATGTCCATAATGCTCCACTCTGTGCGGTTGTTTGTTGATATAAGGGCAATTTTATCATTTTTGTTCACGCCCAGTCGCAATAAGCCCCTTGAAACGGTATTGGCTTTATCAATAAACTCTTGCGTAGAGGTTTTTACCCATTCATCACCGTATTTAGTGACTAAACAATCAGGCAGGTTGTTTTTTGATAGTTGGTAATAGGGAAATTCAAAAAGACGTGTAACAGTGCTCATAACATTTTTAAATTTAATGTTATGCAAAATAAGAAAAAATCGCCTTTTTTAAGATTTTTTCTTTAAAAAGGCGATTTTGGCCAAATGAAATACTCTAATTAGTTGTTCTCCAACCACTTTCTCGTATTGACAAAAGCTTCTACCCAAGGGGAAACTTCATCGTCGCTGTCTTTTGGGTAATATGCCCAGTTCCATTCCAATAACACCTTATTTAATATGATTTTTGAGCAATAAAATTATAATGTTGGAAAAAATGTTAAATTTAACAAAATTAAACTTAAGGAATGAGTATAGTTATACCTATAGAAAGCAATAAATTGTCAATCAATGAACTCAATCTTATACTTGATGAGAAAGAAGATAATCCTAATTTACAAGAGGTTTATTTAGATATTAAGAATGATATTACAAAGCTTGATATAGTCTTTATTGCGGGGTTGTTTTTAATTCACAAAGAGTATAGTATAATTTTCTCAATGGATATTTCAAAAGTTAAACTTGAGTGGGAAAAAGATAATCCAAAAAAAGGAAAAGCAAAGTTAATTCAATATTTAGCTCAAATTGAACATTTAACAGATGTTAAGTTTAATTATTATTTGAAAATCATAGATGAGAGAGATGATGAAAAAAAACCAATATATTTGGGAGGATTAGCAAAAGATAAGAATTTATATTCCACCTCCTTTGCTCCGGTTTTATTTATAAATGAGGAAAATTTTAAGGGGTTGTTTATAGATTCGTTGGAAAGCAAAATTACTGATAATCTGATACAAAAATATTACACAAAAGTTTTAGAGAAACTTAATGTTAATGATAAAGTTTTAAAAGATTACAAAAAAGGTAATGGATTACCTGAAAAATTCCAAATTAGTAATGTACAAGATAAAACACTCATAGATAATTATATAAAAAAGATAATCAAGATTATAGATGATATTCATCTACACTCACAGGTTCATTTGTTTGTGTATGAAATTTTAATTCAGAAAGAGAGTGCATTTAACCGGATTACTGGTGCTAATATAAAAGAAACACCTAATTTCTTTACTTCCCTATGGGCATTTACCAAAGAGTATGTCAAAGGGTTAAAAGAACTTGCAAAAAATATCATTCAACATACTGAATCAGAGCGAGGAATCATTACTATAAGTGCTTTTTCAGCGAACTATGCTTTAGAGACACACGTGATTGATTTGAATAAAAAAGGAATAATATCCACATTAAGAGATAAAACCTCTGAGTTAAATAGCGATAAGAATAAAGATTTTCTTTCTGCCGATTTAACTATGTTAAAAAGCAGCTATACAGTTTCTGATTTTCTTGAACCTACTCCGCCAAAAAAATTAAATCAGCAACTTAAAAGAGATATTGCTCATTTGGGGTTACTTGTTTTTAAAAAACTTGTGGAAAACAATAACGGGAAGATTTATTTATCAAGTAATTCTATAAATAGTGGGAAGCGGGATAAATATCCAAAAAATGGAGAGAAAAACCAACTTCTAAATTGTGGCACACATTTTTTCTTTAACCTTTCTTTTGATGAAAATAAATTTAAACCCTTAAAACCTGTTGAAACGCTAAGGACAGAACAACAAGCAACAGGAGAAACAATAGGAGGTTTAAGCAGGATTATTTACTTTAAACTATTAAATGAAAAAACTGATAATAGCAAACCATCAGAAATAATCTTATTAAATTATGAAATAGAAGAAGATATAAAAGACAGAGATGATGAAGATAAATTATTTGAAAAAATTAAAACAAAAATTGATAGCAGTAACACATCATTCTTTTCAGTAAACCTTAATTTTAAAAAGATAGAAGCTTCTTCTCTTTTTCGATTTATTGCATTTATTGCTATGACAGATGTAAACAAAAACTACATACTCTATAATGTTGACTATGATAAATATTTAGATGTTTTGAGCCAAAATGAAACTTACTTTGAGGTGTTTAAAGACAATGACATTCCTTACTGGAATGAAAGTAAAGGTATTCTTGTTTACAGTTATAAAAGCAAAAACGAAATCCCTTATAATTTTGCAGATATATTGTTTGGAAAAACAGAAGAAGATTTTTTGGGAATAAACAGAATAATTAACCACACATTCCCAAACCTTATTACTATTGCTAATGAAGAAAATGAGATATCGTTAAAAGAAATACCTACTGGAATTACAGAGTTTTTTCACCAACAAGCCTTGTTGCCTTTTGATATTATTTTGCCACAAAACAACGAAAACAGCCTGTTTGACAACAACCTAAAGGTTGCTTTAACAAAAGATTTAAAAGGAGAGGAAGATGCTTAATATAGATAAAGAAAAAATTGAGAAACACATAAAAAATATCTCCGGGTTTAAAATCGGAGACACTCATTTTAAAATTGGTTCAAAAATACACGCCACTAGCTTTTATTATGCAAAAAGACTTTTTCAAAACAGTTTTTATACCTCAAGGATAGCTTTGCAACTTGCAAAAGAAATTTTAAATCGTGAACACATAAAACAAAATGATGAAATAACATTGGTGGGCTATGAAATGTATAGTGAATTATTGCTTAGTTTGATTAAAAAATTTTTAAGAGAAAATGCTTATAAGCCATTTGATGATAACAATGTAAATCATTTTATAGTTTATGATAACGGAAAAGAGCTTGATCATTTGCCGAAATTTAATTTAAATAAAGAGGGTAAAGAAAAAAGTAAAATTATTGTAGTGGTACCCATTGCAAGTACGGGGAGTACTGCATTAAAAATAAGGAATTATTGTTTTGACCAATTAAAACTTACAGAAAACTCTGATATTGTTTATTATAATGTCTTGATTGTTCAACCCGATGAGTATCCTGGAATTGAGATAACTGGAAAAACTTTTAAATCAGGTTTTGCAGAAGAAATTCCGCAAAATTTTTTAATAAAACTTTCTCCTGATTGGAAAAAACCTGAAACTTGCGATATGTGTTTTCCTATTCATCCTCTTGAAGGAGAATCTAAGCCTCTTTATGAAACAGACAAGTCTGCCCTCACTCCGGCAATTGTTTTTAATTATCCAAATCCTCGTAAAATAGAATTTGATGATATATATAGGTTTTCTAAAATAAAATTTACAGAAGCTTTAAATTACAAACCACATAAAAGAAACGGGGAGCACTTTTTATTTTCTATTGACCCAGAAAAACTTATTGAAAATAACAAAAAAGAAGTAAAAGATTGGTTAGAAGATGTTGTTAAGGGGGCGAAAGATAATAAACTCTTTAAAAAAACTAATGATAAGATATTAATTATATCACCGTGCCACCACTCAAACACTACTTTCATCAATCTTGTCAATGACATTATTTTTAATTCTTCTGCGACAATTATCCACTACCAGTCAGACATTGACTATTTGCCAAATTTCAAATTGATGAATGAAGGATTAATAACAAGTGCAGACAAAATAGTTTTTGTTGATGATTCCCTTAAATCAGGGAAGACCTTTTTTTCTGTTTATGATATAGTGAGGTTTTCGACAGGTTACGATGAAGATTTGAATCCCGGAGAAAGCAGATTTGCCGCAGCAATTTTTCTTAGTAACAAATCCTCAGTAGATACAAATAATAGAGTTAAAAGAGCCGCTAAAAATGTGTTTGCGTTTAATAACGTCCATTTTCCAAACGCATTAAAGCTGCACGATAAAAAACCTTTAGAGCACGAAGAGCTACGATATAAAGCATTAAGTAACTTTGCATTGCACGACACTATAAAACAAGAATTTGACAGTAAGTATAAAAAACTTTGCGGTAATGTAAAAGAACAAACAAACGGTGACAATAAACAGCTTAACCATTTGGCAATGTTCAAAGCCACACATGCCATTTATAAATATTTTTCAGGAGACGAAAAAAAGGAGTTAAATCTGATATTTGATGATTTTCTCAGAGAACTTGATTTAGAAAAAGACAGCGGGCTTTTTTCACTAAAAAATAAAAAAAATGAGATTAAGATGGCTGTGATGAAAGTATTGAGCCAATATCCTTTTTTGCTTTATAAACCTTTAAAAGACAGAGCATATCAGTGGCATCAGCAGTGGATTAAAAAGTTTTATAACACATGGAATAGGGATTTAAGTCAGTTTTCATATGATGATTTTAGGGAATTAAAGTTTCTAATTCGCAGGTCAGTTTTTTTTGGAAATAATTTTATTTCTACAAAGGATTTTATTGAATTTATAATTAAAATATACCAAAGTGGGATAAAGAACGAGAAAATAAAAAAATATCGAAAGAAAAATGAAAGTAAGACAGACCAAATTTCAATTGACGAGGAGGTAGAAGAATTTTTTGAAGAAAAACCATTTAATGAAGCACAACAAACAAACATCAATGATTTTCATCTGTACATAGTGTCAAATTATTTAGAATTGATGTATAAAAACCCTTGGGTGTCGGTTAAGCTGTTTGAAGCTGTTGACAGTATTAAAACAGACAACAAATCTGCCCAACAGTTTATAAGAATGTTAAAAATTGAAGCAGCAGCGGTTGTTGAGAATTTTTATGACTTGATAATAAAGGATAATGAAAAAGGCTGGGAAGAAGTTTATGGGTTAAACAATATAGATAAGATTATAGAAGCGAATCAACCAATTGAAACATTTATAGCCAAATACAATGCCACACAAAAAAAAGAGATTACAGATAAGATTTTATGCGATAGCAAAGATAAATTGTTTGAGTTTCTTTTGATTCGCCATTTTATACTGACAGATAAAAACAAAAAACAAAAAAAAGACATAAATATTAATGAAAAAACAGACTATATTTTTCGCCATATAAAGAAACATTTTAACACTATACCGGGAGTGTTTTTTATTGTTACTGATGGAAAAGGAGATCCTCATCTAGTGTTTGATGAAAATGAAAATGAACAAGCAGAAATAGTAGAATATAGTAAGGAAAACGATAAAAATAACCCATTGATAAGTGATTTCTTAAAAGGTGAAAATGCCGATAATTCAGAGAAAGAAGAAAATGTAGAAGTACTAGAAATCGAAGTTGATTTTCAAAATTCACTAGAAGAAGGCTCTTCAGGAAAACCAAACGGAGACTCAAATGAGAATGATATAAAAGCAAAAAAAACAATCATAGAATATTATAAAGAAGAACCGGAAGAGCAAGAATGGAAAGACTTATACTCTGTTACAGACAGTGATGAGACAAAAAAGAGTAGTATTTTAAACGGGTATAAATACATTATGCTTATTCGTATTAGTAATAATGATGATAGGAATATCACACAAGGCATAATGGGTTTTTATAACAATACAGGTTTTGATAACGAACTACAGGCAAAGCAACTCTTAATGTTGTTGCGTAAAGATTTAAGTGGTTTTATAACCACCCACCACAAAAACGAAGCTTTTTCCTTATGGCGTGAGGCAGAACAGACTAAAAGATTTGCCTATCTGGCAGGACACGGGAGAGATATGTTAAGAGATATTGGGAATAATAAAGAGTATGAATCCTTGCACGAATACTCCAAGATTATAGATACTATGGAAACAATACAGTACCTTATTGCAACAGAAACAAGGAATAAAGGAGAGAAGGTTAAAAAGCTAAAAAAATCTTTTAAAGATAGTTTTTTTGCAACTAAGATAAGTAAAAATCAACTTCAAAAAATTTTTGAAATGGGAAAACACATCTATGAAATTAGTGATGTAGACAATAAGGTTTATTTAAAAGAATCAGAACCTGATATTAATATACCGGATGACTATGAGTTTCAGTTCAGTGAAGATATTTTGAGGTTTATATGTTTTGAACTATTTGTAAATGCAAAAAAGAACAGGTTTCATTTTATAAATGAATGTACCCAATGTAAAAAAAACGAATTAGAATTTAGTGCTAAAATTGATACTGATAAATTAGAAATAAAAATTACTAATACTTGCCCACTTGTTAAACAAGAGACTCTTGAGAAATTACGGGGTACTAATGATACCCCAATCAAACCCTTATACGAGACCTCAGGGACTAAATTAATAAACGAAGTATTAAAAATTTTTAATTCTGATGATAAGCATAATAGTAGCACATTATTTTTTGAAAAGCCAGTAGAAATATGCTATGGTTGTGGAATGTATAAATTAACAGCAGTTCTTCAAATCAAACCGTATGAGTAAAAAAAGAAACATATTAGTCATTGAAAACCAGTATGTTCAATTTTGTAAAATATATGGATACTTGAATATTGCAGGCTATAAAGTTTATCCCGAAAGTAAAGAAGAAGATTTTATTAAATTTATTGATAATGTTAGAGTATGGATAAATGAACAGAATAAACAAACTCTAAAAAATAAAGCAATTAAAATTATTAAAGACTACATAAATGAGAACAAAATTGAACTTATTTTAATGGATCATATTCTTGGTGGACCACATTACTGTAAAAATGGAATTGATTTGGCAATAGAATTAGACAAAGACGTTAAAATTAAAAAGTTGCCAATTATTTTTTTAAGTAAAACCCCAAATGAAGATAAAGAAAGAGATACTGGTTTTGATGTATATAAAGAAGGTTATAAAGAGAATGGAACAGAAACAAGAAAAGGAGATTTAACCTATTGGATTCACAAAGGGTATATTGGTAATAGAATCTTAGAAGAGGCTTACTTTAAACAAAAGGTTATAAAGATACTGCCCGATTATTTTGTGAAGACAAAAGAGCAAGAAAATTTGGTGATAATAAAAGAAACTTTGAATTTTATAAATCAATTAGATAGTGATTATTTGAATGAATACCCAATTTATAAAAAAACAAAAAAGATATTAGATAAAATAACAAAGGATATTTCAAAATTTGAAATTTCAGGAGAAATAATTGAAATAATTAAAAAAATTACGACTGATGGTTCTTCATTTACTGAAGAGGATTATGAAATAATAAATACAAGTATTAATACTAATAATAATGATACTAAACAAAATGGATAAATTTGTATTATTTACCCGTAGTGCATTATTAAACGAGATTAATTTTAAGGTTGTTAATATTTCTGTT
>CAYXXY010000029.1:0-24420 GCA_964469175.1 uncultured Flavobacteriaceae bacterium
GTTTAAGGTTTAAGGTTCAAGGTTTAAGGTTTAAGGTTTAAGGTTTAAGGTTCAATGCCCACCTACGGTAAACCTTCGGCGGGTAAATTCAAGGTTTGTGGTGTTCTGAATAGTCCTTAGGGATATGGGATGACCTTTTTATGTAAACCCTTAATGACCCTTAATTCCTTAATGTTTTAACTTTTGGGGGTAAGAAGCGTTTTTTTTAAACCATTAAGAAATGAAGAAACATGAAGGCAATTGTCAGTCGTGGATTCACAGATGTAACTGACGACCCATAACCGGTTCCGTTGAGAAAAACATAGTTAAAAACAATACTTCTGAATACTATTTTTTTTCTTAATTTTGAGAATACAATTTTAGAAATGGACGCGATTAAGATTCGAAAGAAACTGCATAAACTCATTGATGATGCCGGTGAGGAAAAACTGGAAGCCCTTTATGAGGCAATGTGTTCGGTTGACAGGCCTGTTGTGCCCTGGTGGGAAGATAAAAACGTACTACGTGAACTGGATAGCAGGGTACACTCTTGGGTTGAAGAAAAAACAGCGGTTTATACCATGAAAGACATCGATCGTGAAATAAGCCGACGCAAATCTGAATTAAAAAATAAAAGAGGATAGAAAAATGTACACTTACATTTTACTTCCTAAAGGTATTCTATGACTTAAAAAAGGGGAACCATCGCGCGCATTCTTATATGAGCTTATATGCCTTATATGGTTTAAAAAAAAGGCAAGCCCAATCCAGCCACACGCCCCCCGGCCCCCTAAAGGGGGAGAGCCCGCACGCCCTTTATTATTTAAAACCCTCTGTGAAACCTCTGTGTATCTCTGTGGTAAAACTTAAGCCCTATCTTCAAAGAAAGCACCAAGCACCCACCCTTCACCGCTTAGGGCGGTTTCGGAAGGCAATGCAAATTCCAATAATCATTAAACAATATTCAATCAACATTAAAATTCCTCTGTGTACCTCTGTGAAACCTCTGTGTATCTCTGTGGTAAAACTTAAGCCCTATCTTCAAAGAAATCACCAACCATCAAATAAAACTCCAAACTTCAATATTCAAAATTCTGTATTCGATATAAGACTAAAGACTTAAGACGGCTTCCAAAACCCTTTGCGCTTCTTTGCGGATTCTTTGCGTTTCTTTGCGGTACTACTAAGCCCAAACTTAAAGCAAATCAACAACCATCCAATAAAAGCACCCCATCCAGCCAGCTAAAACATAAATCCACAACATAAGAAATAGGAATTACCTGAATTATCCTTATTTTTAACCCCACCTACGCTAAAGCTACGGTGAACGAAGCCCAAAAATTTAACCTTGAACCCTAACTTCCCTTCTCCGCCTTTGTCGGATACGGTGGGCGAAGCCCAAAATATTGAACATTAAACCAATTCACAAATTCTTTTTATCTTCGACTTTTAAAACAACCTCCTCAAAAACAACCAAAACACACCCATGGAAGAACCTCTGGTCATCGTTGAAAACCTTTCTAAAAAGTTCTGCAAAGACCTGAAGACCAGCCTTTGGTATGGTGTGAAGGATTTGTGGGGCAGTGTGAGGGGCAACAGGAATGAACGATTGCTGCGCGACAAGGAGTTTTGGGCGGTGAAGGACATTTCTTTTGAACTGCGCCGCGGGGAGTGTTTGGGTTTGATTGGCCACAATGGTGCGGGCAAAAGCACACTTTTAAAAATCCTCAACGGACTCATCAACCCCGACGCCGGCAAGGTCACCATCAAAGCCCGGGTAGGCGCCTTGATTGAACTGGGTGCGGGTTTTAACCCCATACTCACCGGCCGGGAGAATATCTACAACAACGGCGCGGTTTTGGGCTTTACCAAAAATGAGATTGACAGCAAACTGGAAGAAATCATTGGCTTTGCCGAGCTGGAAGACTTTATCGATATGCCCGTGCAGAATTACAGCAGCGGGATGAAAGTGCGCCTGGGTTTTGCCGTCGCGGCACAAATGGAACCCGATGTATTGATTATTGACGAGGTCCTGGCCGTGGGCGATTTGGGCTTTGTGTTGAAGTGTTTTAAGACGATTGATGCCATACTACCCAAAACAGCTATTCTCTTTGTATCACACAATATGCCGATGGTTTCGCGCATTTGTACGTCCATTATTTTGATGGAGAATGGAAAGGCCAAGTTTCAAGGGGAGGATGTGGCCAAAGGGATTGACCTGTATTACACCCGCTTTGCGCAAAACGAAAGCAATGTGGTGTTTAGTGATGGGAGTATTGAACTGGAGGAAGTAGAACTCCTCAACCCGGTAGCAGTGGAGAACGGTGTTCCACAGTTGAACTGGGGGGATGATTTGGAGTTACGGTTTAAGTTTCTTTCAGAGAAATTACAGAAACCACCTTTTTTTGCCATTTCCATTTTTGATAAGGAACAACGACCGGTGGCGCTGTTGAATCCCAACAACGAACAGGAAAATCACAGTTTTAAAGATGATAAATTGAGTTTTATCATAGAACACAAACACCTGCAACTTTCAAAAGGGCTTTATTCCATCAATGTTGCTGTTAGTAAAGAAAAAAGTAAAGAACCCATTTTAAGAATGAACGGTGTTTTAACATTTCAAGTATTGCATAATGAAGAAACTTGGCCACCGTTTTTATTAAAATCCAGTTTTAAAAATCAAATTGAAGCCTAATGTTTTTTAATAGACAAAAACCCAAAATATTCTGTATTGGACAAAACAAGACCGGCACCACTTCTTTGAAAAAATTCTTTCAAGACCACGGTTTTAAAGTGGGTGACCAACCGACAGCTGAGCTAATGATGGATGACTATATCGCCCGCAACTGGAAACCCATTTTAAAATACTGTGAAACCGCTGAGGTTTTTCAGGACGTGCCTTTTAGCAATGATTATTTGTATGTACTGTTGGATCATCACTTCCCCAATGCCAAATTTATCCTGACCGAGCGGGACAGCCCGGAACAATGGTACAATTCCATCACCAAATTTCACGCAAAACTTTTTGGGAAAGACGGCCGGGTGCCCACAAAAGAAGATTTACAAAAGGCCACCTACCGAGATAAAGGTTTAGTTTGGAAGGTATTTAATGAAAAGTTTGGAGAAGTTGAAGGGGATATTTACAACAAAAAACATCTAATACGCAGATACAATGAGCGCAACAAACAAATGAAGCACTACTTCAAAAACAAATCCAACTTTTTAGTCGTAAATTTATCCCAACCCGATGCCATTCAACAACTCGCTGATTTTATAAAAATCACACCCAAATACAAGGAAATGCCCTGGGAAAACAAAACCGAAGCCATTAGAAAATGATCACTGTCACCAAAACCTTCCTCCCGCCCATCGCCGAATATCAGGCCCTATTACAACGTGCCTGGGACAAGCAATGGTTGACCAATCGGGGCGAACTCGTTTTGGAACTGGAAGACAAGCTAAAAACCTATCTGCAAGTACCTCACCTCACCTGCACCAACAACGGTACGGTGCCTTTACAAATCGCTTTGGAATTGTTTGGGAAAGAAGGTGAAATCATCACCACGCCCTTTAGTTATGTAGCAACCACGGCAGCCATTGTGTGGCAACATTGCACCCCGGTGTTTGTGGACATCCACCCTGAGTATTTAACTATTGATGAACGTTTGATTGAAGCTGCCATCACCCCGAAAACGACTGCCATCCTGGCGACCCATGTCTTTGGTAACCCCTGTGCGGTTCAAGAAATTGAACACATCGCCCAAAAGCACGGATTAAAAGTGATTTACGACGCCGCCCACTGTTTTGGGGTGCGTTATAAAGGACAATCGCTTTTAAACTATGGTGATGTGAGTACGTTGAGCTTTCACGCCACCAAACTCTTTCATACCGGTGAGGGTGGGGCCATGGTGACCACAGATGAAGAACTCCATAAGCAATTTTTCAACTACCATAATTTTGGCCATGACGGCCCGCTGGCGTTTCACAGCTTGGGCATCAACGGTAAAATGAGCGAACTGCAAGCCGCTCTGGGTCTGGCTGTATTGCCTTATATGGAACACATTCTGCAAAGCCGAAAGCAAGTGGTGGATTTTTATGACCAACACCTTGATTTTAACAATTTGCAAAAACTAAAACTGCGTGAAGGCACCGATTGGAACTACAGTTATTACCCGGTGCTGTTTGATACCGAAGAACAACTGTTACAGGTAGAACAAGCCCTCAACGCGCAACAGATTTTCCCCAGACGTTATTTTTATCCCGGCTTGCATACACTGCCTTATGTAAAAGCCACTGAGGTACCGGTCTGTGACAGGGTGTACAAGCGGGTGTTGTGTTTGCCGTTAAGTCATGAATTAGAAAAAGAAGGTCTTACTATGATTTGTAACATTTTAAACAAAACCCTATGAAGGTAGCTATTATGCAGCCTTACCTGTTTCCTTACATTGGATATTTCCAATTAATCAATGCTGTGGATACCTTTGTGTTTTATGATGATGTGAATTATATAAAAAAAGGATGGATTAACCGTAATAGAATATTATCAAATAACAATGAAGACTATTTATTTACTGTGCCTTTGATTGAAGCTTCACAAAATAAAATGATTAATGAGATAGATGTGTTTACAAGTGAAAAATGGAAAATTAAGTTTTTAAAAAACATCAAAGTAACATATTTTAAAGCACCATATTTTGATAGTGCCTTTGAACTAATAACAAGGGTTCTCAATGAAAAATATAAAACCATTTCAGATTTAGCAATTTTATCAATTATACAGGTTTCAAAAGAGTTAGAATTATCAACCAGTTTTAGAAAAAGTTCTATTGATTTTTTCCAAACCAAAGAACTAAAAGGAGTTGAAAGGCTCCTTGAGATATGTAAAATCATTAATGCAGAAGTTTACATAAACCCCATTGGCGGGCAAGAACTATATGATAAAGAGCAATTTTTAAATAATGGTGTTGATTTCTTTTTTTTAAAAAGTAAAAATATTCAATATAAACAGTTTGATAATGAATATATACCTTGGCTTTCTATTATTGATTTATTGATGTTTAATTCTAAGGAGGAAATTAAATCTTATTTAACTAACTATACTTTTTTATGAAAGAGCAAGTGGTTGAACTTTTAAACAACTTAAATCATCAATTTTTTGGTGATTTAATTAATAGCAATATTGAGGGGTATGTTGATAAATTATTAACATACTCAAGTTTAATTTCTTTTCAAAAAGAAGGGGTTTTAAATGCTTTTATTGCTTATTATGACAATGATCCGGCTAATAGGACTGCTTACTTAACAATGCTTGCTGTATCTTCTGATAACCAGGGTATGGGTATAGGATCTATTTTATTGAAGGCATCTATTGAGAATTTAAAAAGGAAAGGTTTTAGTAATTATAAATTGGAAGTTAAAAAGCAAAATTTTAAAGCTATAAAATTCTATGAATCATTTGGATTTAATGTATTAGAAGAAAATGGATTATCGCTTTTTATGATTAAAGAATTATGATGAAAATAAATGTCATAATGATTACCTATAATCATGAACTCTATATTAAAGAGGCAATTGAAGGTGTATTAATGCAACAAGGTAAATTTATTATAGAACTTATAATCGCTAATGACTGTTCAACAGATAAATCAGATCAAATTATCAGAGATATTATAGACTCTGATGTAAGAGCAAAAGAAGTTAAATATATATCACATAAAAAGAATATTGGAATGCAAAATAATTTTATTAGTGCATTTAATTTATGTGATGGAAAATATATCGCCCTTTGCGAAGGTGACGACTACTGGACAGACCCTTTCAAACTGCAAAAGCAGGTGGATTTTTTGGAAGGGAATGAGGAGTTTGTGATGTGTTACCACGATGTGTCTATAATTAATAGTGAGGGCTTAAAGCTCAAAGAATCAAAAACACCAGATATTTATAAAAGAAGTTTCAGTAGTTTAGAAATAATTAAATGTGAAATTTTTTTGTGTACAATGAGCTTGGTTTTTAGAAACGTAATAAAAACCTTACCCGAAGAATTTTTAAAAGCAAAAAACGGAGACTCTTTTTTAACTTCCTTTTTAGGTCAATACGGCAAAGGCAAATACATGGAAAACATTGGAGGAATGTATCGGGTTCACGATGGAGGTATTTGGTCATCCTCTAATGATCAATTAAAAATGGAAAGCAAAAAAATTACCTTTTATCAATTACATAAATATTATGAATCTATTCATAACAATGAAATTTCTAAATATTATTTATTAAAATCAAAAAAAATAACTTCTAATTACAGAAAAAACAGCTTAAAAAGTTTCATTTTAAAGTTGATAAAAAGAAGTTATAAAAAAATAAAAACAGTTATTAATGGCTAAAATTGCAATCTTTACAGCTATTTTTGGAGACAAAGATGAAATTAGGGAGCCATTAAAGTATGTCTCGGGAAATGGAATAGATTATTTTTTAATCACTGATAACAAAAAATTAACATCCTCTGTTTATTCTATTATAATTAAAGAATCAACTTATGATGATATAACAAAAAATGCTAGATATTATAAGGTAAAAGGTTTAGAGATTTTTAAAGAGTATGATTATGTTTTGTGGCATGATGCAAACATACAAATCATCGATGATAAAATTAAAAACTTCATTAGTGAGATTAAAAATAAAGAGGCTTTATTTATCAGGCATTCAGAAAGAAATTGCGTTTTTGATGAGGCAATAAAATGTATAGAATTAGAAAAGGATTATCCTTTTAAAATACTCAAGCAAATATTTTATTATTACAAAAGGGGAGTTAAAAACAATGCAGGTCTTTATGCAACGGGGTTGTTTGTTTTAAATATGAAGATTGTAAATCACGAGTTTTTGAGTTTATGGTGGAATGAAATTAAAAATAAATCAAGACGAGATCAATTATCATTACCTTATGCTTTGTCTGTTTACAATATTCAATCCAATGTTGTAGAAGAAAATATTTGGAATAATGAGTATTCAATTTTTCATAGTCACAGATATAAAGCCTATAATTTTTTGTCAAGAGAAAAGCCAAAAGGATATAGTAAAGCCTCAAAAAAAACAGCAATATTTCTAATTAGACTTTTAAAAAAAATAAATAGATAATTAATTTAAATTTCTTAATATTATTAGATGGGATATAACGAGTCATATATTGGTTTAAGACCTGATTTGTTAAAACACATTAAAGGTCATTTAATTGATATTTTAGATGTAGGTTGTGCATTGGGATCAAATGGTCAATATTTAATAAATAATAATTTCGCAAATTCGGTTTACGGTATTGAGTTTGATGAAAAAATGGCTACGGAAGCAAAAAAAAATATCACAAAGGTTTTTTGTGGAAATTTAAATGATGATAGTTTTAGAAAAGAGGTTAGGGATAAATCTCCACTTTTTGACTATATTCTTTTTGGTGATATTTTAGAACATCTCTATGACCCATTGAAAGTATTGAAAGATTTAAAATCCTTATTAAAACCTGATGGTACAATTATAATATCCCTTCCAAATGTTGGTCACGTTGAACTATTTATTCAAGTATATATAAAAGGAACTTGGCCTCTTAATGAAAGAGGTATATTTGATAGAACTCATATTCGATGGTTTACGAGAAAGGATGTTTATAAACTTGCAAAATCTGCAAATCTGCAAATTATAAATTATGAAAGAAACTTAAGAGCAAGAGATGCTATAGGGTCTAAATTTGATTGGAAAGCTAAAATTTTAAAATATATTAATAAAGACCTGGTGACTTTTCAACATATTTTAGTTTGTAAGCATGGATAACAGAACTTATATCATCATCGTTACCTTCAATGCTATGCCTTGGCTTAAAAGCTGTCTGGATACTTGTAAAGGATATTCGGTAATAATAGTTGATAACGCTTCAACAGACCAAACAGTAACATTTGTTAAGAAACAGTATCCGGCAGTAAAGTTGCTGAAGCAAGAAACAAACTTAGGTTTTGGGCAAGGCAACAATGTAGGTATTTCTTATGCGCTAAATCAGGGAGCCGAAAGCGTGCTTTTACTCAACCAGGATGCTTATTTAATGGATGATTGTTTGAACCGGTTGATTGATATTCAAAAAAGCAAGCCTGAATATGCTATTCTAAGCCCCGTGCATTTAAACGGGGAAGGAAATTTACTGGACAGGAATTTTTCTTTGTATATGAGGTTTGATTCCAATCCTGATTTTTATTCAGATTTTGTATTGAACAAACCAAAACAAGTAGTGTATGAAGTACCTTTTGTGAATGCAGCGGGTTGGCTGTTGTCCAAGCAATGCCTTGAAAGTGTGGGAGGGTTTGACCCCATTTTTTTTCATTATGGCGAGGACGATAATTATTGTCAACGGGTGCATTATCACGGGCTTAAAATAGGGGTTGTGCCTACAGCCTTTTTAAAGCACGACCGTGAGCATCGCGAAGTTATCAAGCCGGAAAAAAACAGCGCAGCCTTTTTTGAAAGATGGGAACGGTCAAAAAAAATGAAATATGCCGATATTAATAATACCGAAGCTTTGATTTTATTGGACAATGAAATAAAACAACTTGAAAGATCTGTTCTAAAGCTAAAATTAAAGTTTCGATTTGCCACTGCTGCAAGCTTAAATAGACAACTGAGGTTACTTCAAAAAATCAAAGTTGAGGTTAAAAGCAGCAGGGAGTTGAATGTTAAAAAAGGAAGGCATTATATATAAATAAAAAAAAGAGCCGCCTTGCGGCAGCTCCTTTCCCTGTAATACCTAAAGTGTTTACAGTACTTCCACCAACTGAAGCGCATTAAAGGCACCGTTGTTTAACGGGTATTGAATTCCGTTGATTTCCTGAAAAAAGGCAATCTTAAGGAAAAACAATTCGTAACCGGTACCTGTTGGCACGCCGGCAGGCGTCAGCTTCACCGTCGTCACAGGACTGTTCAGCACCAGGTTCGTCACCGGGCTGAGTTCCAAATCCTTGACTTCGGTTGCAAAGTCCAGGTTCAAAAACCCGGAACGCAATGATAAGTGTGTAGTACCCTGTGGCACGGCGATGTGTTGCATTGGTGAAAAATCCACCAACTCTATTTCACCGGTGCCGGTATCAAGACTGTAATCGGTCAGCAAAACACTGTCAAGCGGTGCGTTACTGTTAAAATTAAAGCCTTTCAATACCTGCTTGCCTTCAGCTGTTGCCAGCCCGGTAGCTACATTTCTTTCACCCCGCACTGAGGTGAGATCTTCGTTCTTAACACGGGCCATCACTTGCGTGAGCCGTGAGGTCATGCGCCCGTCCTTGGCATCTTCTATCAGCCCGATAGCCGAGCGTCTTAAAAGCTTACCCATCCGGGCACTGTGACCAAACTCTGCACCATTCTCGCGGGTGCGGGCAAAAGCAGGATCATTTAAAATCCTTTTTTTACTCACGCCGCCTTTCGTGCGAACGACATACCCCTCTTTGCCCTTGTAAAAGGTAAGATCATCCAGGGTTCCGATAATCTTGATTAAGCTGCGGTTTTTAGCCATAACTTATTAATTTATGGTCATTGCGCGATAATTTTAAGCAACAACCTGATTGAACATTTTAATTTTGTAAGCCAAAAACACCGCCTTGAAAAGCGCGCAAACGCATGGATCCCTACGTTCAAAATTTTAATTCGCAACGGTGTCTGAGAACTTACACGACAAACTTACCACAGCGCTCATTTTGTCATTTGCAAAAATCACGTTATCAGAAAATTAAGGCTTAAAAAGTTGTTTTTTACTAGTTCAAATCAATACAAACAATTCTGACAAAAACACACATTTCCGACGTTTTGATACCACTGTAACCCAAGATTTAAATCAATATAAACCCCCTAAAATAAAGGCCGCACAAAGAGCTGATTTGGAGATGGTGAATAGATGGTGTATAGATGCTGTATGGATAGTGTATGAGGAGTGTATGATAAATAATTAAATCTTTAATCTTTCCAAAGCATTTGAAAGAAATTTAATAAACTCAAAACCGAAATAAATTTCATTCAATCTTAATATAGAGTTTTCTTCTGCTCCCTTTAGGGTTGGGGCAACAGAAGAAAACGAGCCGACTTTTGTAAATAGAGATTAGTTCTGAAAAAAGCTAAACTCTAGATTTTTCCGCCACCCTTTAGAGCTTGTCCCGTGCTCGACACGGGAGCCGGGGCAAAGCGGACGAATCTTTTCCGCCACCCTTTAGGGAAGGGGCAAAGCGGACGAATTACATAAAAAAAATAACAAACAAATCCCCCTCCTTGGGAGGGGTTAGGGGAGGATTTTCACAATATTTTTCCATTTAGCGTCACACTTCAATTAAAATCAAAGATTGAAATTGCATTGAAATTTGATTTGATAATCAGAAACTGTCATTGGGTAAAAAGTGTACTTTCTAAATTAAAACCTTATGGGTACTTTGCAAATCAATGTATCCAAATCAAATTTTAAAATCTAAAAAAGCTGGAAGATAATGCTGAAAATTTTTTAGGAACTAACGAATTAAAAACTACAAAATAAAAGAGAGTTGGACGCAACATAAAATTTGGTCTTGTTTAGTTGATTTTACCACTTATGTCGCTCAAAACCACAAATATATGTTGAAAACTTTGTTGATAAATAAGCTGTGAAAAAGATACGAAACAAAAGATTAGATTTTATTTTTATCGTTCGTTTGAATTATAAAATTTATGACAATAAGAATTACAACAACCATCAGTCGCTTTTTCATTGCGCTACTGCAGGTTTTAAAATATATAGTGAAAATGAAATTTCATAGGATTGACATAAAGTCCAATGAAATTGCTGAAATTTTTGGAATAAAAGAAGGCACAGCCAGGGAGTGGATCAGAGAAGTGAAGGCAGCTTTCAATAAAGATAAGAAACATAAAATCACCATTGCTGAGTTTTGCAGCTTTAAAGGTGTACCATATAAATCAATTTTTTGTCAAATAAATAAAATGAAGGTCAAAGACTATGACTCCCTGATTGAACAAGGATTTATAGAAGAACCAAAAATATTTTTAATGCAAAACACAGATTGATTGATTTTTTTAGCAATTTCAACTGAAGACTAAAAAACTAAATAACCTCACCGTTTTTTAATGGTAAGGCTTTCCTTTTTCCTATCCCAATCAAAAATCTTCAATTTTTTAATGATATAAATTAACATAAATGGGTCAACCTATATCAGGGACGTACAACGTACACCCGTCACCCGTCAGCTGTCTTCGGTCACCGCTCACCTGTCAAAAAACACACCAATCCACCTTCAGTAAACTTTCCGCCTTGCGATTCAAAGTCCTTCTCCGAAGCTCTGCGAAGGACGAAGCTTCAGGCGACGAAGCGGTGGGCAAGCTCACCAACTCATCAACTCACAAACTCACAAACTTTCCCTATTTTTACACTTGCAATCCCAAGTCATGAGTAAAGAACAGCCTTTAGTCAGTATTATCATACCAACGTTTAACCGTTCCCACCTCATTAGCGAGACCCTGGACAGTGTGCTGGCTCAGACCTATCAAAACTGGGAGTGTATCATCGTGGATGATGGTAGCACCGACAATACAGACGAAGTAGTGGGAGCCTATGTAAAAAAAGATCCCCGTATTCAATTTCACAAAAGACCAAACACCCACAAACCCGGCGGGAACGGGGCACGGAATTATGGGTTTGAGGTTAGCAAGGGGGAGTATTTGCAGTGGTTTGATGATGATGATATTATGCTGAAAAAGTTTTTGGATGAAAAAATCAACGTTTTTACTGAAGAATTGGCTATGGTTATTTGTAGTGGATATTATTGGGATGAGGAAAATAAGATAAAAAACAAAATTGGTTTAAATATTGAGTCAAATTTATTTCAGGATTATGTTGTATGGAGACTTCATATTTTAACTCCCTCCATATTATTTAAAAAGGTTTTTCTTGCAGATAAGCTACTTTTTAGTGATAAAATTTCTAGAGGTCAAGAAACTGAATTGTTTTCAAGATTGTTTTTTCAATTACCCGAAGCATCCTTTACTATAATAAATAAACCCCTATTTCTTTACAGGCAACACATTGATACTAAATCAGTAAAAAATAAAGTGTATGATTTTGATTTTAAAGAATCTTTAGCTTTCATAAATATTGAAAATTTTAAGCGTAGTTTGATTGAGAATGATTTAGAGGTTGTCAACTATTTGTACAATGAACTCATCAATTTGTTTTTTTTAGGATTGGAGAAAAAGCATTATTCAAATGTTGAATATATATTGGATAATTTTACGCCACACCTTAGGCAAAAAAATAGACTGTTGGCTTTTAAATTTTTTCTAGCCGGAAAAGTATTTTTATTTTTAAAAACCAAAAGCTACCGTGTGAGAAGGTATTTTAAAAACTTTCAATTTACTTAAATATGTCATTAGCCCCTTTAGTCTCAATAATTATTCCCACATTCAACAGGGCACACATTATAAGTGAAACTTTGGATAGTGTTCTGGCTCAAACTTATTCAAATTGGGAATGTATTATAATTGATGATGGTAGTACAGACACAACAGAAGAGGTAATTGCTGAATATATAAAAGTTGACTCACGTTTTCAATTTTATAAACGTCCATCAAACCGGGTAAAAGGCCCAAATGCTTGTAGAAATTTTGGTTTTGAGAAGAGTCAGGGTGACTTTATACAATGGTTTGATAGCGACGACTTGTATTATCCAGATGCTTTGGAGAAATACATAGAAAGATTTAGTAAGAATGTTGATTGTGTAATTGCAAAAACAGAAATCATCCAATTAGAGACCGGTATATTCATGAAAGAGAGTAAAATACTATCAGATGATGTTCTTAGAGATTTTTTTTTGGGAAATGTTGAATTCTATATTTGTGGACCGATGTGGAAAAGAGTTTTTCTTGAAAAACAAAATGAATTATTTGATTCCAGTATTGGCAGGCAAGATGACTGGGAATTTAATATGAGAATGTTAATTAATAATCCGACAATGGTTTATATAGAAGAAGCATTGAATATATATCGAAAGCATAAAGATTCCTTCAATGAAGAAGTAGCAAAGCTTAATAAAACCGAAATTGATTCTCATATTAAAGCGAGAAAGAAAATTATTGATTTTTTGAATGAGAGAGGTATAAATTTGGATATTGATTATGATAAGTATTTAGCAGATTTTAATTTAAAGGTTTTAAAAATGTCTTTATTTGCTGAGCATAAGGATAGTAGAGTATTCCTTCAACGTGTAATTAACATTTATTTAAAAAGAATCGATATTTTTAGAGCAATAAGGTTAATGTTTATTTATGTAACTTTTAAGTATCTGAAACTTGGTTACTCCCATTTTAATAAGTTAATGTATTTTAAATAATTTAAACACCATTTTTTTGAATAATAATCCACTTATTTCAATAGTAATCCCATATTTCAACAGGCCTGAAAAACTCATTCGGTGTGTTAACTCTGTAAAAAATCAAACCTATAAGAACTATGAGATAATTATTGTTGATGATTGTTCTGAAACAATTTTTCCAGATTTAAACTGTGAATATACTTACATAAGAAATGATTTTAATAAAGGACCGGGAGCATCCAGAAACGCGGGAATGGATGTTGCTAAAGGAGAATTTATAGTTTTTTTGGATTCTGACGATTACTGGGATTCAAAATATTTAGAGATAATGGTTACTACTTTTAAACAAAGCGGGTCACAAAATGTTGCTTTTGCATATTGTAATACTATTACTTTTGATGAAGATAATAACACCCAAAACAGAAGAACCAAAAGAATCTTTCAAAAAACGATTTTACCCAATATTTTGATGGAAGGAAGAAGCTGGTCCACTTCATCTTGTTTATGGAATTTTAATCTCATCAAAAATGTAAGATGGGAAGAGTTTTACAGCTGGGAAGACTATATTTTTGATATTAAAGTAGCTATAAAACACAATGAAATTATTCCTGTTGCTTTAGACTTGGTTTATTATGATTTACAAGGAATTGATAAGCTTTCAAAACAAGTAAATTCTTTTATTATTATTGAAAAGAGTAAGGCATTAAATTGTATAGTTAAATATACTAAATACTCAAGTTTCTTCAATGAAGAATTAAGGCTTAAACTAAGAAATTTAGTTCTGTCAAATTGTATTCATACACACCATCATGTTTCTAAACCTAAAGAAAACTACAAACGGAACATACAAACCTTAAAATATGTAAGCTCAGCATTTTTTATTTTTTTTGCAAAATTGGGTGTAAGTTTGAATAACATACATGGAATAAGAATTCTCAATTTTTTAAAGAAATCTATATAATGTTAGAAAATTATTCAAACATGTTAAGCAGGGTAGAGAATATCGCCCAACTTTCTTTAAAAAAAAGCAATTTAAAGACTTACAGGATATATGGTAATTTATTAATAAAATCAACTTTAAGAAATAATTCTCCACTCTTAAAGAATAATGAAATTCAATTTTTACCCAATATTAATTTAAAACACTGGGTGCTGTGGTTTTTAAGTAAATTAAAGATAAAAAATAACAGGATTACACTTAGAAGTTTATTGGGGCTTTATTTGTGTTGGCCATTCTTAAAGAAAATCCAACTACCATTAAGTGCTGATATTATTTTTTATCGCTTGCCTGTTTCTGTATTGTTGTATGATAAAAAAGAGAATAGTAAGGTTATTAAAGTTGCTTTAAAAGAATCGGGTAAATTGAAGAATAAAAATGAAATGGAATCTTTACTAAGTGCTTCAAAAATAAAACATCAAAAAGTGATGGTTCCTAAAATTGAATTTGAACATGATGATGATGGGTTAAATTTTTTTGTTCAGGATTTTTTTGTTGGAAAGCAGTTAGATTTTAAGGATGACTTGTCTAATATATTCAATAACATTTTCGATTTCTTATTGAAATTTTACATTTTAAAAGGAATTGAATTAAATGATATAAACGAAAATCGTTTTCTTAACCACACTTTTGTAGAGGATTATATATGTAGCCAAAGGAGGGGTAAAGAAGTTGTGGAAATTTATAAGCGATTGTTACATAAAGATAAAAGAATGTTATGGGGTTGGGTTCATGGTGACTTAAGCCATCATAATATATTATACAATCAGGATCAAATTTGTATCATAGATTGGGGTAAATCCAAAAAAAACTATTTGGCCGTTGATTTAGATATTACAAACTTCAGAACAAATAATGTGTTTGATGCCATTATTTATGAATCTGGGATTGATAAAGAAAGTATATATACCCTGAATGAACAAATTTTTATAAAAAGGTTTGCCGAAGTAAACAGGTTAGTTCATAATGGAATCAAAAGAAAGACACTTTCTGCAACTTTTTATAAATGGGTTGAAAATCAAAATGAAATTTTATTGTCTATTGATTTATAATCTTAAAACTCTTTATTAGTTCAAGCATAATAATCAAGAAATCAATATTCAAAGATTTAAGTTTTCTAAAAACAGATGCACCTTTTTTTTAAATTGATTTAGTAGTAAAAATAATGACGCCAAAAAACATCAAATATTTATTCTGTATTAGCACAGGGCGTTGTGGTACAGATTATTTATCAAAGTTATTGGCAACCTTAAAAGGCTCTAGTTCATTTCATGAGCAAAAGCCTCGAATGCATAGAGGTGAAATGCGTGATTATTTAAAAGGTAATAAGGCACCAATACAGGAATTGATGTCTCGCAAAATGGCAAAAATTTATTCACATACAGGTGTGCTGTATTCTGATACCACTCATGTTTTTATAAAGAGTTTTGGATGGGAAATCCCCAAATACATACCCCAGGAGGAAATTGGAATAATTATTTTAAAGCGTGATATTGATAAGGTCGCAGAAAGCACCCACAGGACACAATCCGGTCCTTTCAATGATTTGGGAAGAGATTGGATCATCTATCCAAACGGGAAAAATATAATACATCCTCCTTTAAGTGAGAGCATGTATAGACTATTGCGTTTTAGTCTTAAAATATATTGGAAATTGAAGGGAAATACAGGGTATAAAAAATACCCGCTTTTTTTTAAGAAACAATCCATAAAGTTAATCAAATGGTATTATCATGAAACCTATGCACTGGCCGAAAAATATAAAAGTACTTTTCCCAATATTCATTTTATAGAAATCCAATTGGAGGAAATAAACTCACTTGAGGGTTTTGAAAAAATAATAAGCGCTTTTGAACTTTATCCATTTTATAATAGGAATAAAACCGGTGAATTAATTGGAAAACCTGTAAATTTTAAAAGGTAATCAAATGAAGTTTTTTAAATAAAATTTGAAATCTAAATATTGAAAAACAAAGTAATGAAGTTGTCAATAATAATACCTATCCATAATGGGGAACCCTTTTTAGAAAAGCTAATTGGCACCATCAATGCGTTTACTTTTAGTGATTTTGAATGTATTTTTATTGATAATAATTCTACAGACGATTCAATGGCCAGTCTGAAAAACCTTCTTAAAAATTCTTCTTTTGTTCATTCAATTGTTACAGAAGAAAAGCAGGGAGCAGGATATGCTAGAAATACAGGAATTAAAATTGCCAAAGGGGAATACTTGGCATTTTTGGACTGTGACGATGTAATTCTACCCGATAAGTTTAAGATTGACTTCGATATCCTATTGAAACACGATGTGGATTTTGTTTTTTGTCGTTCTAAACGTTTCTATGATGATGGACGTATTGTAAAACATCCTATTTCCGGAATTTTTGAAGGGGTTAATGTTCCTCCAACATTGGGGCTCATTTGGTTAAAGAATTTTTTCTTACTCCAAGGTACGGGTTCGCTGGTTGTAAGAAAAAATGTTATTGAAAGTTTGAACGGTTTTCATACTTCCTTAACAGGTGAAGATGCTTTTTTGTTTATCAGGATGGGGATGAAATTTAAAGGATATTTTTATGATAAGACCTATTTTCATTATTACAGGCATAAACAATCAACCATTTCTAAGTCAAATAAAGATATAAATGGTGCATTAAAAAGATATTTTGAGTTAAGGCAAAACCTCTATTCAGATGAAATTATCAGGAGTAATACTGTTGCAACACACATTTTAATGGAACAATTGCAAACAGACCTATTGAAATTGCATCAATCAGGCAAAAATATAAATGGTCTTATAAAAAATGAAAAGCTAAATGATTTAAAACTTTCATACCTGCTTTTCAATCCCTTTAGTCTTTTTATAAACCGTTTTGTACCGCACATTAAGTACAACCCATTTTTTCAAATTGACAGGAAGTTTTTTAAGAAGCGAAGAGATCGTATAGAATCAAATCAGTCCTAATTTTTAAAGATTTAAATTGACTTTAAAACCATTCAAAACGATCGACAAGATTTGATTAACTTGGCGGAAGTTATTATAACAAAAAACAAATCAATGAGAAGGTTAAAGAATTTTATAATAAATTTCAACCAATCACAAGATATAAAAGTATAAAACTCAATTCAGAAAAAAACAATGTGTGGATTCTTAGTAGAATATTCGCCTGATAACAGAAAAGGAATTCCTAAGCATGATTTTATGGTATTGCTTGATAAATCCAAAACAAGGGGGCCAAATTCGCAGGGCTATTTTTCCAATGACATTAATTTACAACTAGGATTTAACAGGCTTGCAATACTGGAACTCAGTCAAGCAGGTGAACAACCTATGAGAAGCCATGACGACAGGTATATACTGGTTTTTAATGGTGAAATTTACAATCATTTAGAATTGAGAAAAAAATTAGCCTTTGTAAATTATAAAGGGTCAAGTGATACAGAAACCATCACAGCCTGTTTGGTTGAATGGGGCATTGAAAAAACGATTCAGGCTCTTAACGGTATGTTTTCGCTAATCATTTATGATAAATTGGAGCAGGAAATCAATTTGATTAGGGATTTTGCCGGTATTAAACCCCTTTTTTACGGATGGGACGGCAAAACACTGGTTGCTGCCAGTCAGTATGACCAAGTAATTTCACATCCTATTTACCAAGCAAAAACTGTAGATCCTCAAGTATTGAAATTGTATCTGGAGCAGCATTATATGCCTGCACCTTTTGGATTGTACAGGGATACTTTTCAGGTAGCACCGGGGCAGATGGTTACTATTAAAAAAAATGGCAGTATCAAAAAGAGCAAATTTTGGGATCTTCCCAGATCAGTTGAATATTTTATATCAGATAAAATGGAGGCTGAAAAACTCGTTGAAGAAACGCTGGGGAAATCGGTGCAAAAACAATTGCTTTCAGATGTTCCGCTTGGGGCTTTTTTGTCAGGTGGGGTTGATTCCACTTTGATAACTTCTTTTATGAAGGAACATAGTCACGGTAATCAAGTTTTTACAATTGGATCTGACAGTCAAGTCCATGACGAATCACAACGTGCCAAACAATTTGCTGATGCCCTTCAGATACATCAGGAAATTTGGCATTTATCTTCACAAGAGGTTTTAAAATTTTGGGATGAAGCCATGAATGCTTTGCATGAGCCTTTAGCAGACTTTAGTATTTTGCCTACCTATTTAGTGTCAAAAATGGCAAAAGAGAAAGTGGGTGTTGCCCTGAGCGGTGATGGAGGCGATGAATTATTTTTTGGTTATGAAAGATTTTGGAGTATAGGAAAGAATATTCAATATCAACAGTATCCAAACCTACTTAAAAAAGCAATTTATGGTTTTGATAAATACACAACAGGCAATAAAAGGGTCAACAGTGTCTTGTTGGCTTCCGCTCAAAGTACGGCACATCAAGGCCTTCATTCCCGTTTTAAAAAGAAGTGGTTGGATGAGATTGCTCCTGATTTGTCGGGAGTTTCCTTACCTGAAAGTTACGATGTCTTTGCCTATGATGACACAAAGGATATTCGTCAATTGTTGTGCAATATGCGTCATGCCGAATTTTATGGAATGATGCAGAAAACATTGCGAAAAGTGGATTTGGCAAGTATGGAAAACAGTCTTGAAGTGCGTGTACCTTTTCTCGATAAAAATATGATAGATGTAGCTTTAAAGATTGACCCTCTTTTAAGTTATGGAGCGGGAAAACAAAAGCAGCTTTTAAAGGGTATATTGTCCAAACGCATTCCAGCGGTAAACGAAGAAACAGTGAAAAAGGGGTTTTCAATTCCTTTATCAGGATGGTTAAGACAGGATTTGAAAGAAATGGTAACCGAACATTTATTAAACTCTAAAATGTCTGAATATGGCTTTGAAAAGCAGGCTGTTGAAAAAATGCTACACCATCACTTTGAAAAGAAAGAAGACATAAAATGGCCTATTTTCACGCTTTATGCCCTAACTCGTTTTAAATGAAAAAAATAAAAGTCTTATTTACAATACCCAATTTTGATACTGCCGGCAGTGGGAAGGCACTTCTAAACATTGCCAAAGGTTTGGACCAGGAAGTTTTTGAAGCTCATATTATGTGCTTACACAACAGGGGTGCTTTTTTTAAAGTGGTTGAAGAGTCAGGTTTGAAGATACATGTTTATAAATATGTGTCTAATGCAAGGCCTGTACTAAGGATGTTTAAAGAATGTTGGCGGGTTTCAAGAAAATTTAAGGAAATAGCGCCTGATGTTATCCACAGCTATCATTATAGTGCTGATTATACAGAGGCTATTGCAGCAAGGATGGCCGGAGTTCCATGGGTGTTTACAAAAAAGAATATGAACTGGGGAGGAAAATCCAAAAATGCATGGAAACTCAGGTCGTTTTTGGCCAGAAAGATTGCCGTTCAAAATACTGATATGAAACGTGATTTTTATAATGGTAGTAAAAAAGCGGTATTGATTCCCAGAGGGGTAGATGTTGCCTATTTTAGACCGTCCATGAGTATGAATGACTTTGATTTTAATAGTGGTTTTTCAGAGAGTCAACGTTTCTTGATTTGTGTAGCCAACTTTGTTCCTGTAAAAGGTATAGAAATCCTTATTCAAGCATTTAATAAAGTAGCTGTCAAATATAAAAACTGGGGTCTTTTGTTAGTTGGCGACAACAACAATCCTTATGGGGATGAACTTAATCTGCTGATTCAGGAATTAAAACTTAGCGATAGAGTCACTTTTACAGGAAAGCAATTGGATGTTCGCCCCTATTTACAAAGAGCAGAAATTTTTTTACTTCCAACAAAGAATGAAGGAAGAAGAGAAGGTTCTCCTGTTGCTCTTTTAGAGGCTATGGCAAATGGAAAAGTTGTTATGGGTTCTGATATACCGGGAATCAGGGATCAATTGGCCAAATTCCCTGATTTTCTATTTGAAGCGTCAGATGTTGATGGGTTAAGTAAAAAGTTGGATTTTTATATGGATCAATCCAATGAAGCATTGAAAAAATTAGGACATTCCTTTTACGAACATGTAAATTTGGAATATCCAATAGAAAAGGAAATTGAAAAGCACGAGACACTTTATAAAGATGTGACAGGAAGAAAGCGTAGGTAGGCCACTTATGGTTAAAAAAAAGTTGAACCATATAAGGCATGGAAGTACATATAAGTAAGAGACTCTTACATGCCCTT
Source organism: uncultured Flavobacteriaceae bacterium (assembly GCA_964469175.1). Classification (GTDB taxonomy): domain Bacteria; phylum Bacteroidota; class Bacteroidia; order Flavobacteriales; family Flavobacteriaceae; genus Planktosalinus. The sequence continues at coordinate 20,517 of CAYXXY010000029.1, forward strand.
ATATGTCTTATATGGTTTTAAAAAAATAAAAGAACAATAATGACAATAACAACGCCCATTATCCCAATAAAACAAACTTTTGTAGGCGACCGGCAAACCCCGGATTACAAAGCAATATGTGTGTTTGCGGGGCTGGGTTTTTTTCTTGATGACGATACTTATTTTACCGAGCAAAAAGTGCTTAAACCCGCAACTGAATACCGGTTACAAGCCGGAAAAATCATATCAGGGAAACCATGGTTTCAATGGCATTACACTCCTGTTGAAAGACCGATGGGTAAAATCGTTGAGGAATTTGCAGCCTTGTTTGAGGAAATTGTTGATGAACAAACCGCTAATCACAAAGTTATTCTTCCCCTTTCAGGAGGTCTGGATAGCAGAACACAGGCCGCTGCTTTGAAACACTTGAACAAAACCGTTTCAGCTTACAGTTATGCCTTTAAAGGCGGACACGATGAAACACGGTATGCCCAAAAAATTGCTCAAACCTGTGGGTTTCCTTTTCAAGGTTGGGAAGTACCCCAAGGTTATTTGTGGAAGGTAATTAACGAACTGGCAAAAATAAACGGCTGCTATACCGAATTTACCCAACCCAGACAAATGGCTTTTTCAGGTAATTACAAATTACTGGGGGATGTATTTAGTTTAGGGCACTGGGGCGATGTATTGTTTGATGATATGGGGGTTGATGATCATTTATCATTGGAACAGCAGGTAGGGGTACTATTAAATAAAATGGTCAAAAAAGGAGGGAGGGAATTGGCAATCGCCCTATGGAATCAATGGGGTCTGAAAGGTGATTTTGATGAGTATTTGTTTGATAGACTAAAGACCCTGCTTAAAAATGTAAACATTCCCGAGAGTGCCAACGCTCAAATCAGGGCTTTTAAAAGTCTCTACTGGGCACCCCGTTGGACCAGTGTGAACCTTACTGTATTTGAGAATGAAAGACCTATAACTTTGCCCTATTATGACAACCGCATGTGTGAGTTTATTTGCAGTGTACCTGAGAAATACCTGTCAGGCAGGCAGGTTCAAATAGACTACCTCAAAATGAGAAACCCCGAGCTGGCAAAAATTCCCTGGCAGAGCCAAAGACCCTTTAACCTGTATAATTATCATTTAAACAAACTGCCTTATAATTTGCCCTACCGAGTTGTGGATAAAGCCAAGCGTAGTTTAAAACCTGCTAAACACATCCAACGCAACTGGGAGCTACAGTTTTTAGGTGTTGATAACGAGCGCGAATTGTTAGAACGACTTTTGAATAATCAAAAAATGAATGCGGTAATCCCAAAGGATATAACTGAAAGGTTTTATGAGAAATTTAAAAATGAAGATGCGGTTTATTATTCACATTCGGTGAGCATGTTATTGACGTTGTCACAGTTTTACAAGAATGCTTAAATGGTTAAAAAATGGGGTTTAAAAAAAACAACACAAGACCCAATTAATAAAAATTCACTTTGTACTTTTATACACAACCTATTTTTTAAGCCACATTGAGAAGCAAACCACCCAAAATAGCTATTTACTCCGGTGCGGTGCCGAGTACCACCTTTATAGAACGGCTCATTGCCGGAGTGGCGGAAAGTGGTTATAAGGTCTATCTCTTTGGAATGCTAAAAAAGAAAACCGTTTATAAACAACCCAACATTCACCGGGTCACTTATACTGATTCCTATTTCCAAAAGGCATTTCATTTATTGAAGTACAGCCTGCTCCTTTTTGTATTTAAATACAAGTCCAAACAAAAACTCGATGCATTTATCAAAGGCCGGTCAAAGTATGTGAGCTTAAGCAAAATAAAATACTACCCTGTCCTGTGGCACCAACCCGATATACTGCATATACAATGGGCAAAAAGCATCAGTGACTGGATGTGGGTACAGGATTTTGGGATGAAAATCATCGTGAGCTTGCGCGGCGCACACATCAATATTTCCCCGATTGCAGACCCCCAACTGGCAGCAACTTATAAAGAATACTTTCCCAAAGTGGACGGCTTCCATGCCGTTTCCAAAGCCATTGCCAGGGAAGCAACAACCTATGGTGCCAAGCCGGAAAGAATACAAGTAGTTTACAGCGGGTTCCCCTCAATAAAAATACCTGAACCTAAGACAGCAAATCGTCGATTTAAGATTGTTGCTGTGGGCAGGAAGCATTGGATAAAAGGCTACCATTACACGCTGGAAAGCTGCCGTATTTTAAAAAATGAAGGGGTTGCATTTGAATACCAAATCATTGGCGCCGCCGATTCTGAGGAGTTGCAATACCTTCAGACGGATCTGGGATTGGAACAGGAAGTACAACTGACCGGTAAGCTGCCATTTGAAGAAGTACAAGGGCGCATACATCAAGCCGATTTGCTTTTACTCTCCAGTATGGAAGAGGGTATTGCCAACGTGGTGCTTGAGGCCATGCAACTGGGCACTCTGGTGCTTTCCACCAATTGTGGGGGTATGAGCGAAGTCATCAAAGACGGTGTCAACGGCTTTTTGGTCCCGGTGAGAAATCCGAAGGCGATGGCTACAGCCATTCAAAAAATACAGGGCTTAAAGGAGGACGAGAAAGAACACATCCTCTTGGAAGCTAAAAAGACCATAGACAAACAACACAGCGTTTCTAAAATGGTTGGGGATATGGAGGAGTTGTACAATCAAGTTTTAAACTCATGAAGATAGGACTCGTTTTACCGTCTTTACCCGGTTATTCCGAAACTTTTTTCAGGAATAAAATCAGCGGTTTACAAGCCCAAGGGGTCGAGGTGATTCTTTTTGTCAACACTCCCGATGCGGAAAGCAGTTTTTTAAACGCCCGGGTAGTGAAGGCACCCCGTTTAAACGGAACTGTTATTGATAGGGGGATGCAGGTGTTTAAACAAGTATTGAAAGCGCTGTTTATCCATCCCCAAAAAAGTATTCAACTCTATAAACACAACAAAAACGACGGATTTACCCGCTCAGAAAATATAAAGAGTGTGCTGGCCAACCAGTTTTTTTTCAGTGAACGAGTGGACTGGCTGCATTTTGGTTTTGGGACCATGGCATTGGGCAGGGAAAACATCGCTGCTGTGATGGGTGCAAAAATGGCGGTGAGCTTCAGGGGGTATGATTATTATGTGTACCCCAAAAAGCATCAAGATTGTTACAAGCTGTTGTTCAGTAAAGCGGTTACTTACCACGTCCTGTCTGAAGGAATGAAAAATGGGTTAGTATCCCAAGGTATTTCAGAAAAAAATATATCCAAAATCACTCCTGCGATAGATACGGTGCATTTTAATAAAACACAGCCTACAAAAAATGCCTTACTCCAAATCACCACGGTTGCACGGTTACACTGGATAAAGGGCTTGGAACACACACTGGAAGCCCTGGCGCTGTTGAAAGACAGCATTGATTTTCAATATACGATAGTGGGTGAGGGGCCTGAAAGGGAACGCTTGCTGTTTGCTGCACACCAATTGGGTTTGGGTGACCGGGTAACTTTTACGGGCACTTTAACCCCTGAGCAGGTGAGGAATCAATTGGCTAAAACCGATTTATACATCCAGTACAGCATACAGGAAGGGTTTTGCAATGCGGTGCTGGAAGCACAGGCCATGGGGCTGCTCTGTGTGGTTTCTGATGCAGACGGCTTAAGCGAAAATGTACAGAACACAACAACCGGATGGGTAATCCCCAAACAACAACCCAAACTACTGGCAGAAAAAATAAAAGAAGTACTGGCAATGGATAAGAACGAAAAGAAAGCAATACGTCAACAAGCCATAAAGCGGGTGCAAAAGGAGTTTTGTATCGAGAAACAGCGAGAAGCGTTTTTGACGTTTTATGGGTTAAGTGAAACCATAAACTGACTAAGCCTAAAATAGGTTGCCTTTTTTTCTAATTTTTTGAATTATGAA
>CAYXXY010000030.1:0-20087 GCA_964469175.1 uncultured Flavobacteriaceae bacterium
CAAGAACACAAATCGATGTTAGCGGATTGAGTACCGGTACTTACTTGATAAAAGTGAATGCTGGAGGTCAAACAGCTACATACCAGTTTCTTAAAAAGTAAACTTTAAGTTTTACTAATGAGGAAAACCTTTCGCCAATGGCGGAAGGTTTTTTCTTTTCTATATTTGCAAAATGTCTTTAAATTTTTCTTTTATCATTCCTGTTTTTAACAGGCCTTCTGAAATTCATGAGCTACTTGAAAGTTTCGTTGGATTAGGGGGTAACATTCCATTTGAAGTTTTAATTATAGAAGATGGGTCTTCAGTGAAATCTGATGAGGTGATTGAGAAATTTAAACCTCTACTTGATATTAAATACTTCTTTAAACAAAATTCGGGTCCAGGTCCTTCCAGAAACTATGGAATGCAACGCGCAAGCGGCAACTACTTCATTATTCTTGATTCCGACTGTATTTTACCTCCTCAATATCTTATTGAGGTTGAAAAATCACTAAGTGAAAACTATTTAGATTGTTTTGGAGGACCAGATGCAGCTCACATAAGCTTCACTCCGCTTCAAAAAGCCATCAATTACACTATGACATCCTTTTTGACCACCGGTGGTATAAGAGGTAAGAAAAATGCTGTTCAGAACTTTGAACCCAGAAGCTTTAATATGGGAATTTCAAAACAAGCTTTTGAAAAGAGTGGCGGATTTGGAAAAATCCATCCCGGTGAAGACCCTGATTTGTCTCAAAGACTCAAAAAGCTTGGTTTTAAAACCGGGTTGATTGAAAATGCTTTTGTTTATCATAAACGTAGAATCTCCTGGGCAAAATTTTATACACAGGTCAAAAAATTTGGAATGGTGAGACCAATCCTAACAAAATGGCATCCTCATTCTGCAAAAATCACCTTCTGGTTTCCAACTGCTTTTGTTTTTTTCACTGTTTTTGCAATGCTATTACTTTTCATAGGAAGTTGGTCTTTATTTTTGATTTTGTTGTTCTATTTGTTTCTTGTTTTAGTGGATTCCTCTTTAAAAAATAAAAATATTTATATTGGATTGCTATCGGTTTATGCCACATTTATTCAATTTTTTGGATACGGATTGGCTTTTTTCAAATCCACTTTTTACATCAGAGTTTTGAATAAAAATCCTGAAGTATGTTTCCCTCACTTGTTTTTTAAGTAACTTTAAGTATTATTTTCTGTTCAATTTTTTGAACGAACTTTGTAATACAAATTTTTAATACAAATGAAAGTAATTGGACTTACCGGAGGTATTGGCAGTGGAAAAACCACTGTGGCCAGTATGTTTAAAAATCTGGGTGTCCCTGTTTACATTGCAGATGATGAAGCCAAAAAACTTATGCACTCTAATGTAATTAAGGAAAAAGTCATCAATTTGTTTGGGGAGAAAGCTTATATTAATAATAAACTAAATCGTAAATACATATCTTCCAAAGTCTTTAAAGATAAGCACTTGCTTGAACAGCTCAACCAAATTGTTCACCCGGAAGTGGGTAAACATTTTAAAAGCTGGCTTAAAGTCCAGAAAGGCATTTATGTGATTAAAGAAGCTGCCATTCTTTTTGAAAACGGCAACTTTAAACACTGCGACAAAACAATACTTGTAATTTCTGATGAACAAAAGCGCATTGCCCGTGTTGTTCAAAGAGACAAGACAACAAATGAAAAAGTAGTGAATGTAATAGAAAATCAATGGACTGATAATCAAAAAATTGACCTTGCTGATTTTATTATTGAAAACAATTCAGATTTAGAGTCATTAAAGGTCAAAGTTTACACTATTCATGAAGAATTAATTAAGCTGTATTCTAAATGAAAATAGTTTTGTTAACATTTGGTTAAACCTTTAAAGGACTAAATGTTAAAATCTTACTTTTGAGGTATGAGCAAAAAACTGTTTATACTACTCATAGTGTTTATGAGCCTTTGTCTGTTAGGGATTATTTTTGTTCAGGGTTATTGGATCAGGAATTCATTTCAAAACAAAGAGGACCAGTTCAACTATAACGTTAGACAATCATTAATCTCTATATCAAAAGACTTGCAGCATAAAGAGCTTGAGTATTTCTACAGGCTTTATGCAGAGGTCGCTGACAGTATTGGCCAGCCTGATAGATCAACATTTAGGGAAATAGTTTATACCAATACCGATAATCTTACTAGTGAAACATTCATTTATTCAAGTGGATTACTTGAAGAAGACTTTAAACTTTCATCAAATATTTTGGAAGTAAGTGCAGACAGTATCAACTTTACAAAATTTACCAACAGAAAGTTTTCAGCTACATTGAGCCCAGGTGTAGACGGAAGTTCAATGAATACTGAGTCAAGTGAAATTTCAATTAGAACACTTGAAGAACCATCACAGTTTCAGCTAAGGGAGACATTTAAGGACATTGCAAAGCAAATACCCATTCATAAACGAGTAAAGATTGAAGATTTAAGAGACTTAATAAAGCACCAACTTAAAACTAGAGATCTGGAAATCGATTTTGAATTTGCGATTTTTAGCAGAGGTTTGTCAACCAGAGTAGCTACGGAAGGATTTTCTTATACACAAGATTCTCCAGAAATTTATAGTGTACCCTTGTTTATAGATGAAAACAGAAGCTATAATTATGAATTACTTCTAACGTTCCCAAAAAAACAAAGATATGTTTTTTCATCTGTAGTGAGTATGGGAATTTTGACACTGTTTTTAACTACTATTATTATTTTGGCTTATTACAGTGCCATAAAACAATTAATCAGGCAAAGACAAATTTCAGAAATCAAAACTGATTTCATCAACAACATGACCCATGAGTTTAAAACTCCCATAGCAACCATAAACCTCGCACTTGACGCTATGAAAAACCCCATGATTTCTGAAAACAAGGAGACTATGGAGCGTTATTTAAAAATGATAAGAGAAGAAAACAAACGCATGCATGCCCAGGTTGAAAATGTATTGCGAATCTCAAAACTGGACAAACGCGATTTAAACATCAAGAAAGAGCGACTTAAATTACACGAGCTTATTGAGGATGCCATTACCCACGTGCAACTTTTGGTTGAAGACCGGGGTGGCTACATTAAAACCCATTTTAATGCCCAAAAGTCGTCCATACTTGCAAATGAATCACATTTTACCAATGTGATTGTAAACATTCTGGACAATGCCATTAAATATTCACCAGAACCTCCTGAAATTGATATATATACTGAAAATGTCAAAGACAGTATCATTGTAAAAGTAAAGGACAAGGGTAGTGGTATGAGCAAGGTTGCACAAAAACGAATTTTCGAAAAATTTTACAGAGAACACACAGGAAATATACATAACGTAAAGGGTCACGGACTTGGACTTTCATACGTAAAACGCATTATTGACGACCATCAGGGCGAGATATATGTGGAAAGCGAGAAAGGAAAAGGAAGTACCTTCATAATTAAACTTCAATTAATATCTTAAATCATGGAAACAGAAAATAAAAAAATCCTATTGGTAGAAGATGATCCCAATTTTGGAACTGTCTTAAAAGATTATCTGACAATGAACAACTACAATGTCACCCACGCCAAAAACGGCATGGAAGGCTTTGAAAAGTTTAAAAAAGACGATTTTGATCTTTGCATCCTTGATGTAATGATGCCTTATAAAGACGGCTTCACTTTGGCCAAGGAAATCAGGGAGAAAAATGAGGATATCCCCATTATTTTCTTAACGGCAAAAGCAATGAAAGAAGACGTGCTTAAAGGCTACAAAGTGGGCGCAGATGATTACCTCAACAAACCTTTTGATTCTGAAGTATTGTTGATGAAAATCAAAGCAATCATTCAGCGTAAAGCAACAGATTCTATTGCAGACAGCAAGCAATTTGACTTTCAGGTTGGAAATTTCCACTTGAATTCAAAACTTCGTTTTCTTACCTATAAGGATCAAAAGCCTGATAAGCTTTCGCCAAAAGAAAACGAATTGTTACGCTTACTGGCATTGCACAAAAACGACTTGATGCCGCGTGAGTTGGCGTTGACCAAAATCTGGAGAGACGACAACTATTTTACATCGCGCAGTATGGACGTTTATATTGCCAAACTTAGAAAATACCTCAGCAAAGATGACGATGTTGAGATTTTAAACATTCACGGCGAGGGATTCCGACTTGTAGTGAAAAGCGAAGTAGAAAATTAATTGAAGTTATAAACTCAAAACGTTTTGCACGTCAGGACGTTTTGAGTTTTATATATTTTATGATATTTTCTAAAGGTTCATTATATTCAAACCAAATTACTGCCTCGTCTTTTCTTAGCCAGGTGAGTTGCCTTTTGGCATAACGTCTTGAGTTTTTCTTGACTTCTTCTATCGCGCTTTCAAGCGAAATTTCCTTTTCTAAAAAAGAAAATAATTCTTTATAACCCACAGTTTGGAGAGCATTTAAGTGTTTTTTATGCACAAGATTTTTGGCTTCTTCTAATAGACCATTTTCAATCATTAAATCCACCCGCATGTTGATGCGGTCATACAGCACCTTTCTGTCTGCCTGTAACCCGATTTTGATAATTTCAAAAGGCCTCTCAGGTTTGTTTTTTCCTAAAAAGGAAGAATAGGGCTTTCCACTTTGAATGCAAACTTCCAAAGCCCTGATTAACCGATGGGGGTTTTGAATATCTACCACATTATAATAATCGGGGTCGAGTTGTTTTAATTGGTTTTGCAAAGGCTCTATCCCATTCTTATCATAAACTTGTTGAAGCTCTTCCCTTATTTTTGGATTGACCTCCGGAAAGCTGTCTAGCCCTTTCAAAACCGCATCGATGTACAAACCGGAGCCACCCACAAGAAAAAGGATGTCCTGCTTTTTGAATATTTCTTCAATCAAATTAAGTGCATCCCGTTCAAAATCACCCACATTGTATTCATCCTCTATTGAAATGTGCTGAATAAAATGATGGGGAACCGCATCGAGTTCTTCCTTGGAAGGCACGGCAGTGCCAATGCTCATTTCTTTAAAAAACTGACGCGAATCTGCCGAAAGAATTTCAGAATGAAAGTGTTTTGCCAAAGCTATGGAAACAGCAGTTTTTCCTATAGCAGTTGGACCCACCACGGCAATGAGATATTTCTTGTTTTCTATCAAAACTAAAAGATAAGTTTTTCACCACAACTGTGACAGTAAGTGGCTTTTTTGTTGTGCTTTTCAGCATTGCAAAGCGGGCAAACTATCCCCGATTTTTTCACAGGCTTTTGGTTTTTTTGTTGTTTGATTCTCTGCTTGGTAAATTCTGCAGAAACTATACCCGTGGGAACAGCAATGATTCCATAACCGGTAATCATTACCAGGACACTTAAAAATTGTCCAAAAGCCGTTAGGGGTACTATGTCTCCATAACCCACGGTTGTGAGTGTAACTATTGTCCAGTAAATACCACGCGGGATACTTGTAAATCCAGCCTCCGGTCCTTCAATAAGAAACATTAGTGTCCCGATGACCATTGCTATAATCAACACCGTAAACAGGAAAACCGTGATTTTTGCCCTGCTAGCACGTAAAGCACCCTTTAGGTTGGTGGCTTCTCCAATAAAATTGGCCAATTTCAATACCCTGAATAACCTGAGTAAACGCAAGGCCCTGATGCTTGCCAGCAAATTGCTGCCACTGATGAAGAAGGACAAATACATCGGTAAAATGGCTAACAAATCAATTATGCCATAAAAGCTAAAGATGTATTTCCATGGTTTTCTGGTAGAAAAAATCCGGAGTATATATTCAATGGTAAACAGGGAGGTAAAAATCCATTCGGCAACCAAAAGGGTGGTGTGATACTTTTCATCTATTTCCTGGACTGATTCCAGCATGACCGCTGCCACGCTCAGCAGGATAAATATGAGCAGGAAGATATCAAACAGTTTTCCGGCTCGTGTATTTGTGCCGTAAATCACTATATAAATGCGTTGTCTGATTAGGTCAGTCCTGGACTTTGGTTCTTCTGATTGCATAGTTGATTATGGAAACTATTTTCAAATTTAAGAAATCTAAAACTTAAAAGCCTTATTATTCTTGGAGTTCAATCACTTTAATGCCTTTTTGTTTTCGTAAATAGCCTTGAATGATGTGTTGGGCATCTTTGTTGTGGCTCATTGGAGTAATGAGTGATTTTAATACTTCAGGGTTGTTTACTTGGTAGTTGAGGTTAAAAAAGGCAATCCCCCTGAAAATTCCTTTATCAATATGGACCAGGCTGCGTTCGTCAATTTCACGACCGCGGTCTATGATGAGCAGGCTTTTGTTTTCAAAACTATAAGTTTTCAGAAAGTCCTCCAGACGCTTGTTGTATTCTTCTGGAGTTTCTTTACCAATGCAAGCTCCGGCACATTCCCTTATGGTATAAGAAAAACAGGCAGACTTAGTTTCATATAAGCCGGTTAACTTTTGGCACAAGCCATATGTTTCAGAAATCTTGAATAAGGTGCTTTTGGCCTGTTGGTGATTACTGAAGGTGGTTATGGGGTTTTTACGTGCATCGGCCTTTTCGATTTTTAAATTTACATAACCTTTGTCATCTGTAAACTTATTGAGCTGATATTGATAGATAGTCCTTCTCAACGCCCGGTTGTAAATGGGCTTGTTGATTTTTATTTCCTCACTTTCCTTGAGCATGGCAATAAGGTCGCTACCTGTTTTTTCAAATGAAACTGAAAAGACTTCCTCCTGCATTTTTTTAGATTTCCTGTTGTCTGAGGTAAAATGCTGTACAATGCGTTTTTTCAGGTTTCTGCTTTTCCCAATATAAATGATGGTGCCATCCTCACGATGCATATAATACACACCCGTTTCACTTGGAATCTTTTCTATAATGCGCAAAAGTTTTGAATCCAGTTGCCTTTTGGGCTCCATTCTCACGGTGTTGCTGATGATTTCTTTTTTTGAATCTTTTGACATCAGCAGTTTAAACAGCGTGACGGTAGCCTGAGCATCCCCGGAAGCACGATGCCGGTCGCTCATTGGAATGCCCAGTTCGCGCACCAACTTGCCAAGGCTGTATGACTTGACATCTGGAAGCAGTTTTTTTGAAAGTTCAACCGTGCAAAGTGTTTCGCGCTCAAATTCAAAGCCCAAACGACTGAATTCAGTTTTTAAAATGCGGTAATCAAAACTGGCATTGTGTGCAACAATAATGGTTTCTTCAGTAATTTCTACAATGCGTTTTGCCACTTCATAAAATTTGGGTGCCTGTCGGAGCATTTCATTATTGATGCCGGTAAGGTTAACAACAAAGGGCTGAATGGGAATCTCAGGGTTGACCAGACTGATGAACTGATCGATAACTTTATGCCCGTCAAACTTGTAGATGGCAATTTCGGTAATGCCTTCTTCATTGTATTTTCCACCGGTGGTTTCTATGTCAAGTATTGCGTACACTCAGTTTTTTTAATTGTAATTTCTTTCCCCAAAAATGGCACTGCCAATTCGCACCATAGTCGTTCCAAAATCAACAGCCAGGTGATAATCACCACTCATTCCAATGGATAGTTCTGTAAACCCATAGCTCTCCTTTGTGCTGTTAAATAAGTTTTGAATCATTTCAAATTCATTTTTGATTTGGTTTTCATTTTCCGTAAAGGTGGCCATGCCCATTAGTCCCAACACTTTGACGTTTTTGAGATTTTTATATTCGGATGATTCCAGTAGCTCAAGGATTTCATCAGGGTCAAAACCAAATTTTGTTTCTTCTTTGGCAATATACACTTGAAGCAGGCAATTGATTGTCCTGTTGTTTTTTTGTGCTTGTTTGTTGACTTCTTTCAGGAGTTTCAAACTGTCCACAGCGTGAATAAGGTGAACAAAGGGAGCCATATATTTGACCTTGTTGCGCTGCACATGGCCAATCATATGCCAGCGGATGTCTTTAGGCATTTGTTCCCATTTTTCGGTCATTTCCTGTATCTTGTTTTCACCAAAGTCACGGTGCCCGGCCTCATAGGCTTCCATGATTTCCTCAACCGGTTTGGTTTTTGAAACTGCAACCAGTGTCACTTTCCCCGAAAGGGTTGATTTGATATTTAATAAGTTTTGTTTTATAGACATTTTTATTTTTTACTAAAGAGTTAGCAGGGTTCCATTTATTAAATCATTATTATATAATCAGTATTTATAAAAACAATTGTAACAAAACACGAGTCCTGCTTTTATTGGTCACTTTTTTAAATATATATTAGCACACGGATGACGCTGATTGTACTGATTTTGCACAGATTTTATTATTACATTTATCAGTGATAATCCGTTGCATCCGCGTCATCTGTGTTCCATTTCATATTCAAATTACTTTACAAACTAATGTTATGACAAAGAAGAAGTATGGTTATTATTTAAAACTCATAAATCGTTATTCCACTGCGCAGTTTGGGTTCAATATAAGTGCTTTTTGGAGGCATTATCAATCCTTGGTTTGCTATGTCTTTCAGTTGTTGTATTGTCGCCGGTTTGAGTCCAAAACCCACTTTAAATTCACCGTTATCCACTTTTGCTTTGATAAACGCCATATCATTTCGCCCGTGGACATATTCTATGCGTTTGTCATTGCGTAAATCGTCTATACCCAAGATGGTTTTTAAAATGGTTTTATACAAAATTTGAGCATCTAAATCATCAAGTGCATTTTCGATTTTATAATTGGAAAGCCGCAATTGCAGCGAGTAAAACTCACCCTCTAAATACATGCTGAAATGGTGGGGTTTATTTGGTTTGTAATAGGTCAATCCCCTATTTTCAATCATAAAAAATTCATCCAGCACGATGAGAAACTCCTCTTTTGAAAGTCCGTTTAAATCCTTAATCAGGCGATTGAACTCATAAATGCTTAGGTGGGATTCCGGAATGAGGTAACTCATAAAAAAGTTATAGGTTTCCTCTCCGGTGTGTTTTTGATTTTCAGATTTTAAATCCTGTTGCAGCAAAAATGAAGATGCTGAACGATGATGTCCGTCTGCAATATATAGGTGCTCACAGTTTTCAAATTCGGCTTTGATTTGAGTCACTACTTCCGGATTGTCTATTATCCAGAGGTAATGGGTGTCCCTGTAAGTGGTGGTAAACTCATACTCAGAGCGTGTTTGGGTGTTTTCCTTTATGATTTTGGCCAGAGCAGTATTGTCAGGATAAGTAATCAAAACAGGCTCTGCATTGAAGCCCACGGTTTTTAAATAGTCTTTAAAAATAATCTCGCGTTCCTCAAGAGTGTCTTCGTGTTTTTTGATAATGTTTTTTTCATACTCTTCTGTACTTGTCGCAGCGATTATACCTTCATATGTTTGCTGGTCACGGTCAACGATTCTGTAGATGTAGTAGGAGGGTGTTTTGTCCTGAACAAAAATATTTTCTTCACGAAACTCCTGATAACGGTTTTTCACCAGTTTGTAGCGTTCGATTCCGGAAATCTCCTTGTGGTATTTGTAGCCGGGATTGACAATATGCAAAAATGAAAACGGATTGTTGTTTAACCGGGCTTCCCTTTCGGCAACGGTATAGGTTTGATAAGCTCTTGAGGCAATGAGTCCCACTTTATCCCTGGTGGGTCTTACAGCTTTGAAAGGGAGCACTTTTGCCATATCAATCGACTTCTTTTAAGGATTCCAGGTCGATGATTTTAATGTTTCGACCTTCTATATCTATTAAACCTTCTTTGTTAAAAGAGGAGAGTGTCCTGATGAGGCTCTCGGTGGCAATACCGGCAACACTGGCCAAATCACTGCGCGAAATTTTTATGCTTTCGTTATTTTTCTTGTTCATCTTTTCGGCAAACTGAAGGATGGTTGCAGCGGTTTTCTTCCTTACTGAACCGTAAGCCATTTGCAGCAATTGATCTTTAATTTCCGAAATACTGTCAGAAAGCAAATTAATCAGGTCGAAGTTCACCCGATGGTTTTTGTTCAGTACCTCTTTCAGTTCTTCTTTGGGAACAGCTACAATCTCACAATTTTCCATGGCAGTAGCCGATTCCTGATGGGGGATGTTTTGCAGCAAAGAAGCATAACCAAACAAGTCGTCCTCTTTGTAAAGTGCTGTTGTGAGTTCTTTGCCGGATTCATCAATTTTATGACATTTTACAATGCCTTTGTTAATCAGATAGATATAATTTGAATTGTTGCCTTGTTCAAAGATAAGTTCGCCCTTTTTAAAGAGCAATTCTTTACCGTTGTCGTCCACATAATTTTTAAGGTCATTGAGTGAGCGAAGTGCAGAAGTATCTTCGGTACTTGCGACTCTTTCACGTTCATCTTTAAGTATTGCGGCTTTTGCAAGACGGCTTTCTATAGCACTGAAGAGGTCTTGCTCTTCAAAAGGTTTGGTCAGGTAATCGTCTGCCCCCAGATCCATACCTTTTCTGATGTCTTTGTGTTCGGTCTTTGCAGAAAGAAAAATAAAGGGGATATTCTTGGTTGTCACATCTTCTGAAAGTTCCTTAATCACACCATAGCCATCCATTTCCGGCATCATAATATCGCAAATAATGATGTCTGGGAGGATGTTTTTAGCTGTTGATACACCAACCTTTCCATTGGGTGCGGTGGTGACCTCATAGCCTGAAAGTTCAATCAGTTCGGCAGTGTTTTCTCTGACGGCAGTGTCGTCTTCAATGAGCAATACTTTGTGCATGGTTGTTTATTTTATCTTCAATTCAATGGGGATGGACATTGTAAAGGTCGAACCTTTGTTCTCCTGACTTACAAAACTAATGTTTCCTCCCAGATTTTTCAAATGGCCTTTGACAATATTTAGTCCAATCCCTGTTCCCTGGTCATTGATGGCGTTTTCTGCCCTGAAATACCTGCTGAATATGTGTTTTTGAGCATCTTCAGGAATTCCCATCCCACTGTCTTTGACAGAAATGGTCAACATTTTTCCGTTTTGTAGAACGTCAATATCTATTTTGGTATTTTCCGGGGAGTATTTTATGGCGTTGTGAATGAGGTTTGAAAGGCAAAGTTCCATGATTTTTTCGTCCTGAGTAAGAATGTATTCATCCACTTCCGGGGGGAAGGTAATACGCTGCCCGCTTTTCAAAAGCATATTTGCATTGTACACCACTTCGTTGATTACTTTGCTTAGTTTGAATGTTGTGGGTTTGTATTTTTCTTTTCCGGAGTCCAGACGTTCAATGGAAAGGAAATCATTTAATATATTATTCAGGTAATGCACTTTGTCGGTAATAGTTCGCAGGTGTTTTTCTCGTTTTTCCTGTTGCTCTGCTAATTTGTATTTACCCAATAAAATGGTGGAAGTTAATATACCGCTTAAAGGGGTTTTAAACTCGTGAGAAACCATAGAGAGGAATTTGGTTTTTAGCTCGTTGAGTTCTTTCTCCCGTTTGAGAGCGGTTTTAATTTTCTTTTCGGCTTCTTTTCGTTTTTCAATTTCCTGGACAAGTTCCTCGACGGTACTTTTTAACTCTTTGGTGCGTTGCTGAATGCGCTCTTCAAGTTGATTGTTGAGTTCTATAATTTTTTGCTCTTGTTGTAATCGTTCAGAAATGTTTATCACCAAAGCCATAACAAATTGATTACCCTGCCAATCAAACGGATTTAATCCGGCTTCAACCGGAATCAGCTTCCCGCTTTTATGAACTCCAAAGAGGTTTCGGCCGTGGCCCATTTGCCGTTTATCACTTTTTTTTACAAACTCTTTTACATACCTGTCGTGAACAGAGTGAATATTTTTTGGGATTAAAATGTTGAGGTGCTGACCAAGCAATTCGCTGTTGTTATAGCCAAACATTTGCTCAAGCGATTTATTGACTGAAACAATTTGCTGATTGCTGTCAACAATAACAACACCTTCAGAGATGGCTTCAGACAAAAAATTGAGCAGACTGTTTTCCTTGTCAAATGTTTTCATTGGCTCAAAGTTAATGATTATGTGTTTCTACTGAAAATTTTTATATTGTAAATCACACAATTTTCAAATGTGACAATTGTCATAGTTTAAACAGCCCAACTGTCGCAATTTTGCAATGTAAATAATACAAATATTTAAAACCAGAATAAAATGAAAACTCTTAGAAATTTAGCACTCCTTTTAATAGCGGTTTTTCCGCTTCAGCAAATCCAGGCTCAAGAAGTTAAAGTAAACAATGCCAACAGCAAGTTGACCGTATTTGGAACTTCAAATCTTCACGATTGGGATATGAAAGCCGAGCGTTTGTCCGGAACAGCTGTTTTTAAAACGGAAGCCGGAAAATTAACAGGAATTGACAGATTAACTTTTGTAGTGGATGTAGAAAGCTTAAAAAGCGGTAAAAGCGGTTTGGATAGAAATGCCTACTCAGCGTTGAACAGCAGCAGCCACAAAACCATCAACTACACCCTTTCAAGAGTGAATAGAGTAACCGAAACAGGAAACAATACCTATACTATTGAAACTACAGGAAATCTTAGAATTGCAGGCGAGACCAAACAAGTATCAATAACATTTACTGCCAGAACCTCCGGCAACAGTGTAACCCTTTCAGGAAAAGTGCCTCTCAATATGACTCATTATAAAGTGGATCCTCCACGAGCTTTAATGGGAACTGTGAGAACCGCAGAAGAAGTTACCATCGATTTTGAAGTAATATATAACTAATTATAAAGCAAACCAAAAGAAACAATTAACAAACAATTAAAATCCAAAACAATGAAAACAATAAAAAATCTAGCCCTTGTTCTTGTTGCAATCTTAGTTTCTGCAACAACCTTTGCTCAAGACAAAAGACATCTTGACAACTACAGAAGTCCCGACAAAGACGGTATCAACGTTTTTGAAGCCCCCAAAGACACTATCTCTACTTTTGACGGTGTTAAAGTGAGAATAGGTGGTGCATCTGCCCTACAATTTCAAGCGATTGACCACGAAAATAGTGGAGGTGTTGATTTAGTTCCACTTGGAAACAACTTCAACCTGGCAACAGCAAACCTTGACTTGGATGTAGCTCTAGCCGATGGTGTGAGAATGCACTTAAGAACTTACCTTTCTTCACGTCAACACCCTGAGGCCTACGTAAAAGGCGGGTATTTGCAAATTGACAATTTCAACTTTATCAGCGAAGGGTTTATGGCAGAAACTATGAAGTATGTAACCATCATGTTTGGACATATGCAAAACAACTATGGTGATGCACACTTTAGAAGAACTGACAATGCAATGGCTTTCTACAACCCATTTGTGGGTAACTATATAATGGACTCCTTTACTACTGAAGTGGGTGCAGAGGTGTACTACAGAAGAAACGGATTCTTGATGATGTTGGGTGTTACAAACGGAAAATTGAACCAATCTGTAAACAACACTAACAAAACAAGTCCATCAATGTTAGGTAAAATAGGATACGATAAACAAATCAATGACGATTTAAGGTTAAGATTGACAGGTTCTGTTTACAGTACGGCACATTCTGCCAGAACTTATTTATATGGTGGTGACCGTGCAGGATCGAGATATTATTTGGTAATGCACCCTGCAGATGCTCCATCAGCTAACAACTTCTCAGGTAGATTTAACCCTGCTTTGACTAACCAAATGACAGCCGTAATGTTCAACCCATTTGTGAAGTATAGAGGATTTGAATTCTTCGGTATGTATGAAAGAGCAGAAGGTAAAGCAGCAACAGAAGAAGACACCAGAGTGTTTACTCAAATAGGCGCAGAAGCTCTTTACAGATTTGGTAACAACGAAAACTTCTACTTCGGTGGTCGTTTCAATCAGGTAAGTGGTGAGCAAATCGGAACCGGAAATGATATCGATATTACAAGAATAAATATTGGTGCCGGATGGTTTATGACCAAAAACATCCTTACTAAATTAGAGTATGTAACTCAAAGTTATGACGGATTCAGCGATGCTACTCAATTCCACGACGGTAAGTTCAGCGGATTTGTATTTGAAGCAGTAATAAGTTTCTAAGTTTGTTTTAGTTCAATGAAAAGGGGGGAGGATTTTTTAAATCTCCTCCCTTTTTTGTAAATTTAAATCCCCAATTAATTAGATTGAAAATGAAAACTTTAGCCTATTTTTTTCTCGCAGCCATTAGCTTCTCTTTTGTGATTAATGAGGAAGTAAACAGTCGCGAAGTTTATGTTTCCTCAGAAAGTTTTCTCTACATAAAGGGCACCTCAAACATTAACACATTTACCTGTGTCTATGATGCAACCACGCTTTCGCGAAAAGTACCGGTAAGGTTTACCCAAAATAACAACACTATGCATTTCAGAAATGTGAAAATGCAGCTTAAAAACACTGGTTTCAACTGTGGCAATCGCGGGATAAATAACGATTTTCACGAGTTGCTACAAACCAATAAATACCCCAATATCAATTTTGAATTATTGCGTGCTGTAAAAAACACAAATACGGTGGATGCTTTTGTCGATATTGAAATTGCCGGTGTAAAAAAACATTACAAAGTACCCGTTAAAACCAATGGCGAGCTTGCTCCATTGCAAGGCGTTCTCTGCGTCAATATTACCGATTTTGGTCTCACACCCCCCCGAAAAATGATGGGAATGATTGTGGTGAGAGAAGACATCGAGATTGTTTTTGGGTTTGACCTTCAAGTGCTGAATTAGATTCATTTTTTTATTTAAAACTTTTGATTGACCTCCAAATCTGACTATTCTCATAGTTTGCTTTTTCCTAAATTCTGAATTTCGCACACATAATATCAACCTTTCAATTTCTTGAGCACAACAATTTCAGATAAGACAAATTGCTTTCACTGTGGTGACAGTTGCAAACCGGGCACGCTGGTTTTTGACGAAAAAGAATTTTGTTGCAATGGTTGTAAAACCGTTTATGAAATATTTTCAGACAACGGTTTGACCTGTTATTATGATATGCAACAGTCGCCTGGAGCAGTTCCCAAAGAATTGGAAGGCAAGTATGACTATCTGGACAATGCAGTTATTGCCGAAAAACTGCTGGAGTTTAATGACGGCGAAAATCAAATCATCAACCTTTACATTCCGCATGTACATTGCAGCTCGTGTATCTGGATTTTAGAAAATCTCAACAAACTTAACAAAAACATCACCGGTTCGCAGGTGGATTTTCCTAAAAAATCCGTGCGTATTCAATACAAAACTGCCGGTATTTCGCTTCGCCAATTGGTAGAATTGCTTTCCAGCATCGGGTATGAGCCTTACATCAGTCTTGAAAATTATGACGGCAAACAAAGACCCGTTGACCGAAGCCTGATATACAAACTGGCCATCGCCGGCTTTGCTTTTGGAAACATTATGTTTCTGTCGTTTCCCGAATATTTTGATATGGGCGATTACTGGCTGGAGCAGTACAAACCATTTTTCAGGTGGTTGATGTTTGGATTTTCACTACCGGTATTTTTCTATTCGGCATCGGGCTATTTTATATCGGCTTACAAAGGGATGAAAGCCGGTTTTCTCAATATCGACGTGCCTTTGGCATTGGGTATCCTCGTGCTGTTTGTGCGCAGCGTGGTTGAAATCACCTTCGACCTGGGTACCGGTTTTTTTGACAGCCTTACAGGACTCGTCTTTTTTATCCTGCTGGGGAAATTCTTTCAGCAAAAAACATACAACTTCCTTTCGTTTGAACGCGATTACAAATCCTATTTTCCCATTTCGGTCACCCGAATCGTCAACGGAAAAGAAGAGGCCGTTCCCGTTTATGAAATCAAGGAAGGCGACCGGCTGCTCATCCGCAACGAGGAGCTTATACCCGTGGACGGCATCCTGATCAAAGGCCGCGCCAACATCGACTACAGTTTTGTGACCGGCGAGTCGGTACCGGTGAGGAAAGCCTCGGGGGATAAGCTGTTTGCCGGCGGAAAGCAAATCTCAGGCGCCATAGAGATGGAAAGCCTGAAAAGCATTTCACAAAGCTACCTCACCCAGTTGTGGAGCAACGATGTGTTTAACAAAGACAAAGAGCAGGCCTATGTCAATATGACCAACGCCATCAGCAAGCATTTCACCATCGTTATTTTGCTGATTGCCTTTGGTGCCTTGGGTTATTGGACCTTAATTGAAAACAATGTTCCTGTGGCCATTCAGGCGTTTACGGCGGTATTGATTATTGCCTGCCCCTGTGCACTGGCAATGTCGGCGCCGTTTACCATGGGCAATATGCTGCGCATTTTCGGAAAGCTGAAATTCTACCTCAAAAATGCCAATGTCATTGAAAAACTCGCCCGGGTGGATACCCTTATTTTTGATAAAACCGGCACCATCACCACCAACGATAAAAATGCCATTGCCTATCACGGTTCCGCTTTAAGCGAAATGGAAAGCAACCTCTTAAAATCCACGTTGCGCACCTCAAGCCACCCCTTGAGCCGCTCGCTGTATGAGTTTTTAAAGGAAAACGACATCCTCACTCTGGACGACTATGAAGAACTGCCGGGCAAAGGACTTCAGGCACAGTCTGGTGAGCACAGCATCAGGATTGGAAGTGCCGAGTTTGTCATTACCCCTGATGCCCAAAACCAACAATCCATCACTGAAACCGTGGTGCATATAGCCGCAAACGAGCAATACAAAGGCAAATATGTGTTTACCAACTGCTACCGCGAGGAAATGGACAAGGTGTTTGAAGCCCTGAGTGCCCACTACCACCTGGGGATACTCTCCGGCGACAACGAAGGCGAGCGCGACTATCTGGAGCGCCTGCTGCCACCGGGCACCCAAATGACCTTCAACCAAAAGCCCAAAGACAAGTTGGAGCATATCTCCCACCTGCAGGATTACGGGCACAAAGTAGCGATGATTGGCGACGGACTCAATGATGCCGGGGCATTGCAGCAAAGCGATGTGGGCATAGCCGTGTCTGAAAATGTGAATGTGTTTTCACCCGCCTGTGACGCCATACTCGACGCCGGGAAGTTTAAAGAACTGCCGTCCTATTTAAAAGCCTCCAAAAGCGCTGTTAACGTCATTAAGGCGAGTATTGTCCTTTCGTTTTTATACAACGTTGTGGGGCTTTATTTTGCGGTTACCGGCCAGCTCGCCCCCGTGGTAGCCGCCATCATCATGCCCATGAGCTCCATTAGCGTGGTGGGCTTTACTACTTTGATGACAAATAGGATTGGTAGGGGGTTGAGGTAGGGGGTGATTAGTTTTTCTTGAAATTATAGATTGATAAATTGCTTCAGGCTTTAATAGAGTGAAAGTATTTTATTTAGCCATTTTACTTACAGTTTATAATTACCTGCTTTTTCTATTTCGTTTTCTTAGTTGACAAAGAAATATACTCTTTTGCAAATGGCTTGTGTATTGGCTGAAGCGAATCGCAAATGTAGATGGCTATTGGAGTTAGTTTTACATTGCTGAAATTATTTCATTCCATTTTTTCTTGTGTTCATATTTCAACGCTGTATCAGATTCTATCAAGTCTACATAATTTGATATAAATTCAGAAGTTTCAGATAAAAGGCGTAAATAATATTTCAAAGAGTTTATAAGTCCATTTGCAATGACGTGGCAACCGTGGATGTTCTTTATTCTTTCTATTTCCTTCTTAATTTTTTCCGATTCACTTGAGTCAATATCAGCAGTCGATAATAAGTAATATCTATTTACTTGGGTTGTCTTGAATTTTTCAAAAGCGTCTTTAACTAGTTGTGCATTAATTTGTATTCCATGTTTTACTTCCACCGCCTCAAACTCTTTACCTTTGTCATCAACAATATCAATATCTCCAATCCTTCCACTTCTAATATCAGCAGAAGTGTGACTTTCAATCTCAAGAAGAATTTTTCCTTCAAACCTTTTAGCTTCTTTCATAAGGCATTCATAAGCTGCAAACAAAGCTAAAACAGGAAGACGTGATGCTCCTTCTGCTGTATAAATAGCATGGAAATGTTGTGTAAGTAATTCAATTATTGTAGCAATTGGAAGATTTAATGGTTTTGCTAAATCAATTTCTTGGCTGTTTCTTTTAATGATTAATCCTTGCATTAAATAGCTTAAACACTTATCTAAATCTTGACCTTTTTGAATAAAATCAATGATTTCTAAAAATGATGTTTTTAGTATGGCAGGTCTTATTGCTCCAGAGTAACTTTTATCATAAGGAACTTTTTGTTCAAGAGACCGTGTTAACCAACCGCTTTCAGCCATTGCAGGAAACTTTACGCTTTTTAGGAAAGGTGTGATATACTTTGTGTCAAATGTTCTACCTGAATATCCATTTTCAATACTCGTTTGATGATTTCTAATATCCTGTTTTGGGTTTAGAGTTTTATAGACTAAGCTAGTAAGAACAACTGTTAAAACTCCTTTTGAAGATTCTGACTTACTAAGAATTTCATCTAAATATTTTGTTATTGACTTTGGTAAATCCGATTTGATTTTGTTGTCAGAACCAACCAACTTCATTGATTCATCAAATGTTTTTTTAAGAAATGTATTTGGCATCTTTTATTTTGATTGATGTAATTAACTGTTCTTTTATTTGGGTAGCTACTTCCTTAATCATTGGAACGGCAACTGAATTACCGACTTGCTTATACAATTCAGACTTATTGTTTATTAGTTTAAACTTTTTAGGAAATCCCATAATTTTATAACACTCTTGAATGGTGAGTTTTCTAACTTCATTTTCGTGATATATCCAAAATCTTCCTGATGATTCTTGAGATGGTAATGCTGGATGAACACCATCCGTTGAGTAAATTCGATTAGGTTGCTTGTGAACTCGAGACAAATGTTCTGTATTTGGTCTTACACCTGCTTTTCGTATAGTTTTATTTCTGTAACCCGCAAATATCAAACCTGAATCTTGAGTTTTCATTTCCTCAAGAATGGTATATGGTTCATCTAAATATTCAAAGTCATTTTCTTTATCCAAAAAGTTTTTTAAAACTGGTTTAGGTTTTGTGTTTAATTTAGAGAAATCGAACTTTTTCTTTTTATGCCCTACGATTATTATACGTTCTCTGTTTTGAGGTACGCCAAAATCTGAAGCGTTTAAAACTTTTTTTGAAACTTTGTAGCCTAATTCTTCTAAATGCAAAATGATTGTGGAAAGTGTTCTTTTTTTATCATGATACAAAAGATGTTTTACGTTTTCTAAAAGTACTACCTCTGGTTCTCTTTTTTCAATAATTTTAAAAACGTGATATATTAAAGTCCCTCTCGTATCTTCAAAACCTTTCATTTTTCCAGAAATGCTAAAAGGTTGACAAGGGAATCCTGCACATAAAACATTATGTTTTGGAACAATATTTAGGTCAAGTTTGGTTATGTCTCCAAATGGTACTTCTCCAAAGTTTAATTCATAGGCTCTTTGAGCGTGATAATTAAACTCAGATGAAAACACACATTTTCCACCAATTTCTTGCATAGGAATTCTAAATCCACCTATTCCTGCAAATAGGTCAATAAAAGTAAATTCTGGATTTTCAGGGCTTGGAAATGGAATGTCCCATTTAATAGGAAGCATTGCTTGTAGTTCCGGTTCGGATGCAATACTTAAATCGTTATTTTGTTGGGCGTAATATTCTACCGCTCTTTTCTTAAAAGATTTAGAAATACCATTTGTGTGATTGTGAAGAAAATGAGTGAAAAATGCCAAATCCTCAGCATTTCCATTCATATTTTCAATGTCTAGGTCTTTACGAATTTTTGAATATTTAAGCATTTTTAAAATTTATTTTTCCTTGTTTTAAATTTGTGAGTTTTTTGTATTCTGCCTTTTGTTCAGCGAGTTTTAGAAATTCACTTGAGTTTTCTTTTGGATATATCATTTCAGCTATTTTTTCGCTGAAAAATTCTTTTTCCAACTGGTCAATATCTAAATTGAATATATCAGCTAATTTAGGAAGAATTTCTTCAGGAATATTTCTCTTTCCGTTTTCAATTTTAGACAACGTTGACTGGTCAATATCTAGAGCTGCTGCAAGTTTTGTTAGGGTCATTGACGCTTCTATCCTTAATTTATGAATATACTCTCCAAATGTTTCTTTTATCATCTTGAATAATTTACCTTGACAATTTTGTCAAAATTAAGGAAATTTATTTATATTTACCCGTTGTGCATTATAATTTAAAAGAAAAAAGTTGTCCATATTACTGATAATCA
>CAYXXY010000031.1:0-19603 GCA_964469175.1 uncultured Flavobacteriaceae bacterium
AAAACCCTTTTTATTTCTGACAATAGTTTTTATAACTTTTTTTGAAAAAAGATTTAAAGGGCTGCATTTCTATGAACTTAACGTTTTTAGGAGGAATATCTCCTCTTCAAAGCGGCTGCAAATATACACCCAATTATGAATAAAACAAGTGTTGTTTTACCTAATAGAACAAAAAAAATTCAGTTAAAACTTAACTGATTGATTGCTAAATTTTTGAGAATGCAAAAAAAATTGCAGGGCTACCAAATTAAGAAAAAAAATCGTTTTGAACAAATAAAAAAAGTAACTATTTGGTCATCCACCGATCTTTCAAATCAAAATAGGGTACCGGAAACGCAGGATGCTGCAATTCAAGTACTCCTTCCTGAAATCCACGTTGGAGTATGTCCTCTATTAAAAAGTCTTCTTTAACCAAATCTGGCTGGAATTCAGACTTTAACGAAATGTCAAACATGCTTGCTGTAGTATTGTACCAGAAAGCTCGCCAACCTGTGCGCAAATCCCTAACTAAATCAAAAACTGTCTCGCCGGTTTGACGGTGAATTAGTTTAACCAAAATTCTTCCCTCACTCTTTGTTAGGTTTTTCAACTCTTCAGTGAACTCTTCTTCAATGAACTTTTGGATTCTACGGGTGTAGATACGTCTTTCCCTGTTTGTATTCAAAGTTTCCAGTCGTTGATTCATTGTGTACAGCCTGTCAGCAGCAAGTTTTGCATAAGGATACACCTTTCGGGTGCGTCTTCTTAATATTAAATAGTTTCTACGCTCTTCAGCAGAATTGAATTTCAGTTGATTTAATAAATACACCTCATCCAGATCAATAAACTGTCTGGGAAGGGTGTCACCATCGATTATCATGTATATGTATTCTGTAGTATCATTTTTAAAATAACGATATGCATCATCATCCTGTGCAAAAATCGATGACGGGTAAGCAAAAAAAAGTGTGAGGACAATAATCAATCTGCTCATAAAAAATGTGATTTCTTTCTGATAACTCTAAAATCGTTCCAAAATTACATATTAAATTGTGTCGTGTTATTAAAATCATATTAATATTGGTATTTTTACGCGTCAAAAAAAAGAACTATGGCTAAATCGATACTCAACAAAAAATCACTTGCATTTCTAGAATCCTACTTAAACAACGCATCCCCCACGGGTTATGAATCAGGCGGGCAAAAAATCTGGATGGACTATTTAAAACCGTATGTGGATGAATTTATAACAGACAATTATGGAACCGCAGTGGGTGTTATCAATCCCAAAGCCAAATACAAAGTAGTGATAGAAGGACACGCCGATGAGATTTCGTGGTATGTCAATTATATCACAGACAACGGACTAATATATGTAATTAGAAATGGTGGAAGTGACCATCAAATCGCACCTTCAAAACGGGTAAATATTCACACCAAGAATGGAATTTTTCAAGGGGTTTTTGGTTGGCCGGCCATTCATACCCGCAAAGACAAGGAAAAAGAAACCTCTCCAAAGTTGGATAATATATGTATTGATGTGGGATGTGACACTAAAGATGAAGTATTAAAATTAGGGGTTCACGTGGGTTGCGTGATTACTTATCCCGATACCTTTTTCGTTTTAAACGAAAACAAATTTGTCTGCCGTGCTTTGGATAACCGTATGGGTGGTTTTATGATTGCTGAAGTTGCCAGACTTTTAAAAGAAAACAAAAAGAAACTTCCTTTCGGACTTTATGTAACCAATTCCGTTCAGGAAGAAATTGGTTTGCGTGGTGCCGAAATGATTACCCAAACCATTAAACCCAACGTTGCAATAGTGACCGATGTTTGCCACGACACCACTACCCCGATGATTGATAAAAAAACCGAAGGTGAAACCAAAATTGGTGACGGACCGGTTATTTCCTATGCGCCTGCCGTTCAAAACAAACTCAGGGAACTTTTAATCGAAACTGCCGAGAAAAACAAAATTCCTTTTCAACGAATGGCCTCCTCGCGCTCAACAGGCACAGATACTGATGCTTTTGCTTACAGCAATGGTGGCGTTCCATCTGCATTGATTTCTTTACCGCTGCGCTATATGCATACCACAGTGGAAATGGTGCATCGTGATGATGTTGAGAATGTGATTAAATTGATTTATGAATCTGTTTTGAATATCAAAAACGGTCAATCTTTTAATTATTTTGATTAATCGAAACCTGAAAAATTGAAAACCACTTTCTCATTATATATATTTATGTTTACTCTAATTTCGTTTGGACAACAACGTTCAGACACATTGGGGTATTCAAACTTTATTGCACCGGAAATCTTACTGGGTACACTCTCTGAACCCAATACCGATTTCCCTGATGTGGGAATGCAAAAAACACTTTATCTCACTTTTGGAAAATATCATGACAACAATACTCAAGAATGGGCATACCGTCTCAATTACCCGAAAACAGGCTTTAGTTTAGGGGTTTCTGACTACGGAAACAGCAAGCTGGTGGGTCGTTCCTACTCACTTCTTCCTTATACTGAATTTGGAATATTAGGTTCTCAAAAGCTGAATGCCCTTTTTGGATTGGGCGCTTCTTATCACGATGTACAATATGACATTAAGGAAAACCCAAACAACAAAGCCATTTCAACAGAGTTCTCATGGGCGTTTCGCGGGTCGTTGACTTATGATTTAATCGCTTTCGAAAAATCGATGCTTCGCTTAAGCTTGAATTATTTGCACCATTCAAACGGCCATGTGCGCTTACCCAACCAGGGAATGAATTCATTTTTATTTGGCGTTTCTTATGAAACCGGTATTTTTAGACACAAGGATTTAGCAAACTCTATTGAGGAAATACCTCAGTTTTCCAGATCGACTTACAACTATTATTCTTTCAGGTTTGGCCTGGGTCAAAATGTGCTTTCACAGGTTTTTAATGAACAAAAAGCTGTTTATACTGCAGCTTTTGATTATGGAAAAGTCATCAATAACACATATAAATTTGGAATAGGCGCTTATTATCGCTTTTATGAGCACTATTATGATTACATCAAAAACGAAGAAGAATTGGTCGTTGAACGTTACCCGCAGTTTTTGGAAAATCCTTTTGGCTATGCTTCAAATTTTGGTGTTTTTGGCACAGGTGAATTGCTTTTAAATCACATAGGCATTGAGTTTCAGCTAGGATTTAATATTTACAAACCCGCCTATCAGATTGACTGGATTTTAAATCAGGGTTATGTATTTGTAGCTTATGATAGCGACAACGAGCCTTATATTGCTGTGGTTTATGGCGAGTTGAACTGGTATTATGAAATTAAACGCACAGTCTCGAGCAGACTGGGATTGAAGTACTATGTTTTTGGAACTGACAAGCAACCCACCCACAACCTGTACATTGGTGCACACATCAATGCCAACCTGGGCCAGGCTGATTTTAATGAATTAAGTTTTGGGTATGTGTACAGTTTTAATTTTAAAAGAAAGAATTAAAGTTTACCAAAATATTTAGCAACGTTTTTTTCTATCCTGGCTGAAATATTTGTAACATCTGCCTTAATAAATCGCTCACCGGTGATGTTTTCATACAGCTCAATATATCGCTCTGAAACACTTTCCACATACTCATCGGACATAAATGGGACTTTTTGCCCTTCAAGCCCCTGAAAACCATTTTGAATCAACCACTGTCTCACAAACTCTTTGGAAAGCTGTTTTTGGGCTTCTCCTTTGTCTTGTCGTTCCTGATAACCTTCGGCATAGAAATAGCGGGAAGAGTCCGGTGTGTGAATCTCATCGATTAAAACAATTTTTCCTTCTTTGGTTTTACCGAATTCATATTTAGTATCCACCAAAATCAAACCTCGTGAGGCAGCAATTTCAGTTCCTCGTTGAAAGAGTTTGCGGGTGTAATCTTCCAGAACGAAATAGTCAGATTCAGAAACGATTCCTCTCTTTAAAATATCTTCCCGTGAAATGTCTTCATCATGGTCGCCTTTTTCGGCTTTGGTTGCCGGAGTAATGATGGGTTGCGGGAATTTGTCGTTTTCTTTCATCCCATCAGGCATGGCTACCCCACACAACAATCTTTTGCCGGCTTTATACTCCCTTGCGGCGTGACCACTTAAATAGCCCCTAATGACCATCTCCACCTTAAAGGGTTCACAAGCATAACCTATAGCCACATTGGGGTCTGGCGTGGCGATGAGCCAGTTGGGTACCAAATCTTCTGTAGCCTGCATCATTTTTGTAGCGATTTGATTTAGGATTTGTCCTTTAAACGGAATTCCTTTAGGAAGAACAACATCAAAAGCACTAATGCGGTCTGAAGCGACCATCAATAAAACACCATTTTCAAGGGTATATACATCACGCACTTTTCCATGATATACTTTTTGCTGGCCTGGAAAGTTGAAATTTGTTTCTGTAAGGGTATTGTTCATTTTATTCAATATTTTCTATCGACTTGTAGGCTGCAATCACTTCTTTTACCAAACGGTGACGAATTACATCTTTATCATCCAGGTAAATCATCCCCACACCTTTCACGTCTTTTAAAACGAGTAAAGCTTCCTTAAGCCCTGATATGACCCTGCGGGGCAGGTCAATTTGCCCGGGGTCGCCGGTTATCATAAACTTGGCGTTTTTTCCCATACGGGTTAAAAACATCTTCATTTGAGCATGGGTAGTGTTTTGGGCTTCATCGAGAATCACAAAGGCATTGTCGAGTGTTCTACCGCGCATAAAAGCGAGAGGAGCAATTTGTACCACACCTTTTTCAATGTAAGATGTCAGGGTTTCATGCGGTATCATATCCCTCAAGGCGTCATACAAGGGCTGCATGTAAGGATCTAGTTTTTCTTTTAAATCCCCAGGTAAAAACCCCAGGTTTTCACCTGCCTCAACCGCCGGACGTGTAAGAATTATGCGCTTTACCTGCTTTTCCTTGAGTGCTTTTACAGCCAATGCCACACCCGTATAGGTTTTTCCGGTCCCCGCGGGACCCACGGCAAAAACCATATCGTTTTTTTTCATCAGATCAACCAGTTTTCGCTGGTTGACGGTAATGGCTTTGACTTGTTTTCCTCCCACTCCATGAACCAGGATTTCACCACTGGCATCGGGGGTTTCATAATCTTCCTTTCTTTCGCTGGTGAGTATGCGCTCAATGGCGTTTTCGTCCAGCTTGTTGTATTTGATAAAATGCTTCATCAACTCTGAAAACTTTTTATCAAATTCTTCCAGCATTTCTTCATCACCATAAACAGTGAGGCGATTGCCACGCGCAACAATTTTTAGCTTGGGATAGTACTTTTTAAGCAGGTTGATGTTTGAATTCTGAAGCCCGAATAATTCACTTGGGCTAATCTCTGTAATTTCTAGAATAAGTTCGTTCAAGAGCAGGAATTTATTTTAAGGATTTGTTCTGAAACAACCTATACATTTTGACTTGCTCTTTCATTCTTATTCTGTGTTAATATTTTAAACCATAGCTTCGGCTATGCTTGAAAATTTTGCCTTGATAAAGAATAATCCCGATAGCTATCGGGAGCGTCAATTCTGTACATATTATTTCATAACCAATCCTAAGAATTGTCTTTAATATTGATTAAGTTTGCATATACAAATCTAACATAAAAATATGTTTGCCTCAAGCTTTTGGGGTTAAAAAAATATCAACAATTCTACCTATGCCAATTATAACACTTACGACCGATTTTGGGGAAAAAGATCATTTTGCAGGGGCGGTTAAAGGAGCAATATACAGTGAAATGGAAGATGCAAAAATTGTTGATATCTCACATTCTGTGTCTCCTTTTCATATTTCTGAAGCGGCATACATCATCCAAAACGCTTATAAAAGTTTCCCCAAGGGGAGTATTCATATCATTGGCATTGATTCTGAACTTACCCCTGAAAATAAACACATTGCAGTTTTGTTAGACGACCACTATTTTGTTTGTGCCGACAATGGAATTATTTCACTCATCACTCAAGAGTTGCGTCCTGAAAAAATAGTTGAAATCAATATTCACGACCGTTTGCTTTCAGACTTTCCCGTATTGGATGTTTTTGTAAAAGTGGCCTGTCACCTCGCCCGTGGCGGAACTTTGGATGTCATAGGAAAAGATATACCAGAAGTAAAAGAACTTAAAGGTCTTGCTCCAATCGTTCAGGAAAAACAAAATCAAATTATTGGCAACGTGATTTATATTGATAATTACGGGAATGTGGTGACCAATATCACCAAAAAGCTTTTTGATAGTATTGGAAAAGGAAAAACCTTTATCATTGCCGCCCGTACAGTAAAATTTAAAGAAGTATTTTCCATATACAGTGAAGCCATAAACTTTAATCTTCCGTCTGACAAACGTGAAGAAGATGGAAAAAAACTGGCCATCTGGAATGCTTCAGGCTATCTTGAACTGGCAGTTTACAAAAGCAATCCTCAAACCGTGGGCAGTGCCTCTACCTTATTTGGGCTTTATTACAGAGACACGGTAACCGTTAACTTTGAATCCTAGAATATATGTTTATCAGAATCGTAAAAATGGAATTTCAACCTCAACAGGTTGAAGCTTTTCTTGAACATTTTGAAGAAATCAAGTCACTAATCAGAAACTTTCCGGGTTGCAGGCATTTGGAATTGTATCGTGACAAGAATGATAATAACACTTTCTTCACTTACAGTAAATGGGAACAGGAGTCAGATTTGGAAAATTATCGTCAAAGTAAGCTTTTTAAAGAAGTTTGGTCTGTTACCAAACCCCGATTTGCAAAAAAAGCTGAGGCTTGGAGTGTTGATAGTGTTTACAATTTGTAATAAAACTTAAATGCAAGAGGTTTACTTGCTTAAATTTCATCAAACTTCTTATTGAACCATATTTTTAAAGAATCTGAAGATATGCCGGTTGGCTATACCAGCTTGATGTTTAATTTAATGAAAAATTAAACTTTATTATATAATCCAAAATATCCCTTGTAAAATCCCCTTAAATTGAGCAACTTTGTAGTGAAAAACCTGTAAAAATGACTGATTTTTTCAAAGACAACGACCTCCTGCTCTATATTGTTATCATAGTGGTATTCCTGGCGTTTTTTATCTGGAACAATTTACGCTTAAAGCGAAATAGGAAAGATCGTAAAGACCGGAATTTCAGAAAGCGTTATATGGAACGAAAAAAGGGGGAGAATAGACGTGAGACTTGAGATGTGAGATTTGAGACAAAAAAGTATTAAGTACAAAGTATTAAGACTGCAAACAAACCTTAAATTTTGAACATTGAACCAAATATGAAAATATACACCAAAACCGGAGATAAAGGAACCACAGCGTTGTTTGGAGGTACTCGAGTGCCCAAGCATCACATTCGCATTGAGAGCTATGGGACTGTTGATGAATTGAATTCACACATTGGACTGATTAGAGATCAGGACATTTCCAAAAATCACAAAGAATTGCTCACCCACATACAAGACCGTTTGTTTACCCTTGGGGCCATATTGGCTACCGACCCTGAAAAAGCGGTATTGAAAAGCGGAAAAGAACGGCTCAATATTCCCAAAATCAGTGAAGAAGACATCACCCTTCTGGAGAGCAAAATTGACGAGATGAATGAATCACTTCCTCCAATGACAAACTTTATTTTGCCCGGCGGAAATCAAACCGTGTCATTCTGTCACATTGCCCGTTGTGTTTGCCGTCGTGCCGAGCGCCATACCAGCTTTCTCAATGAAAATGAACCCGTTGAAGAAACAGTTTTAATCTACCTTAACCGCCTGTCTGACTTTCTATTTGTGCTGGCACGAAAGTTGTCACAAGAATTGCAGGCAGAGGAAATAAAGTGGATTCCTCAAAAAAACGAAAATTGAATTTCAAGCCGTTATTTTTCAAGTATTTACATTTGTTAAATAAAAGTTCTTAAAAATAAAGTAGAAATAATTCTTTTTTTTCTTGACTTTCTCAACTAAAAAATTATTTTTGCAAAAAATTAAACCGTCGTTTTATGTACTGGACTTTAGAATTGGCTTCCTATTTAAGTGACGCCCCCTGGCCTGCCACCAAAGATGAATTGATTGATTATGCCATCAGAACCGGTGCACCCTTGGAGGTTGTTGAAAATTTACAGGCCATAGAAGATGAAGGAGATGCCTATGATTCAATTGAAGAAATTTGGCCCGATTACCCAACAGACGAAGATTATCTTTGGAACGAAGATGAGTATTAATAACATTAAAAATAGAATAGAAAGTCTCGTTAGAGGCTTTTTTTTTGCTTAATTTTGAGAGCAAAACAAACCATTTGATATTTAGAATATTATGACCTTTTTAGATAAAGTTTTAAAAGTATTTGTAGGAGATAAATCCAAACAGGACGTAAGCAAAATAATGCCTATCGTCAACGAAGTAAAAAAGCACGAAGCAGCTCTCGAGCAGCTTTCCAATGATGAATTGCGTGCAAAATCAATGTACTTTCGTCAAAAAATAGCCGATTCCCGAAAAGAGCTTCAGGAAGAGATGAAAAAACTCACCGAAGAAGCCAATGCCTCTAAAGACATTAACCGCAACGAGGACATCTATGCCGAAATCGACAAAATTAAAGATGAAATCTACAACATCGAGAAAAAAGTACTAGATGAGATCCTTCCCGAAGCCTTTGCTGTTGTTAAAGAAACCGCCAAGCGTTTCAAAGCCAATACTTCAATTGTTGTAACTTCTACTGCGTTTGACCGTGAACTCTCGGCAACCAAAGACTATGTGACCCTTGACGGTGATAATGCCGTTTGGTCAAACTCCTGGGACGCCGCCGGCAAAAAAATTACCTGGGATATGGTGCACTATGATGTACAGCTTATTGGTGGTGTGGCTCTGCATCAAGGCAAAGTAGCCGAAATGCAAACAGGTGAAGGTAAAACCCTGGTGGCTACCCTACCCGTTTACCTCAATGCCCTTACCGGAAATGGAGTACACTTAGTAACCGTAAACGACTACCTGGCCAAACGTGACAGCGCGTGGATGGCTCCCATTTTTGAATTCCACGGCTTAACTGTGGATTGTATTGATCGGCACCAACCCAACTCTGCTGAACGCAGAAAGGCATACAATGCCGATATCGCTTACGGAACCAACAACGAATTTGGTTTTGACTACCTGCGTGACAATATGGCCCACGCCCCTGACGACTTGGTACAACGTCCTCACCACTACGCCATTGTGGATGAGGTGGATTCTGTATTGATTGATGATGCTCGTACTCCCTTAATCATTTCGGGGCCCGTGCCCGAAGGTGAGCGTCACGAATTTAACGAACTAAAACCCCAAATCAACGAACTGGTTGAAATTCAAAGAAAGTATTTAACCGGAGTTTTGGCTGAAGCCAAAAAACTGATCAAAGAAGGAGATACCAAAGAAGGAGGATTCCAATTGCTTCGTGTATTCAGGGGGCTTCCTAAAAACAAAGCCCTGATTAAATACCTTTCAGAAGAAGGTATCAAGCAAATCCTTCAAAAAACCGAAAACTTTTACATGCTCGACAACAACAAGGAAATGCCCAAAGTGGATGCCGAGTTGTATTTTGTGATTGACGAAAAAAACAATCAGATTGAATTGACCGATAAAGGAATTGATTTCCTTTCCGGCGAAAAAGACCCTGAGTTTTTTGTGATGCCCGAAATTGGAACTGAAATCGCCAAAATCGAAACACAAGGACTTTCCAAAGAAGAAGAAGCCCAAGCCAAGGAAGAGTTGTTCAGGGAGTATTCCGTAAAGAGCGAACGCATCCACACGATGAGTCAGCTGTTGAAGGCTTATGCCCTTTTTGAAAAAGACACCCAGTATGTAGTAATGGACAATAAGGTGATGATTGTAGATGAGCAAACCGGACGTATTATGGAAGGTAGGCGTTACAGTGATGGTTTGCACCAGGCCATTGAAGCCAAGGAAAACGTAAAAATTGAAGCCCTTACCCAGACCTTTGCAACCATCACCCTACAGAACTACTTCAGGATGTACCGCAAACTGGCCGGTATGACGGGAACCGCCGTAACTGAAGCGGGCGAACTATGGCAAATCTACAAACTGGATGTTGTGGAAATTCCCACCAACAGGCCACTTGCACGAAAAGACTGGCAAGATAAAATATACAAAACCAAGCGTGAAAAATACAATGCTGTCATCGACGAAGTCGTAGAACTCTCCAATGCCGGAAGACCGGTTTTGATTGGTACAACCTCTGTGGATATTTCAGAGTTGCTGAGTAAAATGCTTACGCTAAGAAAAATAAAACACAACGTACTTAACGCAAAACTCCACAAAAGGGAAGCAGATATTGTTGAAGAAGCAGGTCATGCAGGAGTAGTTACCATAGCCACCAACATGGCTGGTCGTGGAACTGACATCAAACTTTCTGAAGAAGTGAAGAAAGCAGGTGGTCTGGCTATTATTGGTACAGAACGCCATGATTCAAGACGTGTTGACAGGCAGTTAAGAGGACGTAGTGGACGACAAGGTGATCCCGGAAGTTCACAGTTTTATGTATCGCTCGAGGACAACCTGATGCGCTTGTTTGGTAGTGAACGCATTGCTAAACTAATGGACAGAATGGGATTACAGGAAGGCGAAGTGATTCAGCATTCTATGATTTCAAAGTCCATTGAACGTGCCCAGAAAAAAGTGGAAGAAAACAATTTTGGCATCAGAAAAAGATTACTGGAATATGATGATGTGATGAACGCCCAGCGTGAGGTAATTTACAAACGCAGGTATCATGCTTTGTTTGGTGAACGCCTTAAAGTGGATATCGCCAATATGATCTATGACACGGCAGAAGTCATTGCCGAAACCAATAAGCTTGCACAGGATTTCAAAAACTTTGAATTTGAACTCATCCGTTATTTTTCAATTAGTTCTCCAATAAGCGAAGAGGAGTTTGAGAAAAAAGAGCCTCTCGATATTGCCGGTATTGTTTACAAAGCTGCATACAAGCACTATGAGAACAAGATGATTAGAAACGCTGAGATTGCTTATCCGGTAATCAAAAACGTGTATGAACAACAAGGTGATAAATTCAAACGTATTTTAGTACCCTTCAGTGATGGTGTGAAAGTACTCAACGTGGCCACAGACCTTCAAAAAGCTTATGAAACTGAAGGAAAACACTTGATTCTTGATTTTGAAAAGAACATTACCCTTGCCATCATTGACGATGCGTGGAAAACCCACCTTCGAAAAATGGATGAACTGAAACAGTCTGTACAGCTTGCAGTACATGAACAAAAGGACCCGCTGCTCATTTATAAGTTTGAGGCTTATGAACTCTTTAAAGTAATGATTGAAAAAGTGAACAAGGATGTGGTTTCTTTCTTGTTTAAAGGAGAATTACCGCAACAAGATGAAGCTCAAATCCAAGAGGCCCGCCAGCGTAAGCCAAAGGAAAACCTAAAAACTCAAAAAGACGAAATCCCTAATATGGATGAGCGTGCCGCTCAATCCAGGGCCGCAGGTAATATGCAAGGCCAGCAACAAGCCATTACAGAAACCATCGTAAGGGACAAGCCCAAAATTGGACGTAACGACAAAGTTACCATCAAACACGTGATGAGTGGTGAAACCAAAGAGATGAAATTCAAGCAGGCCATCCCCCTGTTGGATAAAGGAGAATGGGTGTTGATTGATTAATATTACTTAAGGTGTTAAAAACAAAAAAGGTTGAAATTAAAATTTTCAACCTTTTTTGTTAAATATGAATTAAGCCCTTATCGCTCCAGTGTTATTTCAGAAATCAGCAAGGCTTCCACATCATTAACTATGGTCGTCATCTCAAGCAACAACACCATTTTGCTTTGCTGAAGTTCTAAAAATTGTGCAGACTGGGTTTCTCCTGTTGTAGCTTCGGTTATAACCAATTGATTCCCCACAATACTCCAACTTCCGGTTTGAAGTTCATTGGAAAAATCAACCGGAAACTCATCCGTTTCAGTTAACCCAAAAAATGTTGTGGTCAACACCATCGTGAATGTACCCGTTGGGATGACTTCTTTGGGGTTATCAGTAAAAAGAACCTGTGCGTCAAAGTCTTTCCCAAAACCGGAAAGAGTGCCTGTAAAAGTTTGTCCCTCAAAAACGATTATAGCCTCTCCTTCACTTTCCACTTTGGTTATCTCCCACTGTCCGGTTATATCAACCGACAAATCTACCGGGTTTGAACTATCATCATCACTGCTACAGGAGATAAAGACAAACATTACACTCACTAATAAAAGACTTATTTTTTTCATTCTTAGTTGTTTTTTTGCATTGCAAAAATATGTATAATGTTAAAATAAAAATAATTAATGTCCATTTGAATAAAATTAACTTGGCTAAAAACCGGGTTTCAATTATTTTTGGGATGATTTTTGTTATACTTTTACGGCATAATCAGGCTCATGAAATTTAAATTAACCATACTCGCTTTATTGCTTTACGGAACTATTATTTCTCAGGAGTTTGGTTCGCAGTTTCTCACCATTGATGAAAATTCGCTCCCTCAAATATTTGCACTTGAAAACAGCTTTTTTATTCATAAATACGACAAAGTGGTATTTACAAATACTTTAGGTGTTACTGCAAGTAATTATTGGAAAGCAGTGAGTATGGAAGATGCCTTAAACCGACAGGAAGCCTATCTCAACCGAAAAAACACTACCTCCAGACCTATCACAGCAGAAACACTTGGTTTTAGAAGGGTAGTCGAAAAAGAATCAGCAATCAGGGTTGAAGTGCGTGACCCTTATTTTACAAGACGCAATGGAATCAGGAATCAGGTTTACCGAGACGCCTCTATGCCATTTATGTACAACCCCTACTTTCCCAGATATGTTCCCGGGACGGAGTTTTGAGTTTTATTGACATAAGACTTCAGGACGTATGACTTAGGGCCAAAAAGTATTAGGTATTAAATACAAAGCTTTAAGATTCACTTAGTATAAAAACTTTGAACCTTGAACATTTAAACTACTTTCGGTCGTTCAATTCAATACTGCTTCAATTGCGTTTTGGTAAGTCTCAAACCTTGCTAAATCATTATGCCCCCCGCCTGTGACTTCAACAAAATGTTTTCCATTTTTTGGTGATGCCGCTTCAAATAGTCTTTTGCCTGATTTAAACGGCACAACATTGTCGCTTGTCCCGTGGATAATTACGGTTTTACAATCCACTTCCTTGATGTATTTATTGTTTTCAAAATGGTAACGAATAAGCAAACCCACGGGTACTATGGGAAACCTACTTTTGGCCACAGACTTCAAATTGTAAAAAGGTGATTCAAGCATAAGCATTTTTGGGTCATTTTCAGCGGCAAGCTTTGTTGCAAAAGCACCTCCCAATGATCTTCCGTAAAGGATGATTTGATTTTCGGGAAACCTTTCTTTTACATAGTCGTAAAACAATTGTGCATCGTTGTAAAGGCTTTCTTCGCTGAGTTTTCCGGTGCTTTTTCCATAAGTGCGGTAATCCATCACCAGTAAATCATAATTGTATTTTGTAAATCCGGAAGTAATTTCGCCCCAGCGGGATAAATCACCGGCATTGCCATGGAAATACAAAATGATGCCTTTGGGGTTTTCAGCTTTGAAATGAAGCGCATTCAAACTTGCCCCATCAGGGCTTTCAAGGAATATTTCTTTAAAAGGGGTGTCGAACGTATAGGTGTATTCCTGGGGGAGTTTTGATGGTAAAAAAATCAATTGTTCCTGAAAAAAAGCCATAAGCGCTGTGAGTATCACATAAAAAATTAATATGCCAAAGATAACCCTCTTAAACATTGTTTGAAATTTTCTTTTTCCCATGAATCACATTAAAGCTACTTCCTTCCAAATCAATTTTCACTTTTACGGAATGTATAATTTCTGAAAGCATTTTGTGGTAGGATTCAAAAGTATTCAGGTTTTTGTGTCCGCCACCAATCACAGCATACAATCTTGTATTTTTAGGGTTCAATTGAGATAGCTTTATACTGCTTGAAAAAGGAATCAATTTATCTTTGGTGCCATGTAGAATATGTATTGGGCATTTCACATATTTTATCCATTTATAAGTGGGCAATGGGTATTTCATGAGCAGTGAAAGTGGCATAAATGGCATATAACGGGCAGTCACCTTAGTGAGGCTGTAATAGGGCGCATCGAGTATAAGCATTCTGGGGTTGTTTTGAGAAGCGAGTTTAGTAGCAAACCCAGAACCCAGTGAACGACCATAAAGAATAATATAGCGCTCTAGCACCCTTTCCTTAATTTTATCATATACCAACTGCAAATCCTTTTGTATGGCCTTTTGGGTGCGTCTTCCTGTGCTTTTACCAAAACCACGATAATCCAGCATAATGACTTCAAAATTGTGCCTTGTAAAATCAACGGCAAATTTCCCCCAACCTTTGATACTTTTGGAATTACCTTTTAAATAGAGTACTACACCCTTTGGATTCTCCACCCTAAAATGAAGTCCGTTAATTGTAGCGCCATCTGCAGTATCGAGATTGTACTCTTCAACTTTTTGGTTTTCGTAATGAAATTGAAAATCCTTGGGTAGTTTTTCAGGTTTAAATAAAAAGTAATCTTGAAGATAATAGAGCAATATGCTTACTATTACATATATGGCTAGAATAAAAATCGTTATGTATAACCAGTTTGGCATATCTTTAAAAAAAAAGCCTGTTACGATTTGTAACAGGCAATTTAACAAAAATATCGTTAGGTTATTTAATAAGTGAAATTGATTTCATTTTTCCTTCAGATTCTATTTTAGAAAAGTACACACCATTTTTTAGCTGTACTGAAGGTATTGCTAAAGTTTGTTCTGAAGTTAAATTAGTATAAACTAGCTTTCCTGAAATATCAAAAATATTGATTTTCAATGTTTTAAACTCTGTGTTTTTAAGTATAAATTCATTATTTATGGCAACAGTATTTACAAAATAAACATCCTGAAGAAGGTCGTTTTCACTCAAACTTAAAAATTCAAAGAAAAAGGGCTCAGATGTAATTAAACAAGTTGGTGAACTATTAAATGCCACTTGAACTGTATAGTTTCCAGTAGCAACTGGTGTATAAAAATAAGTGTTAGCACCTGATATATTTGCGCCATCCAAATACCAGTTGTAATTAAAACCATTTTGAGTTGTGTACAAAGTGCCGTCAATTTCTTCAATTTCGACTTCCTCGCCCACTACAGTAAAAACTACTGGCACTCCACTTGATAGCCAAAATTGTGGGCATTGTGCATATGAAACACTCAGCAAATAAGAACCAGCTTCAGAAACTTCATAAAAATCCTGCGGGCCTTCATAAACAATTACACCATCTTTAAACCATCTGAAATTGCTTGGACCCGGAAATGCACTAGAAATAATAGAAGTTTGACCATAACACAAGGTGGTGTTTGAATCGTGAGAAATTGCCGGTGATTGAAATATCCAGGTATCAAACATAATATCATTTGAATCTTCAGTACAACCATCCTCAGTAATGGTTACAAAAACATAAGCAAAACCCAAATCGCCTGCTATTATACTTAGGGTATTGCTTGTC
The DNA here is from genome assembly GCA_964469175.1 of uncultured Flavobacteriaceae bacterium. Taxonomy (GTDB): domain Bacteria; phylum Bacteroidota; class Bacteroidia; order Flavobacteriales; family Flavobacteriaceae; genus Planktosalinus. The sequence continues at coordinate 15,538 of CAYXXY010000031.1, forward strand.
TCACCGGAAAAATTTGTTGGTGTTCCACTTGCAGAAAATTTGTACTTCCACTGGTAGCTGTCATACCCGGCGGGAGCAGTAAAAACAATCACCTGGTCTGAACAAACTACCTGGTTTCCTCCACTTAAATCGGGGTTTGAAGTAATAGTGCTATCAAAAGGGCATTGTGCTGAAACAATAGAGAGGCTAAAAACGAATAAAAGAAAGGGTAGAAAATTTTTCATTGTTAAAATTTTGATTGATTGTTCTAGAGACGAAAATATTTAAAAAGTGTTACAAAAAAAACCGGAAGACAAATTATTCTGTCCGGATGCACTCATAAATTATCATTGTGTTGATTTTATTTATGGTGCATAAAATTTTGTTTAGCAAGTAATTCCTCGATTGTTTCAACGTGATTTTCATCAGGCACACAACAATCTACCGGGCAAACAGCTGCACACTGAGGCTCTTCATGAAATCCTTGACATTCTGTACATTTATCGGGAACAATATAGTAAATTTCATCACTAACGGGTTCTTGTACCGCATCAGCATCAACTTCATTTCCATTGGGCAACACTACTCTGCCCTCTAAATCAGTTCCGTCTGAATAACGCCAGTCGTCTGCTCCTTCATAAATTGCAGTATTGGGGCATTCCGGCTCACAAGCTCCACAGTTGATACATTCATCAGTGATTATAATTGCCATAGTTTTCTTTTTCTTTCCTTAAATTTGCACAAAAATAACGCCAAAAGAATTCATAACCAAATTGCTTTATGACATTAACAGAACGAATCAACGCGTATATCACTTTAGGAAAATTTCTATCGCAATTTGCAGAGTATCCACCCAAAAAACTTGAAAACATTCCACACAATGAACTCTTTTTTGACGGAATGCTTCACCAACTTAAACTTGCTGAAGAACACAACGCTTGGTTTAACAAAGAAAATACCCGGTTTGCAATCAACAGTTGGGCAGAAGCTTTGAAGGTTGACAATCTGGAAAAATGGGTTTCTTCATATAAATTAGATGAAGTTTCACCAAAAACAGTTGCTATAATCATGGCCGGAAACATTCCCCTGGTTGGATTTCATGATTTTTTATCTGTGTTGATTACCGGACACAACGTCATCGTTAAGCAATCTTCAAAAGACAAACATCTACTCCCCTTCCTTGCCAAATACTTGGAACAAGTCGAGCCCGGATTTCAAGGAAGAATTAACTTTACGGAAGAAAAATTGTCCGATTATGACGCCATTATCGCCACAGGAAGCGACAATACTGCCCGTTATTTTGAATACTATTTCAAAAGTAAACCTCATATCATCAGAAAAAACAGAAACTCTGTAGCTATCCTTACAGGTAACGAAAACAAATCGCAGCTCAAAAGTCTAGGAGAAGACATTTTTAGATATTTTGGACTTGGATGTCGCAATGTTTCTAAACTTTTTGTGCCTAATGATTACAATTTTACCGGCTTATTTGAAGCAGTTTATGACTGGCAGCAGTTGATGGATATTCATAAATATTCCAATAATTATGATTACAACAAGGCCGTCTATCTAATGAGCGAATTCAAATTTCTCGACAATGGCTTTTTTATGCTTAAAGAAGACGAAAGTTACAGCTCCCCCATCGCCACTTGTTTTTTTGAGTATTATGAAAATCAAGATTCCTTAAAATCAAAGCTTCAGGAAGATGCCGACAAAATTCAGTGTTTGGTGGCCAACGGATATTCGGAAAACGAAATCGATTTTGGACAAACTCAAAACCCTCAACTTTGGGATTATGCAGACGGGGTGGACACTGTTAGTTTCTTGTTGAAAATTTAATTTTTTAACTTAGATATTTCAGCTAATAGTCAGTATTTTAGCATCTTTAATAACCACCCGATTCACCAAAATATATGAAAATACACAACTTTAGCGCAGGACCAAGTATATTACCTCAAAGCGTTTTTAAACAAGCCGCAGCAGCTGTTTTAGATTTTAACAACTCTGGATTGTCCATACTTGAAATTTCCCATCGCAGTAAAGATTTTGTTTCAGTAATGGAACAGGCCCAAAATCTGGCTTTAGAACTCTTGGGGTTAAATGGCAAGGGCTATACGGCTTTATTTTTGCAGGGTGGTGCCAGCTTGCAATTTGTGATGGTTGCACAAAATTTACTTAACATTAAAGCAGGATACATCAATACCGGAACCTGGTCAAACAATGCCATTAAAGAAGCAAGGTTTTTTGGTGAAATGGTTGAAGTGGCATCTTCAAAAAATCAAAACTACAACTACATCCCCAAAAACATTAAGATACCTTCAGACATAGATTACCTGCATTTAACCACCAACAACACCATTTTTGGAACCCAGTTTAAAGAATTTCCTAATAGTACGGTTCCTGTTGTATGCGATATGAGCAGTGATATATTTTCAAGAGACATCGACTACAGCAAATTTGATTTGATTTATGCAGGGGCGCAAAAAAACATGGGCCCGGCGGGAACAACACTGGTCGTGATTAAGGATGCCATTTTGGGAAAAGTCAACAGACCGATTCCCAATATATTGAATTATAAATTGCACATTGAAAAAGAAAGTATGTACAACACCCCAGCAGTTTTTGCCGTGTTTGTGTCAATGCTTACACTAAAATGGATCAAAGAAAATGGTGGAATCGTTGCTATTGAAAAAGAAAACAATAAAAAAGCATCACACCTCTATTCAGAGATTGATCGCAATCCGCTTTTCAAGGGCTTTGTAGAACATCCTGAAGACCGTTCTGTGATGAATGCCACCTTCAATCTTCTGGATGAAAGCCATAAAGAAACTTTTGACGCTCTTTTAAAACAAGCCGGAATAAGTGGTCTCAACGGCCACCGAAGCGTTGGGGGTTACAGGGCATCTATGTATAATGCCCTGCCTTTTGAAAGTGTAAAAGTGCTCGTTGATGTCATGCAGGAACTGGAAAATAAAATTTAAATCATTACAAGAACACCTCGTCATCACGAGTGATAGCGAAGTGAAACCATTAACTATTCACTATTAACAAACCAATGAAAATATTAGCCAACGACGGAATATCACAAAGCGGCATTGACGCCCTGGAGCAAGCAGGATTTGAAGTAATTACCACAAAAGTTGCCCAGGAGCAAATCATCAACTATGTAAATCAACATCAAATAGATGTAGTGCTTGTTCGCAGTGCTACAACAGTAAGAAAAGAAGTGATTGATGCCTGTCCGTCTTTAAAAATAATAGGTCGTGGCGGTGTTGGAATGGACAACATTGATGTTGCTTACGCTAGAGAAAAAGGTCTGCACGTCATAAATACTCCCGCAGCATCATCGGCATCTGTGGCTGAATTGGTATTTGCACACCTTTTTAGCGGAGTGCGTTTTCTATATGACGCCAACCGCAACATGCCTCTGGAAGGAGACAGCAGATTCAACGAACTGAAAAAAGCCTATGCCAAAGGCATTGAACTGCGTGGAAAAACTCTCGGGATTATCGGGATGGGTAGGATTGGTCAAGAAGTCGCAAAAATCGCACTGGGATGTGGTATGGAAGTCATAGCACACGATAAATATATTGACTCGGTTACTGTGGATGTGAGCCTGTTTAACGGGGAATCTATCGCTGTAAAAATTGACTCTATCCCTTTAACAGATGTTTTAAAACGAAGTAACTTTATCAGCTTGCATGTGCCTGCTCAAAAGGAATTTGTAATCGGTCAGGCCGAAATGGAACAAATGAAACCCGGTGCCGGTCTCATCAATGCCGCCCGTGGCGGTGTAATTGATGAAGTGGCCTTGCTAAAAGCATTGGATAGTGGTCACCTGAGCTTTGCCGGGCTTGACACTTTTGAAGAAGAACCCTCTCCTGCTATTCAGGTTTTGATGCACCCAAAAGTATCATTAAGCCCGCATATTGGTGCAGCCACTCTGGAAGCTCAGAATCGTATTGGCACAGAACTGGCCGAGCAAATTGTCTCAATTTTAAAAGAATAGTTTCTAGTATAATTATAATTAATATACCCGTAGTGCATTATAGAAAAAGTTGCTCAAAATACTAAAAATTAGTATATT
>CAYXXY010000032.1:0-18421 GCA_964469175.1 uncultured Flavobacteriaceae bacterium
TTTTTCATAATTCAAAAAATTAGAAAAAAAGGCAACCTATTTTAGGCTTAGTCAGGTTTGCTTCGCAAAGTCTCTTCACTCGTGTCAGATTTGAGCATTCCTGAATATGCTTGCTTATTGATTTTGATTGTTGACTTCATTCAAATTTAGGCTTCATTATACCGCAAAGGAACGCAGAGGTTGCGCAAAGTTACGCAAAGAAATTGTAACGCGCAGGCGGGGTTTTGGGTTTTGCCTCCAGCCTGGGGCAGGCACGGCGCTCAGTCACTTCGCTTATGTCAGGTTTAAAAATAAAATATTGAACCAAATCATTTGAAATTATTCTGATTTTTATGGGGTACAAAGTTACTTTATAGGTATATGAAACTGAGTTTATTTATAATAATTCTAAAGAAGGCAAGGGTGGCTTTATCATGGGAGTATCTAGGGAGTAAGGTGGGAGTATCCATACATTAGCCTTACTTATACCTTGTATTTAGTGGGCTTCTGTAAGACAGACAAGGAGAGTTATAGTGTTCAGTGTTCAGTGTTCAGGAGTAAATAGTAATTTATTTTTATTAAAATTGGTGGTTGTGAATACGACTTTTCTTTTTTTTTCGCAAACCTGCCTGCCGGCAGGCAGGGCCGCGGGGGCGCGAAGTGATTTTTTGATTATTTTAGTGTTGTATAATAAAGTGTTTTACTGTGGCCAGGATAGTCAATAATAAAGATGTTTTTTACAGGTTTGATAGCGATGAGGCTTATCATACATGGGAAGGTACAATTGCCAGAATGAGCAGGCCTAATATCAAGTATTTGGGAGATAAGGTTAATGAGCATAAGGATGTGGATATTGAGGGTATTCGGGTGAAGCGTGCGGTTTCATTGTTTGAGAAAAGTGGTGGGCAATTGTTGAAGCAAACCAAGGACAAGGGTAGCGGCAAACGGCTTTCAGGTTTGTTTCGGGAGGTTTTGAAATTTGATGAAGAACATTATTATCCAGGTTTGCGCAGTGTGCATAACGGCTTGTTAACAGCAGCCGGCCGTGACTTGTTAAATGGCTTTGACTTTAATCCCCACAGTGACCCCGGTGTAGTGATGGGCAACAGTTATACCCTTGATTTAAAAAAAGGGGTGTTGTGTCTGCATGATTTTTCCCCCGGGCTCTTACTCTCAAAAACCACGAATGTGTCGCAATTGCGGGTGCGCTTTCTATTAAGCCGTGTAGATTTTTTGCTGGGTGAGTTTATCACTTTTATGAGCAAGGAAAAGGTATTCACCCCAGAGGATCCCAAGCAGGATTTGCGATTGAAAGTTGGTAAACGCCCCCAAACTGACGGTTTGGATATTGCTTATTTATGGATTGGATTTGAGCGGGATGATGCCGTGGCTGTGCCCAAGTTGCTGTGGCGGGCGGATGATGTATTTAGGGTGGTTGGTGGTCCTCACCCCAACCTTCAGTAAACTTTCGGCAGGCAGGCCCAGCCCCTCTCCTTAGGAGAGGGGAGTTTCAATCCTTAAGGTTTTGTATGGAGATATTTTGGTGGGTTTTTGTTTTTTTGAAAGTATATTTGTTAAGGTGGTTGAGCTTTAAGAAATTGAAATTAAAGAAATGGAATAATACTTGATTTGTGAAGAATGGTTACAACCAAAACAGAACGTAATAAAGCTGTGCAAAGGGAGGTTACTCTTTATGGACTATAATAACGTACAGGCCAAGAAAATCTACATATAAAGTGATGACAAAACTACATTTCAAATTGGGATTATTTTATTTAGCAGCTATCTTTTTCAGTTTTGAAACAGCTGCACAAGACACCTCCTTTGAAAACGACTCGATTATATACTGGTCTGAGGATAGAAAACTAAGTTGGGATGATTTTAAATTTAAAACCGACACAACTCAAAAAGTCATTGGAAAGGCACTTGCTACTTCACAAACAAACATTCAATTTATTAACTCTACAAAAAATACAATTGTAATAGCGTACTTTTCTAAAGTACAGTCTTGGTCTATAACAAGAATTGATGATGTTTTGGAGCATGAACAATTACATTTTGATATCGCTGAACTATTTGCACGAAAAATAAGAAAAGCTATTTCAGAACTTAAAAAGAAAAATATTGTTGACCAAAATTATTATGATATCTACGAAAAATATAGAAAAGAATGGGAAGAATATAATAAATTATTTGACAGTGGAATTTTGGCCACATATGCTGAAAAAACTATAACCGAGACGGGGGTGGAATATGCTCTAATTGAGAGTGAAGTTTCTAAATTATATGTTATTGGGCAAAATTATTGGAAAGAGAAAATACATAAAGAACTAAAAGAATTAGAAGCATACAAAAGTCCTTTTGTAAAATAATGTTGCTTGGTTGCTATCATTTTTATCCTTACAACACTAAAAAACTAAAACTAAGTTTAATTAAGATTGCTACCTTTATTCTACAGACAAAAAAAATGGGAGTTTTTTCTTTGTTGGTTTTTGGAATTAAAAAAATAAAAAAATGCGGTTATTTACTAACAAAAAAATTACTAAATTTAAAATAGCAACAATCCTATGCTTATTTTTATATTCTTGCGAATTCAATAAAACAGATAAACAAATATCTCATCAGGATATGCTTTTGGGGACTTCCATTGAAGGTTCATTTAAATGTTCAATTAATTTTTCAGAAAGTGTTTTTCCATATATGCATAATATTGATTCCATGAGAAATACCCGGACAGGTAAATTTAAACCGCTTCAAATACATCTCGGAAAGGAAAAAAATATTGAAACTAAATCATCGCGTTTTTTGTTGGAGCACGGTGGGTTTCTTGGCGAATATTCTATTAGTATCAGCAATGACAGTTTGAATCTTGAAAATGATGGTGTCATTTATACTATTGGCATTTTTAAAGATGAATATGAGAATAAAATAAAAACCCAGGATAGTATTATTACAAGGAAACAAGGTTTTTTTTCCTTTATGGACTATACAGTAGGTTTAGATAGAATCACATATGACAGCACTTGTAAAGACTCTATTTATCAATTTAATTACCATTATTCACCACCTTCAGGAGTGCCTAAAGAGCTCCATAGAGATTTTGAATTTATTAATATATTTATAAGTAAAAAACGGGGTATTTTAAAAGCGCGATTGAAGGAAAGGGAAACACAAGATATTTGGGAAGCAAAATATTTTGGGAGTATTAATGATTAGAAGTGGTGTAATGAATTTAGCCCTTGCCCTAGCACCCTTAAAATATGACCATTAAAGAGCTATTAAAAACCACATCACACAGGCCCTGGAATATCCCTGAGGAAAGCTGGAGCTATTATCAAGAGTGGAACAATGCACTGTTTCTACATTGGGGTGTAGATTTAACGGAATTGAAAAGGTTTGTACCAGATGAATTGGAAATTGACCTTTTTGACGGCAAGCCCTGGGTTTCACTCGTTGCCTTTACAATGGAAAAGATACGGCCTAAATACCTGCCATCATTTTCCCCCATATCAGACTTTGATGAGATTAATATCCGTACTTATGTGAAATCAAAAAATAAAACCGGGGTTTATTTTTTGAGTATTGAAGGCGGTAATAGGCTTTCTTGCAAGATTGCCAAAGCACTTTCAGAACTTCCATACCGGTATTCAAAAATTAAAAGAAGTGGGACTATGTACAGCTCATTCAACCCGGTATTTAGTGACCAAATGCATCTTGATTATAAAATTGGGGAGGAACTGAATGAAAAAACAAGTCTTGACAAGTGGCTTACTGAAAGGTATGCTTTGTTTCAGGACACGAAAATTTCAATCAACCAATTTGAAATTCACCATATCGAGTGGCCCCTATTTGATTTGGACTTTAAAGAAATTGAAATTGATTACCCCAGATTTAAAAATTTATTAAGCAACACACCGGACAGGAAACAGTACTCAACCGGGGTTCAGGTGATTGCGTGGGACAAAAAAATAATAAAAAAGTAGAAACTATAGGTATTATGAAGAAAAAAATTAATACAGAAAAAATTATAGGTATTGTATGGTTGGTTTTTGGATTGTTATTTCTATATAATTTTTTTATGATTTATACCATTACTATATTCCCGACTTTATTCCCGATCTTTTTTTGGTTTATATTGTTTATATTAATTTAGGTACTTTTACTTCATTAGTTTTTGGAATTTTAAGTTTGATAATCGGCATTGATTATTTAAAAGAAAAATCTCGGTACAATTATCTCATCATACCTCTTTCTTTTCTTCTATTGACTTATCTTATAATTTTTGTAAATATATACGGTGGTTTAATATTTCATACTCACTTGGAATTAATATTATTATTGATCCTGATTATTATATCTCTAGGAAAACTAATATCCAAATATGAAATTTCAAACCTGTTTAAAAGGGGAATGAAAAATAAAATAATTATAATCGCAATTGTTTTATTAGGATTTCTGCCATATGCAATGGGGGAATTAATTTCGTGCATTGATGACAAGTATGAAGAAAATTATCCACAAACAGTATCTTTAACAGATTGGTGTGGGAGTATAAAAAGTAGGTATGAGATAAAAACCAATAACATAGAAGAGTTTCCGGAACAAGTTCAAGATTCTGCAAGAAAATATCTTTTTGGTAAAATTGGAAAACCGTTTTTAGATAAAACCGTTTTTAGTTATGGCTACATTTTTTCTAACGAACCCTTAGATTCAAGAAGTGAAAAAAACGAACACTTTGCAATGATTTACGGGGAAGGATCAAAAGAAGACAGAGAATTAGATTCAAAAACAAATTATCCTATTTATTGCTTTGCTTTTGAATACTCTGACTTGGATAAAGGAATTGAAAAGTATGATTTAATTTTTAGCATAGATAACAATGGAAAAATTATCAAACACATTGCTTTTCCTAATATAGAATCAGAAAGTATAAATTTTATCCCGGTAGATTCAATTCATAAAATTTTATCCAATAGAAAAATCACAAGTAAAAACCTCGATTTGGATCTTAGATTTAATAGAAACGATAAATCTCTGTATTATTACGCTCGTACACTTATAAGTACGGGTAGTATTGCTGGACCGAGTTGTTTTCCTCAATATCAAGAACATTTTAGACTAAATGCTTTAACGAGTGAGATTATGAGGATTAATAGTGATAATGTGAGTGAATATTTTGGGAACTGAAAAAACAACAATACTCATTACTGTAAATGTGCAAGAGCAATAAAACAATATGAATAGAATAATTTTAATCTTATTTATAACTTTTAACTGGAACTGTTTTTCACAGACGCAACACGAAATGCATAAAAAGGCAAGTGAGGAATATAAAAAAGCCGATACCGAACTAAATAATGTTTACAAAAAGATACTGACCGAATATAAAGCTGACACGAACTTTATTGACCGACTTATAAAAGCACAGTGCATCTGGATTACCCACCGAGACGCTGAACTTGAAATGAGATTTCCAGCAGAAGATAAACAGTTAGAATACGGCAGTGTTTACCCAATGTGCGTTTCCATTTTTTTGAAAGAATTGACCGAAGAACGGACTGAAAAATTAAAAATCTGGTTAACCGGAATTGAGGAAGGCACTATTTGTAAAGGTTCAATCAAAATAAATTAAAATACAGTTGCTAAAACTGCAAAAAAATTAAAACACCTATTATTAACCGATTTTTTTTTACTTTTAATAGATTAAAGGTTGTGACGGAAAAGCAAGCACATTTTCACTCGCAACTTTTCAAATGTGTGTCCAGTTCAACCTAATTATAAAAAAATGAAAAAAAATATTTTAACATTGATTTTTTTAACTCTCCTCTCTATTCAGTCAAAAGCTCAGACACAGAACGAATTAATAGGTAAATGGGTTTGCATAGATGTTCTAAATAAGGAGAGTATTGACAAGTTAGGACTTGAGTATTTAGAATCACATATTTTAAATAAGTGGATTTTTTTATTTAAAGAAAATGGGTTTTATGAATCAGAAATAATTGATATGGATTATGTCAAAGGCATATGGGAATATGATATGTTATCAAAAAAAATAACAGTAACTGGATTCGGTGAGTCTCCAACTACATTCGAAATACTAAAGTTTGAGAAAAATAGTATGGAACTAAAGTTTGAACACGGAGAATATATTCTAGAAAAGAAAACTAATTAAAGTCCTCAATGTGAAATAGTCTTACTGTTCTAATTTTCTTTATATACTAAACATGTTCCAATAATATTAAACCTTATAAACCCAAATTTCCCGTTTATTTAAGTTGACTGTATTTAAGACGCGCAGATGTATAAAGGACAAACAAGTAAAGGATTAGATTTTTACAATTTATTACACAATTCAGAGGAATTCACTTCTGAACTGGGGAAAGTAGCATTGGCATCAGGAAAATTAGAAGCAGAATTAATACTCTTTTTGACCAGAAACGAGATAAAAGGAAATTATAAAAATTCAACACTCGGAAAGCTCATAAGAGTTGCAGCTGAAAATAATCTTTTCACAAAAAATGAGAAAATTGCTCTGGAAATGATTTCAAAACAGCGGAATTATATCACGCACAATATTTACGTTCTATTTATTGACTTGATTGAGGAAACCATATTAGAAAAAGAGAATTTATTGGACTCTGATGTTCATTTATATATTGAAAGGGCCTGGCAGTTAAGTGAAAACATAAATCACCTTGCTGATGTTATTAGAAGCAAAAAAGCATTAACTAAATAGCACCTATGTTATTGGATGTAAAACATTATTTAGGAGTTTATAAAACAAGAATGGAAATGCAGAACTCTGGAATTACCAATCCGTCAGACGAAATAAAAGAATTGACAAAAACAATTGTTGAAAAATTATCCCTTATTCCTCTTGAAGAAAAAATTAAATTAGAAAATGGAGCTATGATTGATTCAAAAGGAAACATTATTGTGACTTTTCCGATCAATTGGAATGATTAAAAAATAGAAATAAATAACTAAACTCTTATTTTACTTTCAGTTATTCATTAAATGAAAAAAATCATATTTCTTATTTCATTGTTTATTTGCTTTGGCAATGCAATAGCGCAAGCCGACCATGATAAAATCATAGTAGTACAAAAGCTCTATTTTGACACACTCAAAACTGATTATAGGAAGGTTAAATTTGAAATAAGCCCAAAGGCTGATTCATTTAAGAGAATGGATTATTCTTCTGCTCACATTACCGACACCTTGCGTGTTAAAAGTACAACTGAGGGTGTCTTTGACAATGGCCGTTTCTCTCCTTTAAATGCTCAAACTGCGAGCGAACCGAATAATATCGAAAATTATAAAGTTGGTGACACCATCTTTGAAGTGCGAACGGATTATTTGTCAAATAACAAAACCATTACTTTGATAAAGAAGGTATATTCTAAAGATAAACTCATTTATGCCGCCAGGTCATTTCCAAAAAGACAAACCTTACCATACAACGAGCTCAAGTATTTCTATAATAAAAACGGTGATTTAATTAAAATCCAAGAACTCTATAATTCAGAGACCATAGAAGAATATGAGACTGTTTTTAAATACAAAAATGGTGTTGTTGCAAGCATGGTTGAATATAAAAAGCTGGGAGAAAAATGGATAAAAGAGAAAGTTTGGGAATATGATTTATTCACTAAAAATAAATTAAAACCAAAGGTTGCAAGACGTATAAATACTTTGTTATTGGACTTTCAATTTATACAAACCCCCTGGTAAAATTGCAATTATTTTCTATAGTTAGTGATGACAAAATAAAATATCTGCGCTCAACGGCGTTATCTGCGGAAAAAAAAGGCAGAATCAGCCCGCAGATCGCAAAGATTACCGCAGATTTATATTTATAGCTTATCCTATAGCTTCTTACTCATTTACTCTTTATTGAACTCGCATTAAATTAACCCTTCAACCGCTGCAAATACATCCCCACCACGTTTTCCAATCCAAGGTATAATGATTCTGAAATCAGGGCATGCCCAATGGACACCTCCAGCAAGCCCGGGATATTTTGCTTGAAAAACGCGATGTTTTCCAGTGATAAATCGTGGCCGGCGTTGATGCCAAGTCCCAGTTGGTTGGCTAAAACAGCACATTCAGTGTAAGGTTTTATGCCTTCTTTGTTGCCCAATTCGTATTGATGGGCAAACGCTTCAGTGTAGAGTTCGATGCGGTCTGTTCCCGTGGCTTTGGCACCTTCTATCATTTTCAGGTCGGGGTCGACAAAAATGGAGGTGCGGATGCCGTGTTGCTTTAGTTCTGCAATGACATCCACTAAAAAATCTTTGTGTTTGATGGTGTCCCAACCGGCATTTGAGGTGAGCACGTCATCCCCATCCGGCACCAGAGTGACCTGGGTGGGTTTGATTTCGATTACCATATCCAAAAAGGGACGGAAGGGATTGCCTTCTATATTGTATTCGGTATAAACCACCGGCTTTAAATCATAGGCGTCCTGATGACGGATGTGGCGTTCATCAGGCCTGGGGTGGATGGTGATGCCCTGTGCCCCAAATTCCTGAATTCTTTGTGCTGCTTCCAGCAAATTGGGCACATTGCCTCCCCGGGCATTCCTCAACGTTGCAATTTTGTTAATATTTACGCTTAGCTTGGTCATAAATCGTACTTTTGAACTACAAAAATACAAAGATGCATGACGACCATCTGTACTATTTTAATTATTTTGCACAAAATATTCAAAGGCTGTGGACACACTCATTTACATCATCAGGGATATTGACCCCTTTGACATCAATACAGGTATGGCTGAAGTTAAAAAAGCGTTCAGTCAGCTTACCTATTCCCATATCCCGGTGACCAGGGAGGGTGTGTTTCTGGGTTGTGTTTCCGAAACCGATGCCCATTGTTTTGATGTGGCCAAAACCCTCTCAGATTATGCCTATGCTATGGAACCCTTTTTCGTAAGGGCCGATGCCAACTGGTTTGAAATACTGGAGGCTTTTGCAGACCATTCCAGCAATATTATGCCTGTTTTAAGTGAAAACAACACCTATTTAGGTTATTTTGAACTGGCTGATATTATGAACTTGTTCAACAACACGCCATTCCTTAACGAAAACGGCGCCATAATTGTCGTTGAAAAAGGCTCCAGGGATTATTCATTCAGTGAAATTTGCCAGATTATAGAGTCAAACAACGCCAAAATACTTGGAGTTTTTATTTCTGAAATTGAGGATGACAAAACCCAGGCCACCATCAAAATTGGTGAAACCGGACTGACAGCCATCACGCAAACATTCAGAAGGTATGGTTATGAGATTGTTTCCAGTCATGATGAGGACAAGTGGACAGACAATTTGAAGGAGCGGTCTGATTATTTGGATAAGTACCTTAATATTTAGTGGTCAGTGGCCCTCCTACGGTAAACCTACGGAGGACGAAGGTCAGTGGCCCTCCTACGGTAAACCTACGGAGGACGAAGGTCAGTGGCAGTGGTCAGTTATAAAATGAAAATTAAGCAATACATAAATTTACAATTCAAAAATGCTAAAAGCGGGTATATACGGGCAGTTTTATCATGAAAATTCAGCTGTTTTCATTGAGCAACTGTTTGAAATATTAAGAAAAAATAAAGTAACTGTATTGGTTGAGGAGCAGTTTTATAAATTAATCATTGAAAACAAGGCGATTGATACTGACCATTATGAGTATTCTACTTTTAAGACCCTGGACGCTAGTTTTGATTTGTTTTTCAGTATAGGCGGTGACGGCACCATTTTAAAGTCCATTACATACATCAAGGATTTAAATATTCCGCTTGCGGGCATCAATACGGGACGGTTAGGTTTTCTGGCCAGTATTCAAAAGGAAGAAATTGCCGGTTCTGTATCAAAAATTATTGAGGGAAATTACAATATTTCTGAACGCAGTTTGTTGAGTATTGAAGTTTCACCCATACATAACGACCTGAACACACACAACTTTGCTTTAAACGAAATTAGTGTTATCAGAAAAAACACCACTTCGATGATACGGGTTGAAACTTATTTAAACAATGAGTATTTAACATCTTATTGGAGTGATGGTTTAATTATTTCTACCCCAACAGGCTCCACGGGATATTCATTGAGTTGTGGCGGCCCCATTATTGAGCCCAACTCAAAAAGTATCATTTTGACCCCCATTGCGCCTCACAACCTCAATGCCAGGCCCATTGTCATTCCTGACACAACAGAAATCAAACTTAAAGTGACCGGAAGAGAAAACAATTATCTGGTTTCTTTGGATTCCAGAATTGCAGACATTGACAATGAAACAGTGATTACCATTAAAAAATCCCCTTTTACCATAAAAATGATTCAGCTAAATGAAGATAGCTTTATCAAAACACTTCGAAAAAAATTATTATGGGGAGAAGATAAGCGGAATTAGGGATTCCAAGTACCAAATTCCAAGAACCAAATTCCAAGCACTAAGTACCAAGTACCAAATTCAAAAAAAAGGAGTGTTCAGTTGCAGTGTTCAGTGGTCAGAAGCAGTGTTCAGGTTAGCGGGACAGCTAAAGCAAGGAAATATTCAAAATTCCAAGCACCAAGTTCAAAGCACCAAATTCCAAGTACCAAATTCGAAATTCCAAGCACCAAATTCCAAGTGCCAAATTCCAAGCTCCAAATTTGGTTTTGACACATCGGCAAGTTCAGTACATCGCTCAGTTCAACCTTAGAGATCAATGCAATAAATAACAATTCCAAAGTGACCATATTTTATTTGAAGGCCACAGTGCTTTCAGGGATTGTATATGAAAAAGTATCAAAAACAGAAAATGCAATCAGGCAATAAAATTCAACAAAGTTTGTTAATCAAGTGAGACTATTCTGCAATTCCCGTTGCAGAGTAAACAATTGTGTTATATTTGCAAACTTTTTGGGGTTTATGAAGCATCTTGCAGCTGCATTTTTTATACTGTTCTTTATTCAATTCACACAAGCCCAGACCTATGAGATTGGCGGCTTACTGGGTGGCGCCAATTATATGGGTGAAATTGGACCCACTACTTATATTAACCCAAATCAACCTGCCGCAGGATTATTGTTCAGGTGGAACAGAAGCGAGAGGCATTCTTTCAGGTTTTCAGCGATGTATGCATCCATTCAATCTGACGATGCTGATTCCAAGGAACCTCGAAGACAGCAGCGTGACTATTCATTTAAAAACAGTATCCTAGAATTTGCTTTAGGCATGGAGTTTACCTTTTGGGAATTTAATCCTCACAACACCCAGCCACAAAGTTCTCCATATTTATACACAGGAATTACATATTTTAATTATGAAAGCTTATTTTTGGGCCAGAATAACGAGATGCAGAAATATGGTAATGACTGGGCAATGGCAATCCCAATGGTTGTGGGTTATAAAATGACTGTGAGCAGGTATATGGTGTTGGGGTTTGAGATTGGTGCAAGGTATACATTTACTGACAATCTAGACGGAAGCAATCCAACCGGCGATCTGGACAGTAACCAAAGCTTAAAGTTTGGCAATATTAACAGCAACGACTGGTATGTTTTTACGGGGATTAACCTAACCTTTATGTTTGGAAGAAAGCCGTGTTTTTGTGTTTTTTAAAATAGATTCATGAGTTTGATTGATCAGATAGACAAAAACCGAATTCCAAATCACCTGGCCGTGATTATGGACGGCAATGGTCGCTGGGCAAAAATCAAAGGGCTCTTTCGCACGGCTGGACATGAACAAGGAGCTACAGCCGTAAAAGAGGTTGTTGAAGGATGTGGCAAGCTGGGGATAAAGCACCTGACCTTGTATGCATTTTCAACCGAAAACTGGAATAGACCAAAACTTGAAGTAAGGACATTGATGAATCTACTGGTTTCATCCTTAAAAAAAGAAATTTCGACACTTCAGGAACATGAAATTCGACTCAATGCAATTGGAAAAATTGACTTGTTGCCATCAAAGGTTCACAGAGAACTTTTGGAGGTTATAGAAAAAACCAAGAATAACCAAAAGCTCATATTAACACTGGCTCTAAGCTATGGATCAAGAGAAGAAATTTCCCAAACAGTCAAAGACCTTTGTTTTAAAGTTAAAAATAACATAATTTCGCCGGAAAATATCGATGAAAAGGTTATAAATGAGCATCTTTACACGCACAATTTACCCGATGTGGATTTGTTAATCAGAACCAGTGGAGAACAACGCATTAGTAATTTTTTACTGTGGCAAATAGCCTATGCAGAATTATACTTTACAGATGTTTTATGGCCTGACTTCAACAAAGAGCATCTTTTTGAAGCAATACTAAATTATCAAAATAGAGAAAGAAGATTTGGAAAAACTAGTGATCAACTTAACTAACCCATTTTCAATACAGGAAAAAATAAAATCGACATTGGTTTTATTTTTCTTGTTTTTAGTAACCTTTTCTGGGTTTTCGCAGCAAAATCAGCTTGATGCCGGCAAGAGATATACCATTGGTGAAATTTACGTTACAGGCGCACAAAGCTTTAACGAGCTCACTATCATCGCTTTTACAGGGCTAAAAAAGGGCGAGGAAATTCATATACCCGGTGAGCGCATCAGTAACGTGATTAAAAAGCTATGGGATGAAAATCTTTTTAGTGATGTCAATATTTATGTTTCAAACATTGATGGTGATGTTGTTGACCTTGAAATAAACATCAATGAACTTCCCACCTTAAATGAAGCTACAATAACAGGAATCAGAAAGGGTAAAGCAAGGGAATTACTCAGGGATTTAAAGCTTAATCAAGGCACCAAGATTACCAAAAACCTGATTACCACCACCCGGAATTACATCACCAATAAATACCGTGAAGACGGATTTTACAATGCTCAGGTCATCTTAAGCACAGTCCCGGTTATTGACACTACAGGTACAGAGGTTTCTCAGGATATCAAAATCAATATTGATAGAGGCAATAAAGTTAAAGTGAGAAGAATAAATATAGCGGGCAATGAAGATTTGAACGACAGAAAGTTGCGCCGTGCCATGAAAAACACCAAGCAAAAAAACCCGCTTAGGATTTTCAAACGCTCAAAATATACCCAATCAGGTTTTGAAGAAGACAAAGTTAACCTTATTAAAAAGTATAAGGAAAACGGTTATCGTGATGCACGTATTATTTCAGACTCATTGGTTGTTATAAACGACAAGAGGCTAGAGCTTTTTATTGAAGTTGAAGAAGGCAGGCAACATTATTTTGGTGATATAAGATTTATTGGAAATAGTGTTTATACAGATCAGGAATTAAGAAGGTTACTGGGCATCCAACGAGGCGATGTTTATAACGGAATCCTTCTCCAGGAAAGGATTGCAGACGACTCTAACCCTGAAGCCAATGACATTACCAATGCTTATCAAAATAACGGGTATCTGTTTTCCAGAATCAATCCTGTAGAAGTAAACGTTCAAAACGATACCATTGATTTTGAAATCAGGATATTTGAAGGACAGCTTGCCTATTTCAACAACATTACCGTAGTTGGGAATGACAGAACCAATGATCACGTAATTTATAGAGAGTTACGTGTAAGGCCCGGCCAGATATACAGCAAACGCAACGTGGTGAGATCAATCAGGGAATTGAGCCAATTGGGATTCTTTGATCCGGAAACTATAGTCCCCGATTTTAAAAATGTAGACCCTAACGCCGGAACACTTGATATGGAGTTTAGGGTTGAAGAACGTGGCGCCAGCCAAATTGAATTACAAGGCGGTTATGGCGGCGGCGGTTTTGTGGGTACCCTGGGGCTTTCATTCAACAACTTCTCTTTACGTAACATATTAAACGGCGAAGCCTACAGGCCACTGCCTATGGGAGACGGCCAAAAACTTTCACTAAGGGCACAAGCCAGTAGTTTTTACCAAACATACAGCGTTTCATTAGTTGAACCTTGGCTGGGTGGAAAAAAACCTGTACAATTTAGTGTATCATTTTCCCACACGGTACAGTTTTTCTATGATTTTCAGCAACGCCGTGCAGACAGGGACAGGCGTTTCCTTATCACAGGAGGTTCTGTGGGATTGGCAAAAAGGCTTCAGTGGCCCGATGATCACTTTATTTTATCACACGCTGTTAGTTTTCAGCATTACAACCTTCAGAACTACAACACAGGCTTATTTACCTTTGGTGATGGCTTTTCAAACAACTTGGCCTACACAATTGGACTGAGCAGAAACAACACTTTTACTAACCCTGTTTACCCATTAGGAGGTTCAGATTTTAGTGTTACTGCAAAATTAACCCCTCCATATTCACTTTTCAATGGTGTTAAATACAGCAGGTTGGGTCAGGATCCTGAATTTCAGAATCAAGATGGAACCCCTAACCAGAGTTTGATTGACCAAAAGAGATTCAACTGGCTTGAGTATTATAAAATTAAGTTTAGAGCAACCTGGTATACAGCTTTGGTTGAAAGGCTTGTTTTACGCCCACAAGTTGAATTTGGATTTCTAGGGGCCTACAATCTAGACAGGGGAGTTCCTCCATTTGAGCGATTCTTTATGGGTGGTGACGGACTTGGCGCCTTCAGTCTTGACGGCAGGGAAATCATTTCATTGAGAGGGTATCCAAATCAGTCATTATCTGCCCAAGACGGAAGTACTATTTTCAATAAATTTTCGTTAGAATTACGATACCCCATCACATTAAAGCAAATGGCTTCCATTTATGCTTTGACATTTGTTGAGGGTGGTGCGACCTATGACAGTTTTAAAAACTACAATCCTTTTCAAATAAAACGTTCAGCGGGAGCAGGAATTCGTATATTTATGCCTGCATTTGGATTACTGGGTATTGATTTTGGATATGGATTTGACCCCATTCCGGGAACTTTCCAAGCAAATGGTTGGGAAACCCACTTTATCATTGGACAGCAATTTTAAATTTGGCACGATATTTTCTTAAACAACCAATAGATTATGAAACACAAATTAATAATTCTGAGCATTGTTCTTCTCTTTACTTCGGTAATAGTTGAGGCACAAGCACAAAGGGGAGTCAGAATAGGTTATATTGATATGGAGTACATTCTTGAAAATGTGCCTGAATATCAAGAAGCCAAAGTTCAACTAGACGGCAGGGTTCAGCGCTGGAGAAAAGACATGGATGATCAGCAAAAAGAGATTGATCAGATGAAGCTCAATCTCAGCAACGAGCGAGTGCTTTTAACCAGGGAGCTCATTGAAGAGCGAGAAGAAGACATAAAAATCAAGGAAGCGCAGCTTTTTGAATATCAGCAAAGCAGGTTTGGCCCAAACGGCGATCTTTTTATCCAAAGAAGGCAGTTGGTTCAACCCATTCAAGATCAGGTTTTTGCTGCAGTTCAAGACATTGCATCAAACAGGCAATATGATTTTATTTTTGATAAATCTGCCGATGTGGTTATGTTGTATGCGGCCGAACGCAATGACATCAGCGATCAGGTCATAAGAATTATAAACAGGGCAGCCAGAAGAACACAAGCTGAAAGCAGGCAAGACAGAAGAGATATAGAAACCCGTGACGGGCTTTCAGATGAACAGGACAAAAGATTATCTGAGAGAGAGCAACTCCAGCAACAAAGACAAGCAGAGCGGGAAGCGGTTCTCAATGAAAGAAGAAGGGTAAGGGATTCTATACAAAATGCCCGTCAGGCAGAGATTGAAGCAAGAAGACAAGGCGGTGCACAAAGAAATCAAACCGGAGGAGATGATGAAACTTCAACTCCTGATGGAAGAGCGACGACTTCAGCTACAAGTTCACAACCAACAAGAGAAGAGATTCAAGCAGAGAGACGAAGAGTTCAGGATTCTATCAGAGACGCCCGACTTGCTGAACAGGAAGCAAGGAGGCAAAGAATTCAAGAAGAAAGGCAACAAAGACAAGACTCCATTTTAAATGCCCGAAGAGGAAACAATACCCCACCACAATTGCCCGAAGATGATGGTGATGGTGATGGTTTATAAATAAACAATAATCAAGAAACAATTAAAAACAATTAATTACATTACAATGAAAAAAATGAAAACTTTGGTAGTAGCCTTATTGTTGGTTTTTGGAGCTTTTAGTTCTGCAAACGCTCAAAAAATGGCTCATATTGACACACAAGCATTAATCGAAGCAATGCCTGAAACCAGAGCTGCTCAAAATGAACTTGAGCGCATCAAGAAAACCTATGAGGCTGAATTGATTTCAATGGGCAGAGAGCTTGAGGCCAAGTTAGCCAGATATGATGCTGAAGCTGAAAGCAAAACTGAAGCTGAAAACAGAAGAAGAGTTGAGGAAGTACAATCAGCACAGCAAAAGATTGGTGAATACCGTCAAAATGCAAGTATGGATTTGCAGAAAAAAGAAGCAGACCTGTTTACCCCTCTTTTTGAAAAAGCAAGAAAGGCTATCGAAAAAGTAGCCAATGACAAAGGCATTCAGTATGTAATGGATGCTACTCCCGGCAGCGGTCTAATCGTTGCAAAGGGTGAAGATTTATTGCCTGCTGTAAAAAGGGAATTAGGAATTTAATTCTCCAAAAAAAAATAATCTTAAAACTGCCCGAAAATCATCGGGCAGTTTTTATTTTTATACTATGCAAAACAACCCTATTGGAATATTTGACTCCGGTGTAGGTGGAACATCGATCTGGAAAGAGATTCACGCAATGTTGCCGTGGGAAAACACTATCTATCTGGCCGACAGCAAAAATGCCCCTTACGGACACAAATCAAAGGATGAAATCATAGCACTAAGTATAAAAAACACTGAAAAGCTTCTTGAACTCAATTCAAAGATAATAGTTGTTGCCTGCAATACCGCTACAACAAATGCCATTGACCTATTGAGGCAAAGGTATCCTGTTCCATTTATTGGAATTGAGCCTGCCATAAAGCCGGCGGCATTAAACACCAAAACCAAACAAGTAGGAATACTGGCTACAAAAGGTACTCTGCAAAGTGCATTATTCAGCAAAACTTCTGAACTGTATGCGCAAAACATTACAATTACAGAAGTCGTTGGCGAAGGCTTGGTGACACTTATTGAAAGTGGAGAACTATATTCAAAAAAAATGACTGCTTTGCTTAGCAACTACCTAAAACCAATGCTTGATGCAAATATTGATCATTTGGTATTGGGCTGTAGTCATTACCCCTATCTAATTCCTCAAATCAGAGAAATTCTTCCTGAAAATGTTACAATAATAGATTCCGGGGAAGCAGTTGCAAGACAAACCCAAGCTGTTTTAATCGATAAAAACATACTACAGGACAAGCTAGCCAATCCTTACTGTTTATTTTATTCAAATGGAAATCCAAATACTTTACAGTTTCTTCTTAAGAATTATTCAGAAGAAATTAAGATTGACGTAAAGGATTTTTAGTTAGTTCACCGCAGGGCAATTGCAATCATATGATTTTCCTCTGTCCAAGAAATTAAACCCTAAAGTAATTTGATGGTAACCGCCATTTGAGAACCTTACTTCTCCAATTTGGTGAGAATAAGTATAAGCAAACATAAATTGATTATAATTTATACCAACTACCGGTGAAAGGAGTTGAAATTTTTGGGAAGAAACACTTGCTCCCGACTGAAACTCAGCACCATCAAAACTTCTTCTGTAAGATATACCACCCCAAAGCTTTCCAAAATCCATTTTTCTATACACTTTGAAGTTTACATCAAAAGCAGTTTCATTGGTTCTTTCAAAAAACTGGAGTAAAAATGAAGGCTCATAGGTCCAATCTGAATAGTATCTGCCTCCAAAAGTATAAGATCCTGACAACAAATACCTCCGTTGATTGTTAGATTCAAAATCTTGAGTAAAAAGATTTCTGTTTTGAAAAATTAAATTCTTAACTGTAAAATGCATAGAAACATCCATAAAATTGTATGAAGCACCAACATCAATATTAAAATATGATGTGCTTTGAAGGATTCCGGCAATTACGGGATCAAAATCACTTAAATCAAAATTTGTTTCATCAAGTCTGCTTTGAACTACACCTGCACTTAAACCAAATGACAATTGGTTTAAATCTATATCACTACGCGAAAAATTCAAATGGTGTGCATAGGTCAAATATGCGCCTACCTGTGAATGAAACCCGTTTTTATCATTGAATGCAATGGCACCAATTCCTGACCTCTCACCCAGTCTGACATTAGCAGCAAGTGTTTGCAGGTTTGGTGCATTGTTTTGATCAAACCATTGTTGTCGTGCTGTAAGCCTTAATTGACCACTATTGGCAGCACCTGCCATTGAAGGGTGAAGGATATACAGATTGTCAGCAAAATAGTCTGAATATATTGGTATTCCATCTTGAGCATTAGAGTATTGAAAAATAAACACTAATAGAAAGATGTAGGTAAATTGTTTTAAGTTCATGGGTATAAAAATATATTATCTTTTCAAGGTAAAATGTCCTCTAAATTCCTTTTCTCTGTCGTCTTCACGG
>CAYXXY010000033.1:0-17161 GCA_964469175.1 uncultured Flavobacteriaceae bacterium
AAAACCCTTCATCTTTTGATGAGGGGTTTTTTGTTTTATAGGTGAGCCGCAGTCCATCGATAGCTATCGGGGTGGTGCAGACGCCTTCTTTAAATCCAGATTGTGAAAACAGTCGGGATTTTTTTTTATTTAAAACAAGTACATACGAAAAATTAGTTTATATTAAAATCCCTTCACATTTTGCGAAGGGATTTCTTTTTAAATCACTTAAGTTCTTAAATTCATAAGGGTTTTAAAATTAAATTTTTTATATTTAAAAAATTAAAATATTTAAATGGAATTATTATGAAAAAAACTACTGAAATAATCAAATTTGCTTTTTTAGGATTGTTTTTATTTCTCATTGAAAATAATCATGCACAGGAACAAATAGCGGTAATACAAAATCCAAATGTATTATTGCTTGATGCTTTAACAGGGGATATAATAAACCCTTCATTTATTGACCTAGAGCCATTGGACCCCGGAACTCCAAAAGCTATTTTGCAGGTGGCTGATGAACTTTGGATTACTGATCAAATTAGGGATAGAATTGACCGATTTGATTTAGAAGGAAATCATTTAGGGCAAATAGGAGGTATTATGCCTGATGGAGGGCTAGATAATATTAAAGGAATGGAGTTAGTTGATGGTGAGGTATGGGTGACTAATGCCGGTACCCAGAATGATGCTCCGGGAAATGCAATTGTTAGATTTGATATGGACGGTAATAGTTTAGGTTTCTTTTTAACAGGTGGAGTTTCATCCTTTGATATTGTTGACAATGGAGATGGGGAAGTATACATATCTTATATTGGTACTAACACATCTAAAATAGAAAGAAGGGATTATGATGGGAATATACTAGGTAACATTGTTGAACCCGGTGTTGTAACTTTTATACAACAAATTCAAATTACTGCAAATAATGACCTGCTTGCAGGTGTTTTTAGCAATACCGGAGGCAGCGGAAATAATCAAGGCGTGTACAGATTTGCTGTAAACGATGGAAGCATTCTGGACTATTATTCACATAGCGGGTTGAGAGGTGTTAGAGAATTGGGTAATGGAAATATTTTATATACAAACAGTGGCGGAATACATCGTATTGATGTTGCTACCGGAATTAGTACAATGATATCTTCGGGGGGTGCTCAATTCTTTGGTTCTGTATTGTTGGTAGAATGTACTACTTATCCTGATGCGCCTACAGGAGTAGCATCTCAAACACATTGTGATGGAGATACAGTGGCTGATTTAGAAGCCATAGGTCAAAACATTAAATGGTATTTAAATCCAACAGGAGGTACAGCACTTCCATCCTCAGCACCACTTACAACGGGATCTTTATATTATGCAACACAGACCGTAGATGGCTGTGAAAGTGAAGATAGATTTGAGGTTGAAGTCTCTTTAACAATTGCTGAAACACCCACTGGAGATGCCATACAAACCTTTATGGAAGGCGCCACTCTGGCTGATGTTGTTGTTGACCCCGCCGATGTTACCTGGTTTGCAACTGAAGCAGATGCATTAGCCGGTAATAACCCTTTGCCTTTAAATACTGTATTAGTTGATGGTGAAACTTATTATGCCGTAAATATTGTGGATGATTGTTTAAGTGAACCTTTTGCAGTAACTGTTAATATCACTTTAAGCACTAATGATTTTGATAACTCAAGCTTTACTTTTTACCCCAACCCAACTGATGGAATTGTACAATTAAGTTATAATAAATCAATTACAGGAGTTACTGTTAGCAACTTATTGGGTCAAGTGGTATTAAACAAAGAGTTTGATTCAAATCAGGTTGAAATTGATTTGTCAACTCTTCCAAATGCTATTTATCTAATAAGAGTTAATTCAGAAAGTGGAAGTAAAGTTGTTAAAGTCATAAAGAAGTAAAATTAAGATATATTGAAAAAGCCACCCCTTGGGGTGGCTTTTTTATTTAGCCAAACATAGATTTCATTATATTTTTCAATCCTTTAAAAGCAAAATAAACTGCAGCAATCGCGATAATTAATCCAATAGGAAAAAACAAAAAGAAAGTAACGTTGGTTTTATTTAAAAACCCAAGTGTTATAAAATAAGGCCCCATAAACATAAGTGGAAGTGAAAGAGCCATAAATTTGACACCGCTCATCAATACCTTTTTATCTGTCTGTTTCAAAATTAACCTCTTTTATAATTTGTAATTACTTTTCTAACACTTTTATGTTCTTCTAAAAGTGCTTTTGCTTCTTTTTCAGAGAGATTTAGTTCTTTCATGAGCATTTTAATTCCGCGTTCCACCAGCTTGTTATTGCTTAATTGCATATCAACCATTTTGTTTCCCTTAACCCTTCCCAGTTGTATCATGGCAGTGGTTGAAATCATGTTCAATACCAATTTTTGGGCTGTACCGGCTTTCATCCTGGAACTTCCTGTTACAAATTCTGGTCCAACAACGACTTCAATCGGGAATTTTGCTGTTTTGGAAAGTGGACTACCTGAATTACACGTAATACAACCGGTGATGATATTATTTGAATTGCAAGCTTTCAAAGCACCAATCACATAAGGGGTTGTTCCTGATGCCGCAATTCCTATTACGATATCTTCAGAAGAAATGTGGTATGCTTTTAAATCTTCCCAGCCTTGAGTGACTGAATCTTCTGCAAATTCGACCGCTTTTCTTATGGCAGTATCACCACCCGCAATGAGGCCTATCACTAAGTCATGTGGAACACCAAAAGTTGGCGGGCATTCACTGGCATCGAGAATACCCAAACGCCCGCTTGTTCCTGCGCCAATGTAGAAAAGTCTTCCGCCAGTCTTAAGTTTTTCAACTACGATATTAGTCAAAGCTTCAATTTGTGGCAGGACTTTTTCAACGGCAAGAGCCACAGTTTTGTCTTCATTGTTTATATTTTCAAGCAATTCTTTCACTTCCATTTTTTCCAAATGGTCATAGCTTGAATCTGCTTCTGTGGTTTTAATAAAACTCATACCACAAATTTAAACATACTTATTGAACTGTATAATAAAAATGATAGACTTCTGAAATTCTAAAATACCCCAAAGGAAAATTATCGGGTTTGGTTTGGTTTGTAATATTTCCTCTCACCGTGGCCGGTTGGGTTTCAAACGGTCCGGCGGGAGCATCACCTTGTTGTAAAAGTGTGAAAATGTAGTTATAATTTCGTTCATTGATGCCATATAGTCTAAAAGTAACAACGTCCCCGGGCTTTAGGTCCTCGTTAGAATAGAATCCAAAAATAAGATTACAATCAAAAAATTCATCACTTAAAGCATCATATACATTTCCTTTAGAAGAGATTCCTTCAAAGAAATAAAAATTTCTTTCCCCGGGAGGGTCTGTAAAATATGCTTTGAGTTCAATATCTTCTCCCAAAAACCCTCCATCGTTTCTCTGCTCGACAAATTCAATGGGAACAGTACTTACAAGTTGATTGGTTGCTGAATATAGCTCCCCTTTATAAATAACTTCCAGTGTGTATCTTACATTTTCCATTGGTTCAATATCACCATAATACCACCCGTTTTCACCATGTAAAAAGGGATAAATGTTGCCAGTTTCATCTGTAATTGTAACTTCAGCATCTGTAACAGGCGGAATTTCTGAATCAAAATATGGCGCGGTTAAACTAAGTTTAATTTTAGGAAACTCTGTAACATTTGGTTCAGGATAATAGTTTATAGATGCTTCTATAACCAGTTTTGGCTCTGCAGTATTTAAATCTAAATCGATAACCTCTTCACAGGATATTACGCTTAAAGCGAAAAGGACCAGGATATATTTTAAGTTCTTCATTTTAAAATTTAAAATTATAAGTTACTGAGGGGATTATTCCAAAAATTGAAAGTTTTACAGCCTCATTCCTGAAAGTATCACTATTTTGCCTGAATGAAACTGAAGCTGCATTCATCCGGTTATAGACATTATAAATGCTAAGCACCCATTCTGATTGCCAGTTTCTGTCTTTATTTCTTCTTGGCGTTAATGTTGCCGAAAGGTCCAGGTGGTGAAATGACTGAAGTCGGCTGCTGTTTCTTGCTTCAAATGTGGGAACTATTATTCCGTTGTAAATATACTGTCCGTTTGGAAATGTGAATGGTTGCCCGGTTTGAAAGATAAAATTGGCTCCAAATGTCCACTTTTCATTCCATTCATAGCTTGTGGTTATTGATATGTCGTGTGTTTTGTCCCAGGCAGATAAATACCAATCGCCATTGTTGATTCCAATTTCTTCCGGTGTTCTTCCGGGGGTTCTTTGTTCACTTCTTGAAAGGGTATAAGCAATCCATCCCTGTAGTTTTCCGGTGTTTTTTCTAAATAAAACTTCAAGACCATAAGCCCTTGCTTCACCGGATAGTAAAACCTGCTCTATGGCATTATTGGCAATTAAATTGGCTCCATCAACATAATCCAATCTGTTTTTTACTTCTTTGTAAAAAGTCTCAACCTCGAGGGAATAATTGTCAAAATTCCTGAAATATCCTAGTGCCACTTGGTCAGCAAGTTGGGGATCTATGTATTTTCCGCTAGGTGCATAGACATCAAAAGGAGTAGGAGAGGTCGTGTTTGAAATCAGGTGAATGTATTGTGTCATTCTGTTGTAACTTGCCTTTATGGAAGAAACATCATTCAATTGATAAGCAACAGAAAATCTGGGTTCAGGATTTATAAACGATTTGATTGTGGTTCCTCTTGATATATTCAGCGTGTCAATTGGGGTTGCTTTTTCATAAATCTTTAAATCGTTATTAAATAGAATGGGGTTATCGTTTTCATAGACATAAAACTCATTTTGTCCCAATCTGTTGAATGTTGAAAAACGCAAACCGCCCTGAACTGCAAGTTTATCTGTGATTTGAATTTCTGCTTCAACATATGCTGCATTTTCAAAAGCATATTTGTCAGCCAATTTCAAAGGGTTGATTCCCGATGTTTCTGTTGAAGGGTTTAATTCACCCGGATTGAATTTGTAGTAAATGGAGTTGATTCCATAATTGAGTTGAAATTTGTTTGAAAGGTAATGTTTCAAATCATATTTTAAATTGAAGTTTCTGATACCGCTGTCAAAATCAAATTCCACAAAATCCAAAGTAAGCCCATAGTAATAGTCTGAATAGATTGCAGAAAGATTGGAAAACAATTTGTCTGAAAAAAGGTGATTCCACCTAAGGTTTAAAGTGGTGTTTCCAAAAGTGTTGCTAAAGCTGTCTGATATTTCAAAAACATCCCTTCCAAAATAGCCTGACAAAAATAAACTGTTACTTTCGTTAAGTCTATAACTTAATTTGGTGTTCAAATCATAGAAATAGGCAATATTGTCGTTGTCAAATAACGGAAGAAATAAGTGCGCATAACTGCTTCGCCCACCAAATAAAAAAGAGCCTTTTTCTTTGACTATGGGGCCTTCCAATAATAGTCTGCTGGAAACAAGCCCGATTCCTCCGGTGCCTTTATATTCATTGCGGTTGCCATCTTTTTGATAAATATCTAAAACTGAAGAAATTCTTCCGCCATAGCGAGCAGGAATTCCGCCTTTATAAAGTTTAAGGTCTTTGATGGCATCAGGATTGAAGACTGAAAAGAAACCGAATAAATGTGAAGAATTGTAAAGCGTTGCTTCGTCTAGCAATATCAGGTTTTGATCTGCAGCGCCTCCTCTTACATTGAATCCGCTGGCTCCTTCACCGGCACTGGTAACTCCTGGCAGCAAAAGCATAGACTTTATTACGTCTGTCTCACCAAGAACTACAGGCATTTTTTTAATGGTGTTTATGGAAAGTGCATTCACACTCATTTGTGGCCGCCTGATATTTAGCCTTTCTATATCTTGCTGGATAACAATTTCATCAAGAGTTTCTGTGCTTTCACTCAATAGAATATCAATGCGGGTGTTTCTATTTAAATCAACATTTTTCACAACTGTTTCATAACCAAGGCTGCTGTAAACTACTTCATACACTCCCTTATCAAGTGTAATGGAATAAAAGCCATATTCGTTGGTGATAGTACCCGTGTTGAATTGAGGAATTAATACATTAACACCAATTAGTGTTTCATTAGAGCCGGTTTGTGAGACAGTGCCACTTAGAACAAATCTTTCGGTTTGAGCGACAATAAAATGAGGAATAAATAATAATAACAGGGTAATAAATCTGTAATTTTTCTTCAATTTTTTTAGAAGTAAATTTAAAACATTCAATAATTTTAAATTGTTAAGAAAATCATATCCTTTAGATTTTATTAATTTGGTTTATTTTTGGCACGGCAATTGAAAAAGCCTTAAAATAACCACAACACCAAGCCTTATGAAAGCAAAATTACTTTTAACCGTTTCGTTTCTTTTTCTTTTTGAATTTGGCTACAGCCAAAGTAGAAACGCTAGTCTTCAGGTTGAATTTTCTCAATCTAGGACAAACTATACTTTTGAAATTGGCAAGGAGAGATTTCAGGTAAACCGAGATGTTTTACTTATTGACGATTTACGCAGTGGTTTTCATCCGGTACTCATTTTTGAAATGAGAGGTAACAGGAGAGTACTTGTATATGATGGAGGGATTAATCTTGCCCGCAATGCAACTACCTTTGCCTTTTTCAGAAACGGGAATTTTGAAGTTTTTGGAATTGAACCTTATATGATTGATGAACCTGTTATTGTTGTTGAACGTCCTCCTGTGATGAATAATATGATGTTTCAACAACTTAGAAGAACGGTAGAGTCTGAGTCATTTGATTCCAGCCGAGTAGAGTTACTTGAATCGACTTTGAGGAATAATTTCTTTACTTCAAACCAAATAAAAGAATTGATGAAACTTGTGTCGTTTGAATCAGGAAGGCTTCAGTTTGCAAAAGCTGCATACACCAGAACCGTTGATCCAGAAAATTATTTTGTGGTGAGGGAAGCCTTGTCTTTTTCAAGCAGTAAAACAGAATTGACAAAATACATCAATTCAATTCCTGCCTATTAATTAAAAGTTGTCATAAAAAAAAGGGCTGCCTACAACGGCAGCCCTTTTTAATTTTAACCTTTAATCAATTTTAAGATTGAATTAAAAGTGTCGCTAGGTCTTAAAGCCTGATAGGCCAGATTTATGTCGGGCATATAGTAACCACCAATATCCACGGGTTTACCCTGAATTTTATTAAGTTGATATATGACCTCAACCTCCTTATCTTTCATTTGATTGGAAACTTCTGTAAAAATTGCTTTAAAAGTGCTGTCTTTCTCTTGATTAGCAAGTGCTTCAGCCCAGTACATGGCTAAATAAAAATGACTGCCCCTGTTGTCGAGTTCACCAACTTTTCGTCTGGGGGACTTGTCTTTGTCTAAATATTTTTCAGTAGCTTCATCAAGTGCTTCAGCCAGTATCAATGCTTTTTGATTGTTGTCTTTTTCGCCAAGATGTTCCAGGGAAACACCTAAGGCTAAAAACTCCCCAAGTGAATCCCATCTCAGATGGTTTTCTTCCAGAAATTGTTCCACGTGTTTTGGGGCAGAACCACCTGCACCGGTTTCAAACAATCCGCCACCGTTCATTAATGGGACAATGGAGAGCATTTTGGCACTCGTGCCCACTTCCAGAATGGGGAAAAGGTCTGTCAAATAATCGCGCAATACATTTCCTGTAACTGAAACTACATCTTTTCCCTTTTTGATTTGTTCCAAAGAAAAGAGCGTAGCCTGCTCAGGTGAAAGAATTTGAATGTCCAGACCTGAAGTATCGTGGTTTTTTAGATAAAGATTTACTTTGTCAATAAGTTGAGCGTCGTGAGCCCTGTGACTGTCAAGCCAGAAAATTGTTGGGCTTCCGGTTGCTCTCGCTCTATTAACTGCTAGTTTTACCCAATCCTGAACGGGTGCATCTTTCACGGTACACATTCTCCAGATATCACCTTGCTCGACCATGTGCTCCATCAAGATTTCACCTGTTGAATTGATTACCTGAACTTTTCCATTTTCAGAGATCTCAAAAGTTTTGTCGTGTGAGCCATACTCTTCAGCTTTTTGAGCCATCAATCCCACATTTGAAACACTACCCATAGATGTTGGGTCAAAAGCGCCGTTTTCTTTGCAAAAATCAATGGTGGCTTGATATACCGAGGCATAACTGCTGTCCGGAATAACAGCTTTTGTGTCTTGTTGTTTTCCTTCTGCATTCCACATTTGCCCGGAACTTCTAATCATCGCCGGCATTGAGGCATCGATAATCACATCGCTTGGAACGTGCAGGTTGGTAATTCCCTTATCTGAATTTACCATTGCCAGACTGGGTCCGTTTTGAAGACTACTGTTAATAGTTGCTTCAATTTGTGTTTTTTCTTCAGGACTTAAGTTTTCAATTTTTGAAACCAAATCACCAAAACCATTTCTCACATCAACCCCTATTTTTTCAAGCGTAGCTGAATGTTTTGTAAAAACTTCCGAAAAGAAAGTAGTAACGGCATAACCAAAAATAATGGGGTCTGAAACCTTCATCATAGTGGCTTTCATATGAAGCGAATAAAGCACGTCTTGATTTTTTGCGTCAGCTATTTGTTCTCTGAGGAAGGCCAGTAGGGCATTTTTACTCATAAATGTTCCGTCGATAATCTCTCCTTTAAGAACCTTAATTTGGTCCTTCAACACTTTTTTATTCCCGGAATTGTCAATGTGAACTATTTGCAATTGATCATCCTGGCTTATAGTGGTTGATTTTTCATTATGAAAAAAGTCACCTGATCTCATTGTTGAAACGTGTGACTTTGATTCCTTGCTCCATTCACCCATAGAGTGTGGGTGTTTTTTTGCATAATTTTTTACTGCACGTGGAGCTCTTCTGTCTGAGTTTCCTTCACGGAGCACAGGGTTTACAGCACTTCCTTTGATTTTATCATATCTTGATTTGATATCTTTTTCTTCGTCATTTTTAGGTTCTTCAGGATAGTCAGGGATTGCATATCCTTTTTCCTGAAGTTCTTTGATTGCAGCATTAAGCTGTGGAACAGAGGCGCTGATGTTTGGAAGCTTTATAATATTTGCCTCGGGAGTTTTTGCGAGTTCGCCAAGTTCTTCCAAGTCATCTGCTATCATTTGGGTAGGACTAATGTATTCGGGAAATTTAGCTAATATTCTGCCTGCAAGGGAAATATCCCTGGTTTCCAGTTGAATATTTGCAGGTGCAGCAAACGCCTGAACAATAGGTAAAAATGAATAGGTTGCAAGTGCAGGTGCTTCGTCTGTTATGGTATAAATGATTGTGGATTTTTTGGTCATGAGCGTTAATTTTAACAAGGAATGCAAATATACATATTTATGAAACCTTTTAAAAGTGACAACTTGTTATTATTTTATTAGGGAGAAATTGAGGATTGGTTTAAATACAAAAGCCATCCGCCTCAAGAGGTGGATGGCTTTCCTGAAAATAATTCTTTACCGACTCATCTTTCGATGACAAGACAGGATAATTACGTGTCCTGTGTCGTGAATTACCTCACTGGATTTCAAACCTTGTTTAACCCGAAAGTTAAATTCCGGTTTCTCAATCCTGACCTTTACATTCTCATACCAGTGCTGAATTCAATGAATTCAGATTGTACTCAGGCAAATGCAAAAGCCCACAGAAAGTAAGTCAGTTGTCAAAAGTACATTTCAATTTAGTGTTAACTGCTTCGATCAGGTACTTTAAAATACAATAACCTTTACCGGCAAACCTTTCGGTTTCAAGGCAGGTTTATTACATTTCCCGCACCGTGCATTATCATACCGGGCTGCTGTTTGTGAAAACACATTTCAATCAGAAGATTGGTTGCCGTATTCTAACTCTCACCCTGTTTGTTTATTATTCTAATACCGATTCCGTAATCCAAAGGATTCGGGAGGTACTTCAAACGAATAATATAACTTGACAAAGAACTTAACTTTAAGATCAAAATTAGTTTTCAATTTAGTGTTAGCTGCGTCGAACTATCATTTTGATATTTCAAATATATGACCTGGTTTCTAATATGCAAGTTTTTTATGCCATTATAAATCAACAAATTATCCACCATAGTTATTAACAATAGTTCATAAAAAAAGCCCCGACTTGCGGAGCTTTAATTTTACTGCGTTTAAAGAAAAAATTATCCTCTTTTTTCTTTAATTTTTGCTTTTTTACCTGTAAGTTCTCTGAAGTAAAAGATTCGTTTTCTTCTAACGCTACCTTTTTTGTTCACTTCAATTTTTTGTAATGTAGGAAGGTTGATTGGGAAAATACGCTCTACACCAACATCTCCAGACATTTTTCTGATGGTAAAGGTTTGAGATGCACCTGTACCTCTAAGTTGAATAACCACACCTCTAAAAAACTGGGTTCTGGTTTTTTCACCTTCTCTAATTTCGTAATACACAGTGATGGTATCACCGGCACCAAATTTTGGGAATTCTTTTTTTGTAACGAATTCGTCCTGAACAAATTTTACTAAATCTTCCATTGTAATTTAAGTTGGAATTAAAATCAAAACAACATTCACGATTTTCGCCAGAGGTTGAAGTGATTGCACTTTTCAATGCGGGTGCAAATATAATTATTTAAATTGAATTCCGAATTATTCTTTTAAATTATTCGTTGAGCAAATCTGGTCTTCTTTCCTGAGTGCGTTTGAATGCTTCTTCCTCCCGCCAGGCCTCTATTTTTGGGAAATTGCCACTCAATAATATCTCAGGGACTTTCCATCCTTTATACTCTGCCGGGCGGGTATAAATGGGTGGTGCCAGCAAATCATCCTGAAAAGAGTCTGTTAAAGCACTGGATTCGTCTCCCAAAACACCTGGAATCAACCTGATAATAGCATCACATAAAACTGCAGCACCCAGTTCACCGCCGCTCAAAACATAATCGCCTATGGAAATTTCACGTGTTATAAAATGGTCTCTCACACGCTGGTCAACACCTTTATAGTGACCACAGAGGATAATAAGGTTTTCCTGTAAAGAAAGTTGATTGGCCATACGCTGCTTGAGCGTTTCACCATCTGGGGTCATATATATAATCTCATCATAGTTGCGCTCACTTTTCAACTTGCTGATGCATTTATCAATGGGTTCTATCATCATTACCATTCCGGCACCGCCCCCAAACTGATAATCATCCACTTGGCGGTAATTGTCAGTTACATAATCTCTTAAATTATGAAAATGAATTTCAACAAGACCCTTTTCAATTGCACGCTTTAAAATGGAGGCTTCAAATGGGCTCTTAAGTAATTCAGGTAAAACGGTGATGATGTCTATGCGCATACTTTTTTTGTCAACTTTCTCTTCTTAAAGAAAATTATATTTCTTTTTTCAATCTGCAGCGATCGATGGATAGTTTTGCTCTTTCAATTACATTAGTATCCATTGAATTTAAAGCACATTTTCTGTAATATTCGATTGCTTCGTCCAACTTTCCTTGCTGTTCAAGCATAATTCCATATTCATTATAAATGGTTGCTTTTACAATGCTCGGTATAGTCAAAGCAGTGTCCAATAATTCTTTTAGTTCGTCAAACTTCCCTAAAGTTGATAACAAAATTGCATAATTGTAATAGGTTGCAGTGTAAAGTGGGCTTTTTTCAATAGCAAGTTTATATAATGTTTCTCCTTTGTCAAAATCCCTGTATTTAACCTCATACAGATATCCAAGATGGTTGTAAGCCTTACCAAAGTTTGGATTTTCACTTATGATTTGCTCTAATTTTTTTGTCGCTTCTTCAAAAAAACCATCTTTTATATCAAGATTTGCCAGATTTAATAGCTCCTCGTGCTTTGTTGCTTTGTCCATTTAGTTATAATTGAGAGTTCTTGCACAAATTTACGTTATAATTTTAAAACTTACTTCAAGAAAAAAACCACCCTAGAAAGCTCTAAAGTGGTTTTGATTTTGATTAAACCTATACTAATAATAAGTGTATCGTCTTACTTTAGCAATGTATTTGGCTAAACGAATAACTTGATGGCTATATCCATATTCATTGTCATACCAAACATAAAGTACAGCATTTGTGCCGGCTTCATTTACGATGGTTGCATTGCTGTCAAAAATTGCAGGAGCTGAAGTGCCAACAATGTCGCTGGATACCAACTCGTTATTAAGTGAATACTTAATTTGCTCTACCAAATCGCCTTCAAGGGCATATTTTTTAAGGGCAGCATTTATGCCTTCTTTGGTGGTTTTGTTTTTAAGCTCCAGGCTTAACACTACCAATGAACCGTTTGGAACAGGAACTCTAATGGCATTTGAAGTCAATTTTCCGGCAAGTTCTGGCAATGCTTTGGCAACGGCACTTCCTGCACCGGTTTCGGTGATAACCATATTTAGAGCTGCAGCACGTCCTCTACGGTATTTTTTGTGAAAATTGTCAACCAGATTCTGGTCGTTGGTGTAGGCGTGTATGGTTTCCAGATGCCCTTGTACAATTCCGAAAGAATCTTCAATTGCCTTTAAAACCGGGGTGATGGCATTGGTAGTACAGGACGCTGCCGAAAAAATATCCACCTCATCAGGACTGTAGTTTTTTTGGTTTACACCATGTACAATGTTAGGGACTCCTTTGCCGGGTGCAGTTAATAATACTTTTGAAGCACCTTTTGAGGTTAAGTGTCGTGCTAATTCTTTATCGTCTCTGAACGCTCCGGTGTTATCGATAACAAGCGCATCATTGATGCCATATTTTGTATAGTCTATTTCTTCAGGACCGTTTGCAGAAATCATATGAACGGTGGTTCCGTTTATAAGTAATGCATTGTTTTCAAGGTCAGTTTGAACGGTTCCGTTAAAATCGCCATGTACTGAGTCGTATTGTAGTAAAGATGCCCTTTTTTCTAAAACTGTTTGATCAATTGCTCCACGGGTTACCACAGCTCTTAGTCTTAATTGGCTTCCTTTACCGGTGCGCGCCATTAATTCTCTTGCTAAAAGTCTTCCAATACGGCCAAATCCATATAGAACAACATCTTTAGGTTTATTGGTCTCAATTTTTGAAGCGTCTTTTAATTTGTCTGATACAAACGCTAGAGCGTCACTGTATTTGTCATCTTCCAGGTGAAACTCGTAAGTTAGTTTTCCGATATCAAGCTTAGCTGGTGGTAAATCAAGCATTTTGATGGCTTGAGCAATTTCAACAGAGTCAAAAATAGAAATGGGTTTTTGAACAAATTCACCGGCATATTCGTGTAAGTTTAGAATTTCACTTACATTTTTGTCGATCAATTGGTTTCTAAATAAAACGAGCTCAATGGATTTGTCATACCATAGATCACTCACTATTTTAATAAATTCTACAGATGCGCGTCTTCTGTCTGCTTGAAAAGAAAGTTCTTTTTCATAAACTTTATGATAACTCATAGCGTATGTTGTTAAAGGATTAGGTGTGTACTAAAATTTGGTGCAAAATTAATTATTTCAAACGTTATAGTAAAGGATATTGATAAAAATAAATACCTCTTTGAAGGTTGATTTTCAAAGAGGTAGCTAGAGTGGTTTTTTATTCCATTTTATCTAAAAATAAAGGTGTTTGTTTCACCTTCCTGATTGATAAATGTGATTTTTATTGGAGTATTAGCATTTCTGCTGTCCATAATTTTTTTGACATCATCAATATTTTTAATGTTTTGGTCATTGATTTGGGTAATCACTATCCCTGAAAGGTTGTATTGAGCCATTTCACGGGTGAGTGGCCTGGTGACAACTACACCATTTTTAGCCCCTCGTGATTTAAGTTCTGCTTCATTCATGTTTTTTACTTCAAGACCTAAATTTTCAATGGAATAGGTTTCAAGTTTAACCAAAGTGACCGGAACAACCATTTCCCGCCCTTTTCTTTCAATGGTCACCCGCACTACATCATTGGGTCTTTTGGTTGTGAGGTAACCCGATAAATCTGAAAACCTGCTTATACTGATGTTGTCCAGTTTTTTTATCACATCGCCTTTTCTCAATCCGCCTAAATCTGCACCGCTTCCTTTTTCAATATCTGAAATATACACACCCTGTAAATTACCCACTCCCAGTTCTTTCGCCTCATTAGAAGAGGGGTTCAAGACCTGTATACCTAAAATGGCTCTTTGTACATTGCCATATTCAAGTATGTCTTCAATTACTTTTCTCGTCACATTTGAGGGCACGGCAAACGAATAGCCAATAAATGAACCAGTTTGTGAAGTAATAGCTGTATTGATACCCACCAGTTCTCCATTTACATTCACCAAAGCACCACCACTGTTTCCGCGATTTACTGCAGCATCGGTTTGAATGAAGGATTGGGGGTTGCCGTCAAAGTCGCCAAGATTTCTGGCTTTTGCACTAATTATTCCGGCGGTTACCGTTGATGTTAAATTAAATGGATTTCCCACGGCAAGAACCCATTCACCCACTCTTATAGCATTTGAATCAGCAAAGGGAACAAAAGGTAAATCGTTTTCGGCATTTATTTTTAAAAGTGCAATATCTGTTCTCGGGTCAGTGCCCACCAACTCAGCAGCATAGGATATGTTATTGTTAAGCACAACCTCAATTTGAGATGCATTGTCAATCACGTGATTGTTGGTTACTATATAACCATCAGGGCTAATTATAACCCCGCTTCCTGATCCAAC
This sequence comes from uncultured Flavobacteriaceae bacterium, assembly GCA_964469175.1. Taxonomy (GTDB): domain Bacteria; phylum Bacteroidota; class Bacteroidia; order Flavobacteriales; family Flavobacteriaceae; genus Planktosalinus. The sequence goes on from CAYXXY010000033.1 coordinate 14,595, forward strand.
AACCTCACGTTGCTGGCCTCTTCCGTAAAGGTATTCAAATATATTTGTGGGGCCTGTGGTAACTGTTCTGTTTTTTATGTGCACAACAGCATTCACAGTTTTTTCAGCGGCAAAAGTAAAATCGATATTGGTGCCTTCAACAAAATTTGGGATTGAAAAATTTGTGGGAATCAAACTTGGAACTTCACTCATCGTAACACTTGAAACTGATTCTTTTTCAACAAACATTTTGTATCCGCTTAAGGTGATTACTCCCGAAAAAAGAGCAATAAAAAATAAGCTTACATATTTTTTCATAGGTCTAAAATTTAAGTGTTTAAACATTTCTTTTCGTAAAATTATTAGATTGTCCTGGCAATTAAAATGCTTTTAACGGGCATTTAACAGGCCGCTTTCATTACCTTTGCAACATGCAATTTGACTTTTACAAATATCAAGGAACAGGTAACGATTTTGTTATTATTGACAATCGGCAACTAACTTTTTTCAAAAATGATACCAAACGCATCGCTGCACTTTGTGACCGAAAATTTGGCATAGGTGCAGACGGTTTAATCCTTTTGGAAAACCATCCTACCCTGGATTTTAAAATGGTTTATTACAATGCCGATGGAAACCAAAGCAGTATGTGTGGCAACGGGGGTAGGTGTTTGGTGCATTTTGCAAATTTTCTGGGAATCATCAATCAAAAAACCTCGTTCGAAGCCATAGACGGCATTCACGAAGCAACTATAAATAAAGGAATCGTTTCCTTAAAAATGAATGATGTCAATTCAATTCAAATGGAAGATTCCCATGCTTTTTTAAATACCGGCTCTCCCCATCACGTTGAGCTTTGTGACCAGCTTGACCGACTTGATATACAAACCGAAGGAGCAAAACTCAGATATGAGAAATATGGAAAGGAAGGCGCCAATGTCAATTTTGTAAAACAAATTAACAGTGACACTTTTTCTGTACGAACTTATGAAAGGGGTGTGGAAGGAGAAACCCTTTCCTGTGGTACCGGAGTTACAGCTGTAGCCATAGCGATGCATAAAACAGGCAAAACAACTTCCAATACAGTAAATCTAAAAACACCGGGAGGTGATTTAAAAGTCACTTTTGAAGTTATAGATTCAGGATACAAAAATATATGGCTAATTGGCCCCTCAGTAATGGTCTTTAAAGGTGAATTTGAATGATTGAAGGTGAAAAAATAAAACTTAGGGCGTTGGAGCCTTCAGATTTGGACTTCCTTTACCGGCTGGAAAACAATACAGAATTCTGGGAGTTTGGTCACACTCAAACACCACTTTCAAAATTTGTTCTCAAACAATACCTCGAAAATTCATTGAGGGATATTTATGATGTGAAACAACTGCGACTTGTGATTACTGATTTAAAAGCCAAAGTCATTGGCCTGATTGATTTTTTTGATTTTGACCCAAAAAATAAAAGGGTTGGTTTAAGTATCATCATTGAAGATTCTGATCAACGTCGAAAAGGTTATGCTTTTGAAGCTGTTCAATTGGTGTGTCATTACGCTTTTTCTCATTTGAACGTGCATCAGGTGTATGCCAATATTACTTCCGATAATAAAAAAAGTATGAAACTCTTTGAAAAAGCCGGGTTCAAAAAATCAGGAATTAAAAGGGACTGGAATTTTTACGGAGGCGAATTTAAGGACGAAATCCTTTTTCAACTTATTAAGTAATTTTATTTAGCCGGTCTTGAATACCCTTCTTCTTTAAGGAGGATTACAATCCTGATGATTTCTTTAAAACTGTGTGAGGCCCCTTTTAAACCGGCTGATTGATAATAGTCTTTTTCATTTGGAAAACGCTCAGATTTCTTGTAAAACCTGATATGAGCACAAACATCTTTGAGGTGGGTGTGATTGTCCATTAAAAGTGAGACGAGTTCAGGTTCTAAGTATTCTGAATATTTCATATTTAAAATGTTCCAGATTTCATCAGCTTTCTCGTTGAAATATTCATAATTGTCTTCACTGAAAAATTGAATGTCTATTCTTTTGGAAAGTTCTTCTTCGGTTAAAAGTGTTAGTTCATTTAGGAATTCTTCTCGTTGTTTTCTTATATCCTCAAGGATTTCTTCTTCGGGCAATGATTCTGAAACCAGCGGATTAAACGAGAATGCACGGCTGGTCATCCCGTCCCGTAATCTGCTGATGGTTCTGGCAATGAGATAATCAATTTGTTTTTGAACAATTCCCCATCTTTTGGTTTTGCTTCTCACCAGTAGAAAATCAATAACAAAAATGATAAACGCAGCACCAATTATTTCAGAAACCAGATTCAATGAAAGATCCTCGTGGAATGGTTTTATAAGAAGTGATGCTCCAATTCCGAGTAGTATTGCAAAATAAACGATCAATACCGCACCATTTATTTTTCTGAAATAGCTTTTAATTTGGGCAAATAATCCTTTTCTTTTTTTCAATTTGATTGGAATTTGGCTGTTTTAAAAATACAAAATCTTAATTAATCTTTTTACTTATTATTATGAAACGACCCGTAGTGCATTATTAAACGAGATTAATTTTAAGGTTGTTAATATTTCTGTTA
>CAYXXY010000034.1:0-16634 GCA_964469175.1 uncultured Flavobacteriaceae bacterium
TTTCTGCTTTTTTCTTTTAAAAAAATTACTTTTTTTATATCGAACTCACGTTAAATTATCAGATTCATTTCTCCTGATTTTATATACTTTTTTATGGTACAACAATGTAATCACCAGGACACCAAGTGCCAAAAAGATCATTATTATTGTACCAATCCACAAAATCAGTTTCAATCCCGCTTCATTTTCCATACCCCGAAAATCATAAAAATTCTTAAAATTAATGTAGCCAGTACATTTATGACCCAGTAATCATATATATAAAGGCTCTCGCTTTTAAAAATAAAATTACTCAATAAAAACAGAAAAAATGTACTTGAGTAATAAATAATAAATCCGGAAACAAAATAAAAATCAACACTTTGCCACAAGTTGATCACATCGGTTTTGTCAAACAGGTTTTTGAACCATAGACCACACCCTGCAAAGACAAATAGTATTATTGGAATAGCATTTATATTTATGGTTTTTAAAGCATTGTCTTGATCCCAATATAACAGGGACAGGGTATAAGTTGCCCCAAAAAGTATCAAAAAAGAATAAAGAACCGCTTTATAACGCACCGGTAATGCCCTATAAAAGAAATAATAAAGGGCCATGAATTCAAGTAAATCATATAGTTGAAACCAATATGCTGTAGGTTTTCCTAAAAGGATGGACCCAACATATTCATACACAACAGCTATTGCGGTAAGCCATACAAAAAAGATTACCGGCTGCCGTCTATCAAATGCCCTCTTTTTAAAAAGCAATACCATTAATGGTATGACCCCAATAAACAGGGCAATGTATAAGATAGTAATATTCAATATTATTTATTTATCAAAGGGCTTGATTTGGGACAAATAGTGGGGCAAAGTATCAACCTTTCCAAAATCACACCATCAGTAATATCCTCTCCCTGTTCATCCACCCCAACCAACACAAGATTTACAGTATTGGTGTCATTGTCATACCCGTTGTACATGCGAATGCCTATACAGCTCTCCTGCTCCAGGATAAGATTTAGTTTGTTGGAGCCTGCAAAAAAAGATTTGACCGCTTCAGGATTATCAATTTGAAAAGAATGTGTAAACTCGATTGCTTCATCAAGTGAAATTACGGCACTTTTGTTTTTGTCTAATGTCATGAGAATTTCTATTTATATATTCAACATACAAATATCCTGTTTAGATTTTAAAATATCAATGCGGGAATTCCCGTATTTTAAGACCTGAATATGATCTTTTGTCATATTGGCACTGTTTTGGATGTTTAAATATAGTTTAGGATACAAACTGTTATAAGGTAAACTAGACGTAAAAACTATCATTTTTAGCTAAAATTTTTGAAAAAATACGGGAATTCCCGCATTGACTTTTTCATTTTTATTTTTGACCTTTGGTACATCACTCTTTTGGAGTTTTCACCATCCAATAAATTACTTTCCTTCTTGGAAGAAATAGAATGGTAAACCCCCGACCCTCATTGCACTTGGCTGTTGGTGTTCAGTGCAAATAAGCTGAAATAATAAAAGATAATTATAACTTTTTCAGATATGCATTTTTTTACAGAGCCTTCATCTTTAATTGAACAACAACTGTCGAATGCCTATGGGCCGTTGTTAAATACATTTTCTGTTTCAGCGACATTTAATGTTTCATCGGTAGCCAAAATATTTGCTTGTCAAGATGCTATGATGATTATTCAGCCTTATGTTGATATAACAACTGGTAATATAAACAATGATTTAGTAAACGTTATATTAAAGCCAGTGCAAGGACTGAAAATCCCCTTTAGTTCTGTGAAATACTATATTTATAAAGGGGTAGCTAAAAGCAGTTTTATTGATGGTATAGCAATTGTTCCTGATAGTTCCACTGATAAAACAGAATTTATAACTAAATTTTGGCAAAGATGGAATCAATATAAAATAGATACAAATCAACCAGGTCTAACAGATCCAACACCTCAAAGTTTTGGTTTTGATTTGTCTTTGGCTGATACAATTTTGTTGGAAGAAATTTATAATAGTGCTGAAAGTAATAATAATGTAATCAATGATTTACAAGCTATAAAAGTTTCAGAGGGAGAATGGATAGGTAATATTTTGACTACTAACGAGTTCAATTTTGAAGTTATAATTGATATAGACCATTTGGTTTTGGATTTAGGATATGTTAAAAAGTCAAAGCATATAATTGATATAGATGGTTTACCCTCTTCCACCCCACAAGAGTTGTTTATAATTAAAGCCGAGAAAGAAAAGATTTTAAATTATATTGACCCTGCTTCTCTTTTCGGAATGTATTATGATATGGGAGTGAAAATATCTACTTATTCAGGAGCAACAAAAAACACGGTCACAAAGTATAAGGAAGATATTTATTTGGAAATATTAAATAAGTTTTATACCAAGAATAATGTTTATATGGATATTCGTAGTGAAAGAGGATATTCTTATAATTACTATGATAATTATGATTTTGTTACTATAGAAGGAGGAGGGACTAAGCATCAAAATATTCAATTCAAGGGCTATTCAGATTCCAATTATCTTTCAGAAATATATGGATGGCCAACGGGAGTACTATCACCTGATTTATCTATATGGCCAATAATCATCTACACTTTTGATGACGACAGAATAAATCTGAAACTTCGTATTGATGACAATGCAAAACCTCTCTTATTCATAGAGGATTATAACCTGATGGGAGGTATTAATAGCAAAAAATTTTTGACAGACCCAGAATTATTGCAAAATTCCGTTGATGGATGGACTGATGTAATTACACTTTCTGTACCTGTGGTAGAAGTAAATAACGAAAAGAAGAATATCGCTTATCACATCAAATTACAATATTTTAGACAAGAAGATAATCCGGCTTCACCTAACACAGTATTAAGATCAGAAAATTACTTGGATAGCGCTTTTGGAGGTATTCATATGCCCGCACTTAATATTCCTACTGCTTTCCAGCACATAAAAAATAGTAAATATAATTTTGTAAATGGAGGCAGCTTTTCATATGTAGCTGATAATGGTATTTATCAGGATGATACTTTGATTTTATTTTATGCAGATAATATTTACCCATTAATAAGTTCAGGAAGTGTTTTTCCTAAAGTAGATATAAACAAAGTTTCTTATAACCCCATAGTGTCAAGTCCTTTATTTAGACAGGATTTATTATTTAATAAATGGGGAATAACTGAAGGATCCACAACTATTGATATTTTGGAAATAGTTGGGTATAATAAAACTACACAACAAGCTACTCCCACTGAAGATTTACTTTTCTTGGGGCTAACCAAAACAGAATTAAACACTTTAGATGGTCTAACAGGAATATCAGATTTACATCATAAATATTTTTTGTTTGAAGAAGTTTTTGATGCTTCTGGAAATCCTTTAAAGGATTCTATAACGAATACTGTCTATAAAAAATTCAAATTGAAAGTACAAGGACTTGATGAATCTGGTGAAGTACAAATTGTAGAACCTGTAGCCGGAAATGAAATTTATATATATGGTTCTTCCCATTATATGTTATGTTCCAAAGATTTTGCTGCTGCTGCTAATATTGACAGATTATTACCTGATCCGGGAACTTTTACTGAATTTCAAAATTCCAAACATATTCAATATGACGCAAATGACCTTATGGTTACCTCCCTATTTCCTACAGGTAATATCAACTTAGACGATAGTGGTTTAACATTTTTTCCTTCTTCGCCTCGAACTTCTAAAATAGATGCCGGATTAAATGGAGAGTTTTACTATCCAGTAGATTCTCCAGGAAGTAGCGAAATAAGCATTAGGTATTCACAATTCCCACTAATAGTAATTTGTCATGGTAATGGACAGCGGTACAGTGATTATAAGGAATTATCTACTCATTTATCTAAAAATGGATTTATTGTTTTAAGTATTAGTTGCCTAAGAGAATATCCCGGACATATATTTCAACCATTAATATTCGATGCAACTACTTTATTAAGCATATATAATATTGATTTTTTTATTTCAATTAGAACACCTGCATTCCCTGCAAACTATCACATAGTACATCCTGATTTCGACGATCCGACGCGAACATATGCTGATACAATTTATGTATATAATAATGACCCTGGAACACCTATTAATTCCGAATATGGATATCAAAAATTAACAGTTTTGACTGGAATTTATGACCAAACATCATCCCCAGAATTATATACAATAACCTCCGAAAGGCTACTTTCTTGGGAAAAAGGGATTGATTTTGATATAATTTTAGACTCTTCTGGTAATCCTGAGAAAATCAATTTCTTATTTAAAGTAGGAACTCATGGGATGTCCATTTTAGGGCGCTCAAATATGATATATCCACATATACAAATAATTAGAAAATATTTTGAAGATAAAGGCTGGGGTAATAAAATTGAAAATAGAATTGGATTAATTGGACATAGCCGTGGTGCTGAAGCTGTTGTAAGATGTGCAACAGACATTTCAGATAGTACTTTGATTCAGAGAGTGGATATTACAGCATCTCCTGATCCAAGAACAGGACCTGATTTATGGAAGTATGTTCCTATTGATTTGTTTGATATAAAAGCAGTAATATCATTAGCACCAACCGATGCCTGTAAAGATAAGATTAATCAATTAGATGAAGAAATTCCATATTATATTTTGTATGGCTCTATGGAAGGAGATGTGGTTGGTTATCGAAATCGAAATGATATTACTACACCTGGTACATTTCATAATAGAACATCTGGATTTTCTATCTATGATAGAACTCTAAATGATACTGAAAAATCCATGTCTTTTGTTTATGGAGCAACGCATAATGGATTTATAACCAATAATTCGGATTATCCTAGTACACCATTTGATTCTGCTAAACAAAAATTAATTGCCCTTGCTTATATAAATGGATTTATGAGAACTTATTTAAAAAGTGAAAATATCTGGCGGGCTATTTTTTATGGGGATTATATACCTAAATCTACAATGTCCGACAAAATATATCCCCAATATCAGAATATGGCTACTCCTCCATTACCATCCAGTAAATGGTTGATAAACTTTGAAACTTGGGGTACTTCTCCTGATATTAAATTTAATGGAGCTTCGTTACCTTTAAGCAATATATCAGAAGACGATTTAATTCTTTTAGATACGCACACTCCACACGATACAATAGGAATAAAAATTACAATACCAAGCTCAAGTGTCAATACACTTACTTTTGAAATAGCTACGGGTGGTAAGGATATTAGTAGCTATGATTTTATTAGTTTTAGAATTGGACATGTAGTAGATATAGTAAGTGGTAGTTATATTGATTTAAGTAAAATCGAAGTAAAACTAAATTCTATTGGAAGTAGTGGTTATCAAAGAGTTTTAAACAAAGTTATACCTGAACCAGATTTAAGACCAATATTTAGAGGTATGCAATTAACAAAGTCAGCAATGAATACAGTTCGACTAGTACTCTCTGATTTTAATATTAATGGAGTAGATTTAACTAAAGTAACATCATTAGAATTGATATTTCCTTCGCATACTCGTGATTATGAGGTATTAATGGATGATATAGAATTTACTAACTAAAGCTTATTTAGATGAGAGTGGTTTTATTCATATTGTTAACCTTAAGCAGCTACATAATGGAAGCACAGGAAAAAATATCAGGTACATATTTACCACAGCAAAATATTTTTGTAACGGAAGATAAAACTTATTGGGTAGAAGGCTTCCAAGACAATGTTGCTAAAATTTCCAAGGATGGATATTTAGGTTTAATAAATACTACCGGCAAAATTGTAGTGAGACCAAAATATGATAAGATTTACCCTTTTTATAATGGTGTAGCGATAATATGTCTGAATAACAAGTACGGAATTATTAATAAAAAGGGGAAAGAGATATTACCTCCTACCTACGGCTATATCAATGATTTCAGATCTGAATTAGCGTGGTTTTATGATGAGCAATCCAAAGGTTGGGGACTTCTTAATAATAAAGGAATACAAATAGCCCCGCCAACGACCCATTCCATTTCTAAATATCAAGGAAAGTTTTATTACTATGATGATTTTGACAATAACGGAGGTCGGACACTAATCGACCAATCAGGGAAAATAATATTTGTTATTCCGAAAGATGAATTTATTAAGTTCCCTAATTATTTTAATGACAAGTTTTTTAGAGGTAGATTCTATTATTCATATAAAACATCTGTAATTCGTGAAAAGGAATTTTTTGATGAGAGAAGAATAAATAGAGAATTAGGGATTCCTTTTGATGAAACCCCACCCAATGATATTTTACTATACTTTAATGAAGGAAAATCTATAATACCTAAAATGATAGGTGATAAGCTCAAATTTGGATACATTGATGAAAACGGAAAAGTAACGATTCCCTTTGAATATGAAGATGCCCACATTTTTATCAACAATTTAGCCTGTGTCAAAAAAGAAGGTAAATGGGGAGCTATAGACAAAGCGGGAAAAACAATAATTCCTTTTAAATATGAATATTTAGAAAGTACAAGATCTGAATATTTCATATTTGGCAAAAATGAAAAGGTTGGTATTATTTCTAAAGAAGGGAAAGTAATAGTAGAGCCTAAATACTTAGCTGCTAAATATCTTTTTGGAAGTTTCTTTGGTTTTTTGAGTCAAGAGTTGACATTTAATAAAAATAATAAGTTTAAAATTGAGGATTATAGTGATTATTATTCACGTTTCATAACGCCACATCCTTTGTATGACAAATGGGGGGTTGTAGATATAGTGAGTAAAAGCACTATTCTTCCTTTTAACTACAACAGTGTAATAAAGGTAAATAATAATTTTGGTTTGGGAATCAAATACGAGGAAATTATAATTAAACAGGCAGAATCTAATTACATTGAAGGTCTTGTTATTCAGCATACCGCTATGCCAAAAGAACCGTCTATTATACAAGGTACTAAACACAGCACTATTTTTAGTGAAAAGGGTATGGGAAAAACGTATTTATCTATTCCTGTTATTAGTATTTCACAACAGATTGAGTACATACCTCCATTTCTTGAAACAGAAGAATACTATAGTTTTTTAGGAGCTTACATAGATAATACAGGAACAGAAATTCAAGATAGTTTACTTCTTGAAAAATTGAATAAAAAGAGAATAAAAAACCAGACATACAAATATATTATAGAAATCACTATTGGATATAGTAATTATAAATTGATGCTTACTAATTATCAAGAGCAAAATAAGAGGAAAATAAAAAAGAAAATTTTAGATTTTAAACTTTCTGATTATGATGATGCCTATTTAGGAAGTTCAGGAATTATAGTAAAAAAAAATGGTCTATTCGGCTATTTAGATTTAACAGGCAAAATGCTTTTACCAATTTCTTACTCATTTATGAAAGAAACAGCCTCTGGGATATTAAAAGTGTCTATGGATAATGAGTCATTTTATTTAATTGATAAAAAAGGGAATATTATAAACTAATAAGAAATGAGTTATACATACAAAATATCAGAAGCATTAACAGAAATCAATAATGAGCTATATAAAACAATAGAAATTAAAATATTTTCTATTGATAATAAATTTACAGTGATGAATACTCCTTTTGTGCTAAAAGTAGAAGACAATGTTAATGAGGTTTTTGCTTTTATGGCCTTTACGTCTGGAAATGAAAAAGAGTTATTTACATATTTTACTGTAGATGCATTTACAAATTTTTCCACCAATTCCGATATAAAATTTGGTTACGGTACTGAACTAATGAATATAATTGGAAATGTGAACATACAAGATGTAATACCACTTCCTAGCATCCTTGAGAGCATTCCTCACGAAATAGCAGACAATGCCTGGCTTCAAAGCGTACAATAAACTCTAAAAATCTAAGATTATGCCAACAGTTCAAAAATATTATCCTCCCGTTTCAGATCTGATAGATGCAACAGCTCTTCCGGGTGATTTACAAGCTGTGGAAAACCTCTTGCAACAAGGAGTGGATTTTCTTTTGGGTCACATCTATTATAAGGATTTAGTTGTGGAAGTTTACAAAGCTGGAGATACTAAATATTATAGTTTAGTTATTCTTACAAGAAGTCTTAAACTTCCACTTTTGGCAGATATTAATCTTGTGTTTTTTCATGGTTCGGAAGCTAATCTATCTGAATTTCCAATTGTTTTTGAATGGAGCTGGCCAATCTTTAAGTATATACCAAGGCTTGAAACTCAAGGTTTTTCCTATACACCGGAAGCATTTTTGGACATCCTGATTGATTTATCAGAAATTAACGATAGACGGGATTTTTTCAATCAGGTTGTATCGGTTTTTCTAGATGATGGTAATGATTCCTATATAGAATTTTTAGATAATATTTCTTCATATCTGTTCATTTATGAAAATGGAACAACGGAAGTTTTAGATGAGATACAGAATATCGTAAATAATATTGATATAATTAAAAATGAATTAGAAATACAGCTAACAGCAACCAACCTGTTTACACTACAATATATTTATGAAAATTATGAAACCAATAATGTGCTAAATAACGCCGTTGAAGCCATAAACCAATCAATAAAAACTTTAGATAAAGAATATGATGTTCAGATAAATATTTATCGGGATGTTCTAATTAATCTACTGGTAAGTTTTTCAAATCCGAATGAAAAATTCACTCGTTTGTTTAGGTTATTCAGGAATTGGATGGCAGACATTGACATGGATGATATAAAATCATTCTTAATCCCTCAGTTCTCTCTCCAATTGAACAATATAAACATGGGACTGGAATTCCCACGAAAATGGCTGGTACCGGTTTATACAGGAGTTGAACCTGTCAGTGGTTTAAATATCAATGATCCATTACCAGAGCCATACCAAAGCACATTGATATTTAATGTTGGTAGTTTGATTTATTCAACTCGTCAGGGTTTTAAGTTTGAGAATCAATCCAGCTTTACCTTTAAGCGTTCCATGATAGGAAACACAGGGCTTCTCGTTGAATTTTATGACCTGAAAGTTGATATGAGTGAGTCCTACAATATTCCTGAAGCCATTGCAGATGGTCGCCCTGATAATTTTCAAGGAGTATATGCAGCTGAAGCAGCTATTACTTTACCATCGAAATGGTTCAATAATGTAGATAACACCACCTTACAAATTGTAGGAAGGAATTTATTAGTAGGCACAGGAGGCGTTTCAGGTACCATTGCCTTGGAAACCGTGGGCGGACAACCCAACAACGGGGCGGTATATATGGATTTGGAAATAGGCAAATGGAAAGTAGGTTTTAATTCTTTTGATCTTACCTTTAAGCAAAACAGCATTATAGAGTCCAATATTGCTGGCCGGATAACGCTACCTAAACTCAAAGATGATAATAATGAGTCTTATGTTTATCTCAACGGTCACCTTAACGAGGTAGGAGATTTTAACTTAACTGCCTCTAGTCCGGGTGGTGTAGAGTTCACTTTGTTCAATTTTGTCACCTTCAATATGCTTACATTGGAACTAGGCCGTGAAAACGACAAATTCTACATAGGTACTTCCTGCCAAATTTGGTTTCAAAATCAGGTAATGGCAAAACTTATCGGCGATCAAATCATTGAAATTCCACGGCTAAGGGTTTATGACAACGGAACTATTGAAATCGTAGGTGGCAACGGCTTCCTGCCCCTTAATATATCCCTGAATCTAGGGCCTATTGAAATGGCCGTGACCGGGGTGCATTATGGTTCCACGCAGTTGGAGTATGGTAATGATATGCGGAGGTACAACTATTGGGGCTTTGACGGTGCCATTAGCATAGACCCGCTTGGAATTGATGTGCGTGGTGATGGTATTAAGTACTACTACACAGTAGATAATGATGAAACTGATGAAAACGGGGTGCCTAAATATACTGGTGGGGATTCCTTTATCCATATCAAAACTTTGGAAATTGACCTTGTCATTCCGGGCACTGCAAGTCCAGAAAGTGCCATTGCCATCATCCACGGTATGGTGGCGTTACCAGACCCGGGGGAATCACCGGAATATATCGGAGAAATATCCTTAAAACTTCCCAAAGCAAAGATAGCCGGGGGAGCTGCTATGCGGTTACAGCCCCGCTACCCGGGGTTTTTAATCGATGCCTTTATAGACCTGCCGGCACCTATTCCCATTGGTCCGCTGGGGATATACGGTTTCAGGGGACTGTTAGGGTTCCGGTATGTGGCCGAAAAAGAAGCTGTGGGCTTGGTCTCAGGGCAAGATACTTGGTATGACTATTATGTATATCCGCCTAAAGGCATCCACGTTTCCAAATTCAGCGGCCCGGAACGCACAGGGGACTATACTGCCCCCTTCTCCATTGGGGCCGGTGCTGTATTGGGTACAAGCTTTGACAGTGGCACGGTTATATCAGTAAGGGCGATGTTGTTGCTCTCACTACCAACGTTATTTATGGTAGAAGGAAAGGCAAGTATTTTGAGTGCCCGTTTAGGTTTGGATGACAACAGGGAGCCCCCTTTCTTTGCTTTTGTTGCCTGGGGTGACAATTCCATAGAAATGGGTATGGGTGCTGACTTTAGTGTTCCTTCAAGCAACGGTTGGATCCTTGACTTGTATGCAGAAGTACAGGCAGGTTTCTTCTTTAACTCGCCTTCGGCCTGGTATGTCAATTTTGGCACCAAACAAAACCCAATAAGCGCCCGGGTGTTGACCATAGTAACGGCTCAATCTTACCTGATGCTGTCCGCACAGGGTATCGAAGCCGGGGCACGGGTGCATTTTGAAATAAGAAAGAAATTTGGGCCTGCAAAAGTCCATTTATATGCCTATTTGGAAATAGGAGGTTACATCAGTTTTGAACGTCCACAAATAGGTGGTTATATTGCTGCCGGGGGAGGTATTGATGTGGATATCTGGATTATCGGCATATCCCTTTCCTTAAACGCCCTTTTCTCTGCTGAAGCCGGTAAACCGTTTTTGATATATGCGGAGGTAAAGTTCCGGGCTTGTGTGAAAATAGTCTTTGCTAAAGTATGCAAATCCTTTACCGTAAAAATCAAGTGGGAAAAAGATCCTTCCATAGATCGAACTCCTGTACCACCCCTTCCTTTTTCCGGTGCCAATGATAGGACCGGTGAACTTGTAAAAGGTATACATATGCTCACCAATGAAGCCTTTGATCTGGACTTCTTGGGAATGGGGGCTCCACCGTCTGCCGCACAAATTAACAAAGTAATCCCTCTAGATACCTATATTGAGTTTAAAATAGAAAAAGGACTGGTTCCCGGGGCAGTTTCCGGAAAAATTGGCGGCTACACTTTTGCCCCTGAAAATTGTGTGGATTTGATCCCGCCCCAAAAAGTTGTTCGCGGGGGTCATGAACTAAGACAAGTAAAACACCGGTATTCCATAGAAGATATTGAAATCAAAGCGTGGAATGGCAGCAGCTGGCAAAACTACCATCCCTTTGAAGCTGTTGTTGACCCCATTACCCGTCCTGATGTTGCAGGGCTGCGGGTGGGTTACTGGCAAGTAAAAGAAAAGCAATACGATACCGTCCGTCTTCTGGCAACCACTTCTTTCAGTTATATGGAAGCCGGGGAACCCGGTTGGCATATCCCGGAAGTATATGGACTTACGCCATCCACACTCTACTGCCAGGAAACACTGCGGGTAGAAGACTGTTCCAATGTGTTGAACAAAACTTTAGGAACAAAATATTATCCGCCAACACAATATGCCGGACATTTTATCAATAGCGCCTATTATACCCTGACAAGCCCCACGGGATATGAAATTATTGATGGAAATGTGGTGCCGGTTGACAATGAATGTATGGAAGTTACCAATGCGGACAATGTACACGGGTTTGCAAAATCACTTTCGTTCAACAATTACAACGGCATGGTGATTCTTTTACCTGAAACGTCAGTAAAGGTCAAATTAAGGCTCACTACAAATGCACAGGGTGTTACCATTAAGTATTACAGTTCAGTTATAAATGACGCCACGAGCATTGTTCAATACACATTGGTCCATCAAGAATACAAGACGGCTTCACAACTCAACTCCGTTGTGGAATATGAAAACGAAAGCCAACTTATCAGCAAGGTAGTTATTGAACCCGATGACCCCAATGCCCAAGCGATACAGGATATAATGGAACAAATAGCGGCACTATTTGAAGCCTCTTATGATGAAGCCAAGGGTGAAGTAAATATCACCGAACCTAATGACAAAGAACTATACCACCAATTGCTTGCTCAACTGGAAGAATTGAAAAATTCGGGCTGTACGCAAATAAAAGGAGATTGTGAACGGGACGACAGACTTTGTGAACTTTATGAGCAATTACTTGCTTTGTTTGAAAGTTGTTTTATCTACCCAGTTGAGATGGTTGAAGATCTATTAAAAAATCAAGAATGTTTTAATCAATTTCACAACCTTATCATAGAATTTGACCGGGCAAATCCTCAATACCACCTCATTGAATCTATGGGTGAATTGTATTGGAATTTTGTTGAAATGTTAAATAGGTTAAATGAATTATTAAACGGGTATCCGGGGGGTGTCAATAATGAAATAATCATACAGACATATTATGAGTTTAGGGAGTATGCCATTGCGATACTTGAGTACATAAACCAATTGGGTAATTGTGACTGTGATGACAAACCAAGCCTTAGTTGTACTACTTCCCTTCAGCAAATATGTTGGCTGACCTTGGAAAATCATCAATGGAACGAGACTGTTCCCGGTTCAGAAGCAATTGAGGAAGATTTTGAAGATATGACAGCGGCCTTACAGAAAGCAGCCCAACCTGTTTGGCGACCCAACACCTCTTATTATGTTAAATTCAGGTTGAAAGATGAGGTAGATAACGGAAACAGCAATCCGGGGATATATGATTATTATTATGGATTTAAAACGGTGGGGCCATTGGGTCATTACCATAAAAACCCGGCATCTGGATACATACCCTCCGAGGGCAGTGCTGATGAATACCCTTTATCCTCCTTACGGTCTTATATAGATTACAACCGCTCCTATCCTAATGCAGACGGGAATATCCTGAAAGCAAAACCATTATACTATGGTCATGAACAATGTAAGATTTCAGTATTCTTCAATAAACCGTTGACCTATCATATGTTTCAGGTTTGGCACGAATACCTCAATATGCCTGAATTGGAAGGTCAGTTGCATATAGCAATTAAGGATCCTGTCACTGATGTGGTTATTCCGTATCCGCTTCCGAGTGGGTATAACGAAGAAACAGTACCTCTTCCCATTGGGGACGATATTTGGGATGTTGATGACAATCCATTATTGCCACCTCACATTCAGGTTATAAATAATATGATTGAAAACGGTGAGCTTCCTTGTGAAATTGACCTTGGAAACCAGATTGTCCCTGCAAGTTCCTATTTTACGGTAACACTCACCAACTTAAGACCTCAAAAGCTATACACAGCATTGCTCTACAATGCTTTTGAGGTCACCAACAACAATGTGGTGAGCGAGCCGGTGCATGAATTTGTTTTCCAGACGTCAAGGTACCTGGATTTTGAGGAACAGGTCAAAAGCTACCTGGTGGAGGATGAAGCCGCATTGATTGAAAGACAGGCAGTCTATAACTTAGAACTTTCTTTGGACAATACTGCTGTGACAAAAGCATTGGACATTATCTCTGATCCGGAAAATCAATCAGGAGATCCTTTAGGAAACCAGTTCCAGCACCTTTTTGACAGGGTTCTTGAAGGTGTTTTTGAAATACCACCAAAAGACCCTCCCGTAAGGACTGAATTCCACAAGATAATCAACCTGAATACCGGGGATGTTGTAGCCTTATTGATAAAGAACCCGGAACCATTTAATATCCCGAAAATTCCATTGGAGGTCATGCAGGATATGATTGCCGTAGTGCACGGTACCGGAAATGTGAACACTGCCTATAAAATATTGTACAGTAATGATTACTCACAGGCAATAATTATGCATACCAGTGCCAAGATAACTGCCGGCTCACTTAATTTCAGGTTTAAATATTATACTTGGGACGGGAATCAATATGAAGAAACAGATGATGTTTTGGTAGAAAATATTAATATTAATGATTAAAAAGAAACAAAATGGCTTACGTTAATTTATATAATCCAGCATCCAATGTATATGTACGGCAATTGGTAAGACATGGTTCTTTTACGTACGTAATTGGGTGGATATCCGTTTCTTCTGCCCAATTTTATGTTGCCAAGTTAAATTTGAACGGGGACATGATCTGGCAAAAACGGTTTATTTTTCCCAATACGGTTGTTGGTGGCTGGATTTGGTTCAAAACCCATTTTACGGACATCGTGGAAATGGAAACAGGTGAACTGATACTTTTGGGTTCTGACCAGAATAACTTTTTGCTTATAAAATTAACCGAAGATGGAGACTTGGTTTGGGCGAAAAAATATTATGACAGATCAGATACCCAAATTATATTTACTAACGTGACATCAAGGGCCCGACTTTTCAAATTAAATGAGGAGACCCTTGTCTTAAAGATTACCGAAACCCATTCACAAAATGGAGGGGTTTTAAGGATTGACCATAAATTCCTGAATATAGAACCAAATGACGGCGGGCTTGTCTCCTCCAAAGAAATAATTTCACAAAACCCAATATTAATAATACGGGATGAAGAAGTTCGTGAAGACAATCTCGTCCTTTTTGGGTATAGGGGTGGTAAAGCAGCTATTCTTACCATAGATCCTGACTTAAATATTATACAATCTGTTGGTTTAGCATATAATGGAGAGTTGGGAGGGTTTAACTACTTACATATCTATGCAGTCAGTCCTGTCCATAACGGGAGATATTCTGTAATTGGTTCTTTTTATCATTACGACCCGGAACAGGGTATGAGAAGTGAAGAAGAAGATGGACTGGAATTTACCTTAAATGAAAGAGATGACTCCATCCCCCGTTCTGTACTTGAACACCTCATAGATTTTTCTGAGCCACTTCCCAACCGTTTTACCCGATTTTTTATTGCTGAAATAGAGGGAGATAATAGTCATGTGTTTAATGAAAGACTTCTGGATAAAGATTTCATGGCAACTTATCTTACCATACATAAAAACACAAATGGGGTGTTTTTCAGTATCTCTCATCGGTTATTCAAGCTAAACAGCAACCTAACATTATCGGATTGGGCAAAAACAATCAGGGTTCAGGAACTTAACTCGGCTTATCTCATAGTTAATAAAAGCATAGGAAACACCTTTGATACATATAGTTACCGAGGATCCGGAGGTAAATATTCTGTTGCTTCTACGGCTTTTGACTATAATTCCTGTAAAACAGAAAATTTAGATGATCCTATCAGTTTGATAGGTCAGGAATTTGCAATTGAGGATATTGATATTGATTTGAAAGAGTTTTCTCCAATAGAATATGATGAACCGCCCATAGAGCCTGTTGATTTTGACGAAATAGAAACTGAGGAATTGTGCCCTTCAGACGACCCCCAACCGGATCTTAAGCAAAGTACCATTACTGCCAATCCTTTGATGATATCAGCTGATGGAACCTCGGTGTCTCAAATCACCGTTACATTAAAAGATGCGCAGGGAAATACAATAAACCCAAGTAACAATCATACTGTAGCTATAAACAATGGAGGTATTGGAAGCTTAAGCACTGTCACTAATAATGGAGATGGAACATATAATGCTATATTAACTTCATCTACACAGGTACAAACAGCTACTTTATCTTTCTTTGTAAACGGAGCCGGTCCCAGCCCCAATACTGCAAATGTTGAATTTGTCACAAAAGGAATCCCAATAAGCATTGGCGACAACACGGCTATACAATCACCACACCTCTACATACAAGCTTCCGGTTCCGACGGGGTTGACAGTACCCAAGGAAGACACCTTCGTTGGGCTTTTCGTGGCGTGCTGGGAGAAAAACATTTGCCCAAAGGGGATTATGCCACAAATTATGTCAACTTTAATAAACCAAAGGATTATGTAAGGATATATAAGGCAGCGTATATAAAAAAAACAGTTACTCTTAATCTTCATAAGGATGTTCCACAGGTTGTGGATGATACCAACCACCTTTGGATATATCGCCCCGGTAATAAAGAATTCTATATACGCTTTGGCAATGCCGGGAAGTATAACCAAGTGAGGCAAACGATAAACCCGTTGACCAACCCTGTTCAATTCCTTTCCAATTACGGAAACGAATTGATCGAAGTAGAAAATATAAAAGAGCCCTTTTTTGCAGTAACCTGTAACTTTTCATCAGTGGTGTCTGGCTCACAATTTAAGGTAGAAACGCTGTCTGTCAGTACAAATGCCTTGGTTGCAAACAAAGTAGTCACGAACAGAACGACACGCTCAGGAGCACAACTGAACACTCCTTTGGTATTATTGTTTGAAAATGGGAGGGCAGTAAGATGGCAGATAACCAATGCTGAACTAACCTCTATCGACTTTGAATTTTATTCTGAAACGATAGAAGAGATAAACAATACTTCCGGTTGGTTTGTAATTGGTGATTTCGCCCTGACCCTGGAAGAGGGCACGGCATTCAGCAGGTTGGAGCCATCACCCGGTGACGTTAATGGTGTTTG
>CAYXXY010000035.1:0-16001 GCA_964469175.1 uncultured Flavobacteriaceae bacterium
TTGATAGGAACATCAATAACATAAAAATTAGTATTATTTAAAATGCACAACAGGTTCTATAACAACTATTTGAACAATAGACATATTGAAGTTTTTTAAGATTCTATTTTATCCATAAACATTAATTCGATCTTATTTAAACAATGTTTTAGATTGTTTTCTATATTTGTCATTTAGACGCTAATAACATTTAATTTTCTGTAATTATGAGAGACAAGCTGATTCTTTTTTTTATTTTATGTTTTGTAACTTCTTGTAATTCACTTAAACATACCACCCAAGTTAAAAAAAAACACCCAGAGCTCGGCACCATTGGGGTTTTTAAAGCCTATTTACTAAGCACCAATTCCCAGCCTAAAACTGTGTTGTCTTTATCTGAACCGGTAAAGGTGCATCTAGAAAAAATCAAAATAAAACCCAGGCAACTTTTTACAAAAAGGGATTCCATCCAAGCCCCTATAAAGGATAGCCTTCATGTTTCATTGGAAATTTTGGATAAATTGAATGTTATTCAAGAAATTAACCTAAATGATAATCTTTTAAATTATCTAAAGGGGACAAACCAAAACAAGTTGGTTTCCAAAATTGAAATACTATTTCCTGACGCTGTATTAAATCAAATACTAGCCGCTGAAGAAATCTATTTGGTGCAAAACAGGCAAAAAACCTTATCTTTAGAACTGCGCACCGGTAACAGAAAAACCGGACAAGTCGAATTTTCTGAGGGCACTATAATCCGATTTCAAACTACAGAGTTTTGCTGGGGACAAAACCAAAGGAGGAAAATTAAGGTTTTTGATTTAGTTCCTTCAGGGACTAATTGTAGTACAGACACGTACAAATCTGTAAAAAAAGTTAAAAGAAAAAACGAATTTAAATTCTAAATGAAAAAGTTTAAATTAAAATTTGCAATAACCACATTGCTTTTTACAGCATTATTTGCTTGTGAAGACCTCCTTTTTGAAGAAAATCTTTCTGATAAAACTGTTGCTATCATTGCCCCTGTCAATAATTCAGTTTTAACAACCACTACAGTCAACTTTAATTGGAACCCCGTTAACGGAGCTGATGAATATCAAATTCAAATCGCCAAACCGGCATTTTCAAATGCCATTCAAGTGATTGTAGATTCGACCATGACAAATAACAATACCCAAGCCTCTTTTACCCTTGAAGCCGGACAGTTTGAATGGCGCATAAGGGCAATGAACAACAATTCACAAACGCCATACACCACAACAAGATTTTCCATAGAACCTGAAACCTTTGATACTGATATATCAGGCCAGGAAGTGCAGCTTTTAGCCCCTAATGATGGAGCGGTTGTCACCAACCCTGAGATTACTTTTTCCTGGGAGGATGTTCAATATGCAGAAAACTATAAAATTCAAATCGCAACACCGAATTTTGAAAATGCCATACAACTTTTGGTCGACACCCAAGTATCTACAACATCTTTCAACCATACCTTACCGGATGGTGCCTATCAATGGCGGGTAAAAGCACGGAATTCGGTATCAGAAACAAGCTATACCACATATTCCTTTACAGTGATGACTGAAGTGCCATTTCCCGACCGGGAAGTAGTTATCCTTAGCCCGGAAGACAATATTGTAACCAATCAATCACTCATACCTATTCAATGGGAAGTTGTTAATGATGCAACTCTTTACAGAATACAGATTATCGACGCTAATGACCAAACACTGGTTGATGAACAAACCACAACACAAACAGCTTTAGTTATCAATTTTCCGGATGGTGAATTTATTTGGCAGGTACGTGCGGAAAACAACACGGAAGTTACTTCCTATACTTCTCAAAATATTACTGTTGACACCATTGCTCCCAATACCCCTTCCCTACTTACACCAATTGACGGGGCAATCTTGGCATCAACACAAGTTACTTTCACATGGACGCGTGACCCCATTGATGGCACCCCGGAAAAGGACAGTTTGTATATCTTTTTTGATAGTAATTTGCTTAACCTTGCCCTTTCGGAGGAGGTAACCAACGGGAGTTTTACAACCCTTTTAGACGATGATACTACTTATTACTGGTTCATGAAAGCATTTGATGAAGCCGGAAATGAAAGTGAGGATAGTGATGTTTTCAGTTTTTCAATTGATGAATAGCTATGAATAAAAAAAAGAATTCAAAAATCCTTTTACTCATTGTTATATTAATCTGGGGGTTTCTTATATATAAAATATACGATGCCTTCCGTCCCAATGAAAAAAATATCAGAAAATCCACCCCTGAGAGTTTTAATCCTCCCCTGTCACAAGAAAGGGATACTTTTTCTCTCCTTCCTATTGATTCAGATCCTTTTTTAGGAACAGCATATGTCAAGAAACAGGTCAATACAAATAAACCAGCACCAAATAATAGAAAGAAGGAAGAAGAAGTAATTTGGCCAGTTATAAACTATCTCGGTATAGTTTCAGACGAAAATTCCGCTACCAGTGTTTTTATATTACAAATCAACGGACAGCAGCATTTGGTAAAAAAAGGTGAGACCATACTAGAAATAAATTTAATTAACGGCTCACAGGAAAAAGTGATTTTGCGTTATAAAGGAAAAGAAAAAGAATATTCAATAATGTGAACCTACTAAAAAAAATAAAAGCTTCTGCAATGCAATTTGCCATTATGGTATCAACGGTCATTGCCCTTTTATTGCTATTTTTTTTAACCCTTACACATTTCCACAGCGTTTTTAAGACCCAACACACATTTTTTCTTCTATCCATCGATGAGACAAACCGAAGTATCATCGAAACGGGGAAAAATATTACTAGTGAAAAGGTGAATCAGCCAC
This sequence comes from uncultured Flavobacteriaceae bacterium, assembly GCA_964469175.1. Classification (GTDB taxonomy): domain Bacteria; phylum Bacteroidota; class Bacteroidia; order Flavobacteriales; family Flavobacteriaceae; genus Planktosalinus. The sequence goes on from CAYXXY010000035.1 coordinate 2,825, forward strand.
TACCAATACATACACTTGTTCATAAAAATAATTGGGGGGCTTTTGAAATGGTGGAATCCACAACGGTCTTTAAGAATAGCTCCTACAGCAAAAAGGCGATGCTTGGCACAAAACCGGAACAGCCATTCAGTGGCCTCTACCTTTCAGATACCAGGCTGCCATTGGTTTTAACGGGCAACTCTAAAATTGAAGGGATTGTCTATGTATCAGACAGGGGTATAAAGTCCGGTAGTATATCAGGCAATCATTTTACAGGTACTATGCCGGCGCCCGGTGAAATAAAATCAAGCACGGGAAAACTACCTCATTATGACCCGCTTTGGAAAAGCTATCATAAACAAATGCTTGAATATATTCCTATCCACTCAGACATCGTTGAGTCTCCAGGTGTAGAAATTATAAACTCTTTTTTTGAAGAAACCACCTATGTTTATATGCGTGAAAAACTGGTGATTTCAGAGAAATATACAGGCTATATCATTTTGAAAAGTGAAACTGAAATTGTTATTTCAAAACATGCAAACCTTACAGATGTATTGGTTGTCGCCCCAAAAATAACTATAGAATCAGGGTTTAAAGGCAATGCCTATTTTTTAGCAAGTGACCAAATTATAGTTGAAGATCAGGTATATTTAGACTATCCATCATCACTAATTCTATACGATGATAAGACCATAGAAGAATCAAACACACCACCACATATTATACCGATACAGATTTCAGAAAACACACAAGTGAAGGGGGTTGTAATTTATCTCACCGATAAAGCACAGGAATATCATACCAAAACAAACCTCTCTATTGAGCCTACAGCAATTATAAAAGGGGAAATCTATTGTGAAGGGAATATTGAATTGTATGGCACCGTAAAGGGGACGGTTTATGCACATCGATTTGTAACCAACAAATTTGGCTCTGTTTACATTAATCACCTTTTTGATGGCAAGATTCTAGGCAATTATCTTTCTGAAAAATATTGTGGGATACCTTTTGAAAACAGTAAAAATAAAGTTGTTAAATGGTTGTATTAAAAAAAATAAAAGCAGCTACCCTTGTAGAAACTTTAGTTGCTTCAGCAATTCTTGTTATTATTTTTTTAATTGCCAGCCTAAGTATAAATAACGTTTTCAAAAATACCGTTGCCAATAATGATTTTGAACTGAATAACCGCATCAAAGAAATAACTTACCAAGCCAAAAACAAGAAAGTAAATATCCCTTATCTTGAAGAAACCCAAAGGTGGAAAATTACCCTGGAACATATTGGTGATCATTTAAGCCTGTATTCAGAAAACAAGATGAACGGTGTTGAAAGTGCATTTAATATATACTATGAAGATTAAAAAAACAGCAGCTTTCACATTAACTGAAATGCTTATTGTGCTTGCAATTAGCGCAATAGTTGCCGGTCTTGCTTTTGCAGTTTTACAATTCATAACCAAGAACTTGAACAGTATTCAAAACAATTACAGTGAAACTACAAAAATCAGGTTGCTTGAAGAGCAAATAACAGTTGACTTCAATAAATTCCATAATATATATTTTGACAATAACAATCGGGTACTGTTATTAAAGAACCCTATTGATTCTATTTTTTATTCATTTGATGATTCCATAATACTCAGAGGCAGGGATACTTTGGTTCAAGGATCCTATTCCAAAGAATTATTCTTTACCGGCGACCCAATTCAATCCGGCAAGGTTGACGCCATAAAAATTGAGTTTTTAGATAGAAAAACTGAACCCTTTATTTTTATCTTTAAGGAAAATGATGCAACTTTTTATTTGGTTGAAAATGGGTATTAAATTTCAAAACATCACCAAGGAGTCAAAAAAGGTCAAAAGCCAAACAAGTTTGGACTTTTTGAACAAAGAAATCACCCTTTTTGGCAATTCATTTACAAATAAGTCCAAAGAGCAATTTTATGCCGAACTCAGTTTGCTTTTAAACTCCGGGGTCAATTTAAAGGCCTCTCTGGATTTAATCGCTGAAATGCAATCGAAGAAGAAAGACAAAACCTTGATAGAGGAAATTTCCAATGAGATTGTATCCGGGAGTTCTTTATCTGAAGCATTGCAAAAAAATAAGAATTTCACCCCTTATGAGCATCAGGCCATAAAAATTGGCGAACATACCGGTCAACTAAATAAAATCACCAATGACCTCAGGGAATACTTCAACCGTAAAAACGAATTAAAAAGGCAATTAATAACGTCATTGTCTTATCCCATCATTGTGCTTATAACAGCCTGTATTGTCGTGTTTTTTATGCTGAATTATGTTGTGCCCATGTTTGTTGATATATTCAGGCAAAACCAAGTGGATCTTCCCTATATCACTGAGGTGATTATAACCCTATCAAACTTTGTGACTAAAAATGGTCTGTTGATAGCATTTGTTTTTTTGGGGTTTATTTTGGGGATAAGATTGATTTCAAAAAAAGATTGGTATTACAAGGCAACAGGGATTCTCCAATTAAAAATTCCCATTATGGGTAAGTACATCAAAAAAATCTATTTGATTCAATTCACCCAAGCGATGGCGTTATTGACCAATGCTAAGATACCGGTAGTGAGTGGCATCGGGCTTGTGAGTAATATGATCAAGTTTTATCCACTTGAAAGCACCTTGAAAGAGATAGAAATAGACATTATTCAAGGGGACAAACTGAGTAATGCCTTTGCCAAACATTCTTTTTATGATAAAAAAATGCTTGCTTTATTAAAAGTCGCTGAAGAAACCAACCAAACAGAATATATTTTCCAGAAACTTTATGATCAGTACAGCACTGAGGTCAAATATCAAGGACAAATTATCTCCAGTTCACTTAATTTTTTATTGACACTGGTTGTCGGAATTATTGTTGGTGTTATTTTAATAGCCATGTATCTGCCAATGTTTAAATTGAGTAGTATTATAGGATAGGTTTTGTAATCTCACTAATCTTCACACTTATTTTTCTTTAGAATTACTATAAAAAAGGGGAAACTTTTTATTAAATAGAGTTAAAATATCCTCAACTTTGATAATTCCTGCTCTTTTCAACTTAAATTTCAATCTAATATTTGTTATTAGTAATTTTTTAAAGTCTGTATCCAAGTCCTATTTTGAGGATATTTATATTAGTATTGTACTTTATATCTGGCACTCCATCATCTACTCCAAGTTTGACAAAATCATATTGCACTTGAGTAAAAAGCTTTTCAGTTACGTCATAGGAAAGACCAAAATTAAAATTAAATCCGCTTAAGGAATAGTTTTCATCTGAAATGTCAAATCCATTATTCATTCCTGAAGATTTAAAAACCATAAACGTATATCCAATTCCAATTGATGGATGAAGTTTTCGGATAGATTCCAAATTCAATTCTCCAAACAATCTTGGTTGAATAACATACGATGTTACTTTAAAGTTTTGAAATCCATTATTAAGGTTTGAATTGTTTAGTAAAACCCCGCTGTTTAAAGAAATTCCAACGTTTATTGGATTTAAATTCGCAAATCGATAGTCGACTCCAATATCAATTATTCCACTGTAAGATTCTTCAATGAAATTATTGCCAATAGGTATTGGATAGTTTAATTCTATACTAAATTTTGATTCTTGTGAGAATGATTTGCTAGCAAATATCAGTAATAATGTTAATAATAGTTTTTGTTTCATAGTATATTTTTTTCTTAAATACAACATCAAAGGAAAAGGTTTGTTGGGGAAAATCCTCACGGATTTGCGGATTGTTCGAAGATAAATAAAAATACCTAAAGTCCCGCATAAATTTTTTAATAGTAATAAACTATAGCAAACTTGTTGTGTATTGACCATTTAATACAGTTTAATTATTTATTTCTAATTACTTCCCTCAATTCAGATATGCTAAATCGTGAAAAAAAAATATTTCTGCCAAAATCGAAATTCACAAGGAAGTGTTGTATAAAAATTTAGTCAAGTTTAAAATGTTACTTCCTGTTGGTAGACAAATTCCAAAGCCAATAGAAGTCTTTTTGACATAAAACTAGAAGACGTAAGACTTAGGACGAAACAGTATTAAGTGCAAAATATTAATTTCAAATTTTTAGAATCAATTATGGCATATGCTTAATTTGCAGAATATGGTTAATGAATGCTTCGACCTCGCTCTGCAATAGTACTTTAACAAGCTTTTAGTCGGTAAGAAAAATCTTTTAAAACCAGGTTTTTAAATGGATTTGTTCTGTATCTACCTTTCAATTTTGATTGAGTAAACTCAGGTAGATTTTCAGGTGAGTCAGTTTGTATGTGATGCTCCGGTTTCGTTTGTTTTTATAGAGTTTGAATTTTTTGATCTTGGAGTAAAGAAGTACTTCACCGAGGAGGTCTTCGAGGATGAAGGTTATAGCGATGTTTAGGGCTTTGTTATTCATGGGATTGCTTTCTCCGCCTTCACTTCGACTCCGCTCAGTGACCGTAGCGGATCCCAGCCTTCGGTCACGGCGCGATGACGGGTTCTTTTTGTCAAAATAGATGTGTATGATTATTTTACCTGTGCTTTTGATGTATTTGACCGGTTGGAAGCTGAGGTCTTTGACATTGATTTCTAGGTTTCCAAACTTATAGGGATGGTCAAGATTTTGGTTTTCTTTTTCTTTGATGAATGCTTCAAATTTCCAGTTGTCAACTTTTGGAGCGGCTTCTACTAGTTCGATTACTTTGGGGAATAGTTCTTTTACCCCATAGGCGGTTATTGCTAGTGTTGCGGTGCCGTGGTAATCTTTTGCGAAACTTATTTTGAATCCAAGACCCTTGCAGTAGTAATCCAAGTGTTTTTTTAGCCAATAATAGAGATCATTTTGCTCCTCTTTAGTTAGTAATGGGAGGATGTAGATTTTTTCTTGGTTGTCTTGGAACCAGGTCCAGAATTGTTTTGGTTTCATGTTTCAGGTTTAAAGTTTCAAGTTTATTGAGGCGCAAAATATTGCGCCTGTACTGTGTTATCTTTTTCTCATTAATTGAGGCGAATTAGACTGTTTATGAATTGATGGAAGTGGCTGAATTGAATGGCCACTGCCGGGAGTTGTGATTTAAGATGGCAGCGTATGAATTTTATGTGATTATGAAATTGTACCTCACCCACCATATCTTCCAAAATTTGGGAGCATAGTTTTTTGAATTGTTTTCTTTTGGCATAAGAGACGTCTTTGGTCGTGAAAATGTTGAGTATGATTTTTGAATCGGAATTGGTCTTAAACACGGGCTGGAAATAGAGTTGGTTTATATTTAGTTTGAAATTTTTAGGACCCACCGTTTTATCTTCCGGTAATTCTTCTTTTTTTCTGTTATAAGTTACTACATACCAATTGTCCATTTGTGGAGCGCTTTCTAACAAGGTTATAGTTTCCATTTGTGTATCCGGATCGGCATTGGAATAAAGTATCAGTGTCGCCGGTGTCTTATAGGTTTCGCTAAACTTTATTTCGAATGTTATGCCTTCCCAGTAGTAGTCTAAATAGGTTTGTAGCCAATGGTTGTATTCTTCCTGTTCGTCTGCTGAAAGTAGTGGCAGGATGTATAGTTTTTCTTGGTTGTCTTGGAACCAGGTCCAGAATTGTTTTGGTGTCATTTTGGTTGATTGTTAATGGTTAATTGTTAATGGTCCTCCTACGCTGAAGCTACGGAGGATGAATTTCAGGTTTTTAATTGAGGCGTAATATCTTACGCCTGTACTTTGGTTGATGGGTTCACTTCGACCCTTCGGCAAGCTCAGGGCAGGAAAGCTCAGTGACCGTGGTGAGCTGGCGTGATGACGATCCTCACCCCTACCTACAGTAAACTTTCGGCAGGCAGGCCCTAGCCCCCTCTCCCAAAGAGAGGGGGAACCAGTTTTAAGTCCGGGGATTTAGGTTCTCTTATCTATGGAATTTGCGGGGAAAGCGAGGACGTTTACCATTTCGCGTAAGCGGGAGCGGACTCTGGTGCCGTAGCGGACTTCGATTTCTGTGGCGTTTAGGTTTGAGGTTAGGTGTGTTAATTTATGTATGTGCTTTGTCTTTTGATGCGAGGGTATGTTGAAGGTTAGGTTTAGGTTTGCTTGATTATTTAAAGGTAGTTGTGCCTGGTTAATGTTGTTTGATTTTAGCTGGTTCTTGTTGAAGCTTTCGTATCTGGAGGTGAGGATTTCGGCCATTACATTGCAGTCGTGGCCGAAGTGCCTACCGGTGGGTTCTGCGCCGAGGTCGTCAAAGCAGCAGGTGGGTTCCTTAGTGTATTGCTCGATGATATCATAACCGATGGCATTGAAGGCAAAAACGATGTTGCGCGTGGGAAATAGGTTGTATTTCCGGAATTGTGGTGTGATACAGGGTATCAGCTGCATCAGTGTTGTTTTACCACAGCCTACAGGACCGGTGAGCAGTATGCCTTTGTTGAGGTTGATGCCTTTTTCTGTACAGGCTTTTTGGTCTTTAATGGTATAAATCATCAGTTTGTAAATGAGTGGGTGGTCTTCTTTGTAGATTTTGAAATGTTTTCCGAAGCATTCTTTGCCTTTGGCATCGATGTATTCCAGAGTGCTGTTGAAGTCATAGATGATTTGGTTGTTGATGTATTTGCCCAAGGTGTATTTGGTGTTGTTGTCGATGATGGTGAAGAGGTTTTTCATATTTGGTTCAAGGTTTAAGGTTTAAGGTTTAAGGTTCAAGGTTTTAATTGAGGCGTAAAATCTTACGCCTTTACTGTGTTGATGAGTTCACTTCTCCGCCTTTGGCGGATCCAGCCTTCGGCGGGCAGGCGTGATGACGGTGGTTTTGTTGGCGATTTTGCTTTTGATTGACGAGGTCCCCGCCTTCGCGGGGAGCTACAGTGGGGTGTCATAGTCTTTGTTGGTTTTGGTTTTTAGGTGGTTTTGTTTGTTTGTTTTGTTGCGTTCTATTTCTAGGGCTTTGAACATCCAGTTTCTGGCGGCGGCTTGCCAGTCTTTGATTGGTTTTTTTCCGATTACCCAGCCGGTGGCGCGGTTGTGATTGATGAAGTTTTCGGCGGCGGCGGAAAGTTTTTCTTCGGGGATGGTTTTTTGAAATTCTGATTTTAAAAATTCGCATACTTCTTCTTTTTTTAAGTTTAAAAGGTTTGTATTTGTTTTATATTGTTTATTAAAAGGACGCGATGCTTGTTCGCTACTTGTCTCATTTTTGATACTGTGCCGGTACACCGGTTGTCCTGATTTTGACACAGTTATTTGCCGGGATTCTTCATCGGGTTCCGGTTGAAATTGGTGGAGTTTGATTTTGCTTCCTTTGTATGGATTGTGAGACGGCAGATACTTGATATAGCCCCATTGATCCAACTGTTTTAGGCAGCGGTGGTATGTGCCTTTTGAGCCGATTTTGGATAGTTTCATCACTTCCTCGCGGTTTATGTGGAAGGTTTCTGGGAACCGGTTGATGTTTCCCATTTGGAATAATGAGAAGTACAAGCTGATGTGTGTGGGGTTGAGCCTGGAGTCTTTATAGAATTGTGAGAATATGGCATTCATCTGTTTGATGTAATTCATTGATTCACTTAAATGCTGTTGTTGACTTTGTTTTGCTCCAGGAGTTTATTGATTTCTTCAGCATCGTAGTAGATGGTCCCTCCTACTTTTGTGTATGTAAGGGTGCCATTTGCCCGTAATGACTGAAGGGTACTGTGACTTATTTTGAGCATTTTTTTTACTTCGGTATTCTTGAGCCATCTTGCTTTTTCCTGTTTTGAATTTTGTATTAAGGATTTGATTTCGTTGATGACATCCTGTTTGAATTGATCCAGGTCTGCTTGAGAGATAATTGGTGTTCCCATTGTTGCTGATTTTTAATTACCGGGCAGGGGGATCAGCTTAAAAGCTGCAACCCGGTAATTTGGTTACTAATTGGTTTGACTTTCGTGATACAAAGTTGGGAAGGTGTGTTATTTAAAAACCGTAAGTTGACCGGAGGTGGGGTGTTTTTTTAACAAATAAACTTTGAAATCGTGTGAGGTGCTGAAAAATGGGGAGGTTTGAGAATATAGGTGTTTAACTAACAGTTGGAGAAAAGTGTTGGTAATTAAACACAGAGCTGTAAATCATAAGTTTTGGTGTGTTTTGTTTTAATTTTTCGTAAGATGACCAGAGGTCGGGTGTTTTTTTAACATATTTTAAGTTAGGGATTACACTGATTTGGGCAGGTTTTATGGATTATGTGTGAGTGGATACTCGACCCAACCCTACTGAAGGTAGGCTGCCGGGGTCATTTAGCAGTCCTTGTTGAGTTTCATTACGTGATAAAATGGCCAACGTGGCAGTCTGGCCTCATCCTTTGGTCTTCACTAAAAATGCCCTCACTTCGACTCCATTTCGACTTCGCTCAATGACCAGCTCAGTGACCGCATGGCATTTTCTTGCTGTTCGGTCCTCTCCTTCGTTGGGATTACAAAGATTGAAGTGTTTAATCTTGATAATTTGGATTTTGAATAACGAGATTAGCTACGCTGAATCTTCGATTTCCCGCCTTCACTTCGACTCCGCTCAGTGACCGCACAGGGATTTTTTAAGAAACCTCACCGGACATCGGGTTTTTTTATCGAAAGGTTTTTTCAATTTCTTCCCGGAGGTTTATGGTCATTTCTTCCAGGAATTTTGTTGGGGTTTTTTGTCTTGTTTTGATTTCGGAATAAATTTTATAAACATCGCTAAGGTCCATATTCAATGATTTTTCAAAAAATTGAGAGATTTTTTTAATATCCGTATTTCCATGATTAAAGACTTTACTACTGTATAGGCCATATATCAATTCCACGAGTTCAGTTTTAGAGCCGGTCCATTGCAAATTTGCTTGTGGATGCAATGGTGTACCGTATTTTAGGAAATTGTCAAGTGCATTGTATTTGGTTTTTAAGTAGCCTAGTAACTTTTTAAATGCCCGGATTTTAGTTAATAGCAAATCATGATTGGTATAAAAACTTGGGTCTGTGTGATAAGATTCGTTACAAACAGACCAGGACTCATTTAATGGCTTTAATGTATAAAATAATGCATCAAGATTTGTTAGGTTTAAGGATATGTATTGAACAAGTGAATCGTGTTTTTTGAAGAACTTTTTAATTTTTTGCTCTTGTTTAAGAATGAATTCCTTTTTTGATGCTATTGACAATTCCGGGCTGTTTAGTTCAAAATTCCTTACTTCTTCATAGTAAATCAAGGTTGAAAGTACTGTGCCTTTGTAGCTTTTGAAAAAAGCAATTTCTTCTTCCTGATTTTCAAATGGAATTAAGATAGTATATTTTTTAAGTTTAGAAAGTTTATGCCTTGAGAGAATTATTACCTCATAAATTTTATCCATACTTAAAAAACCATCACTTTCTATTTTCTTTAGTTCCTTATTGAATACCTCAACTATTGTTACATACTCTCTTTTCTTCATTTTGATTCATCTTTAGTATATTTATTATATTGAGATCGAATCGTTTATTTTGTTTGTAGAGTAGTGAGTAACTCCAATATAAAGTTGTCTTTGGCCTGGACATAGGCGAAGGTATCGTAAATTGCAGCACCCAGTTTTCTTTTTTCAAAAGGTGCTGTGAGACCGAAGTCAATTGCTTTAAAGCCTGACTCCCCTGCCCTTTTGATGGTTTGCCATAAAAGTTGCCTGTATGTGTTGTATTCTTTTGAATAGGTATAGTCCATCCCTACCAATACCGGCACATAAGTATGGTTTTGGTTTTTGTAGCAACACATCATACCAATGGGTTGTTTTGGGTTATGGGTTTGAGATTTGTCTTTGAGGTAAAGTAAGAGAAATTCCCAATTGAGATTGTTCCTCATTTCCATAAACAGGGATACGGGATAGGTAAATGTATTTAAGCCCAAATTATTTTGTTTAACCTTGTCGTAAAGTCTATGGATTCTCACTAATTCTTCTAAGGTTATCTTAGATTTCCATACTACATTAAATTTATCTTCAAATTGCTTGACATCCAGTCTAAAGTGCCTTCTTGAACGCGGAGAAAGGGATGCAACGTAGTTTTCTTCTGAAGTCCAATCAAGGTTGGTTATCTTACCGGTATCGGGCATTTTTATTTTAATAAACCCTTGCCTGTGCAGCAGGTTGTTCAGTTCTGAATTTTCTTCCAAAAAATCCCTGAATACAAACATTTCTGATGGATTGTTTTCGTCTATTTCTTCCATTTTCTTAATTAAAAGAAGTACTGCTTCTTGCCACTGTGGATGCTTTGTATCCAGGTACCAATGATTTCCTTCAGTGAGCAGTGAACCTGTGCTGAGTACATGGTTAGACATATAATAAGGTTCTGTTTTTCGTTTTTGTTCGATTTGTTCTGATACAGAGGGTGGTGCCAGCATATCTTCTTTCCATAAGGATCTTGTTATAAAAGTAGCCAGTACCGGTTTGTTGTTTTTATCTGAAATGATAATGTAATGAAAGTCCCAGTTGTTTTCAGGTTCGTTAGGATTAGAAAATACCTTTTCCAAAAAGCACAATCCCTCCCAATCAAAGAGGCTTTGGTTTGCCATTAATGAGTTCCATGATTTTTTATTAATTTCATAAATGGTTGTTTCGTGTTGCAATTTTAGGTTTTTAGGTGTCTTTACTGTATTGATGTCATTTCCTTCAGGTAACCTGAACATTTTTCTTACCCTTGCATTTGTTGTTTGGGTTTCTTCCAATGCTTTTGGGTAATGGAAGTTCATTGCTTCAATCAGGTCGCTGATCTCGTTTAATTCGTTATGCCTTGAAATAGTGATGCGCACACCTGTATTTTTCACCGGTACTGCCGGGAATATACCGAGATTGACAAAGAAGCCTTCTTTGAAGAGTCTATTTACAAAATTATACCCTGTTACCGGTAAACCAGTTCCAATATAAAACACCGGGCTTTCATTTTTGTCAATTAATGGCAACTCTGTTTTTTGAAGTAAGGAATTGAAATGTTGAATCCTGATTTTTAAATCGTTTTGTAATTCATATATTTCATCAGATAAGTGAATGTCAGCAGATGCTATTGCTGCAGCTACTGAAGCAGGTTCCAATTGGGCAGAGAATGAGAGTGGCCCGCCAAAATTTCTGATTTTATCGCGTAATTTTATATTGGGACAGACAAGTAACGCCCCACTGGCACCAAAAGATTTGCTCAAGGTGCCAAACAACAGGCAGTTTTCAGGAAGCACCCCCAGCCTGCTCATAACAAAACCTGCTCCGTTTTTACCACACCAACTCATACCATGGACATCGTCAAAGTAAAGGTGGAGTTTGGGGTATTTTTTACATAAAGTCATTAGCTCTTCAATGGGTGCAAAATCACCAAACATGGAGTACACCCCATCTGCCATATACCAAATTTTGGAACAAGAATCATTGAGGCTTTTGATTTTTTCCTCAAGCATGTCCAAATTATTGTGGCGAACCATTTCTACTTTTACTCCTTTTGTTTTGACCATTTGAACCGCATTCTGGACACTCCAATGCACCTGATGATCGAGAATGACCCCATCATTATCATCTACAGCTGTGGGAATCACAGCCATATGACCCAGGGTACTGTTTTTGGTAATGAGTATGGGAGCATCACACATTAAGGACACCTTGGCTTCCAACTCTGCATAGAGCGGATGGGAAATATAGGTTTTGGACAAGGGAAACTGAGTACCGAAATTTTCAATTGCTTTGATTGCCGCAGCTTTTAGCCTGGGATCTTGCTCCAGACCTAAATAGCCAGTTGTCCCAAAATGAAACAGGTTACTGCCATTGATTTGAATCTTCCTGCCAGATAATTTTTTGTCTTCTGCGTAGAGGTGAACAATGTTTTGTTGTTTAGCATTATTGATGACTTCGTTTACCGTGTTAATGAAATTGTTGTGTTTGATCTTTGCCATGATTGTTCTAATTGAAATTAAGTTAATACCAAATATGAAGTATACAAATGATTGTATGCATAGAAATTTTTGTCTATAAATCCTTGAAAAATGGTACTGGGGATGGGTGTTTTTATAAAACTGATTACAAGCTATTTAAAAAAACAATACGTTCCAACGGGTAGTGATGTGGAACATTAAAAATAATCCTTTTAAGAAAACTTTTTATCCTTTTGAGAAAACTTAATAGAGAAATTATTTGTCAAAATACTTCAAATCAAATCAAATTTTAACAAATTATATAAAATTTTATAATTTAGTCTTTTGAAGAGAAAAAGTTACATTTTGTCATGTACAGATATCATGAGAATTTGTATTCCAAACTTTGGATTACAGAAGGCGTGTTGCATTTTGTATATAAGCCCATAGAATACCTGGATTTAAAGGCAGCCCGATATATTGTCAGGGAGCGCATGAAGTATCAAGGAGATAAATCATACCCCATACTTTGTGACATCCGTGGTTTAGGTGATGCTGACAAATCGGCCAGGGATTTTTTGGCATTGGAAGGTTCAACATTGGCCAAGGCTGTAGCCATAGTTGATGATCGAGACATTGCTCAGGCCATGTTTCAAGTTTATACCAAGCGAAATAAACCCATTATCCCCACATTATTTTTTAATGATGCTGAAAAGGCCTTGGCCTTTTTGAAATCGTATGTATAAAAAGAATTACAATGCGGGAAATAGACAAAGAACGAATTGTCCAAATCAAGCAGATGCTTCTGGCTTTAACCGAAGGTGATTTTAGTTTTCAGATTGAGCGAACCAATCAGAATGACGAAATAGAATCACTTATTGTCATGCTCAACTGGGTTGTAGAGGAGATGCAGGAAACTTTAAAGCTTTACAGTGTTTTAAACACCAGAACATCTAATACACAGGTTGTTCATTTGGTATATCTATTAGACTCAGATTTTAAAATAGCTGCTGTAAACAGACCCGTTACCGCGAGGCTACATAAAAGCAAGGAAAGCCTTATCGGCAGCTCGTTTGTTTCCCTCTTAAACAACACTTCAACTGAGCAGTGGAAAAAGATTACACAAAACCTGCTTTCAGACGACACATATAATGATACCCATCTTTTACAGTTTAAAGACACTTCAAAGCTTGTTAAAAGCCATTTATGTACGGTACTTTCCCTTAAAAACCCTCAAATCGATTTACAATATTATTTAGTTACAAGTATAGAAACAGAAGTTAAGAACCCGTAGTGCATTATTAAACGAGATTAATTTTAAGGTTGTTAATATTTCTGTT
>CAYXXY010000036.1:0-13012 GCA_964469175.1 uncultured Flavobacteriaceae bacterium
TATTTTCTTTTTATCAAGATATTCTGTCTCATTAAAAAATTTGATTTTAATAAATTCATTTTAAACAAAATTGAAAAATCAATCAAAATATAGTTCAAAAAAAGATTTAAACATAACCTATTTACTTGGTGCCGGTGCTAGTTATTCTTCTGTGCCAATTTGGTCAGAACAAGCTGGATCCATGGTTCAAGTAGCTGATTCAATTAAAAGGGCTATAGAAAGTCCAGGCAATGTTTTTGATTCAAAATTTTTAGAAAGCGATAAGTATGCTGGTTTTGATAATGATCAAGTGTTGTATTTAAATTCATTAATTGAAGAGCTCAATTATTTTGCAGAAAAAGCAAATAGTAATAATACAATTGATAGTTATGCTTATATATTGTTTAAACAAGGTAATAATTCTGAACTTAATAGATTAAAAAGAGTTTTAAGTATATATCTAGATATTTGGCAATTTTATCAAGACTCAATGCCCTTTAGAGATTTTTCAAATAAAAAATCTAATAAAAAAGATTTTATTGACAAACGTTATATAGAGTGGCTTAACCTAATAACAAATAAAGATTCTAATAATTTAATAAATAGAAATCATCAAATTAATATTTTAAACTGGAATTATGACCTACAAGTTGAATTAGCCTTTAAGAACATGCACCAGCCCGATTCTTTCAATTGTTTAACAGATATTAATTCAAAATTTAAGTTTTTATATGAAATTGAAAGTGATGATCTTGATGTTTTTCATCTAAACGGTCATCATGGTTTTTTTTCTTATGAAAATGAATTTTATTCAACAGCAAGTACTATATTCAAAAAAAATTATTATGAATATTTAAAAAATTTATTTGACAATAAACATCAGTTTAAGCTTAGGGGGTCAAAGGAATACAATTACGGCTTAATCAATTTTTCTTGGGAAAGAAAGCTTTCAGAAAAAGTTCTGCGTATTGCGGCAAAAACTGATATATTAATTATTATTGGTTATTCCTTCCCTCAATACAATCGATATATTGATAAACAGATTATTGATACAGTTAAAAAAAACAGTCCCTTATATATATACTATCAAGACCCTACAAGAGATATAAATAGAGTAAAGCGTATCCTTCGATTTGAAAAACTCGAGCACAATGAGAATACAAATGAATTCTTTGTTCCTGATGAGTTTTTATATCCTGAGGATATTGAAGTTTATGTTTAATAATTTCGAGATCAGATTTTATGAAACTCTGGAAAAAAAAGACAAACGATACAACAGTTACTTTGATAATTACTCTAATAAGGTTTTAGATAGTATCATTGGTGGTATTTTAATTGGCATAATAGTTTTTATTTTATATTTAATTGCTCAATTATTTTAGGGATGACGTTAGATGAATTTAATAAACTAAGTTTTGACGAGAAGCTATATTTGGTAGTAGATAAAGGAACTTTCGTTGATAATTATATAACAAATAATATCCGGATGAATTGTTATGCCTTAGATAAGTTTTTTGTTGAATTGGTCTACTGTTCAGTGAAAAATAAAATTATTGAGGTAAGAAGTTTCGATTCAGGGGCTGATCTAGACAAATATTTAAACTCTATCCTTTGATGACTATATAAATTTGAAGAATATTTTTTCTGTAATACTATTATATTCCTACTTTTTTAAAAAACTCTGAAAGCTTTAAATGCTTTGCTTCACAGATTCTCATAATAGTAATCAAACTAATCTGATAATTTAAATCATCTCTAATACGACGAACTGTCTTTTCGTCTATACCGTGTTCCTTTGCAAAAAGACTATTATTATCCTTTGGTATTACCCAATGATCTCTAATAAATTCTACTATTTCTCTATTTGAGTTTTGCATAATGAAACAAATAAAATTCATATAAATCGAAAAATATCGGACTGAAATCCGAATTAGTAATAATTTTTTATATATTTGTTCCAATCCAAAAAAGGATTATTAATTTTGCGATTCTTCAAACATTAAAGTATTGAAGTTTTTCGCTTAGAATCTTGCACTAGAAAACTGGTAATTTTTAATGCACGCAAGAGGATAAGTAGAAGACTCACGACCCGGGGCGTGGGCTCTCTTATTCGTGTGCAAGGTATACCAGTACCCCTAGTACGATAAGTTGAGTTCCACGCCTATTTTATTGGCATAATAATACGTAACTCTCCTTAATATTCTTAGCACACTTCACTATTTATCAGGGTTTCGCAATAAATAATTGTTTAACCCTATACTACGTTATGCCTATGACAAAGAACCTCTAAGCTTGCGTGATTTAATTAGGTAATGCACTCCCATACCGGCTCTCCCCATCACCTTCTCATAGGTTGGTCAAGCCACACCCCTTGATGTTATCAATTTAGCCATGAGTCAAGGGGTCAATGGGGTGCCACAAATCCCCGCGAACGTGTCCGCCGAAAGTTTACTGAAGGAGGAGGCGGGGGTCTCGTGAACTAAGCAATAACGTCAAACAAAACAACCGTCATTGCGATCCGCCAAAGGCGGAGAAGCAATCTCATCAAGCAAGCAAAATCAAAAAAAAGACCTCCTCCAACTTTCGACAACCAGAGAAGGCCTTAGACTATTTATTAACCCCTTTCTTGGCAAAGCTCCACTCATCACTTTATTCCGGTGGCTGAGCGGAGTCGAAGCCCGGGAAGGATAATCCAAACCAAAAATATGAAAAATAAATACCAACCCACTCAATTAAAGCAGCTATTTATAGCCTGCATAATAATGTTGCCCCTCACTTTTTCTCTTTTAGCCCAAACACCCTCCACACTGGAGGTCAATGGGCAAATCACTGACGGTGCCTCACCCATTCCCGGGGCAACAGTTCTCATAAAAGGAGAACAAAGAGGTACCGTCTCTGATTTTAATGGGCGATACAGTATCGCTGCCAAACCCAATGACACTTTGGTGATTTCCTACATCGGCTATGCCACAGTGGAAGAATCGGTCAATAACCGCACTACAATTAATGTAGTAATGAAGGAAGACGCCACCACCCTCCGCGAGGTGGTTATCAATGCCGGCTACTACTCAGTAAAAGATCGCGAACGCACAGGTAGCATCTCCAGAACCACAGCCGAGGAAATCGAAAACCAACCCGTCAACAATCCCTTGGCTACCATGCAAGGTAGAATGGCCGGGGTAGATATTTCTGAAACCTCGGGCGTGCCGGGCAGCGGTTTTAATATTCGCATACGTGGTCAAAACAGTATTATTGCCGGCAACGCGCCACTCTATATCATTGATGGTGTTCCATTTGATTCACAAACTATGGGTTATAGTGACACCTCAGGTGCCATCATCCCGGGAAGTAACATCAGCCCCCTTAACGCCATTAACCCATCAGCAATCGAATCCATCGAAGTATTAAAGGATGCAGATGCAACGGCAATATATGGCTCACGTGGGGCAAACGGTGTTGTACTGATCACTACAAAAAGAGGTAAAGAGGGCAAAACACGCTTTAACATCCAAAGTGCTACGGGTATTGCACACATTGCACACAGGTTAAAATTACTGAACACAGAACAATACCTCGAAATGCGACGCGAAGCCTTTGTAAATGATGGCATTGAAGAGTATCCTTTCAATGCTTATGATGTTAATGGCACTTGGGACCAAAACCGCTATACAGATTGGCAGAAAGAGCTCTTGGGTGGTCAAGCAAATTTAAAACAATTGCAGGCTTCAATTTCAGGAGGAAATAAAAACACCCGGTTCTATTTGAGTGGGTTATATCAAAATGAAACCACAGTCTTTCCGGGTGGGTTCAACTACGACCGCATTACAACAAATTCAAACATTTCTCACAAAAGCAGTAATGACAAATTTGAGGTTGCACTCAATCTGGGATATACACTCGAAGACAATAAACTGCCAAATATCGATCTTTCTTTCACAGTACCTAAACTGGCACCAAATGCCCCGGCCTTATTTGATGAAGAAGGTAACCTCAATTGGGAAAACTCTTCTTGGACAAATCCCTTATCTCAATTGGAAGCAAAGTACAATTCATCATCACAAAATTTGTTTTCAAGCCTTGCAATGGGTTACCAGTTAAACCCGGAATTACAGGTCAAAATAACCGCAGGATACGGAACTTCCCATTTAAAAGACAACAACGCCTTTCCGCACACGATGTTTAACCCGGCTTGGGGGATGAATAGCAGTTCCTCAATGATTATTTTTCAGGAAAATGACAAAACCTCTTGGATCGCTGAACCCCAACTTCATTGGTCAAAAAAATGGAAAAATAACTCTTTGAATCTAATTGTGGGAAGCACTTTCCAAAAACAAACATTCGACAGATACGGCCTGATTGGAATTGGCTTTCCGACAGATCGGTTTATGCACAACCTCAGCGCAGCTACTACTATTATTGTTACCAATGAAAATAAAATAGAGTACACCACCCAATCCTTTTTTGCTCGTTTAAATTATAACCTAAATGATAGACTATTTTTTAATCTCACAGGAAGGCGAGACGGTTCAAGTCGCTTTGGTCCGGAAAATAAATACGGGAACTTCGGGGCATTTGGTGCAGCTTGGCTCTTTTCAGAAGAACTCAATTTTCACTGGCTGGATTTTGGAAAACTCAGGTCAAGCTTTGGTATAACCGGAAACGACCAAATTGGTGACTACCAATACTTGCACAACTTTGTTATCAACGACGACAGTTATGATGACTATATTGGTCTATTACCAGCACGCTTGTTTAATCCAAATTTCAAATGGGAAGAAAACAAGAAATGGGAGGTCGCTGTCGATTTAGGGTTTTTTCAAAACAAACTTTCAACCACTTTGGCATATTACATCAACCGTTCTTCAAACCAATTAATTCAAAACCCACTTCCCGGAACAACAGGTTTTACTGGAATACAAGCAAATCTGGACGCATTGGTTGAAAACTCAGGGTGGGAATTTGAATTTTCGGCAAACATCTTCCGCAATAATAAATTCAAATGGAGTACAGACATCAACATCTCAATCCCAAAAAACAAATTGCTCAAATTCCCGGGCCTAGAAAATACCACTTACAATAATCTATATGTTATCGGCCAATCCCTATCCATCGTAAAACTCTATGAGTTGGAAGGAGTCAACCCGGAGACAGGGTTGTTTGAGTTTGTGGATTACAACAACGATGGGATGATTACAGCTGTCGAAGACCGCCAATACATTGCAGATTTTTCGCCCAAATTCTTTGGTGGCCTTAACAATAAATTGGAATATAAAAACTTGTCACTCAACCTGTTTTTTCAGTTTATGAAAAGAATGGGACACAACGAATACCACCTCACAAACCCGGTGGGTACATTATCAAACCAGCCTGTAGGTGTCATGGACAGATGGCAGGCACCGGGTGATCAGGCCACAATGCAACGATTTACTTCAGGCGCAGATCCTGAAGCAATCACAGCTTACACTCGCTTTACCCAAAGCAGCGGAGCCATTAGCGATGCTTCATTTATTAGGCTCAAAACATTGGCACTAAACTATTTACTTTATTTAAATGATCACACTACCTGCAAATTGTCCATACAAGGTCAAAACCTATTGACAATTACAAGCTTTAAAGGTTCAGATCCTGAACAGTTTAACGGGTATATGCCTCCCCTTCGACGCATTACGCTCGGTATGGAAATTATTTTTTAATAAAAATCTAATAATATGAAAACAATAAACATTCAAAATCTAATACACTTTATTACAGTAATAGCCTTTGCTATTCTAGTTTCCTCGTTTCTGCTTAGTTGCGATGATTTCCTGGAACCAGATGACCCTTTTGGTCAAATTCCCTTTCAGGAGATATTTGAAGACGAAGCTACTGCTACCGCTGCTATTACTACATTATATGCCAAACTAAGAGATGATGTTTTTCTCACTGGTAATTCTTCCGGGCTAAGTGTACAAATGGGTCTCTATGCTGACGAATTGGATTTCTATGGCATGCCTTGGGAACCAAATTTTGAAATCTACCAACATCTAATCAATGCTACGCATAGCACAGTTCAAACAACCTGGAACAAAGCCTACAATTTGATTTATATGGCCAATGCAGCTATTGAAGGACTTCAAGGGGCTAATGCGATTAACGAGAACCTGAAAAATCAACTTCAGGGAGAAGCCTTGTTCGTTAGGGCATTCACTCACTTTAACTTGATGAATCTTTATGGGGATATTCCATACATCACAACAACAAACTATATGGTGAATAAAAACGTGAGTCGCCTACCACAAAGTCAGGTGTTTGAAAACATATTGACTGACCTAATTGAAACTAAAACATTATTGGAAGATAACTACATCGGCCCGGAACGCACACGTGCAAACAAACCTGTAATAAGTGCTTTAATGGCAAGAATACTCTTGTATCAAGGCAACTGGCAAGAAGCAGAAGCCGAAAGTAACTCGGTCATAAACAATACAGCACTGTACAGTCTTGAGAACCAATTAGAAAATGAATTTCTTGTAAACAGTCGTTCGGCAATACTTCAGTTTAAACCTAAAAATTTTGGTGAAAACACCCATGAAGCCTCTACATTTATCTTTGGTAGTGTGCCACCTCCATATTTAGCATTGACAAACAGCTTGGTAAATTCATTTGAAGAAAACGATTTAAGAAAAACCCAATGGATAACTGAACTCAGTGACGGTAATCAATCTTGGTATCACGCTAATAAGTATAAAGCAAATACAAATACAGGAATGAGTGTTGAATATTCCATAGTTATCCGCTTGGCTGAGCTTTATCTCATTCGTGCTGAAGCACGTGCCAAACAAAACAATTTGTCAGGTGCTTTGCAAGACATCAATACAATCAGAAATCGTGCTGGTCTTAATAACACAACTGCAACATCACAAACCGAAATACTGCAAGCCATTTTAAATGAAAGAAAGTGGGAACTGTTTACAGAACAAGGCCACCGTTGGTTTGACATCAAACGATTTGAAGTTGCCGGACAAATACTTGCTCCCATAAAACCGGCCTGGAGAGAAACAAATATATTGTTTCCCATCCCGGAGGCTGATATTTTATTAAATCCAAACCTACTGCCACAAAACCCGGGATATTAAATTTTTTAAATCTAATACTGGTAAACAATACCTAAAAGCAAATCTTTAAATATTCATTTATGCCAATATGCTTCATAAAGGGGGGAAACTCCCTTTTTGGGGTATTGGTTTGGTGTAATTAAAAAACAAAATAAACATCATATTATTTATAATGAAAAAAATATTTTATATAGTTCTTATTTACTTGGCAATGACAAATTTCACCTGCAGATTAATTGCCCAAACCCAACCATACGTGGTTGGTGAAAATACCCCCTGGGAAAATCTTTATCTTTTGGGAGTATCTAATGATAGCCAATGGCTTGATTTTATAACCCAAAAACCGTTTGGTGAAAGTATAACCTCTGTTATCAATATCGAATCCAAAAAGGCATTCAATTTCAAAAATATGCATGGTGGAAAATTCAGTAATAATAGCAATTGGTATAGTATGCTTTCAGGCAACGGAACACTCACTTGGCTCAATTTAACATCGTCTCATCAAGACTCATTAAAAAATGTAAAAAACTATAATTTTACTCATGACTCTAACTTTTTGATAGCTCAAACATTTAACAACAATCTGATATTTATTGATTTAAAGACAGGAAAACTAGAAAGCCTGGGCATCAGCTCCGAATATAAAATTCACCCCTCTCAAGATTGGGTGGCGGTTGCATTAACTTCAGACTATGGTGATATACTTCGAGTTTATGATTTAAAATACAATGTACATTATGATATTTTAAACATTCCTTATGTGCAATTCAAAAATTTATTGTGGAATAAAAATGGAAATAGGCTGGCATTTATCTTTAATGGTGAAATAGATAAACAATTAAATCTGGGGGTGTATGACACTAAAACAAAATCAATAAACACTTTGAATAATGATGAGATTACATCAAAAAGCAAAAATTTGATAATTGCCAGTGGTGATATCACTATGAATGATGAAGGAAGTAGGGTCTTTTTTTATGTAAAAAACAAAATTAAACCCACAGGTATAAATCCATCGGTCGAAGTCTGGGACACTGCTGATCAGGTCTTACTTTCAAGAAAAAAAATAAATTTTGAAGATGTGGATTCTCCTTTGCTTCATGTTTGGCTAATTGACAATGGAAGAGTAAATCCCATAGAATCAAATGAATTTTCAAAATCGGTGATAAATCCAAATACAGAATATGCCATAATTTATAATCCTCTAAAATATGAACCTCAATTTCACTTTTACCAATTTGCTGACCTCTACGCAATAAATATTGAAAACGGTTCAAAACAAAAAATAATTGACAAGCAATACACTGCAGGGAACTTGATACACCCTTCACCCGATGGCAATCTTTTGGCTTATTTTAGGGAAAACCATTGGTGGGTTTACAACATAAAATTGGACAAACACACAAAAATCACAAATGACCTTCAGGTGAAATTTGAAAATGAAAATTCAGAAAGTAATAATACAACACCACCATTTGGACTTATGGCATGGTCAAGTAGTCAAAAGGAAATTTTTATATACGATGCTTACGATATCTGGAAAATAAGTATTGATGGAAAACAAAAACAAAAGTTGACCCAGGGCGGTCAAGAGAATATAAGATATAGATTGCTCACTACTCCAAACATACCAAAAGTAAATGTTAATGTGTTTTCAATGAGGATCCCGGTTTTGAATTCTGATGAAGATATTTTTATTAGGGCTGAAAATAAGAAAAACTTTAGTTCAGGTTTTTTCAAAATTAATCCAAAAGGAAAAATAAAAGAAATTGTTTTTAAAGAAAAGAGGCTTACAAAACTGTTTCCAATAGTTAAAAATCGCTATGTGTTTCTAGAGGAAAGCTTAAATATTCCTCCTTCAGTAACACTTATAAATTTAAACACTAAGCAATCACAGACTTTATACCAAAGCAATAAAGATTGGGTGAATTACAAATGGCCTGAAAAGAAATTATTATACTACAACACTGATTTTGTAGACTCCCTAAAAGGGGTTCTCATATACCCTGTTAATTACAATCCTAAAAAGAAATATCCGATGGTTGTTTCTATTTATGAAGATTATGCATTTTACTATCACCGCTTTACATTACCCACTATAAATAGTGAGGTAGGGTTTAATTTTTTAAATTATGCATTGGATGATTATTTTGTTTTATTGCCTGATGTAGCATACGTTAAAAATAAAGTTGGAAAATCTGCTGCCCAATGTGTTTTAAGCGCAATTGACAAAGTGCTGAAAGTTGAAAGCTCAGTTGATGAAAACAATTTGGGATTAATAGGCCATTCTTTTGGTGGTTATGAAACAGCATATATCATTACACAAACTGATAGATTCAAAGCTGCTGTGGCAGGGTCTGGCATCTTCAATTTAAGTAGTAAGTATTTCGATATTTATAACACGACTGGCCACGCAGAATATGTAAGAACAGAACATGGTCAGTATAGGATGAAGTATTCCTTTTTTGAAAACAAAGAAGCTTATTTTGAAAACTCTCCCATCTACCATTTTGATAATGTCAATACCCCTTTGTTAATTTGGACAGGTAAAGAGGACCCTAACGTAAACCCCAACCAAAGTATGCAAGCTTATCTGGCTTTGAGAAGATTGAAAAAACCTGGGATAATGTATTTATATGAAAACGAGACCCATGTTTTAATGTCTCCTGATAATCAAAAAGACCTCTCGATTCGTATCAAACAATGGTTCGACTCCCACCTAAAATAACTTTCATTGCGCTTCGTCCTCCGAAGCAATTGCATTCCGAAACTTTAGTGAAGGAGGGTTGCAAAGGAGGAAAGGCGGGAATCTCGTCTCACTAAAACAAACCTCCTTAAAACTAACTGAAATTGCAAACCCTGGTCCCCGTGTTTGTCATTGAGCCCAGCTATGTACTGAGCTTCCCGAAGTGTCGATATGGAGTCGAAGTGAAGGCGGAGAAGGAAAACCAAGCCTAATCAAATCCCCCTCTCCTGCGCCAGCGCTAAAGCTTTAGCACACGCGATTGGGAGAGGGGGCCAGGCTTGCCTGCCGCTTCGTCGCCTGAATCCGCCTTTTAGCCGAGCAAGGGGGAAAGTTTACTGAAGGCAGGGTAGGGACCCCAACAAAATAAAGCCCCATACATAAATACAGGGCTAAATCTAAAAGTAAAACTCTCTCATTTAAGGTTTTACTAATTTAAGCGTCCAAAAACAGCATTAATTCGCCCAATGGTACAAAAATGAACCACATTGGTCGTTATTAATTTTGGTACGTGCAACAAGTCCATTGTACATACACAACGGTCCTTCTTTAGTACTACAGACAGTTACCTCAACACACTTCCCGCTTTGTTGTATGTATCCGGGAACTAGTGATGATTCACCAACAGCTGTTTCAGGGGTCGATGCAAAGGCAAATACAATTGCCAACATAAATGCCAGTAGAGGCATACCCAATTTTAAAACTTTTGTTTTCATAATATTTAAATTTAAAAATTAATGACCTACTATGTTACAGGTGTTCAGTCGTTCTCCTGATACCGCGCAGTATATCTTGAGTTTAAACCCTAATCAAAATAGGCAGGGTTTAAACGATAAAGCCATAAAACATCATCGACAAGCAAAATCAGTAAATCTCCAAATACCTTGAAGTCACTCAATCGCTTCCCTGATTGATGAAAAACATAAAAGCTAAAATCATAAGTTTGTTTATTAATATTATAAACATCTACAATACTGGAATTATCTAATACAATTGCCTCCTCATACCTGCCAAGCCGATCACTGTGTATGTATAAATAATCTCCATTCGTTGTACTTTGTCGGTTAACATAAACACTCCTACCACCCAATTTAAATTGGTTCTTCAAACTATGATGAGCAATATCCAGTATAGCATGACTAATTGTATCAATAGTCTTACCGGTTGATTGATGCTGTAACTTAATATCTGTTAACACATATTTGTTTCTGTAGTAATAGGTGTAAATAAATACTTGATGTTTTTCATTCCAAAGCAAAATGCCGTCCGTATCAAACACCCCTTCTTGTTGTTTTTCCAGAAGCGAGGTATTAAACTCTATAATATTTTTGCCTTCTTGACCTTTTTTTATAAAGCCAAGAACAATTGAACCCAGTGATGTATTTACAGTCGCAATACCAACTGTACTACTGTCTGCAACTACAAATTGATTAAAATAAGCTTCCCCAAGTGAAAACTTGGTTGCTTTGTAGTTATTGACTCTCCCTTTAAAAAGCACCGGCACCGTGCCATCACCTAAGTAAAAATAAGGAGGTACAACGCTGGTCTTTACACGTTGATAAGGCAAATCCAAATCAGAAATCTCCATCTGGAATTTATCAGTACTTGTCAATGCAGTATCCACCTTCGTCAAATACAAAGGAGCAGAAACATGCCCCAAATAAATAAAAGCACCATCTATCCCGGCGATATAATACCCTGGATTATCCAAAGTCAAATGCCCAATTTCCACAGCAGCCTCCGGCACATACCGCCGCTGAAAAGCATTGTTCCGCTGCATCTTCTCCTCACTCAACAAAAACAAAACAGTCACCGCCCCAACCCCAAAAACCGTACACCCCAACAAAAACAACAATACAACCTTAACTTTCATAATCCATATTATTTTAATTAATCCGTCATTGCGAACCCCGGTCCCTGAGCGCCGTGCCCGCCGAAGGCTGGGAGTCGAAGGGCTGGGGTGAAGCAACCTCGTCCACCCAACCACAATCACCATAAACCCAACCGTCATTGCGAGCTGTGTCCACCGTAGCTTCAGCGAAGGTGAGCGCAGCGAAGCAATCTCATCCTTCTATTCTCCATTAAAATCCCAACAACCCCCAACCCCATAAACCCCAAATTAAAAACAAGGTGCTCCGTCCATCCCAACTGCTCCAACACCCCACCGCAAGAACAAGGTATAAAATCAGTGAAGTTTAAAATGATGATTATATAGGTGGTAAAGAGCACCATTACTGTATAGAAGCCAAACAGTGCAAACAATCGCGTCTTCTCAAATATCAATAAAAATGAAATAAGTAACTCTATAATAATTACACCGGGAGCTACCCATCCCGCAAAAGCAGATAACAATGGCGATTGCCCCAATTGGTTCTCAAAAGTCTCATAATCCACCAACTTGCTCACTGATGCATAGACAAACAAGAGGATAAATAGAAAGACTAATAGGTCTGTAAAATACTTCTTTATTGATACAAAATGAAATCCCATAATGACACTTTTTCTTTAGGATAAAGGTCACGAAATAATTTTTTTCTTAAGGGATTTTTTCTTTTCTGAAAAGGATTATATTCACTGATAATCAATTGTATGAAAAAAAATTAGAGCCGTTAAATTTCCACAAACACCACCATATCTAAACCCAAAACTTTTCTCATAAGGAGTTTTTATTAATCCAAAAGGATTATTTTAAGCCATCACCTAATTATTGTTTTCTCGATGGTATTTTCTATACGCACTGGGCTTGATTCCATACCGTTTTTTAAATGCATTTGAAAAATGGGATACATTTTTAAATCCTGACAACTTCGTCACCATTTGAAGCGGTAATTCCGTGTTTTCTATCAATATACAGCCTCTTTTCAAACGCTCTTCGGTCAAAAAGCGAAACACGCTGGTGTGATACAATTGATTGAATCCGCTTTTTAATTTATACTCATTGATGCCATATTTATTTGCCAATTCTTTTAAACTCGGTAATGGCTCTTCCAGGTGTTTTAAAATAAAGTCGCGCACCTCTTGCAATGCACGCACGTCTTTCTCCTTGGTAATAAGGCTCGGCTTATGGTTAACACTGGTCTGTTTAGATTCAAACTTTCGTTTCTTTAGTATAATTTCATCATCTAAGATTTTACTCTTAACTTACCCGTAGTGCATTATAGAAAAAGTTGCTCAAAATACTAAAAATTAGTATATT
>CAYXXY010000037.1:0-10989 GCA_964469175.1 uncultured Flavobacteriaceae bacterium
AATATTAAATAATTTTAATTAATTTTAAATTTTAATGTAAACGTTTAACTGTAATTAAATCAAATCTTAATTATTTTTCCTTAATTAATTTAAACATGAGAGTCTTTATAATTTCTTTATTTTTTTTCTGTTCCTTATTTTCTTTTTCTCAAGGAAGAAAGTCAGTTGATAATGAAAACGGTGTGTTACATTTCAAGCTTAATTCAATAATAAATTTATATGAGAAAAAACTTGAATATGATTGGATTGATGAGAAGGGCACAGAGTTTTATAAATATGTAGGTAATGATGTTGAGGAACTTTTTGGTTATGAAGTTAAGTCTATTCATCTCATATTTGTAAATGACGAGCTTTTTAATATTAATGTGAATTTTGGTTCCTTGTCTGAGGAAAAGAATTGGGAGTTATTAGATATTTTGCGACACAAACATGATGTTCCTGAAATTATTTATCCCAACAATCATATTAATTTTATAGCGGTTTGGGAAACAGGTAAGGTGATTATGCAAATGGAAGAATACTCTTGCTGGAGTCCAGTTTTTAAGTGTGAAACTAATATTTTTTTGACATCAAAGGCATTAAAAAAAAAATTAGAGAGCGACAAGTGATATAGTTTCTCACAGATGCGCATTCTATGACTTTGAGCCACAAGATTAGAATAAATTTCCTAAACTAATCAGTATCTTTTTATACAATTCCTACTTTATATATACAAGGCTTAAAAAATGGAGGTCACAATTTGTGACCTAAAAAAATGAAAAAAATAAAACCGATTAATTAATCTTTAGCAATTTTTTAAAAATACGACCACTAATAATCTTCAGTAAGTTCATCCCTTAATTCCAAGGTAAATTGTTCAAAATCTAGCGTATAATCAAATTCTATCAATGTTTTGAAGTAATTATTGTGAAACAAACACGCTAAAGTTCCTGCTTTTACATCACCGTGTTTTATAGGAGGCAAACCGCGGGGCCAGAGGGATACACTCTTGTACAAATCAAAATGCTTGATTAACCAGGCTTTTTTGTCAAAACCTTCGTCAGAGCTTTCAACCATAGCCCCCAAAAACTCATTCTCTCGTTGGTCGTAGTGCATTTTATTTAATTTTAATAGTTACTCCGTTTTAATTATCTATTTGCTTTATAAATAAAACTAAAAAGTTAATTATCAACACAAAACTTAATTCTTGTTCAGCATTAGAAATTCTAAATCAAAACATTCAGTTTTGTGTCTTGTAGCTAAAGTATAACAAGTTTCACCTTCGTCCTCCGGACAGTATTTTAAAGTTATTTCATTAATAATCTCTATATTTTCTCCAAGTATTATTGTTGGATTGTCATTGTAAATAAAATTTACGGGGTTATTATTTCGGTTTCTATGAAATTCTTTGTAAAGGGTAATTTCCTTTTTAAAGATTTCAGCAAGAAAATGGTCATCGTCAAGGGCAAATATTTTAAATAATTTAATTATGTGCCCCCCAGCATATCCATAATCACCTTCAATTATAATTACTTCCTTATTTTTTATTTTTTCAATTCTATAGTTTGGATAATTACCCCATTGCCCCCCAAATATCGTGTCAGTTTTACTTCCTTTTGATACAACTAATTTTCCATAACACATTCGGCATTCATGGTCAGAACGATATTCTTTGATCACCACTCCATTTTGAGAAAAAGAATAATTTACAGCTCCTAGTATAACTATTAAATAAATACAAATACTTTTCAAAACATTCTAGATTA
The DNA here is from genome assembly GCA_964469175.1 of uncultured Flavobacteriaceae bacterium. Taxonomy (GTDB): domain Bacteria; phylum Bacteroidota; class Bacteroidia; order Flavobacteriales; family Flavobacteriaceae; genus Planktosalinus. Next base: position 1,746 of record CAYXXY010000037.1, read on the forward strand.
ATTGACTCAAATTTAATAAATTATGTCTGTAAATTATCGAAATACTATTTTAATTTCTTTTATGTCTCCCCTCTCCGAAGTGTCCTAACTTTGAAGCAATTTAACTTCTAGTTTAACATTTGGGCTTTATCAAATAAAAAATATGACTTATATTTGATAATATAAAATGCATTAGTTATGGACTTACAGGCAGATTTGAAATGGATACACCAGGAACTGGATACTATTAAAGACCCGGTATTTATTGAAGCGATAAAAAACATGTTGAAATACAGAAAAAAAGTATCGGCAGAACGCCTTAGTATTGATGAATACAACAAGGAAATAGACGCCTCTATAGCTCAAATAGAAAGCGGAAAAACCTACACTCATCAGGAAATGGAAGATCGTATCAAACAATGGGCAAAACAATAATCTGGACTCATCAAGCGGATGCAGAACTCAACGAAGCTTTCTTGGACTTGTTTGATCAATCCCAATCTATTGAAATTACAACGCGAATCATCACAGAAATCTACGAATCTACTTCCATTTTAGCTACTAATCCTGAAATTTATAAATTAGATGCGCTCAAGAAAAATAACAAAGGAAATATTAGAGCCTACGAAAAACATACCTATAGAATTTCCTATCTCGTAGAAGAAAAATTTGTGTACATCCTTCGTGTGCGTTATGCCAGAAAAGAGCCTTTGGAATATTAAATAAAATTAGAAATTGATAATGAAAACAAGAATTTCATTGATTGTATTAATTGCTTTATATATAAATATTTATTGTCAAGATATTAATAAACTTGACTCAATGAATATTAAAATAACTGAAGTAGAATCCACTTCTAAATATTATGCATATAGATATGTTGAATATGAAAGATGTATTGCAGATACCCTAATTCTGCTTGAAAAAAAAGGATTAAATCAACAAAATAATTCTCTTAAAATAGATGAATATTATCATATAAACTATAAGTCAGAAACTATTTTTGCTAAACCTTCACAGAATTATAACTTAATAATAGATAATATTAGGGTTTCAGGGAATTACGGCACAATCATGATTGAAAATTTCCTGAAAATTGATAGTTTAAATATGAATAAATTAAATTTAAATTATGACTGTTTAAGCTATTCAAACTTTGAAGATTTTGAGCTTTTTCTTCGAAAGTTTATAAACGATGAAAACTTTAGAAATTCTCGAATCAATTTTAGTGATTATAGAAAACATAGTAAAAAGCAAATTAAAAAATGGAAAAAAGCCGAAAACCTACTTATAAATTACAAGACCAATAAATTTAAAAGAGACAAGGTATATTATAATGATTATAGGTACATGAAATTTAGAATTTATAATGGAGATTTTAATGATAATTTAAAGGCTTATATTTATTTCGTTTTCAAATTAGATGATAATAATCATTGGTATCTAACCTCTTATGTAGATGTAAATGAATTTTTTAATTAATAAAAATGAAATTCCGCTCTCCAAAGGGTCCTCACTATGGAGCAAAACAATTTTAATTATTATTCAAGAATACAATCAGCATCGATGCTGTTCAACAATCAACGGTTAGGATAACTTTCGGGATTTTGTGATGTATGAAAGACGGAATAAATGTATACTTTCTTTTCAGCTTCCTCAACAGAAAAAAAGATCAAAAAAGGGAATTTTTTAAAAGGAATCCCTCTTAGATTTTTGTATTTCAAGTGATAAAAAGGATTTTTTTCCAGGCTTTGGTACACATCTTCCAAATCAGTGTTAAATGCTTCTAAGACAGTTCTTGAAATTTTGTTGTAGTAGTCAAAAGCTTCAATGATTTCCTGTTGTGCTCTTGGCAATATTACAAGCTTATAACCCATAGGTTTTGCGAAGTTTTTCTAAACTTTCCCTTGCAGAAACAAACTCATTTTCCTCAGATTTCAACCGCTGGTCAAGAGTCTCTTTTTGTGCATCAGAAAGTTCAAAATCAGCGTTTTGATTTTTTTCATATTCTGCACCAATCATTTCCATAAACTCTTGAAAAAAGGATTGTTTGTTTTCTGGGACATTTACCTTATATGAAACCATCTTAATGAAAATTAATGCGTTGCATTACAAAGCTACACATTTTTTAATAAAAGTGCTGCTACAGCTTTATTAAAATTCTAAAAATTAATGGTTTAAACCTGATGCTGTTCCCCTTTTAAAGAAAAAAATTGATTTCCAACTTTAAAACCCCAAATCCCGCTCAATCTCTTCCAGTTCAATGACATCTTCAGCTTCCTGAAGTGTGGGTACTACGATTAATTCTTCAGGAATGACATCGGGGTCGATGGCGTCGTTGATAATTACAAATGATTTTTTGGTTGCTCGGTGTTTGTTGGATACTATTAAGAAGTTTAGCAATTCCGGCAAGGTGAGTGGGTTGTATTTCAACAGGTCAATAACCACATTTTCACCTGAAAACTCTTTGGGGATGATGTATTCCAGAAAAGTGCCAAATTCGGCTATGTTGTCTTTTTCGTCTTCAATGAGTTGAAACGTTTCGTGCTTACTAACTTTCATGAGATTTGATTTTTGAAGCCAATAAATAAATAACCGCCATTCTAATCGCTACTCCGTTTTCCACCTGATGCAATATGATGGATTGTTTGGAGTCAGCCACATCGCTGGTGATTTCCACTCCCCTGTTGATGGGTCCCGGGTGCATAATTACAATTTCTTTGTTCAGCGAGTCGAGCAAGGATTTGTTGATGCCATATTGCTGGGTGTATTCCCGTACTGATGGGAAATAGCTGATGTCCATCCGTTCGTTTTGTACGCGCAACATATTGGCCACATCACACCATTCCAGTGCGTTTCTTAAATTGCCTTCCACTTCTACGCCCAGTTTTTCAATGTATTTAGGGATAAGGGTTTTAGGCCCGCATACTTTAACTTTTGCTCCAAGCATTTGCAGTGCAAAAATATTGGACAAGGCAACGCGTGAATGTAGAATATCCCCTACTATCACCACTTTTTTACCGGCCACATCACCTAGTTTTTCCCTAATGGAATAACAATCCAGTAAAGCCTGGGTGGGATGCTCGTGAGCCCCGTCACCGGCATTGATGATACTGGCATTGATATGTTGTGAGAGAAACACTCCCGCCCCGGGATTTGGGTGTCGCATCACCACCATATCCACTTTCATAGAGAGGATGTTGTTGACCGTGTCGATAAGGGTCTCCCCTTTTTTCACTGAAGAGGAAGCCGCAGAAAAGTTAACCACATCGGCTGAAAGGCGTTTTTCGGCCAGTTCAAACGAGAGTCGTGTCCTTGTACTGTTTTCAAAAAATAGATTGGCAATGGTGATGTCCCGCAGCGAAGGCACTTTCTTGATGGAGCGGTTGATGACCTCCTTAAAATGATCGGCGGTTTCAAAAATAAGGTGAATATCTGACGGCGTGAGATATTTGATCCCCAATAAGTGTTTGACACTTAACTCACTCATTATAGTATAAAATTAAAAATTCCAAATCCCAAATTCCAAGTTCAATTTTCCAAACATCCATTATCTAACTACTCATCCTCTTACTGCCCATTTTCTCACAAACTCACTGACTCAAAGACTCACAAACTCATCAACTCACAAACCTCTCACCTCTACCCACTACCCTCTCACCACTAACTTACTAAATACACCGCATCCTCCCCGTCATTCTCCTTCCAGCACACTTTTACCTTTTCTTCATTAATGGCATCCACCTGTCTTCCTCTGTAATCAGGTTGTATGGGCAAATGGCGGCTGAATCTTCTGTCGATAAGCGTCAATAACTCTACACCCATTGGTCTTCCAAACGACTGTATGGCTGTTAAAGCAGCGCGAATACTCCTTCCCGTGTAAAGCACATCGTCAATCAACACCACGTTTTTGTCTTCCACCAGAAAATCGATGTGGGTTTTATTGGCTTCAAGGGGTTTTCCGCCCCTTCTGAAGTCATCCCTGAAAAAAGTGATGTCCAGGTAGCCTAACTGAATATTTTTAATCTTGTAATCGTTTTCAAGTATGGATTTAATGCGATTGGCCAAAAATGAACCACGAGGCTGAAGTCCGATTAAAACCGTATTTTCAAAAGTATCGTGGTTTTCAATGAGGTGGCAGGCTAAGCGATGAAGTGCTATATAAACTTCTTTTTCGTTAAGCAACACTTTTTGACTCATGAAGGCGGTGATTTACTGTTGACAAAAGTACATAAAAATATTTCAAACTTGCTTTTTGATTTTGAGAGATTGTGATTTAAACTCTTTAGTTTTTAAAATCTAAATAAATTAAACCATATAATTCTTTGTGCCTTCTTTGTGCCTTTGAGTCTTTGTGGCAAAAAAAACCACTAAGTCACTAAGTGCACCAAGGTTTCACTAAGGTTTTCGTGTTCAATTTCATTAAATGTGATGTGTTACTACACTTGATTTTAATAAATAAAAAAGACCATCCTTTCGGACAGCCTTTTTATATGATAGACTAAAGTTTAAGAATTACTTCTTACCCTCCATTTTGTCTTTAATCTGCTGTAATTTTTCGTTGGCATCACCTAGAGTTGGCTTAGCTTCAGCAGCAGCATCTGCTTGCTTCTTAACGGCCTCCTTAAGGATTTTTGCTTCCTCTTCTTTAAAAATCACAGTATGAGAAGCTACCACTCTCTTGAACTCTTTATTGAATTCAATGATTTGGAATTCTGCCTCTTCACCTTTGCCCAATTTGCTTCCGTCTTCTTTTTCAAGGTGACGTGCAGGAACAAATGCCACTACATCTTCGTTAAACTCAACTGTTGCACCTTTGTCAACAAGTTCAGTTACTTTTGCAGTGTGTTTTGATCCAAGCGCAAATTCGGTTTCATATTTATCCCAGGGATTGGTCTCAGTTTGTTTGTGACCTAAGCTCAACTTGCGTCCTTCAACGTCAAGTTCAAGTACAACCACCTCCAGCGTGTCACCCACATTGGTAAACTCACTTGGATGCTTGATTTTCTTGGTCCACGAAAGGTCTGAAATGTAAATCAACCCGTCGATTCCTTCTTCAAGTTCAACAAACACTCCAAAGTTGGTAAAGTTCTTCACCACACCTTTGTGTCTTGAACCTACAGGGAATTTATTGGTGATATCTGTCCACGGATCCGGAGTCAATTGCTTGATACCAAGGGACATTTTACGCTCTTCCCTGTCTAAAGTAAGGATAACAGCTTCAACTTCATCACCCACATTTACGAAATCCTGAGCGCTTCTTAAATGAGTAGACCAGGACATTTCGCTTACGTGAATCAAACCTTCAACACCGTCAGCCACTTCAATAAAGGCACCGTAATCTGCGATTACAACAACTTTACCTTTTACTTTATCACCCACTTTCAAGTCAGCACTTAATGCCTCCCACGGGTGGGGATTCAATTGCTTAAGACCCAGCTGGATTCTGGTTTTATCTTCGTCAAAATCAAGGATAACCACGTTAAGGGTTTGATCCAGTTCAACGATTTCATTTGGATGATTGATTCTGCTCCAAGAAAGGTCAGTGATGTGAACTAGTCCGTCAACACCTCCAAGGTCAACAAATACCCCGTATGAAGTGATGTTTTTCACGACACCTTCAAGTACCTGTCCTTTTTCAAGCTGACCAATGATTTCTTTCTTCTGCTCTTCAATATCTGCTTCGATAAGTGCTTTGTGAGAAACAACAACGTTTTTGAATTCGTGGTTGATTTTAACCACTTTGAATTCCATTGTTTTTCCAACATAGCCATCATAATCGCGGATGGGCTTCACATCAATTTGAGAACCTGGAAGGAAAGCTTCAATTCCAAAAACGTCAACAATCATACCTCCTTTGGTTCTGCACTTCACATAACCGTTAACAATCGTTCCTTTGTCGTGAGCTTCATTTACACGATCCCATGCTTTGATGGTTCTTGCCTTTCTGTGTGAAAGCACAAGCTGACCTGTACTGTCTTCACGCACATCAATCAACACTTCTACCTTGTCACCCACTTTAAGATCAGGATTATAACGGAACTCATTTAGAGAAACCACACCTTCACTTTTTGCATTGATGTCAATAATAGCGTCGCGATCGGTCATATGCACAACAACACCTTCAACGACTTCGTCGTTCAGTGTGTCAACAAAATTTTCGGCAACTAATTTTTCAAACTCCTCAAGTTTCTTCTCGTCAATTACTTCGATACCTTCTTCGTAATTGTGCCAGTTGAAATCTTGTAGAAATTTCTCGGGATTTGCTTCTTTAGCAGATACCTCTTTTTTTGGTTCTTGAGTAGCTGTAGCAGCTTCTACTTGTACCTCTTCGTTTTTTGTTTCTTCAGCCATTGCTGATTAATTAAATTTGTATCCTGTATTCCCTGAAAATTTTAAGCAACTGAAACACAGAAGTGTTTATATTGATTTTTGTCTATTCCCTTTTTTATTTTCACACGTTGCAAAAAGGAGTGCAAAAGTAGTATTAAATTTTTAATTTTCAAACATTTATTGTGCTTACGCGAAAGTCAATAATGAAATTGAGGCTTGATAACCCTGGTAGATTTTCCTTAATTTGTTGACCCCAGCTCTAAAGGGTGCAAATCAAGGAAAATCAGACTCCCTTTAGGGACGGAGCAAAGCTGATTTTCCGACATTCACTATTTACAATAAGACAATCAACTAATCACCAAAATAAATGAACAGGTTTTATATTTTAAAAAAAAGTGTAGTTTCGTAAAATCAATATTTTAATTCCAGTAAAATGACCAAAAAACTATTTTTTGTTGCCCTGTATTTATGCTCCGGCTTGTGGTTAAACGCCCAAACATCAACACTTTCTGTTGAAAAAATAATGCAAGACCCCAAATGGATGGGAACATTTCCCACAAACATTCAATGGGACGACCACAGCACCCACATTTATTTCAATTATAATCGGGATAACGATCCGGCAGACTCGTTGTACAGAATCGCCATAAACAAACCCAATCAAATCGAGAAAGTAAGTTGGAAAACACAAAACGAGTTGGTGCCTTTCGGCGGAAATTACAACAGCAACAAAACCCAAAAAGTGTATGTAAAGAACAACATTTTAAAACTTTACAACATTTCTACCCGTCAGGAAAGGGATCTGATTCAGCTTTACGGTAACATCAGCAGCCCTGTTTTTTTGGCAAATGAAAACCTGATTGCATTTCAGTTTAGCAACAATGCTTATGTCTATAACCTGCAAAACGGAAGTCTAAAAAAACTCACAAACATCAAAACCGGGGAAGCCCCAAAGGAAAAAGACACCAAGCTTTCAGAAAAAAACCAATGGCTTAAGGACGATAATTTGGCTTTGCTTCAGGTAATCAATGAACGTGAAGAAAAAAAGAAAAGCTCCGAAGAATACCGAAAAATGACAGCAGAAAAAACGCCATTTGAGTTTTATCTGGGCAAAAAAAGAATGAGCAATCTTGTGGTTTCACCTGATGAACAATTTGTAACCTTCAATCTCATTACTTCAGACAACAGCGACCCCACCATAGTTCCTGATTATATTGATGCATCGGGCTATACTGTAAATTTAAATACCCGTTCAAAAGTGGGTGACAACAACACCAAAGTTGAACTGGCCATTTACAACCTGAAAAAAGATACCGTTTATTTTGTAAAAACCGATAATCTTCCGGGCATTAAGGACCTGCCCGATTATGTAAAAGATTATCCTGAAAAAGAATGGGAAGAAAAAGTGCGTGAGGTCTTTTTATCCAGAGCTTATTTCTCTGATAACGGAAAGCTCGCCATCGTAAATGTGCGTTCTGCAGACAACAAAGACCGCTGGATTGCAAAACTGGACTTGGAAACCGGAACCCTTGAAACACTTGACCGCCAGAGAGACGAGGCCTGGATTGCAGGACCCGGAATCGGTTGGTCGATGGGTGGTGGCACTTTGGGCTGGTTGCCGGACAACAAACACATTTACTACCAGTCTGAAGCAACAGGTTATTCACATTTATACATTCAGGATGTGACAAATAAAAGAAAAAGAGCGTTGACCTCAGGAAATTTTGAAGTGTTTGACCCTTTTATTTCGAAAGATAAAAAGCACTGGTACCTCACCACGTCAGAAGTTGATCCCGGGGAACGCCACTTCTACAAAATGCCCTTGATGGGAGGCAAGATGGAAAAACTCACCAACCTTACGGGGAATAACGAAGTGAGCCTATCGCCTGACGAAAAATACCTGGCCATCAGGCATTCATACAGTAATCAGCCGTGGGAGTTGCACTACAAACCCAATATTGCCAACGTCAAAGAGACACCATTGACAAACGGGCAAACGGAAGAATTTAGCAGTTACAACTGGAGGGACCCTCAAATTATTCATATCACAGCTTCAGACGGCGCAAAAGTTCCGGCAAGACTGTACACACCTACTGCAGAAGCAAATAATGGTGCCGGGGTAATATTCGTTCACGGTGCCGGATACCTTCAAAATGTACACAAATGGTGGTCGTTGTATTTCAGGGAATATATGTTTCACAACCTTTTAACCGATTTGGGATATACTGTTCTGGATATTGATTTCCGGGCCAGTGCCGGTTATGGTCGTGACTGGAGAACGGCCATCTATCGCCATATGGGAGGCAAAGACCTTTCAGACCAGGTGGACGGAGCCAAATACATGGTGGAAGAACTTGGCGTTGACCCCGAACGAATTGGAATTTACGGAGGAAGTTACGGTGGATTTATCACCTTAATGGCTCTGTTCAATGAAAGTGAAACTTTCAAAAGTGGGGCTGCATTGCGTTCTGTAACCGATTGGGCACATTACAATCACGGTTATACATCAAATATATTGAATGAACCGTTCAATGACCCCATTGCTTACAAGCGCTCCTCTCCTATTTATTTCGCCGAAGGCTTAAAAGGACACCTGCTCATCACCCACGGTATGGTGGATGTCAATGTTCATTTTCAGGATGTGGTCAGACTTGCACAAATATTAATCGAACTTGGCAAAGACAATTGGGAAATGGCCATTTTTCCTGCTGAAGACCACGGTTTTGTAGAACCAAGCAGTTGGACTGACCAATACAAGAGAATCTTAAAACTATTTAATTCCACCTTACTAGACTAAGGAATTATCAAAATATAAAAAAGGGGCAAAATTCGTTTGAACTTTGCCCCTTCCAAAGATATAGAAAGGAAGTAAATTAATTGTTTTGTGGGAATCCTTCAAGTGGGTTGGTATCCCAGAATACACGTGTTGTTA
>CAYXXY010000038.1:0-9567 GCA_964469175.1 uncultured Flavobacteriaceae bacterium
TTATCTTTTCAAGGTAAAATGTCCTCTAAATTCCTTTTCTCTGTCGTCTTCACGGTAAACCACCCTAAACCAGTAATCACTCGAGGGTACAGGCCGGCCGTTGTAGGTGCCGTCCCATCCCGCTCCCGTGGGACTGATTTGTTTCAACAGCTTCCCGTGGCGGTCAAATATATAAATTTTTGCCGTAGGCATACTACTTATGCCTATGATATTCCAGGTGTCGTGATAGCCATCGTTATTGGGCGTGAAAAACATCGGGTAGTCGATCACACTCACCTCAATGGTCACCGTGCCACAGCCATTCCTGTCGGTAATGGTCACTATGTGGGTGCCGGGGCTTACATTCTCCCAAAATCCTATGTCCTGGAACGGGCCGTCATCCAACCTGAATATGTAATCGCCAAAGCCTTCTGCAGTAGCTTCTATCGCGTGGGTGCCCGCAAAGGCAGGCGTAACCGTTTGGGCACTGTAAACAAGCGGTGGTGAGGAGACCGTTACCGTGGTGCTCGCCTGGCTCTCACAACCCGTCTGGCTGTCAATAACCGTTACCGTATAGACTCCTCCCTGGGTGGCGGTTATCGCTCCCTGGGTCTGGTCAAATTGTATCTGACCGTCGATCTCCCAAATGAATATGTAGTCCGGGGTGCTTAAGCCCGTGTCTATCACAGGGGGCGAGGTCATTCCAAATTCTTCAATTATCGGGTTCCCAAACTCATCCACACACAGTCTGTAGCTCTCCAAAAACTCGGCTATTAACGGCAGATCGTTCACCAGTAATTGTATGGGAACTACCTCATAGCACTCTTCCCCAAAATCGGGGTCCACACGCGTTACCCGTGCCCAGATCGTGGTAGTGCCACTCTGGTAGCTGCCCCAGTCTCCGGGGGGTATCGGGTTGGTATTGGCCTGGGCGTCGTCTTCACTCTCGTGGTAGCTCAACTCATACTCCGGTGGGGTTTGACCGTTTAGGATTTCTGCATTCAACTCATTTAAATCAAAGGTCCCTACCCCACTGCCCAACTCGTCTTCACAGGCTTCCAATGCCTGGGCAGGGACTGTGGCAGTAACGCCTTCTATCACTATCAAATCAAAACTACCCGTGATAAAACAACCGGTATCGGTATTGACTACCCTGACGTAAATGGTCTGAGGGTTGCTCTGGTTGGTATAAACAGGAAGGTCTACTTCCGGTATCGCATTCTGGGGAACTTGCTCATCGCCCGCTATCTCGTGCAAGGTCACTGTGTAGTTGCCTTCTTCCTGGGTGCTCAAAATCTCGTCTATCTTGGTGGTCAAGTCAAAGTCTGCTACACCATCATTGTCGAGTTCACAGATGACATAGTTGCTCACCGTTAAATCGGGCAACGGGTTGACGATAATCAATAGCTCTACTATGGAATAACAGCCCGTGAGTTCGTTCTCTACCCTTACATAGATGATTTGCTCGGGGGTTTCTATGTTGGTGTAAGCCTCAGGGGTTGGGATGGCATTGTCGGGGTCGCCTTCTTCTGCCAACTCAAGGGTCTCGTAGTAGTTGACAAACACTCCTGTCTCTCCACCCAGTATCTGGGCTTCACGTATGGTTAAATTAAACTCCTGCTCGCCGTTCTGGTCCACATCACACAACTCAATCGGGTCGGGCTCAAAAATGGTCGGGTTGGGAAGTACCCTCAGGGTAAAGCGCGTGAAGGCTTCACACTCCAGGTCGGCATCATAGACCCGCACCCAGATGATCTGGGGATTGGCTATGTTGGTATAGGCCGTGGCAGGTATAATCTGGTTCTCTTGGTTTTGGGCATCTTCCAGGCTCTCATAGAACTGGACTTCCATTCCCTCTGGTGCACCCAGGGTGATGGCGGGGATCATTACCGTTAAATCAAACTCGGTGAACCCGTCCACTACTTCATCGTCACACAACTCCAGTGGGTCTAAATCTTCAGGTTGGGCTATCTCGGGGGCCTGGTTGACAATCAACTCAAAGCTGCCTACTTTGTCACAACCGGTCTCATTGGTGGTCAGCCTTACCCAGATGGTCTGGGGGTTGCTGGTGTTGGCATAGGCACCGGGGGTAACTATTACCGGGGTGCCGGCCAGTGCAGCTGCTTCTGTCTCGTGGTAGGTCAGGGTATAATCATCGGGGGACTGGTCGCCAAATATCGCTGCTGCTTGTTGGGTCAAGTCAAAGATGATCCCTATATCGTTCTGGTCTTCACTACACACCACCAAATCGTCCAGCTCTAAAGGAATGTCCGGGGTGGGGTGCACAATCAACAGCAACTCCACTACAGTGAAACAGCCGGTGATGTCGTTCTCTACCCTTACATAGATGGTTTGCTGGTGTTGTACTATATTGAAGTAGGGACTGCTCAAGGCAAACAGGCCTTGCTCGGCATCCAAAAGGGTCTCGTGGAAGGTCAGGGTCAAATCGGGCTCTGTTCCCTGGATTTGTGGTATGGCACTGTCTAAATCAAACTCCGCAAAGCCGTTGCTGTTGGGGTCACAGACTTCCAAGGGCTCGGGGTCATTCGGACTGGGCAGCGGGTTGACTATCAAGGTCACGGTCATCTCAAAGTCTGACAACACACAACCGGTGCTGCTGTCTTCAACACGTATCCAGATGTCCTGGGGGTTGCTAAGTACGTTCTCATAAGGACTGGACAATGCATTGTCTCCGCTCTGCGCATCGGCGTGGCTCTCGTGGAAGGTCACTATCAAGCTGTTGTCGCCATTGGTGATCTGGGGGATCAAGGCGTCCAGGTTAAAGGGCTCTGACTCATCGCCGGTATTGGTCACATCACACAACTCCAACTCAAAGGGGAAGGTGACATCGGGCAGTTCAGTGACTATCAGTTCTAAGGTGGTCTGGCTCTGACAGCCGTTGTCTATGTCTTCTACAACTATATAAATGGTCTGCGGGTTGCTGATGTTCACATAGGACGTCGGGTCGGGTATTGCATTGACCCCGTTGTCGGCATCGGCCTGGGTCTGGTAGTAGCTCACCGTGTAACCACTCGGGTCAGGGATGTTGGCAAATAGCTCAGGCTCTGACTGGGTCAAATCAAAGATACCGGTGCCGTTGTTGTTCACATCACACAAAATCAACGGGCTGGGGTCTTCGATCTGAGGGCTGTCCAACACGTGCAGCTCCAAAGCGATAAATGAAAAACAACCGGTGGTTAGGTGGGTGGCACGCGCATAGATGGTTTGGGTGTAGGCCACTACGTTGTTGTAAATCAATGGCAACGGGAATGTATTGTTGATTGCATTGACCTCGGTCTCGTGGTAGGTGATCTCTAAAAACGGGTCGCCACCGCCAATAATCAAAGTGGCATCGTTTAAATTGAACACTCCAAAACCATCGTTGTCGGGGTCGCAGAACTCAAGTGGGTCGGGTTGGACCAGCACCGGGTTTTCATTGACAATCAGGTCAAAATTGGTAAACACCACACAGCCATTGTTGATTTCGGTTACCCTCACATAAATGGTTTGGGGGTTGATGGTATTGGTATATCCAAAAAGCGGCAGCGGATTGATATTGTCTTCCGCTTCAAGCTGGCTTTCGTGAAAACTTATATTTACAAAGGGGCTACCACCTGTTATTTCATTGATTTTATCTGCCAAAATAAATTCGGTGAACCCGTCGGCTATCTCATCGTCACACAATTCAAAGGGTGTCATATCGGCCGGTGGTGTTACTACCGGGTTGATGTAAATTTGAAGGGTAAAGGAGCCTATTTCGACACAGTTGATTACATTATTGACCAACCGCACCCAAATGACCTGTGGGTTTTCAATATTGGGATAGGCAGTTGGGTCTGCAATGGCATTGATACCGGCGGCGGCATCCAGTTGGGTTAAATGGTAGGTTACAGTATAGTCTGAAGGGTCTGAACCTCCAAAAATAAAATCTTCCTGCACGGTCAGGTCAATGGGGTGACCAATGTCTGAAGGCCCATCAAGGCACAATTCAAGGTCTTCAAGTGCAAATGGTATAAAGTCTACAGGGCGTACTTCAATTAAAAAGCTTGAAGTTGTAAAACAACCGGTAATGTCATTTTCAAGTCTGACAAAAATGGTTTGTATTGGGGTATCAATATTGACATAAGCATTTGGATCGAGTATTTCATTGACTCCATTTTCGGCGTCAGCCAGAGTTTCATAATAGGTTACGCTAATATCTGGTTGAGCTCCTACAAGTTGGGACTCAGCAACCGGCAAGAAAAAAGTAGCAAAGCCATCATCATCAAGGTCACAAACAATGATGGTATCTGCCGGACCGGCAACAGGGTTCTCAATCAATGTAATATCGATATCAAAATCGTTGTTATTTTCATTTGTTTCATTAACTATACCCGTGCCATCTCCAATATCATCAACTACGGCAGTAAGTGTAAAATCATTGGGAATAAATAAGGGAATGGTAAGGGTCACCGTATTACTTTCAGAACCACCAATTGGAATGTTGTTTAGGGTAGCCGAATTGCCTATCAATGTTCCATCTGCATAAAACGCAATAGGTGTATTTGCCGGTAATAAAGCGGTACTATTTATATTAAAAACTGTGTAGTTAACGTCTATTTCTCTGCTTTCACAAGTTAAATCTACACTATCTATAACAATAGTTGCATCTGGTAATTCAGAATTAACGCTTGTTATAACATTATGTATTATTACAAAATCTTGGTTTGAGGTAAGGTTTATTTCAATAGTACTATTACCAGGAGTAATAATACCCTCTAAATTATAAAAGTCTAAATCCATGTTATACGACTCAGCACTTCCAGTATAACTATTAGTACTATTAAAAGCATTGTCAGCAGGATTTAGTGGAGGGTCACTAATCAATGTACCTTCGATTATAAGTGATTCGCCATTAGCAATAGAAGCATCTCCTTCCCATGCTAAAAAACCAATTTTAGAAAGTTCATCTGATGCAACTTCAATTCCAGTTAAAGTAATATCAAGAGAGGGGCTTTCTGATGAAACAAATTCAAACCCGTCAAACAAACTAATTTGGTTTTGTAAAAGCGCAGGGTCTTCATAAATTATATAAATTGCCCAGCCACCAAAATCAGTGCCATTAAAACAAGTGCCTGTTGCTGGCATATCCACATCAAGATCTGAAAAAGTATAAGTGCCGTTTCCTGTTGCGCTTACTATTGCAGTTACATCTGCATAAGCACCAAAAAAGTTAAGAGTACTGCCAGAAAGGACAGTAGTTAAAAAAAATTCTCTGGAAGCAACTACCGATGTTCCATTTAAAGTAACATTAAAATCACCATCTAATGGACTTATCCAAGGAGCAGCCCAATACAAATGAGCTGAAACAAGAGTTTGTGTAGGTTCAAGATTTAAAACTGCTGAAGAACTTGCCATCAATCCACATGGATTGGGTGAAGCATTAAGGGTATTTCCAACTGCTGTAAAATCATATTGCCCATTAAACTGCTGAAATTCAGTAACGGGTTGAGCTAAACTTGAAAGTGGAAGTATAAAAAAGACAAATATCTTGATTATAAAGTGTAGTTTTTTTTTCATTTAGTCCTGATTGATTGCAATAAATATACAAATTCAATTTATATTTATAAGCTATAAAATTTTAAGAATTAGAGATTTAACCTATTTATAAAATATAAAAAGAGCTGTTTCCTTTGGGAGACAGCTCTTTATTGATAGCAAATTGTCAGAGCGATTTTATCTTTTCAAGGTAAAATGTCCTCTGAATTCCTTTTCTCTGTCGTCTTCACGGTAAACCACCCTAAACCAGTAATCACTCGAGGGTACAGGCCGGCCGTTGTAGGTGCCGTCCCATCCCGCTCCCGTGGGACTGATTTGTTTCAACAGCTTCCCGTGGCGGTCAAATATATAAATTTTTGCCGTAGGCATACTACTTATGCCTATGATATTCCAGGTGTCGTGATAGCCATCGTTATTGGGCGTGAAAAACATCGGGTAGTCGATCACACTCACCTCAATGGTCACCGTGCCACAGCCATTCCTGTCGGTAATGGTCACTATGTGGGTGCCGGGGCTTACATTCTCCCAAAATCCTATGTCCTGGAACGGGCCGTCATCCAACCTGAATATGTAATCGCCAAAGCCTTCTGCAGTAGCTTCTATCGCGTGGGTGCCCGCAAAGGCAGGCGTAACCGTTTGGGCACTGTAAACAAGCGGTGGTGAGGAGACCGTTACCGTGGTGCTCGCCTGGCTCTCACAACCCGTCTGGCTGTCAATAACCGTTACCGTATAGACTCCTCCCTGGGTGGCGGTTATCGCTCCCTGGGTCTGGTCAAATTGTATCTGACCGTCGATCTCCCAAATGAATATGTAGTCCGGGGTGCTTAAGCCCGTGTCTATCACAGGGGGCGAGGTCATTCCAAATTCTTCAATTATCGGGTTCCCAAACTCATCCACACACAGTCTGTAGCTCTCCAAAAACTCGGCTATTAACGGCAGATCGTTCACCAGTAATTGTATGGGAACTACCTCATAGCACTCTTCCCCAAAATCGGGGTCCACACGCGTTACCCGTGCCCAGATCGTGGTAGTGCCACTCTGGTAGCTGCCCCAGTCTCCGGGGGGTATCGGGTTGGTATTGGCCTGGGCGTCGTCTTCACTCTCGTGGTAGCTCAACTCATACTCCGGTGGGGTTTGACCGTTTAGGATTTCTGCATTCAACTCATTTAAATCAAAGGTCCCTACCCCACTGCCCAACTCGTCTTCACAGGCTTCCAATGCCTGGGCAGGGACTGTGGCAGTAACGCCTTCTATCACTATCAAATCAAAACTACCCGTGATAAAACAACCGGTATCGGTATTGACTACCCTGACGTAAATGGTCTGAGGGTTGCTCTGGTTGGTATAAACAGGAAGGTCTACTTCCGGTATCGCATTCTGGGGAACTTGCTCATCGCCCGCTATCTCGTGCAAGGTCACTGTGTAGTTGCCTTCTTCCTGGGTGCTCAAAATCTCGTCTATCTTGGTGGTCAAGTCAAAGTCTGCTACACCATCATTGTCGAGTTCACAGATGACATAGTTGCTCACCGTTAAATCGGGCAACGGGTTGACGATAATCAATAGCTCTACTATGGAATAACAGCCCGTGAGTTCGTTCTCTACCCTTACATAGATGATTTGCTCGGGGGTTTCTATGTTGGTGTAAGCCTCAGGGGTTGGGATGGCATTGTCGGGGTCGCCTTCTTCTGCCAACTCAAGGGTCTCGTAGTAGTTGACAAACACTCCTGTCTCTCCACCCAGTATCTGGGCTTCACGTATGGTTAAATTAAACTCCTGCTCGCCGTTCTGGTCCACATCACACAACTCAATCGGGTCGGGCTCAAAAATGGTCGGGTTGGGAAGTACCCTCAGGGTAAAGCGCGTGAAGGCTTCACACTCCAGGTCGGCATCATAGACCCGCACCCAGATGATCTGGGGATTGGCTATGTTGGTATAGGCCGTGGCAGGTATAATCTGGTTCTCTTGGTTTTGGGCATCTTCCAGGCTCTCATAGAACTGGACTTCCATTCCCTCTGGTGCACCCAGGGTGATGGCGGGGATCATTACCGTTAAATCAAACTCGGTGAACCCGTCCACTACTTCATCGTCACACAACTCCAGTGGGTCTAAATCTTCAGGTTGGGCTATCTCGGGGGCCTGGTTGACAATCAACTCAAAGCTGCCTACTTTGTCACAACCGGTCTCATTGGTGGTCAGCCTTACCCAGATGGTCTGGGGGTTGCTGGTGTTGGCATAGGCACCGGGGGTAACTATTACCGGGGTGCCGGCCAGTGCAGCTGCTTCTGTCTCGTGGTAGGTCAGGGTATAATCATCGGGGGACTGGTCGCCAAATATCGCTGCTGCTTGTTGGGTCAAGTCAAAGATGATCCCTATATCGTTCTGGTCTTCACTACACACCACCAAATCGTCCAGCTCTAAAGGAATGTCCGGGGTGGGGTGCACAATCAACAGCAACTCCACTACAGTGAAACAGCCGGTGATGTCGTTCTCTACCCTTACATAGATGGTTTGCTGGTGTTGTACTATATTGAAGTAGGGACTGCTCAAGGCAAACAGGCCTTGCTCGGCATCCAAAAGGGTCTCGTGGAAGGTCAGGGTCAAATCGGGCTCTGTTCCCTGGATTTGTGGTATGGCACTGTCTAAATCAAACTCCGCAAAGCCGTTGCTGTTGGGGTCACAGACTTCCAAGGGCTCGGGGTCATTCGGACTGGGCAGCGGGTTGACTATCAAGGTCACGGTCATCTCAAAGTCTGACAACACACAACCGGTGCTGCTGTCTTCAACACGTATCCAGATGTCCTGGGGGTTGCTAAGTACGTTCTCATAAGGACTGGACAATGCATTGTCTCCGCTCTGCGCATCGGCGTGGCTCTCGTGGAAGGTCACTATCAAGCTGTTGTCGCCATTGGTGATCTGGGGGATCAAGGCGTCCAGGTTAAAGGGCTCTGACTCATCGCCGGTATTGGTCACATCACACAACTCCAACTCAAAGGGGAAGGTGACATCGGGCAGTTCAGTGACTATCAGTTCTAAGGTGGTCTGGCTCTGACAGCCGTTGTCTATGTCTTCTACAACTATATAAATGGTCTGCGGGTTGCTGATGTTCACATAGGACGTCGGGTCGGGTATTGCATTGACCCCGTTGTCGGCATCGGCCTGGGTCTGGTAGTAGCTCACCGTGTAACCACTCGGGTCAGGGATGTTGGCAAATAGCTCAGGCTCTGACTGGGTCAAATCAAAGATACCGGTGCCGTTGTTGTTCACATCACACAAAATCAACGGGCTGGGGTCTTCGATCTGAGGGCTGTCCAACACGTGCAGCTCCAAAGCGATAAATGAAAAACAACCGGTGGTTAGGTGGGTGGCACGCGCATAGATGGTTTGGGTGTAGGCCACTACGTTGTTGTAAATCAATGGCAACGGGAATGTATTGTTGATTGCATTGACCTCGGTCTCGTGGTAGGTGATCTCTAAAAACGGGTCGCCACCGCCAATAATCAAAGTGGCATCGTTTAAATTGAACACTCCAAAACCATCGTTGTCGGGGTCGCAGAACTCAAGTGGGTCGGGTTGGACCAGCACCGGGTTTTCATTGACAATCAAGTCCATCGGGGCGACTCTTATACAGCCGGTGTTGATGTCTCTCACACGCACCCAGATTTCCTGGGGGTTGTCAATGTTGGTATAGTTTAACGGCAGTGGGCTTACCCCATCCCACGCATCGGACTCATCAAAGTGAAAACTCACCGAAAGGTTGGTGTTGCCACTGGTAATCTCGGGTATCTTGAGCGTTAAATCAAATTCGGTTATGCCGTCGGCTATTTCGTCATCACACAATTCAAAGGGTGTGGGGGGATTGTAGCCGGGAAGGGTGTGGAAAAACAAACCAAACTGGCCCACACTGTAACATCCGGTTACCGGGTTTTCAACCCGCACATAGATGATTTCACCGCCTCCGCCACTCACATAGTTCGCCGGATCTGTGATTTCACTGATGCCGTCGTTGGCATCGGCAAGGGTGTTGTGGTAGGTAATCCACATATTGATCAT
>CAYXXY010000039.1:0-8776 GCA_964469175.1 uncultured Flavobacteriaceae bacterium
AAATCTGCGCGCTGGCTCCCTTTAGGGAACGCAGGGTGTGCGGCTGGGGTTTAGTGGCATTGGTAGTAGTCAGTGGCTTGCATTTCTTTTACCCCCCGCTGCGCATGGGGTTACAAATAGTGAACCTCTACCGGGGTTGGTTTTGATAAAAAATGAATATTGAAAGACCTTTACCCCCAATCAAAATAAATCATCCAAAAAAAAGCCCCTCTCCCTGGGAGAGGGGTTGGGGTGAGGACCGTCATCACGCCTGCCCGCCGAAGGCTGGATCCGCCTTGGACGCTGAGCTTGACAGCACTGAGCTTGTCGAAGTGTCGAAGCGAAGGCGGAGAAGTGATAAAAAAAGGTTAAAAAAACAATCCACCTGTAACTGATTACTTTTTGCTTCGTCTTTAAGACAATCAAATGTTTAACTTAAATTCATCATCAAATGCAAAAAACGATCATGTTAACCTTGTTGGTGTTGGCCTTTTCAGTCCAGGCACTGAAAGCCGCTACACCTGTGACCCTCCCCCAAACTTATGGGGAAACTACCCTACCCATTGTGAATGGGGCCGAAAACCACCCCTTACACCTGTCTGTGATTAACGGTGACTTGGAAACCGTACAAAAACTCATCGAACTGGGCGCCGACGTCAACAAAAAATGGAACGGAATGACCCCGGCCATGTTTGCCGCCCGCCACAACAGGGTGGACATCCTTAAAGTGCTTATCGCAGAAGGAGCCAACCTAAAAGACAGATGCAACAAACGCCACAATGCAGCCCATTACGCCAAAGTTTCAGGCGCAAAAGAAGCAGAAGCCCTGATTGTACAAACACTGGCAAAATAACAGTTCTCATTAAAGCCGGTTAATTGTGAAAAAAGCTGTGTCCATAGTGTGGGTGCAGTTTTTTTATGACTTAAGACAATAAGACAATGCACACTAAACTTCCATACTTTGCTATAGTTGGTTAACCTAAAAAGTTAAAAACAACAACCGACAACCGACAACAGACAACCGACAACAGACACTCAAAAACTCATTGCTCACAAACCAAATCCTTTGTATATTTCAGGCAAATAGCACTACTATGGATTTACACAATTACATCCGCACCATCAACGACTTCCCCAAACCGGGCATCGTCTTTAAAGACATCACTCCCCTGCTCAACAGCCCCGAGGCGACTTCGGCCTGTTTGGATCAATTGCTGGCGATGTTGGGAGATCAAAAAATCGACAAAGTGGTGGGCATAGAGTCCCGCGGGTTCTTCTTTGCCACGCTTTTGGCACAGAAGCTCAATGCAGGTTTTGTTCCGATAAGAAAACCGGGCAAACTGCCACACACCACCATCAAACGCAGCTATGCCCTCGAGTATGGCGATGACCACATTGAAATGCATATCGACGCCATTGAAAAAGGCGACCGGGTCTTGATGCACGACGATGTATTGGCCACGGGAGGTACCGCCAAAGCCGCCTGTGAGCTCATCGAGCACCTGGGCGGACACATCGTGCAATGCAACTTTTTAATGGAACTGGAATTCCTCAACGGAAGAAGCAAGATTGCAAACTATGATGTGAAGTCGGTTTTGAAGTATTAAAGACGTGAGATGTTAGACATGAGACATTAGACATTAGATTTGAGACTTGAGACGCACAGGCGGCCATCTGTTCAAAAAAACTAACCGTCATTGCAAACCCCAACAAAGTTGGGGTGAAGCACCCCCGTCTAAATAATTTCTAAACCTTAAACCTTGAACCTTAAACCTTAAACCTTGAACTCCTAACCCTACTTCACCAACACCTTCTTATGCACACTGCCAAATTCCCCCGAAAAAGTCACAAACAACGTTCCTTTCCAGTTGGGATTCAGGTTTAAAGTAATCTTTCCGTGACCTTGCTCGATGGCATTTTCATAGAGTTTTTGTCCCAGCACATTGTGGATGCTGATGTTGATTTTACCCGGGATGTTGTTCAGGTTAAAGGAAACTTCGTTGGTGGCCGGATTGGGGTAAGGCCCCACGATGTTGTTTTGCGCCCAGTCACTTACAGAAAGGCCAGATATGTCAAACGTCCAGTACCCTTCCGGGGCAACGATGGGCCGTGTCATGGTTTTACCCGAATTGGCTTCAGCCCAGATGTAGTATTCAATGCTGGTGGCATCGGCGGGTACGGTTAATTGGGTTATCCAGTTGTCATCACTGTCAAAACTCATTGCGGTGTGCTGGAAGTTGGTATCACCGGTTTCCCTCCAGTACACCCGTGCTTCCTGTATGCCGGAATTGTGTTTGATCATTGCATCCACAGGAATATCAATGGTGGTATTCACTTCTTCTATTGGCAAATGCACTATCCACAGCGGGTCAGACACACCAATGGAGTGAGTGATGCAGTGAATGGCTCCACCCTGGGCAATCAGGTTCTGTCCCTGATTGTCAACATCAATACCCACAATGTTGTAACCGGGCAGCAGTTCCTCGTAGTAAGCCAATGCCGGTCCGTCCACCTCAGGACGGTAAGTGGGCACGATTATCGTTCCGTTGACAAAGACTGAGTTGGTATAGGTTCGGTAAAGCCCATTGGTATCAGGGTATGCGCCGGATGTACTTGGCGGTGCATCAATCCATGCAATTTTATAATCGGTACCAAAAGGGGTTTGATAGTTGGAAGTGACGTAATCAATATTGGCTTCAATCTGCGGGCCGTCTGCCACTCCGGGCGGGTACCTGCTCACCAAAATGGTTTGCTCGTCCAGCAGTTTCATATGCATATCGATGTGGTGAATGGGGTCATAAGGCACCTGGTCCATTTTAATATAATTGGTGATGCCCTGATATTGAAACATGATGTCGTCGATTTGTGCTTCGGTTTTTGGGGAAACACCAAAAGGATTGCCTTCCTCGTTTTCCTCAAGGATGAGTTTGCTGGCAAAAGCAGTTCCAAGTCCGTCACTCATAAAGTTTCCCCCGGTATTCACCAGGTCGTTGGTACCTGAATTGGTCCTGTAGATGGGTGATGAAGTATAATTGGCATGGGCTACAGGCATATCGTTGTCTGCCGGTCTGGGGCGGTTGTAAATCCAATCAACAATAGCGCGGTCTTCCACATCATTGGTGTAAACAGTATTCCCTGCATAATCCCTGATCCAGATGGAATTGCTGGGGGCATTCAAAAACTCCACTTGTGACATATTAACCCCATTTGAAGACAAAAAGGAAGAAACAGCACCTTGATTTTGGGTGGTGATCAACACTTTACATTCTTCCACGGCTGCCTGGACAATTTGAAGCAGGATGTCCTGAAATCCATTGGTCCAGCGAATGACCAGGTACTCAATTTCTTCCCATTCGGCAGCAGTTCTCACCGGCACTGCAGGTGGCGGGGTGATTCTGGTACTCTTAAACTGAAAATCGGCTACAAGGCCTTTTTCCTGCTCTGAAAGCCCCTGCGGCAAAATGGATTCTTGCTGGGCGTTTGATTGAAAACTAAATGAGATTAAAAAACAAATAAAAAGAAAGGGGAATCGTTTTTTCATGGGTAGAGTTTAGCACTTTTGAATTAATTTAAAGCATTTTTGGTGACATACAGTTTCCAGGCTAATAGGAGCAACTGCCATTTTTTGGCTTTGCTTAAATCCAGCCTTTGCTTGGTAAAGCTGGGCAACAGCCATTTGTTGAGTTTGGCCAAAGTCCTGAAAAATGTTTTTTTCACCTGCCCAATTTACAAAATTTTAACCAATTATAAGAAACAAAAAAACTCCCCAACTTCATAGTTGGAGAGCTTTTATTGTAATAAAATATAGTGTATAGCCTATAAAGAAGCTACGTGCTTTGCAAGTTGAGACTTTAAATTGGCTGCTTTGTTATCGTGTATGATATTCTTTTTTGCCAATTTGTCAATCATGGAAACAACTTCCGGAAACATTTTTTGTGCCTCTTCCTTGTTTTCAGTTTCCCTCAGCTTTTTAATCACCGTTCTGGTAGATTTGTGCTGATACCTGTTTAGCACACGTTTTTTCTCGCTGCTTCTGATTCTCTTTAACGCTGACTTGTGATTTGCCATTTGCTTTTTCTTAAATTGTAACTCTTGTTATTTTGTAGTCCGTAGGGGAATCGAACCCCTGTTACCAGGATGAAAACCTGGCGTCCTAACCCCTAGACGAACGGACCATTGGTTAAGTCAATATTGGCTTGCACCAAAAAAACTTCAATACTTCAAAATTTTTGTAGTCCGTAGGGGAATCGAACCCCTGTTACCAGGATGAAAACCTGGCGTCCTAACCCCTAGACGAACGGACCATGCAACTTTTATTGCGGTTGCAAAAATACAACAATTTTTGAATGTCGCAATTGCTTGTCCAAATTTTTTATTTTTTTTAATACGCTTTCGCGAAAAGCACCCGTTTTACTGATGGTTTGCCGCTAAAAACACATACACCGTCTTCGCTTTTCGCATCCAGCGGTATGCACCTGATGGTGGCTTTTGTCAAGTTTTTGATCTCATCCTCGGTTGCTGAAGTACCATCCCAATGGGCACTTAAAAAACCGCCCTTGGTTTCCAGCACTTCCTTGAACTCGTCAAAGCTGTTCACCTCGGTAATGCTTTCATTTCTGAATTTAAGTGCTTTATCAAACAGGCTCTGCTGGATTTCAACCAGCAATCGCTCAACCTTTTCTGCTATACCTTCCCGCTGAACCAGCTCTTTGGTCAACAAATCCCTGCGGGCAAGCTCCACCGACTTGGTTTCTAAATCCTTCGGTCCAATGGCAATGCGCAACGGCACCCCTTTTAACTCATATTCATTGAATTTCCAACCGGGTTTGTGGGTATCACGCTTGTCAAACTTCACCCGGATGCCTTTTGCCTTTAATTCCTTGACAATCGTTTCTGCTTCAGCACACACAGCTGTGTACTCTTCGTCACTCCTGTATATTGGAACAATGACTACTTGATCGGGCGCAAGGTTTGGAGGGATGACCAATCCGTTGTCATCACTGTGTGTCATGACCAATGCCCCCATCAATCGTGTGGAAACCCCCCAGGAGGTGGCCCATACATAATCGAGCTTTCCGTCTTGTGCTGCAAATTTTACATCAAACGCTTTCGCGAAATTCTGTCCTAAAAAGTGGGACGTCCCCGCCTGTAATGCCTTGCCGTCCTGCATCAAGGCTTCGATACAATAAGTTTCCAGGGCACCGGCAAAACGCTCACTTTCGGTTTTGGTGCCTTTGATCACCGGGATGGCCATAAAGTTTTCGGCAAAATCGGCATACACATGCATCATTTGCTCGGCTTCTTCTATGGCTTCTTGTTTGGTGGCATGAGCCGTGTGGCCTTCCTGCCATAAAAACTCAGCTGTCCTCAAAAACAAACGGGTGCGCATTTCCCAACGCACCACATTGGCCCATTGATTGACAAGTATGGGAAGGTCCCTGTATGACTGTATCCATTTCCTGTAAGTATCCCAAATGATGGTTTCAGAAGTGGGCCTGACGATGAGTTCTTCCTCCAGTTTGGCATCGGGGTCAACAATGATGCCGCTGCCGTCTTCGGCATTTTTTAAACGGTAGTGAGTCACCACCGCACATTCTTTGGCAAAACCGTCCACATGACTGGCTTCCTTACTGAAATAGGATTTTGGTATAAACAACGGAAAATAAGCGTTTTGATGACCGGTTTCCTTGAACATGCGGTCAAGCTCGGCCTGCATTTTTTCCCAAATGGCATAACCATAGGGCTTGATGACCATACAACCCCTTACCCCCGAGTTTTCAGCCAAATCTGCTTTGACAACCAGCTCATTGTACCATTTTGAGTAGTCTTCTTCCCGTTTAGTTAAATGTTTTCCCATACCTTAAGATTGGCATAAATATTGTGTTAAATCTGTTAAAGTCTTCTTTGCATTGTGCAAAACTACTTAAATTTATAGTGTTGAACAATTAAAAACAATTGTTATGAAAAGTTATTTTACATATCAAAATATATACAAATTCCTTGCTACAGGTTTACTTGCAGTGTTGCTGACATCTTGTGGCACATCACGAGACAGGGTTTACCAAGGCAATGACGGTATCTATGGCACTTCCGGGGCAAGCACAGCTTCCGCAGAAGGAGATCAGGAATTTGACAATAGAAATTATTACAGACAGTATTTTCAAACCAAAGCCCAGGTCTATGCCAATGACCCTGAGGGTGACATCATCTTTACAGATGTTGAAGGCTATACTTCTGTAAATGCCTATGTTGACGAAGACGGTTTTATACACGAAGAAGAAGTACACTACACAGAGTCCTACGGCCCCTGGGGTGAAACTTCAGAAATCACAATCAATGTTTACAACAATCCCGGATGGGCTTACTACGGTTACTGGCACAGGCCGGTATGGTGGTACAGAAGCGGATGGGGAATTAGTTACTGGCACCCTTGGGGCGGTTTTTATGGTCCTTCCTGGGGCTGGGGCTGGGGCCACCCTTACTATTGGGGCGGCTGGGGATACCCATATTATGCACATCCCGGCTACTACTATAACCCCTACCATGGAGGTTACAGCAACTATGTGGCCTACAACCGCGGAAGAAGAAATACCGATTACAATCCAAACAGGACTGCAACAAACAGGACTGCAAACAGGGAGACCACCAACAGGTCCAACCGTTCAAATGAAGGCAGGTATTCACGCACCGAAGTGGAAAGAAGAATAAACAATAGCAGAAACACGCAATCCCGTGATGCCAGAGGTGTGCCTGTTAGAACAGACCAAACCAGACCTGCGCAACAAACAAGACCCGCGCAGCAAGGTACAGAAAGACAACGTAGAGTTATCGATAACCAAAGAAATAATCCTACACCAAATACAACCCGACCCAGTTCAAATACCCGTCCCCCATCAACCATTAACCGTGGTGGAGGAAACAGTGTGAGATCTTCCGGCGGAACCGGTGTGAGAAGCAGCGGCGGTGTGAGAAGTGGCGGAGGAAGAGGCGGCCGAGGTTAGAATTCATTTAGTTTAACGAAATTTAAAATTCAGACATGAAAAAAAGTTTTCTTTTAATCATAGTGATTGTTTTTGCTCAAAATTTATCATCACAAAGCATCGTTGATGCCTTAAGATACAGTACAGACGGCCTTCACGGAACCGCAAGATTCAGTGGAATGGGAGGAGCTTTTGGAGCCCTGGGAGGCGACTTGTCTGCCATCCAGCTTAACCCGGCAGGTTCTGCTGTCTTTCTGAACAGTACAGCCAGCGTAACCCTCTCGCTGAATGACAGAAAAAATGAGACCAATTATTTCAATACCTACAACAGAAACTTCACCTCTGACCTGAGTTTTAATCAAGCCGGGGTTGTTTTTGTCTTTGACAATTTTGAAGAAGATGCCTTTTGGAGAAAGTTTACACTGGGACTCAATTTTGACGTAAAAAGGAATTATGACGACGGATATTTTGTATCCGGACAAAGCTCCAATTCCATTGACACCTATTTTCTGGGCTATGCACAGGGCGTGCAATTGAACCTCCTGGATTTACAGTCCTCAGAAACAATCTCGAGCTTGTACAGGTTTCTTGGCGAAAATTACGGCTTTGGGGCACAACAGGCGTTTTTAGGCTACCAATCCTACATCATAGACCCTGTCGATTTTGACAACCCCAACAACACCACCTATATCTCAAACGTATCACCCGGAATAAAAAACCACGAATACTCACTTAGTTCATCAGGTTACAACGCAAAAGCGACTATTAATATCGGGATGCAGATTAGAGACAATCTGTTTTTGGGTGCAAACCTGAATTCACACATCATTGAATACAGGGAGTCAACTTACTTTTATGAGCAAAACACCAATGCAGACAGCTACATCAATGAAATAGGTTTTAGAAACAACCTGGCTGTGTTGGGGGACGGCTTTTCTGCTCAGCTTGGGCTTATAGCGCGACCCACTGACTTTTTCAGGCTTGGACTCACTTATGACACGCCCACCTGGTACACCATAACTGAAGAAACCACTCAGCGCATCAGCACTGTTAGAACTGAAGACAACCAGCAAATTACCGAAACCATCAGGCCTAATATTGTGAATTTGTATGAAGATTATACCCTTAAAACCCCCGGTAAACTAACCGCAAGTGTAGCCTATTTATTTGGCGCTGACGGTTTGGTGAGTATTGATTATTCATACAGAGACTATTCAAACATTCGTTTTCGCCCATCGGGAATCCCTGCATTTATATCAGAAAATACAACCATAAGCAATTCACTGAAGGCAGCTTCCTCTATCAGGATTGGAGGCGAATACAGAATCAACCAATTGAGCCTGAGAGGAGGTTTGCAATTTGAAGAAAGCCCCTATGAGGATACTGAAATGATGGGAGATCTTAAAGGATTTTCACTGGGATTTGGGTATAGCTTTGGCAATTTCAGATTGGATTTGGCCTATGCACGAACAGAACAACAAAGAAAACAACAGTTCTACCCAAATAGTGGGTTTTCAAATGCAACTTCAATCAACAGCACCGAAAATTACGTAGCCTTAACTGCCAATTTTGGGTTTTAATTGTAAAATGGCATTAGAGAAAAGAGGTTGTATAAAAAGTCATGTTTTGCCACTAAGACACCAAGGCTTAAAGTTACACTAAGAATTAATTACTTAATATAGGGCACTTTGTGCTTCTTGGTGACTTAGAGCCTTTGTGGCTTTCTTTCGTTCAGCATCTTTTAATACAACCTCTTTTTCTTTTATCTTTTCAAGGTAAAATGTCCTCTAAATTCCTTTTCTCTGTCGTCTTCACGG
>CAYXXY010000040.1:0-8009 GCA_964469175.1 uncultured Flavobacteriaceae bacterium
ATTGAATTTAGAAATCATTGATAATAGACTCTCTGCTTAAGTCGAACTCACGTTATTTTAAAAGAAAAAGAACTATCTGAAGCCATCATTAATAGTTTGCCGGGTATTTTTTACTTGTTTAATTCTGAGGGGCAATTTTTACTATGGAATAAAAATTTTGAAACTCTTTCAGAATATGCTGCAAGTGAAATTGCAAATACCTCTCCGATTTCCTTTTTTGAAGGAGATGATATAGCTCACATTAGTGAAAAAATTGAGGAAACCTTTAAGAAAGGAGAAAGTTTTGCAGAGGCTTATTTCGTTACAAAGTCTAAAAAGAAAATCTATCATTTTTTCACTGGAAGTGTAATTGAGTATAAAGGCCAGCTATGTGTGCTTGGAACCGGTATTGACACTTCAAAAAGAAGAGAAACAGAACTTGAGTTAAAACGCAATGAAGAACAACTACTTTCAATTTTTAATAACTCTATTAGTGCTGTAATTTTAATGGATATAGAAGGAAAAATTAAAAGCTGGAATGCAACAGCAGAAGACATGTTTGGTTGGAGAGCAGATGAAGTATTAGAAAAGCCAATGCATCATTTTATAATACCCGAACAACATATTGAATCACATTTAAAAGGGATGAAGCATTATTTGAAAACCGGTGAAGGACCCATGATCAATTCAAGCGTTGAAATTACTGCAATAAATAAATCCAAAAATGAATTTGATATCTCTCTTGGAGTCACAAAAGTCCAGTTAAGTGGAAACGACTTTTTTATTGGTTTTATAAATGATATCTCAGCCAGGAAAGAAGCAGAGCGAATAAAAGAATTTGAAGATCAGAAAAGAGAGGCCATGATAAACTCCACTTCAGATTTAATATGGAGCGTGAGTGATTCAATGACATTGATTGCTGCCAACGAGCCATTTAAAGAAGCTTTCAAGACCTCCACAAATTTAGATATAACTGAAGGAGATACCGTTTTGCCAAAAGAAAACCTTGAAAAGGACTATCTACTTTATTGGCAAAGACTGTATGAAAGGGCTTTTAAAGGAGAACAGTTTACTGTTGAAAACGTATCGCCGGCAAGTGAAAACCAACCTGAAATTACAATGGAAACAAATTTCAACCCCATTGTTGTCAAAAATAAAATCATTGGTGTGGCTTGCTCCTCAAGAAATATTTCGGATAGGCTAAAAAGCCAACAGGAGATTAAGGAGTACAATGAAAAACTTAAAACCGCACAAGAAATTGCCAATTTAGGGTATTGGGAGCACACCTTAAACAACAAGGAACTCTACTGGTCAGACCAGGTGTTTGAAATTTGGGAAGAAGACAAATCAACATTTAAACCAACAATCGATAACTTTTTTGACTCAGTTATTCCCGAAGACAGAGAAAAATTTGATTTATACAACAACAAATCTATTGTTGACCTTGAGTTTAAAGATTTTGAATACAGAATTAAAACTAAAACAGGAAAAACAAAGTGGATTTATCAAAAAGGTAAAAGAATTGTCAATACCAAAGACGGCTCTTTGGTATTTAAAGGTACACTTCGGGACATTACTGAACAAAAAATTCAGCAAGAAAAAATACTTGACTTTGTTAAAAAGCTTCAAACAGCTCAAAAAATCGCAAAATTGGGGTATTGGCAATTTGACTACAAAAATGACAATTTAACCTGGTCAGATCAGGTTTATGAAATTTGGGAATTACCCAAAAAGAATTTTAAAGTTTCTTATGAAAGTTTTTTTGAAACTATTCATCCGGATGACCGTGAACGTTTTTCCAAAGAACAGGAAAAAGGATTGAGCGGAGATAAGCCACTTGAAGTTGAACACCGCATTGTTTTGAGAAATGGAAAAGTAAAATGGGTACTCGAGCGAGGAAAGCTGATCAAAAATAATCAAGGCGAACCTCTGGTTTTTGAAGGAACAGTGCAGGACATCACAGAACAAAAAGGGATTGAACTCGAGCTAAGGGAACAAAACAATTTTATAAAAACTGCTTTGGAAAATTTACCCATTGGTATTGCAGTAAATGAGTTGGATTCTGGAGAAGCGACGTTGATGAACAAACAATTTGCTCAAATTTACGGATGGCCCAAAAAGGAACTGATTGATGTTGAAAATTTCTTTGAAAAGGTTTATCCAGACGAAAAGTATCGAAATGAAATGAAAAAAATGATTTTCAGTGACATTGAAAGTGGAAATCAAAAGCGAATGAGTTGGGAAGGTGTGAAAATCAAAACAAAAAAAGGTCAAGAACGAATAATCAATGCCAAAAACATACCGGTTTATGACCAAAATCTTATGATTTCAACTGTACTTGATGTTACCGAAAAAGCACTTGCTGAAAAACAACTTGCCCTTTCCAATGAAAGATATGAATATGTTACCAAAGCTACTTTTGACGCCATCTGGGACTGGGATTTACAAAAGAAATCTGTTTTTTGGGGTGAGGGATTTACAACTATATTTGGTCACAATATCGAAAATACTAGTGATGAATACTGGTTTGAAAATATTCATCCAGATGACCGGGAGCGCGTAAGGTTAAGTATTAACAAACATACTAATAGCAACTTACTAAATTGGGAAAGTGAATATCGGTTTAAACACACAAATGGAACATATAAAAATGTTAAAGACAGGGGAATCATCCTTAGAAATATCGAGAGAAAAGCCATAAGAATAATTGGAGCGATGCAGGATATCACGGCGCAAAAAGAGTATGAAGGGAAACTACTGGATGTAAATCAAAAACTTCGAAATCTTTCAGCATATTTACAGGAAGCCAGGGAAGAAGAGCGCATGTCCATTGCCCGTGAAATTCACGATGAATTGGGGCAACAACTCACCGGAATCAAATTGGATGCTTCTTGGTTAAAAAATAAAATCATTAAACATTTACCCGAAGATGTTGAACGCTCAGAAAGATTGATAAATAGTATCAATAAAGCAATCAACGATGTTAGAAAAGTTGCCTCAAACCTCAGACCCGGAGTTTTGGATGATTTGGGACTTGAAGCTGCAATTGAATGGCAAAGCCAACTTTTTCAAGAGCAAACCGGTATAAAAACTACTCTAGTTTCACAAAACCTCTCAGCTAATTATGAAAAGGAAGTCAATACAGCAATTTACAGAATATATCAGGAAGCACTCACCAATATAATGAGGCATGCCAATGCAACAGAAGTTAACACAAGACTCTCTGAAGAAAATAATACACTGATACTTGAAGTTGCTGACAATGGAATTGGAATAAATGAAAGTGACAAAAACAATACTTTTTCACTTGGAATCACCGGAATGAGAGAAAGAGCTTTAATGATAAATGGAACTTTCAATATACAAAATCAAAATAAAGGGGGTACAAAAGTAAAAGTTTTAGTACCTTTAGGTAACTAATTTCCAAATCAATGAGAGTTCTAATAGCAGACGATCATGCAATTTTGAGAAAAGGGTTAATTGAAATTCTCAATGAATCCTTCCCTCAAATGGAGTATTTTGAAGCATCAAACGGCCTTGAAGCTATCCAAATTAGCCGAAAGCAAAATCTAGATTTGGTTTTGCTGGATATTTCTATGCCCGGCAGAAATGGTTTGGATACTTTAAAACAGATGAGGAGTGATGGCAATAAGGCAAAAGTCTTAATCTTAAGTGTTCAGCCGGAAGACCAATATGCCATTCGGGTTTTAAAAGCAGGAGCAAGTGGTTTTTTAAATAAAGACAGTGCTCCCGAAGAATTGCTTAACGCCGTTAGGGTTGTGATGAATGGTAAAAAATACATTTCAGCAACCATTGCTGAAAAGCTGGCACAATCTCTTTCAACACCATTTGATAAACCATTATATGAATCCTTATCTGACAGAGAACTTCAGGTGCTTCAGCTAATGGCTTCAGGAAAAACAGTTTCAGACATTGCAAAAGAGCTCACACTTACTGTCAATACCATAAGCACATACAGAGCAAGAATTCTTGAAAAACTACAATTAAACAACAATGCAGAAGTCACCCGATATGCATTGGACAACAACTTGGTTTGACCACTGTAGTGTAAATCACTACACAGCATTCATATAAACTACTATTTTTATTAAACACCAAAGTCACTTTCTTTGCAGTGTTATTTTGTTTCATAATAAATAATTTTTGAATTTAGTATTTAACAAACCGGTTTTGAAGGATTTGAATTTTCCCCAAAATTTAAATTCAAACACCAATTTGTTAATTAAAAGCCTTTAAAGGGCTTACAGAGAAGTGCTCAAATAATGTTGGCTTTTAAAAAATAAAAACTTAGTGTAGTTTATTGTTTTTTGATATAGGGAAAAGTCAACATTGAGCACTTCTCTGTTTTATATTTTATAATGGATGTAGTATGTTTTGCTACAAGAAAATCATATAATAAACTATTTCAAGCAAACAATTTCAGGCTTATTTTTGCATCAATAATTTATTTCATAATAAATAATGTGTTAATTTTTATTGTCTCATCCAATTTTAGCTAGATCCCCAAAGCGATAATTGAAACTGAGCCAAAAAAACAAATAGCCCGGAGGTTCAACATTTGATTATTATTTTTTAAAAAACTTTTAAAAACACTAAGGTAGTTTTAAGCTTTTTTTGATATAGGGAAAAAATATTAATCATTAAGTTCTTCCGGCTATTTTTTTATCTAA
This sequence comes from uncultured Flavobacteriaceae bacterium, assembly GCA_964469175.1. Classification (GTDB taxonomy): domain Bacteria; phylum Bacteroidota; class Bacteroidia; order Flavobacteriales; family Flavobacteriaceae; genus Planktosalinus. Next base: position 4,671 of record CAYXXY010000040.1, read on the forward strand.
TCAAATAGATATGGATTCCAATAAGAATCAAAATAAAATTGCAGTCTTTATCATAGTTATAGTTTACACTTTATTTATCTTTTTCTTCATTTAGTATAGTGTAGTGGTATTCACGACAATGACTTCATATTTGCCACTATTTTCTTACAAAAAATAAAGTATTATTTTCGCACTATTATTAGTCCCCAAATTTTTAGAATGAAATTAAAAGTTTTGTCCATAGACGATTCAATTACAATCACTACTCATTTAAATTATGTATTTAAAGACCTGGAAATGGTAGAATGGGTAGGCCATGCTTACAATATTTCCGAAGGGAAAAATATAGTTGAACAAGTGAGTCCCGATGTAATTTTATTGGATATCATGGTCAATGAAGAAAGTGGATTTGATTTACTGAGTTTTGTAAAATGTAAATTTCCGGAAATCAAGGTTTTTATGTTAAGTAACCTGACAGACCAGATCTATGTAACTAAAAGCAAGCAGCTTGGCGCTTGTCATTTTATCGATAAGTCCTATGAATTTGAGACCATCCCCGGTCTTTTAATTGAGGCCTTTGAGAACAAAAGGAGTTTAAATTAATCTTGTTTTAATATAAAATTAACCCATTTTTATGAGTTGACTTAAATATATGGTGTAATTTTACAAAGCTATTGGACGATACAGGGAATTGAATCCAATACAACCCCAAATAATTAGTGATTATGAATTTAGAAAACTTTTCAGATGCTAATAAGCAACTGATTGAATATAAGCCGTTATTCAATAAAGTTGTCAAAACAGCAGACATTTTTGATACTAAAAAATCCATTTTTTTCAAAAATAGTATCAATAAAAATTCGGTTTTACTCATTTGTGATTTTGAAGGAAAAGTAGTTTTTATTGATGAAGCTCTTCGGCAACGCACAGAAGGGGTAAATCAAACAAATGAGTCTATCCTTGATTTTTTACATCAGGAAGATATTCCAGTAGTGATTGAACATCTAGTTCATCTTCTGCAAGGTAAATCACATAGTATTGATATTGATGCCAGATTTATTTCCAATGACAATCAAAATTTCTTTTCAAAATGGCATGTTGGCTATTTAAGAGGGTTGTTTTATTTCTATCCAATAGAATTGCCTAAGTTTATGGAAAAAAAATCTGAAACCGAAGTAAACTCTTACAATTTTAAATCACAAAAATCAATACTTCCCGATCAATTGTTATGGAAAATTGAGGTTTCAAGAATTCTCTATGAATGGGATGTGCTTATGTTTAAGCAAATTAAGGCCTGTACTAATATTTTAGAATAACCCACGTCGTAGTTGTTTGTACTACAAGTATTTCATAAAAGCTACTATTTTAATTTTGTTAATCTTTAGTGACTTTTATAGAACCTTATAAAGTGTTTATGAAAGTCATATCTGTAGATGATTCAGAATCAATCTCAATTCATATAAAGACCCTCTTTGACTCCATTGATGACGTCACATTTTTAGGTCATGCATTTAGAGTATCTGAGGCTATTCAATTTATTGAAACAAAAAATCCTGATGTAGTTTTACTTGACATCATGCTCAAAGATGAAAGTGGCATTGATTTATTGGCACAAATAAAACAACAATATCCTTCCGTTGAAGTAATAATTTTATCCAATCATTCTGAGCCATTTTATAAAACCAAATGTAAGGAACTTGGAGCTTATCATTTTTTGGATAAATCTTATGAATTTGATAAGCTGCCGGATATTTTAGCGAAATTAAAAAACTCTTAATACGGCTAAACAAAACATACAAATCCCCAATGTATTCTATTAAAAATCAATCAAATTCAATTTTACAAGTCAGTCGTTCAGAATCTGAAAACTATATAAAAGTGCTCATATTTGATAAAGAACCGGCTCTGTCTCACATCAACAATTCTTTAAAAGAATTAAAATCAAATGAATTTGATTTTTTCATCACAGATGATGATGAGGAGTTTAAAAATTTATTAAAAGAAATAAAACCGCAACTCATTGTATCTGAGCTTCATCTGGATGAAGAGTCAGGCAAAAAACAACTGGACTATTGCAGGATGTTTTACCCTGAAATTCCATTTATTTTCTTAACATCACATTCTTGCAATAAATCATCATTAAACCTGCTGGAGGAAGGGGCAACAGACTTTTTGCTAAAAGATAATATTGCAGATTTGCCAAATGTTGTTTTTAAAGCACTGCGTCAAAGTAATGAGAAACTTCAAATTAAAGCGGTAAAACAAAAAAGTTGGGAAGACTCACAGCGATTTAAAGGATTGATAGAGTATTCTCATGACCCTGTTATTACATATAGTGAAAATGGTACAATCAATTATGCAAGTCCGGCTATTGAACGAGTACTTGGATATAAGGTTGAGGAATTTATTGGTACAAATGTTTTGGATCATATTCATCCCGATGATATTAAAATAAGACAGCAAAGATTTGAGCAATTAAAAAAAGGTGAAGATACTTCTACTGAAATTTCTCAGGAAAGATTAATCCATAAAAACGGTTTATACATATGGGTGAGAGCCATAATAAGCGATGCCAGGCTGTTGCCGGGGATTGAAGGTTATATGACCAATTTTAGAGACATCACTGAAACAGTAAAAAATAAACTAAAACTTGAAAAAACCCTCAAAAATCTCACCGACTATAAAATAGCCCTGGATGAAAGTTCGATTGTTGGGATAACAGATTTAAAAGGAAAAATCACCTTTGCAAACAGTGAACTTCTGTCAATTTCAAAATTTACACTAGAGGAACTGATTAACAATGATTTTAGGATTTTTCAATCAAACGAGCACCCCGATTTCTTCTATATGAAAATTTGGAATAAAATTTCAAGCGGTGAAATTTGGAAGGGAGAAATGAAGCTAAAAGCCAAAGACAACAGTTATTTTTGGGTGAGTGCCACGGTGGTGCCTTTTTTTGATGAAAACCATAAACCTTATCAGTATACCGTTGTGATGAGGGACATCACACTCAGAAAACTTAGAACAATTGAACTACACAATACCATTGATTTATTGACCAGTCAAAATAAAAGACTACTCAATTTTTCATACATCGTCTCACACAATCTCAGGTCACATACCAGCAACATTCAAAACTTGATTAACCATATTGAAGAAAGCGATAATGAATCAGAGAAAAAAGAATTGATGCTTTATTTGAAAAATGTAGCTGAGTCACTCAATGAAACCATGTACAATCTCAATGAGGTTGTTTCTATTCAGTCAAATTCAGAGCTTAAGATTGAAACAATTAAATTAAAACCACCTGTTGTGCATTTTAAATAATACTAATTTTTATGTTATTGATGTTCCTATCAA
>CAYXXY010000041.1:0-5403 GCA_964469175.1 uncultured Flavobacteriaceae bacterium
TTTTCATAATTCAAAAAATTAGAAAAAAAGGCAACCTATTTTAGGCTTAGTCAGTCCTAAAGTAGGATTGATACAAAAATTTTGATTCTCAGGCATTAAAAAAATCCATTCTGTGAACAATTAAGTCCAAATCGTTAAAAACTCATTTTTATTTTCTTTGACTGCGTGTTTGAAAGTCTTATTTTTGCGCCATTAATTATACTTCCCTGTTATGACAGACATCAATTATCTGGAAAAGCTCGTTATTCAAACCAGACGCGACATTTTAAGACAAGTTCATAAGGTAAATTCAGGTCACCCCGGCGGTTCGCTTGGCTGTACCGAGTTTTTTGTAGCCCTCTTCAACGTTTTGATGGAGCGCAATGAAACCTTCAGTATGGACGGTAAAAACGAAGATTTGTTTTTTCTTTCAAACGGTCACATCTCTCCTGTTTTTTACAGTGTTTTGGCACGTTGCGGGTATTTTCCCGTTGAGGAACTCAACACCTTCCGACTCATCAACTCGCGTTTACAAGGGCATCCCACCACGCATGAAGGCTTGCCGGGTATTAGGGTGGCTTCAGGTTCGCTGGGTCAGGGCATTTCGGTAGCCATTGGTGCTGCGCTTGCCAAAAAGCTGAACAACGACAACAAAATAGTTTACACCCTTTGTGGTGACGGTGAACTTCAGGAAGGACAAAACTGGGAAGCCATTATGTATGCCGCCGGTAACAAAGTGGATAACCTCATCGTGACCATAGACTATAACGGTCAACAGATTGACGGTGCCACAGATACCGTGCTTCCTTTAGGCAATCTTACGGCAAAATTTGAGGCTTTTGGCTGGGAAGTGCTTTCCATAGAAGAAGGCAACAATCTGGAAGCCGTCATCAAAACGATGAAAGCAGCCAAATCCAAAACCGGAAACGGAAAACCTGTTTGTGTGTTACTTCACACGGTGATGGGCAACGGCGTCGATTTTATGATGCACACCCACGCCTGGCACGGAAAAGCACCCAATGATGCCCAACTGGAAACAGCATTGGCTCAAAACCCGGAAACCTTAGGAGATTACTAAAATTGAACAGCTAATTAAGATGAAAAAATATATCAATACAGGAAATAAAGATACCCGCAGCGGATTTGGAGCAGGAATGACCGAGTTGGGTAAAACAAACCCCAATGTGGTAGCCCTTTGCGCTGATTTAACCGGTTCATTAAAGATGGACGAATTTCAAGCCAATCACCCTGAGCGCTTTTTCCAAATTGGAATTGCAGAAGCCAATATGATGGGCATCGCAGCCGGTTTGACCATAGGCGGAAAAATCCCGTTTACCGGAACCTTTGCCAACTTCTCTACCGGAAGGGTCTATGACCAAATCAGACAAAGCATTGCCTATAGTGATAAAAACGTAAAAATTTGTGCTTCACATGCCGGTGTAACACTTGGAGAAGACGGTGCTACACACCAGATACTCGAGGATATTGGTTTGATGAAAATGCTTCCGGGCATGACCGTTATCAATACCTGTGATTACAATCAAACCAAAGCCGCTACCCTTGCCATTGCAGCCCATCACGGTCCTGTGTATTTGCGTTTTGGAAGACCCGGTGTTGCCAATTTCACCCCCGAAGACCAAACTTTTGAGATTGGAAAAGCAGTGCATCTCCTAGATGGAACTGACGTAACTATTGTTGCTACCGGACATTTGGTCTGGGAAGCCATTCAGGCGGCGGAAAAGTTAAACGAACAAGGCATCAGTGCTGAAGTGATCAACATACACACCATCAAACCCTTAGATAACGAAGCAATTATCAATTCCATAAAGAAAACGGGATGTATCGTCACTGCTGAAGAGCACAACTATCTGGGAGGGCTTGGTGAAAGCGTGGCCCGCGTTTTGGCTGAAAACCACCCAACTCCTCAGGAGTTTGTGGCTACTCAAGATACTTTTGGCGAATCGGGAACCCCGGCGCAATTGATGGATAAATACGGTTTGAATGCAGAAGCGATTATCAAAGCATCATTAAAAGTCATGGGACGCAAGTAATCAACTTAAAATTTTATTTTAGAAAATCCCTTGAAAGTTAACTGCCAAGGGATTTTTATTTAACCCTATTTTGCTCGCGTAAATCCTCTCGGGATATAAAGCGTTTCATAATCATACAAACTGATGTAAATCAATATGGGTTTATCCAGCCCTTCATAGGTCACTTCATAGACATCAAGCAGCGCGTGAGAACCATACGCATTGTCACTGGGATACGGACAGCAGCTTCCGCGACGGTGAAAAGTCAGCACCTCACCATTGGGTCCGGCAAGAGAAGACAAATACCTACGCTGATTGATGGGTCCTTCCCGCTCTTTTACTCCACCCACTTTCACAGGGTTTTTCTCTGAAAGCCCATAGTTGGCCTTGGGAGCATAGTCCCTTACGTCAAAAAAAGGAATATAATCAGTTGATTTTCCCATCGGATTTGTTGAACTGCTCAAAATTCGGGGGTCCTTGCTTCCGCATGAAATGAAAAACAATATCATAACAAGTATTGTTGAAAGCTTTTTCATACTTTGATTAATTAGTTTGAATATTAAAGATAAAAAATAAATCGAATCTAGGTGATTTTGTATCCAATTTCAAACCAAATACAAATTTTTATTGCACAAACTTTTTCATACTGAATGCATTAAAAACTTTAACAGTTTTCTTATTTAAAATTAATCTAAATAAACTTGCCCGAATGTTTTTTTGCACCTATTTTTGCCGCTGAAAATAAACCTTATTTATATCAAGTCTAAATAAACTAAAATGCAAAAACTACTGACCTGTACTTGTGTTGCACTACTTTCAATAAACGCATTCTCACAAGTTGACACCCAAAACGACACCATTAAAAAAACAGACGAACCCCACCAATTAAATCAAATTTTACTTTCCGGAAACATCCTGGGCAGCAAGTTTGAAGTGAGAAACCGCACCGGTTCTGCTTATTACTTATCACCTCAGGATTTACAGCAATTTGGCTATACCGATGTCAACAAAGTGTTGCGCGCTGTTCCGGGGGTGAATGTATTTGAGGAAGATGGCTTCGGTTTACGTCCCAACATCTCCCTGCGCGGAACTTCGCCTGAGCGCAGTGCAAAAATCACCATTATGGAAGACGGTGTGCTCATTGCCCCCGCTCCTTACAGTGCGCCTGCTGCTTATTATTTCCCAACCATTGGACGTATTGAGGCCGTGGAAGTATTAAAAGGAAGCAGCCAGATCCAGTATGGCCCCTACACCACAGGAGGTGCCATCAATATGGTTTCTAAATCTATCCCTTCCACACTTTCCGGTGAGGCGCGGTTAACGGCAGGCAACTACCACAGCCGCAGTACAGAATTAAGTGTGGGTGATTCCCGTGAAAACTTTGGCTTTGTGACCCAGTATTTCAATTACAATTCAGACGGGTTTAAAGCTTTGGATGGCGGTGGAAACACCGGTTTTGACAAAAGTGATTACCTGGCCAAATTTCGTGTAAACACCAACCGCGATGCCCGTGTGTTCCAGTCGGTGCAATTTAAGTTTCAGTATTCGGAAGAAATTTCCAACGAAACCTACCTTGGCCTTACCCAAGAAGATTTTGACGTAAACCCTTACCGTCGCTATCTCGCTTCCGGCGCAGACCGTATGGATACAGACCATATGCAGTTTCAAATTGACCACTTCATCCGTCCGTTTCAGAACGTGACCATCAAAACCACGGCATACCAAAACAACTTTAGCCGCAACTGGTACAAACTGGACGATGTTGACCTCGACGGACGCGTGAGCATCAGCAATGTGCTGGCGCGACCACTGGACTTCCCGGCAGAGTATCAGTCGCTTTTTGCAACCAATACACCCGATGATGTTTTTGGCGTAAAAGCCAACAACCGCGAGTATGAAGCACGCGGGATACAATCTGTGGCCAACATCAATTTTGGTGAAAAACTCTATCAGGATTTGGAAATCGGGATTCGTTACCACGAGGATTTTGAAGATCGTTTTCAGTGGAAAGACAAATATGCCATCCAAAACAGTGAGATGATTCGCACCACGGTAGCCGCCAAAGGCAGCGATGCCAACCGCATCACCAGCGCAGAGGCTTTAGCAGCACACGTTTTGTACAAAGTCTCTTTCAACGGACTTACAATAACCCCGGGCGTGCGTTATGAAAACATTACGCTTACGCGAAACGACTATGGCAGAAACGACCCCAACCGCACCGGATTTGAACTTTCTACCGGCGAAAACAAAGTGGATGTATGGATTCCCGGCATGGGTGCCAACTACCGTTTCTCCCCTGAACTTTCGATATTTGGTGGTGTACACAAAGGCTTTGCCCCTCCGGGAACCGCTGAAGGCAGCAAGCCTGAAGAAAGCATCAACCTCGAACTGGGAGGCCGTTTTAACTACAACGGTTTACGCGGAGAACTGGTGGGCTTTTACAACGACTATGACAATATGCTGGGCAGTGACCTGGCAGCATCAGGTGGTACAGGAACTTTGGATATGTTCAACGCCGGTGAGGCCATAGTAAAAGGAATCGAGTTGTTGCTCAACTTTGATGTGTTGCGCTTTACCGAAGGTGACTTAAAACTGCCCGTGACTGTGTCTTACACCTTTACCGATGCCCGTTTCCAAAGCGATTTTGCCAGCACGGTTGGTATTTTTGGAGAAGTAGCAGACGGTGACGAAATTCCCTACATCGCCCGCAACCAGTTTAATGTAACCGCCGCACTGGAAAATTCACATTTTAACCTAAGCCTGAGCGGCCGCTATACCGATGCTTTCAGGACTATGGCAGGAACAGGAACCATCCCCCGGGAATTTGAAGTGGGCAGCCATTTTATTGTTGACCTTTCGGCCAAATATTTTTACTCACCCAGAGTGACAGTGTTTACCAACATCAACAACCTGTTTGACACCACCTATGAAGTTGCCCGTATGCCGGCAGGACTTCGCCCCGGAGCACCGTTTATGATTCATGCGGGGATTGGGTATGTGTTTTAGTATTTGAGTTTATGAGTTTATGAGTTTGTGAGTCCTCCTCCGGTAAACCTACGGAGGATGAAATATGTGAGTTGGACTTTAATGATTAATTAGCCAGACCCCGGAGTTTTCCGGGGTTTTTGTTTGTAGTGTGAGTGCTTTATCTTCTTTTAAATAGATTTTTTTGAAATTACTGTTTTCATTTGTCATAAAAAAATCAGTTTATCAATAAATTATGTCTCGTACAGAACAGACACATATTTTTTGGATTTTCGATTTTCCCAAATACACAATTCTAAAGCTCGAAAAGAAAAAAAGCTAAAATTTTCTAAGACTACATTCGTAAAAATATATACCTGTTGTGCATTTTAAATAATACTAATTTTTATGTTATTGATGTTCCTATCAA
>CAYXXY010000042.1:0-5330 GCA_964469175.1 uncultured Flavobacteriaceae bacterium
AAGTATTGAACAAATCAACTATCTAAAAGTATCAGTTGAAACAGTATATAAAGCACTCACTTCAGAAGAAGGTTTATGACAAGTTTGGACAAAAAAATTAAAAGTAAAACCTGAAATTGACTTTGTAAATGAGTTTGATTTTGACGAAGGATATAATACTAAATTTAAAACCATAGAACTGAAAGAAAACAATAAGATTGTTTGGGAATGTTTAGCTTCTGATAAAGAATGAGTAGGAACAAAGGTCTCTTTTGAATTAATTGAAAAAGACAATACCACCACCGTAGTTCTAAAACACTATGATTGGAGGTTGCAAACGGACTTGACGCAATCTTATATGATACAGTAAAAGCGTGGATTTCGACAAATTGGCCATTCAAAATAGTGGCATATCCTGGACGAGAGTTAGATTGGACCGAATGGGACTCAATGGATTAAATATTTTTGGGAACATCTTTGAATAAGCAGTAATATTCCATCTGCCCGTTAACTTTCTTTTTAGGATGACCGTGCACCCATTTTCAAATAGTCAATAAAAACGGACTGTCAGACATTTCAATTGTAACAAATAGTACGAAGACAATGAGAAAAGTAATTTCATTTATGCACATATCGCTTGACGGTTTTGTGGCAGGACCGAATGGAGAAATGGACTGGATCAAACATGATCAAGAACTTTTTGATTATGTTGGTATGCGAATTAGCGAGACCGATACCGCATTATATGGACGAGTAACTTATCAGATGATGGAAAGTTACTGGCCCTCCGCAGGAGATAAACCGACAGCGACTAAGCACGATATTGAACATTCAAAGTGGTATAAGAACGCGCATAAATTTGTTCTATCAAACACACTGAATGACAATGGTTTGCAAAACACTACTATTATTAGCGAGAACCTTCCAGACAGAATAAATGAGCTAAAACAACAGCCAGGTAAAGAGATCTTGCTTTTCGGTAGCCCGACAGCAACTCACTCACTCATTCAACAGAACTTAATCGACGGCTTTTGGCTATTTGTTAATCCAATTATCCTTGGACAAGGTATTCCTTTGTTTGTGGATTTTAAAGACAAAATTAATCTGAAATTGTTACCAACTACCCGACAATTTGATTGCGGAGTGACCGAACTGAATTATGAATTGGTCAGCCAATAACCCCCTCCCCTAACACCAACTGAACATTCTACAAAAAGTAATTGGACAATTAACGGGGAAGAAATATTAAAAATCAGTAAATGTGTCCGGGTCCACCCTGATTTATTAAGATATCATTCTGCAAATACCTGCAAATCTACACATAATAGTGACAATCCATTATTTATCAGGTAAACCCCATTTTTTTACCAATTCTTCATTCAGTCCACCCTCTTTGGGATTTGGTTTGCCAATACCTGTTTCTATTAAACTTTTCAAGCTGCCTTGTAAGTAACTGGTCCATGCATCTTCACAAACAGTATAGCATTCATGCTCAGGAGTTAATCCCTCGTGGGTGAATAGTATTTTAGTACTATCTCCATCAGATGAAATGTCAAAAATAAGCTTGGAATTTACCCATTCCGTTTTATCCTGGACAAAACTAAATTCGTTCTCGATGACCAGATATACCAGTTTTTTCTGTGGAATTGCTTCAATCAGCTTGATTTTGCACAAATGAACATCCTTATAATGGTAAAAAAAGGTTTCATTTAATTTATTAGTTTCTCCCTCAATTTCTTCTGACCACCAAGAGTGAAAATCCATAATTGAATTGTATACTTGAGCTTCGCTTCGTTCAACGATTATTGTAGCTGTAAAATCTTTGTTTTCCATAGAATTATTCCTTTTTGAAACAAAGATAATGTCTAGTCGAATCTTTAATATGGTGTAATATAGACTTTGTAACGGGTTGATTTGGACAACGCCAACGATTATCATGATGCATAGTTATGTCATAGTAAATTCAACGATTTAACAACTTGAGGTTATGAAAAAACTAATCATACTGGTCCCGGAAGGCGACAACAACTTGAGTAGTATAACAGGTGCATATGAAATATTTAATAAAGCAAATGAGTATTGGCTAAAAAACCACCATGAAAAAATATTTCAGATTAAGTTGGCCGGTATTTCAGAGTCCGTTGATTTTAATAACGGATTGTTTGTGGTTAAGCCTCACCTCAATATTTCTGACATAACAAAAGCTGATTTGATCATAATTCCATCCTTAAATCACAACTATAACCTTGCTTTAAAAGGAAATGAATCACTGATACCATGGCTCAAACATCAATACAAAAATGGATCTGAAATAGCCACCATTTGTTCAGGTGCATTTATGCTGGCAGCAACGGGTCTGGTTGATGGTAAAAATTGTTCTACCCATTGGTCAGTCAGCGAAGCATTTAAGCTATTATTCCCAAATGTACATCTAAAAACTGATTCGATCGTAACAGATGAAAATGGAATCTATACTAACGGAGGAGCATATTCATTTCTTAATTTGATAATTTATTTGATCGAAAAATATTTCGACCGTCAAACGGCTATTTATTGCTGTAAAGTTTTTCAAATAGAAATTGACCGGAACACGCAGTCTGAGTTTGTGATTTTCACAGGACAGAAACATCACGATGATGAAATCATCCGAAAAGCACAAGCCTACATTGAAGAACATATAGACGAAAAAATAAGTATAGAAAAACTAGCCTCTCAATTAAACATCGGACGAAGAAATTTTGATAGACGATTTGTGAAAGCTACGGGTAATACACCTATTGAATATGCCCAAAGAGTAAAGGTGGAAGTTGCTAAAAAAGCTTTTGAAACCAACCGAAAAAATATCAATGAAGTAATGTATGAGGTAGGTTATAATGACTTAAAAGCATTTAGGGAAGTATTCAGAAAGGTTACAGGATTACCTCCTCAAGAATACAGAAACAAATACAACAAGGAAGCCCAAAAGAAAAATATTTAAATATGCAGAAACTCCTACACCTCACCATCCTGATTTTAATTACTTCAAGTATGAACGCACAGAATCAAGATCCCTGGGTTGAATACATGACCCCATCAAGTATCCATGAATTATTGAATCAATATAGCGGGAGCTTCAATATGGAAATTACCATGACAATGGGTGATGGAAATGCCCCTTCAGTTTTTACTGTTAATTCAGAACACAGCATGCTACTTGGTGGTAGATTTTTAGAAATGAAACAACAGGGATCTCTGATGGGAATGGATTATCAATCCATTCTGACATTAGGTTTTAACAATACGGATAAAATAATGTCCCTAATAACCATAACAAATATGGGAACAGGCACATTGAGTTTGTTTGGTCCGTGGGATGAGAAATCGAAATCAGCAATTCTATTCGGTCAGTTAACTAATCCGGTAACAAAAGGGATCATTCATGTAAGGCAGTCAATAACTTTCATTGATAACGATTCCATACTCATTGAAAGCTACGATACTGAAGGTGACAATCCTGAGAAAAAGACTGTAACGTATAAGCTGATACGAAACAATTGACGTATGAAATGAACCACCATTGGATGTCAACCCAACCGTTGACTACAGTAATCAAAAGAATAGTATCCGAATTGTATTTTGGAACGGAGTTGACTTCTGCATCTTCCGGATCATTCTGCCCCCTCATTCCGCTACGTGTACTACATTTCGTATAAATTTGACCCCATTTCACTTTGCGTACTGTGTATCAGAAGACATTGACTCTGAGGACACAATCACCGAAATATGTTACTTCGATGGAGGAAATTAACTCCATCATAATTTAAGAATATACCTTAGTAAAATAGAGAGTTGTAAAAGACATTAGTCTGTAAGAATCCATATGGAAACTATGCTTTGAGAGGGTAATTACAATCCATTTATATGGATTCAAAAGAATTTTGAAAAAATAAATTGCGAAACCGAATTGTTGCACATATATTTGCAACCATATGGTTTCCTTATGAAGAAGTGTTTAAACGAAGCAAGACACCAAAAATTAATTGATACAACAATGAAAAAGAAAATCCTAAATGTCCTGTCCATACTTTTTGGACTTTTATTAATCAACGGTGGCTTGGATAAATTTTTCCATTATATGCCCATTCCTGAGGATTTACCAGAAATCTTGGTTAAATACAATTTAGCAATTATGGAAATTGGTTGGCTGATGCCTTTGGTGGGGTTTGCGGAGCTTTTGGGAGGATTGCTTATATTATTCCCAAAAACAAGAGCATTGGGAGCTTTGGTGGTTTTCCCTGTAATGGTAGGAGTTTTACTCACTCATATATTTGTTGCTCCTGAAGGTTTGGTAATTGCTTTTGTCATTTGGGCAATACTGCTTTGGATTATAATTGAGAACAGGGGTAAGTACCTAAAACTATTAGAATAGCACACTGCCATAGTTATTCATTCAAGAATTCTTGAATTATGAAAAATCCGGTGCATACTGACCCCCTATTCTGGATTAAACTGTCTACGCACGCTGGAACAAGCTGACCCAGGGTCAGAATTAGAGAACAAACGAAATACACAGGTAAACGAATATGATAACTAAAGCAATTCAAATTACCATTTTGGTCGATGACCTAGATGAAGCGAAAGATTTCTACATTGAGAAACTAGGGTTTAGTGTAGTTAACGATATGATCTTCTCGTCTGAATGGCGCTACCTAACAGTCGCCCCACAAAAAGACAATGCAACGGTATTCGAATTATTAAAAGCGGAAACGCCAGAACAAAAAAAGCAAATAGGTCATCAGGCGGGTGGACAAGTACTTGTTATGTTTGAATCAAATAATATTGAAGACGATTTTAGTAGAATGAGAGCGAAAGGAGTTGTTTTTAATGGAATACCTGCGAAAGTACCAGGCGGAAAAGGTGTTGGATTTAAAGATCTATATGGTAACCAATTTGATTTATACCAACCCGACTAAAACGAATAATAATTTAACCTGGAAAATTCTCGGTAGCATCTCCCCTTCCATACTACCGGTTTAAAACCTGCATCAACACACAAGAAAATTCGAATTCTCCCCCTCACAACCGGATAAAGTTGTCGCAAAACCGGAATTATAATTGTCGCAGAACCGGAATAATAGTTAACGCAAAACCGGAATCGTACTCCAAAGCGTGATTGATCAAAATAAAACAAGTTTGGTGTTTCATATCTCGCAAGACCGTAAACAAAGCTTATCAAAAAATCTTGTTACCGCTGCCGCTATAAAACTAATTGTACGATTTGATTACAGTATCATAGACAGGTCATTTAAAATCAAACATTAGAATTCATTACAAAACGTAGACACTTATTGCGCAATAACTTAATATTTGCG
>CAYXXY010000043.1:0-5270 GCA_964469175.1 uncultured Flavobacteriaceae bacterium
AACCAGCTCTCTGCCAGGATTTTGCAACCAAGCTTTTGCACGCACTCCGTCAGAGCCACATCCCATAAAAATCTATTTATTTTGGAAATTTAAAAACATTGAGTAAATTTACTCATAGTATTGAGTAAATTATTTTAAGATGTACGAACGCATTTACTTGAAACAAGTTAAGTCAAGAATAGAAGAACCAAGAAAGTTCATTCAGATAATTCTTGGACCTCGCCAAGTGGGTAAAACCACTATGGTGAATCAGTTATTGTCTCAATTGTCCATATCATATGTATATGAGTCGGCTGATGCTATTGCGGCAACTAACTCAACATGGCTGATGCAAACCTGGGAGACGGCCCGATTAAAAATGAAAGCTTCTGGTGCTTTGGAATATCTTCTGGTGATTGATGAGATACAAAAGATAGATAATTGGAGTGAGATCGTAAAACAACAGTGGGATAAGGATACTCGTGAAAATGTAAATATCAAGGTTATCCTATTAGGATCATCTCGTCTTCTTATTCAGAAAGGTTTAACGGAATCGCTGGCCGGTCGATTTGAGACTTTTTATCTTGGACACTGGTCGTTTAATGAAATGGAGGCTGCATTTGGTTGGTCAATCCAGCAGTATATTTATTTCGGAGGATACCCAGGTTCAGCTTCGTTAATTGGTGATGAAGAGCGTTGGAAAAACTATATCAAGGATTCACTTATAGAGACTAGCATATCCAAGGATATTTTGATGCTGACTCGTGTGGATAAACCCGCATTGCTCAAACGGTTATTTGAATTTGGCTGCCTGTATTCAGGGCAGGTTCTTTCATATACCAAAATCATAGGACAATTACACGATGCAGGGAATACAACAACTTTGGCAAATTACCTTAAATTATTATCCGATTGTGGGCTGTTAGGAGGATTAGAGAAATATACCGGAAGCGTAATTCGTCAACGGTCATCCAGTCCAAAGTTCCAGGTATATAATAACGCATTGCTAACATCTCAAGATGACGAAACCTATGCCACCGCCATTGTAAACCCTAAA
Organism: uncultured Flavobacteriaceae bacterium; assembly: GCA_964469175.1. GTDB lineage: Bacteria > Bacteroidota > Bacteroidia > Flavobacteriales > Flavobacteriaceae > Planktosalinus. The sequence goes on from CAYXXY010000043.1 coordinate 1,037, forward strand.
CTGTGGGGTAGACTGGTTGAATCGTCTGTTGGTGCTCATTTATTGAATTATTCCATTTCCGAGAGGTATAATCTCTATTACTGGCGAGAGGGTGTTAATGAAGTGGATTTTATACTTGAAAAAGGAGATAAGATAATAGGACTGGAAGTGAAAAGTGGAGCCAGTGCAGATAATGCAGCAATGGGAATATTTAATGAGAAGTTTCATCCTAATAAGATGCTACTAGTTGGCACAGGCGGGATTCCTTATGACGAATTTTTGAAGATTAACCCCAAAGAATTGTTTTAAAAGATCAACTATGTCGATTATTTACGTGCTATATGATAGGTGATTGGAGTGAAACCCTGCCTTTTGCCTTGCTGCTTCTCCCTGACTCTCTGCTTCTTAGCCTCTCACTCTGCCGCTGTCCGTGCCTTTTCGCTGGTTTCCAGTCCCTTGCCGTTTTCTTTTGTCTCAGTCCTGGCCTCTTTCCTGCCTCTTTTCCTCTTTTTCCCTCCTTTTTCTTTTTGCAAACCCCTCACAAACAATACTTTTGCACTCACTCCGTCAGAGCCACGCCCAACCACCTCACATCCAAATCACTGCTGCCGATATGTGACAACCGCCTAATAACCAATCTTATCTGTTCTACTACCACGCGCTTCTTTTCTCTTTTTAAGCGGTATTTTTGTTTTTCTCTCCTTTTTGCGTCCTTTTTGTTTTTACAAGTCCTTTACAACCAACACTTTTGCACGCACTCCGTCAGAGTCTCTCCCAACCACTTCCAAACCAGCGCCTTACCCTTCCAATGCGCAAATACTACACAAACAGCACTTTACAAACCAACAGATAAGCCACTTTTTGTATTTACAACCATAAATCGCAAATAAACACCCATCAAAGCCCATAACCAACCCAAAACTGCACATTAGTACCGTTGTCGCCTCCATACCAACCCCATTAAAGTTGAAAACTTTGATGGGGAGCGTGAGCAAGCCTCTTTATCAGCTGCAAAGTGGTAGATTGTGCAAGCTTTGCAAGCAAAGCTGCCTCTCAGCTCCTAAAACCTTTTTAAATCCACAACCATCTCATATCCAATACCTTTGCGCGAATTCCGCCAGAGTTAAACCCCAAAGCCTTAGCGTCCAAGTTCTTGCGCTCAGTCAGATCAACTCTGTAACAAACTGAAACATATCAATCGATTAGCTAAGTGTAAATACAGGTGTGATGTCAAGTTGACTTCTAGTGCAATATACTGACTACCAAAACTTTGGTACAAGATGCAAGTTGATAACAGTGCAAAAATAGTGATAATAATCAATTAGCCTAAAAATGACATATTCGACTTATTCACAGAAATATATGTTTTACAAGCAAACTGAACATATACACCTCATATCTTATATGAGACAAAAATAGTCTCTTTTGATATATAAAACATAATTTCTCTAAAAAATTATTGGACAGCAAAAATGTATTCCATATCTTTGCAGGGACAAAAATAGTCACATGCGCGATACTAAATATAAAAATATTACTATCCTTTCAGCGAAACTGCTCTCGGAAGTGAATGCCAAAGGTAAAAATTGGTTCACATTGGATGATGCTTACAATGCGTTATCTGGCATGTCTGCCAATGCTATCCGTCGACAAGTGGCGAGAATGGCTGAAGATGGCTTGTTAATGCGAATACGGGAAGGTGTTTACTATATCATCCCCTTTGAACAGGATTCGGAACTGTTTTTGCCTGACTGGCATTTGTTAGCAGAACCATTGGTAGGTGGGGAATATTACATCGGTTACTATTCTGCTTTACAAATACATAATCTTATTACTCAACCCTCACTGAAAGAGCAGATAGTTGTCAATAAGCAAATTAAGCCATCCATGATGGAATTGAAAGGTGTGAAATTTCAGTTTATCTACCATAATCCCAATCATTTCTTCGGATATAAAAAAATATGGATAGACAGTTTTAACAAAGTGTTCTGCTCTGATTTGGAAAAGACTATTATTGATTGTTTATATAAGCCGGATTATGCAGGGGGAATAGTTGAAATAGCGAAAGCCTTGTATATGTCTAAAGATAAATTGAAATATACCCAGCTATTGGATTATGTTATTAAATTCAATTCACAGGCGGTTGTCAAACGTTTGGGTTATTTACTGGAATTGTTGTCCATTCCTGCCCCCATAATTAATGAATTACAAAAAATACGAACTAATTCCATCACTGTTCTTGATACGGAAGCGCCCAAGCAAGGCAAGATTATGAGCCGATGGAATATTCAGCAGAACGTAGATATAGAAACAATTAAAAGTGCTATAATAACATGATTAAGTTAGCAGAAATACAACAGATTGCCCGTAAAGAAGGGGTACGGGATACTCAAATAGAGAAAGATTATATCCTCTCGTGGATTCTTACCGGTATTGGGCAAAATGAGTTACTTTCCAAAGTATTGGTTTTTAAGGGTGGCACTGTTCTGAAAAAATTCTATTTTGACGATTACCGTTATTCGGAAGACCTTGATTTTACTTTGATTGACATAAATACCACCAATGACAGCATCAAAGAGGCTTTTGAATCTGTGTTTGAGTACATCAAAGAGGAAGCAAATATAAATCTGTCATTGGCCGATTTCGGTGAACATGAAACGGGCAACATCAATTTCTACATCAATTATATAGGCCCCCTCGGCGGTAGCGGTGCCAACAAACAAGTAAAAGTAGATATTTCCAAAAATGAATTGTTGCAATTCGAAGTGGAAGAACGGGAAATATTTGAGAAATATACCGACCATGAATCTTGCTCATTGAAATGTTATTCGCTTGAAGAAGTAATGACTGAAAAGATGCGTTCGCTGTTATCACGTCAGCAACCACGGGATTTTTACGACTTGTGGTATTTATCGGAATATGAAGACATGGAAATGAGCAATTATATGGTGGAATTTGAAGCCAAAGCCAAACACAAAAGTTTGAATCCGGATAATTTAGAAAACAGGGTTAATCAACTTTTGCCGACATTCAAATCGCGCTGGGAAAGTTCCATGAAAGACCAGATTAAAGACCTGCCACCCTTTGACCAAGTTACCCGTGAGCTTGGACGACATTTCCGGAAAATTTTTAAAGGGTAGAGTTTAGTGCAAGTTGTAAGCATCTATATATAGATAGACTTACACCTTGCACTAAATTCAGAAAGTTAAATCTTTTATAGCCAAAGGATTTGTTTAACGTTCATTTATTTCATACCTTTATACCATAGCCACGCGTGGACAACGATGCGACAAAAGCAGACAAGCAACGGTCATTTTCAATCGTTACAAAATCGTTACCGCTGGTTTTGAAAAGCTTCTAAGAAATTAATTCATACGGGATTGCGAGAAATTGGTTCCTTTACCTCTCTCTCCGCTGGAAGGTGAAGCCAAAAGGCGCCACTAAGGAGCTAAACACTACAAAATCAATGTTTTGTAGGGTTTTTTCTTTGTTTCTTTTCCTCTTTTTTTCGTCCTTTTTGTTTTCATAAACCTCTAATAAACAGCGCCTTTGCACGCACTCCGTCAGAGTCTCCTGCAACCACCTCACATCCAGATCACTGCTGCCGACAGATTGCAACAACCTAATAAACAATAATATCTGCGCTAATGCCACGCGTTTCTCCTCTCTTTTTAAGCGGTACCCCTCATGACTCGCTATTATTCAACATAAAGTGACTTCCTGTATTTTTCAGGAATATCTTGGGTGTCTTTTTTCACTTTACGGATAGTTCTTACCAATTTTAGTTTAAATGGTGCCTGGTCAATATATCCTTCTGTAGGGATTTCCTTTATCTCCAATGTGTATTCGAATCCATTTTCGTAGGTGAAACCCTCTATGCCTCTACCTAGTAGAGCCCAATCTTTTGACTGATTCGTACGACCTAGTAACCATATTCCTGCATTGTTTTCATCATCAAGAGGGCTTAAATACCTTTCCGAAGCAATATCGTAAATAACGGTATTTTTCTCTTTTTGGCATGCAAATAGAGAAAACAGCAATACCCAGATAACTAATGATATTTTTTTCATTATGAATTTATTTAATGGGATTAATGTCTGCAAGTTAGGTTTTTATTATTGTTATTCAAAATACATCGTGTATTGGATTTTAAGTGGTTTATCTTTGGGGAAAAATGAAAAGATATTCAATCCAAATATAACGCATCTTCCTGGCTTTTTTGCAGAACTTAAAAGGGTATTTATCCAATGATTAC
>CAYXXY010000044.1:0-4442 GCA_964469175.1 uncultured Flavobacteriaceae bacterium
AGGGCACGGCATTCAGCAGGTTGGAGCCATCACCCGGTGACGTTAATGGTGTTTGGCAACGTTTTAATGAAGAGGCCTTTGTGAGGATTGAGAATTACCAACATAAATGGGGAGCTACTCCCGAACCGGGGGACAGGAATATCAAAGAAGTAGTTGAGCAATATATCCAGTTGAGTGAGAACGCAAGTAACCCGGGGGCAATTGAAAATATCCCTTTGGAAAATAACCCTTCCGATCCGGAAGATTATATGGAAATTTCCAACCTGGATATGCTGAATTTTTCTGCAAATGATTATCATATTGCCCGCATGCTTGGTTTGGGAATACTTGACATTGACAACAGTTCTACCGATGTAAAATGGCTTTATGTGGCAGAATACTATACCTCGGCAGATTTGGAAGATGGACAGGGAAAAAGAGAAGTACATCATTTGTTTATGTCCCTTCCAACTTCTATTTCAGATTTCAGGCTTCCGGTTCCTATTGACCTTGATAATATTACCCCGGGGGTATTCCTTGAAGAGGAAAATGGTGATCCTCTCTCATTGACAGATGAAGATGGTTATGCATATGATGGGATGTCACGATATGTTAGTCTGTATTCCCATGAATTGCCTGAAGATGATATTAATGCACCGTTCTTTGTTTCTAATGAGGAGATTGATTTAAGTGTAATTACAACTCCTGTATACGGGGGACTCAAATACCGCTTGAATCAGGGAGGCTGGCAAAAACCAGAATTGTCCAATGACCCAAGGTATTACAATATTGTCCCTCAGGGAGACCCTTTCCAAGAAACACGCTTTATTTTAATTCCTGAGCCGCTTCGCCCCTTTTACACCCATAGGCAAACCGCAAACGGGACACACAGGTACAGGTCTTACGGTATTAACTGGTTTTCCAGGGCTAAAAACAGTGCACTGGAACTCAGTATTGAAACACTCATCAAACAAAAAAACCCTTTAGTCCCACCATCCAACACCAATGCACTGCTCATTCGGCAGGAAAGCCCTTTGCTGTTGACTTCAGCAGATGAACAAGCTAGGCTAAATACTATTGGTGTCGGTGATGATAAAACGCTAATCAGGCTCACTTATGATTACCATTCGGCTCACGAGTTGAAGAATTATAACGTTCCTATGGATTCTCCATGGACAAATAGTCAATTAACAGACGATAATAATGCCAATGACCCTTCGGTTCTTTTCCCAGACAACGAGGAAATATTTGCAGATGAAGTTGATATTTTCTTCAGGAACCAAGTGCCCAACAATATAACAGGGAAAGCATTGACAGTTTCAGACCACGGTACAAATGAGATATTGTCCATTATCACCACCGGGGAATATGAGATTGTCAGTACAGGGGAAACATTAACCCCATATATAGCCCCCGGGACAGAAGCCAACTATGTTGGAGGGGTATTTATCTCAGGTGAAAATCAATATATAATCCATCAGGTAACACAAGCCTCACAGGGGCCTGTGTTTATGGTCTATAAAAAAGAGGTGAGCGATTCTATAGTCAATGGGGGAGGCATACCGTCAAACCCACCCAACGGGGAATTGGAACCCCCGGTACTCGTTACTGACGGGCTTTTTATGGCTATAGAGAATATGCAAAATACCGGCTCATGGGGAACACCAAACCCTCTTAACTTTAAAGTAAAAGTTGGTCCCGGTGATTGGGAAATACACCGCGAAGTTATTGAAATAATAGATGATGACGGGGAAATACAGCGAATGGTTGAGAAAACGAGAGGTGTCTGGGGAGAAGCCCAAGTAATGATTGATACAGGGGCAAACCAGCCGGGAATTTATGAAATTGTTTTTGACAGTGTTACTCTTGACCAACACCCTCAATACAACTCTAATGATATTTCTGCAGAATGGTATAAGGGAATCGTTAGAATATTTACTGAAAGTGCTGTGTCTGGAGCTGTTCCAAATAAAACAAGAAAAATTCTCCCTGTGATAGGTATTGGCAATTTAGGCTCCAATAACCTAACGCTATTGGTCCAAGACCCTTCTTTTGATCCTACAGACCCAAATTATGATGCTATTCAAACAGGAAGCAATATAAAAGTAAATTTCTATCCCGGGTACAAAGTTTACCTTTATGAAAATACTCCGTTTGGTTTAAATGAACAGAACATATTACCCGCTGAAGGCGAAGGCGTTCACTATAGCATTTTCGGGTTCAGAAGCCAAGACTCTGCCGGAGGTTGTGATCCCATTTCAGGAAGCTGCTTATCCAAGATAAGTGTTCCCTGCCTGATGTTTGCCCAAGAGCTAATTGAGGCTGAAATCCCCGAGCAACCCGAGGGTCCACTATATGCAACCAGACCAGACTTTTTCGGGCGTTCAACATATACATTGAGGACAAAGTATCAACACAAACCCTATGGTATTTTGTTCTACAGATCCAACGATGAAGCATTTTTAAATGCCTTATATGAAAAAGATACGATTAAGGAAATACGTGAACACCTGGAAGCTTTGGGGGGCAATAACGAAGAGTACCTGACCAACAGATGGACCAATTTCCTTGATTTTGGTGAATTGGCAAGTGACGGTGATTTTAAAGTATATCCGCCTGCCGGTGTATCACCGGACGGTTATAAGTTCCCAAATCCTGACAAACAGGCTTTCTTTGATTGGGCGAATCATGTTCTGGGTAAATTGGAATTGCCTTTAATTACAGATACACCGGGGTCTTTGACGGTTGGTGATCCTAAAATCATCAACTTTGTAAGAGGGGCTATTTATAATGCTTTTGTATCCCTTACAGAAATGCCAATTATATATCAATATTTGCACGACGATGGTGACTATCAACCCATAGATAAGCCACAGGTAATCAAAGACAGGAATGGAAACATTATACAACCGGGGGGTGAAGGTTTTGAAATGGCCCCAATGATGAAAGTAATCGGCAAAGCACCGGAAACAGACGAAACATTATTTACGGACTTTAAACTGGATGGCACATCCAACAACCTGTATTTCTACGGAGCAAAGGAATTGAGTACACAAATGAAAATGAGTGATTTTAGTCCGTTTTTAGGGCCTATAAACCTGGTAAACACCAATGCTCCTGAAGCACCTGAAATCAAAAGGATAATACCTGTACTGGAAAATACAGTTTTAGGGATCTCTCCAAAAATACAATTGGAAATAAATGCATACCCGAAAGTTCAGGGTGTAAAAAAACTTACTATTTACAGGGCATACACAATGCTTGATGCCCAATCTGTCCAAACGATGCAATTGGTGAAGGTTGTTGATCTGGAAGATGAAGGCATCCTTGACGAACCGGTATGGACGGTAAGTGATAATTTTAATGACCTCCCGGAAATTCCTTACGGCGATGGACTTTTTTATAGGGTTACAGTTTCAAGGGAGGTAAAATATGCCGACTCCCTCGGTGATACAGTAGTGGAATATGCCCCTTCACAAGCCTCTAAAATAGTGGCCAGCCTAATGGTGGAAGCCAATGCCCCACAATCACCGGTATTGAAGTTCTTGTCAACCCCACCTGATGCCAATGATGAAATCCATTCGGTTTCATTACAATGGGTCAAAATGGCTTACAATGCCAAATACCACCTTTATAAAATGAATAGTCAGGGTAACTGGGCTGAAATCCATAAGTTCCAGACCAATGATAATGACATTGTATTGCCTTTGGCTGATACCGACCTGCAATCAGATTCTTTAAAGTTGATTAATGATGAAGGGAATACAGTTTACCACCACTTTAAAGTACTTGTTGAAAACACTGCCGGGATGCTCAGCACAGAAGAAAATATCCTGACTGTTTTTAATGAAGATGACTGGATTGAAATATAGACGGTATGATTATTGCCCCCTAAATTAAATTTAAATTAAAATGATTATGAGAAGATTAGTAGTAAGTATTTTTGCGATTTTTATATTATTAGCATGTAGCAATGACGATGATAGCGGACCGACCCAGTGTGAAATAACTATTGAAGCATCATTAGCCGCAAAACAGGACTTTGACTCAGCAACAGAAGAAAATTATGTTCAGGCGTGTAACGCATACAAAGTGGCTTTACAAAACCAGCAACAAGCCTGTGGCGATAGCAATGGTAGTATTCAAGCCATAATTGATGGTCTTGGTGATTGCTCAGATCCGTCAGGTAATGTTGAAGGGCAGATAAGTGTGACAGCTGGAACGCTAAACGTCGTATTTGATGTTCTAACCATAGTGGATGAAGGAGGCCTCCTGAAAGTGTCAGGGGAAACCTCAGCGGCCAATAGCTACAGTATCTATTTTGAAGTAGAAGTAGGTGCCGAAGGAGATGATCTTTTTCAAAACTTTGAAATTCATTTGATATCAACCTATTATCCAATGGCTTCAAATTTTAATAACACCGTAACAACAAATACCAGCGGAACCCTGACCGGTACTTTTTC
>CAYXXY010000045.1:0-4259 GCA_964469175.1 uncultured Flavobacteriaceae bacterium
TTAGTTCAACACCAGCTATAATCTATGGCTTGTCCAGGCTCACTCGGAAAATCCTATCGGATTTTCCTCAGGTCTGGGTTTTGTTTGCTAAATTAGTTGTTTAATCCACGCCACAGCTCATAGCCGCGGCACGTTGTAAAACATTAAAACGATTTTACAACACGGTATATAGTTAATGCCTAAGTCCGTGCTTAATTCAATCGTTTGTGCTTGTTTACCCATAATTAAATATTTTTTTGCCCACGCTCTTAAAAAATAGGTATTGGCAATTCGTCATTATTAAAAATCCATATCCAGTAAATATTCTTATCATCAATCAAGTCAGTTTTTGCAGGATGATACTCTACGGCGATTGTATTTTCTCCAAACAACTCGTTTTTAATTTTAAATATCTCTTTCCAATGTCCTACTATTGGTGTATTGAAATGATTTTGTATCATTACTTTGGTAGCAACGCCTTTTGTTGTTTTAGCATTGTCGTCTATTGTTACAAAATAGCGGTTATTAAAAAACGCTCTTGTACACCATTTGGGTACTTCTCTTGCAGTTTCTAAATCTACCTTTTGGAATTTTACAGGCCAGTTATTCATAACCTTTAATGCCTCTTTTTTTCTTTTGCCCTCGCTCATAAAAAAACATTTAATTATTACTTCTGTTCTTAATTCAAAGGTCTGTGCTATTTACACGGCACTAACCATATACCCAGCGTTGTGCGTCACCCTAAAAACCCACCGCACATTTAGCACATTTGGTTTTTCCGACACTCAAAGCCAACGCTAAAAAACCAAAAGAGCTAAATCACCCACCGCTGACAAAGAAGAATTGTTAAAAACTATAATTAAGTATTTGCTTAAATAAGAAAACTATTTGTATTTTTGCTGCGTTATTAAATCCTAAACAAGGAAATTATGGAAAACAATCAATCGTGTATCCGTGTGTTTGCCGACAAGGTTCAAATAGACAATTGTAGAGAAATACTTCAAACCAACGACAAGGCATTCAGTCAACTGAGTGGACTTTTAGCATTGGCAGGAAACGAAGTAAGGTTAAAAATCTTATTTCTCTTAGAAGAAGAAAACGAACTTTGTCCTTGCGACCTTTCAGACATTCTCGGAATGAGCATCCCTGCCGTTTCGCAACACCTCAGAAAACTAAAAGACGGAAACGTCATTGAAGGTAGAAGAGAAGGACAAACCATTTTCTACTCTTTGAAACAGGAGCAACTTACTTTACTTCGTCCATTTTTTAAACACATCATAAACAATTCAAAAAAGGAAACAGTATGAACAAGAAAAACAACAGACTTGTCGGAGCGGGTGTGCTTTCGGCAGTAGCAGCATCACTTTGCTGCATTACACCTGTATTGGCTCTTATTTCAGGAGCTTCAGGAGTGGCATCTACCTTTTCATGGATGGAACCAGCAAGACCTTATCTAATCGGTATCACCGTTTTGGTATTGGGCTTTGCTTGGTATCAGAAACTCAAACCACGAACAGCCGAAGAAATCCAATGTGATTGCGAAGAAGACGAAAAAAAACCCTTTATGCAGACCAAAACATTCTTGGGAATTGTAACCGTGTTTGCAGCCTTGATGCTCGCTTTTCCAAACTATGCACACATTTTCTATCCTTCAAACGACAACAAGGAAGTTGTAATCGTCAATGCTTCTGACATCCAAACGGTAACTTTTGATGTAAAAGGAATGACTTGCAATGGTTGTGCTTCACACGTAGAAAATGATGTGAACAAATTGCCAGGCATTGTTAAGGTAGATGCGATTTATGAAGAAGCGATTGCCAAAGTAGAATTTGACCAAACCAAAGTGAGTATCGCTCAAATTGAAGAAGCCATCAACGGTACAGGTTACAAAGTGGTTGGCAAGAAATAGTATTTTTTTGCCTTTTGTATTTAAGAACTTAATTAAATAATTACACAATGAAAAAGAATTTAATTCTATTGAGTGCTTTGTTCCTAATTGGAATTGCTCAGCTCAATGCACAATGTTGCAAACCGACTGACAATAAAGCACAAACAGCAAATACAACACAGCAAGAAGGTAAGACCCTGCAACTGAAAATCACGGGAATGACTTGTGCAGGTTGTTCCAACCATATTTCAAATGCCCTCAAAGAAGTGGACGGCATTATTGAACACAAAGTGGAATATCCGGGCGATTTGGCAACCATCCAATACGACCCAAAGAAAACAAATCCTGACGCTATCATCAAGGTTATTGAGCAGACAGGCTATAAAGCCGAAATCATTAAGGAAAATCAAAAAGAGAAATCATTATGAACAAAGAAATAATAAAACTTGACATCATAGGAATGACCTGCGACCATTGTGCAACAGGCATTGAAAAATTACTTTCCAAAAATGAAGGTGTAAAAGAAGCTAATGTGAGCTATCCAAAAGCTACTTGCGAATGTTCTTTTGACCCTACCAAAACCAGCAAAGAAGAAATCATTAATACCATCAACGGCACAAAAAACTATCGTGTAAAAAGTGAAATCCCTGATAATGGAAACAGCGGAATTAATCAATTTGATTTAATCATTATCGGTGGCGGTTCGGCTGCATTTTCGGCAGCAATCAAAGCCGAAAGTTTAGGATTATCGACCTTAATGGTAAACGGTGGTTTGGACTTTGGCGGTACTTGTGTCAACGTGGGTTGTGTGCCTTCTAAAAATCTTATTCGTGCAGGCGAGTCGGCTTATCACGCTACACATTCCAACTTTGAAGGCATCAAGCCAAAAGGAGTTGATATTGATTTCGCTCAAATCATCAAAGACAAGAAAAAATTAGTAGCCACACTTCAAGAGAAAAAATATATGGATGTGGTAAGCGATTTTGAAAACCTGACTATGCTAAAAGGTTGGGCAAAATTCAAAGACAACAAAACCATTTTGGTTGATGGCAAGGAATACAAAGCCTTCAAATTTTTAATTGCTGCGGGAGCTACGACCAACATTCCGACTATTGAAGGATTGGACAAAATTGACTACTTGACCAACGTTTCCCTTTTCGACTTGGAAGAAAAACCCGAAAGCTTGACCATTATGGGAGCAGGTTACATAGGTTTGGAAATTGCAATGGCGTACAATCGTTTAGGCGTTAAAGTCCGAATCATTGAATTTACCGACCGTGTTCTACGGACACAAACCCCAGACATCAGTGAAGCATTGGAAACCCAAATGCGAAAAGAAGGCATTGAAATCTTACCTAATTTCAGAGCCGTGAAATTCGAGAAACAAGCGAATGAAACCATCATTCACTGTAAATGTCCTGACGGTTCATTTACGCAAATTATAGAAAAAGGTAAGGTAGTAATTGCCACAGGCACAAAAGCCAATACAAGCCAATTAGGGTTAGATAACATTGGTTTGGAACTCACCAAAAGCGGACATATCGCTGTGAATGAAAAAATGGAAACCAATCTACCTAACATTTACGCAGCAGGTGACGTAACCAACACCCCTGCATTTGTTTATACAGCCGCTTTTGAAGGTAAAATTGCCGTTGAAAATGCGTTCTCAGGAACAGATAATAAAGCCGATTATTCTTCTTTACCTTGGGTGGTGTTTACTGACCCACAAATTGCAGGGGCAGGTTTAGATGAAGCACAGGCAGAATCAAAAGGCATTCCGTTTGAAGTGTCAAAATTGGAATTGAAAGACGTACCGAGAGCCATAGCAGCCAACGACACAAGGGGTTTCATCAAACTCATTCGTAACTCGGAAACTGACAAACTTATAGGTGCAAGAGTAGTCGCACCCGAAGGTGGAGAACTCATACAACAATTAAGTATGGCAATCAAATACGGAATAATGGTGAAAGACTTAGCAGACAGTTTCTACCCTTATTTGACTTTGGGAGAAGGTATAAAATTAGCAGCAATAACTTTTGGAAAAGACGTATCAAAATTAAGTTGCTGTGCCAGTTAATCCGCCCCAAAGGCACACACTCTTGCAAGTCGCACCAGCCAACGCTTGACCAAAACTTGCAAGAGAGAGTGCCTTCCCTACCCCAAAAAATCCTACCTTTGAAAATTGACTAAACCGACTGAAAATAAAGGGCGAACGCACAACATTGTGTATAAGCAATAGCGGGTGAAGTGGTAAAATCAAGGTCTGTGCTTTTAATAAGCTTTGTGCTAAACTGAAAGGTTTGTACTTTCAAATCCGCTACTGCTCATACACGAAACCGTTACCTGCTATTTGAAATGAAAAACCTTCTATATTTAACAACTTTCATTCTGA
>CAYXXY010000046.1:0-3964 GCA_964469175.1 uncultured Flavobacteriaceae bacterium
ATAAAAAAAGAAAACTATTTTTGTAAAACTAATTAATAACCATTATAAAAGTATACAAATGAAACACCAGGATATAAATAATACAAACAGGGCCAATCCCCAAGCCTCCGAGCCTCCCCATCCCCAAGTCTCCGAGTCCCCCAATCCCTAAATCCCTCCGTACCCCGAAACCCGCACCCAAAAAAGTTAATAGTCATAAACCACGTCAATGCAACAAAACAAAATGAATACAAACACGGACAATCCCCAAGTCACCCCCTCCCCCCATCCCCAAGCCTCGGAGTCTACCCATCCCCAAGTCTCCAACTCCCCCCGTCATAAGATTGCGGTCATCGGCCTCGGCTACGTCGGCTTGCCCCTTGCCCGTCTGTTCGCTACTAAATTCCCGGTGGTGGGATTTGATATTAACAGCAAAAGAGTGTCTGAGCTCAGTGCAGGCCATGATGATACCTTAGAGGTCGCCGATGAGCTGCTTCAGTCTGCCCTTGTAACTAAAAATCCTTTCACAGAATCATTGACAAACAAGGGATTATACTGTTCAGACCAGCTTGGAGATATCGCCGACGCTAATATTTATATTATCACAGTGCCTACGCCTGTCGATAAAAATAACCGGCCTGTATTGACCCCCCTGATCAAAGCCAGCGAAACGGTGGGGAAGGTGCTGAAGAAAGGGGATATTGTCATTTACGAATCGACGGTGTATCCCGGTGCGACAGAAGAAGACTGTATTCCGGTGGTAGAAAAGACATCCGGACTCAAATATAATGAAGATTTTTATGCTGGCTATTCGCCAGAACGCATTAACCCCGGTGATAAGGAGCACACTATAGAAAAAATCCTGAAGGTCACCTCAGGTTCCACCCCCGAAGTGGGACAGATTGTGAATGACCTCTATGCTGCTGTCATCATGGCGGGTACCCATTTAGCGCCGGCTATCAAAGTAGCGGAAGCGGCCAAAGTGATTGAAAATTCCCAGCGCGACATCAATATTGCGTTCGTGAACGAGCTGGCGAAAATCTTCAACCTGATGGACATCGACACCCATGCGGTACTGGAAGCTGCGGGCACTAAATGGAATTTCCTGCCTTTCAAACCGGGGTTGGTGGGCGGACACTGCATTGGGGTGGATCCTTATTACCTGGCACAAAAAGCGCAGGAGTACGGGTACCATCCGGAAATCATTTTAGCCGGAAGAAGGCTGAATGATTCGATGGGAGAATATGTGGCGTCACAGGTCGTGAAATGCATGATCAAAAAAGGCATTAACGTGAGTGATGCCGAAGTCCTCATGCTGGGGATTACGTTCAAGGAAAATTGTCCTGATGTGCGCAATACCAAAATTGTGGATGTTAACCGCGCACTGGAATCCTACAGCATCAAAGTGACCGTATATGATCCGTGGGCGAATCCGGGTGAAGTAATGCATGAGTACGGCATAGAATCGTTAAAGGATATGGATCAATTGAACAGCAATGAGTATAAGTTTGATGCGATCGTTTTAGGCGTAGCTCATGATGAATTCGCTAAGATGGATTTAGAGTCGCTGAAAAAAGAATTGGCTATTGTGTATGATGTGAAAGGACTTTTCAAAAATTCCGAAGGAAAACTTTAAAGATGTAGTTTAAAGATGAGGCACTTAAACAGTTACATTTTGTTAAATAAATGAATATATTGAAAGTTTTCAAAACAGATGATATTCGTTCTAAACTTGCACAAAAAAATATTGTGCTATTATTTGCCAACAAAATATTCGCTGCTTTTATTTCTTTACAGTTAATACCCGCAGCTATTGGATATGTTGACACTGTTCAATATGGTATTTGGATTACTCTTAGTTCTTTGGTGTCTTGGATGGTTTATTTTGATTTTGGACTTACACATGGTTTCAGAAATGGCTTTGCATCAGCCAAAGCAAAGGGTGATTTTAAATTAGCTAAACAGTATGTGACCACAAGTTATTTGATTTTAGCGATAATATTTATTGTTGTTTTAATCCTCCTGCTCATTATTAATCAGTGGTTAACGTGGAGTGAGTTACTTAATGTTTCTGATAATCTCGAACCCGTATTAAATAAAACTTTTATTATATTAGTTATATTGCTTGCAATACAAATGATTTTGAATTTATTCACTACATTATTGTTAGCAGATCAGAAGCCTGCATTATCAGCATTGATTGTAACTTTAGGACAGTTCTTTGCTCTGGCAGCAATTTATTGGTGTACTCTATACACTAAGCCCAGCCTGTTAAACCTTGCAACTTCCTACACAGGTATTCCTGTGTTGGTATTGTTGATTTTTTCTATATTTTTCTTTAAAGGAAAATATAAAGAATATGCACCGTCATTTAAAAATATTAACCTTAGTTTGGTTAAAGACATTATAGGGCTCGGAAGCAAATTTTTCATTATACAATTAAGTATGTTGTTTGTATTCCAGTTTGCTAATTTTATAATTATGAGAATTATGGGGGCAGAGTCTGTTACTGCTTATACCATAGTTTATAAGTATTTTAGTATAATATATATTGTCACAGGAATTATTTTCTTGCCTTTTTGGTCGGCTTTTACAGAGGCCTACGCAAAGAAGGAATTACAATGGATGCAAAAAACCTATGTGAGGTTATCAAAAATATGGTTTGTTACAATTTTTATCGGCTTTGGTCTTTTTTTCCTATCTCCAATTGTATATAAGTATTGGCTTGCAAAAGATTTGCATATAGATTATAAATTATCTATCGCCATGGCTATTAATATGATTATTTTAGCAAGAGCTAATCTTTATATGGTATGCTTAAACGGTATTGGTAAAGTATTTTTGCAAATGATCATCTATGTGTCATTTGCCTTTATTTCAATTCCTATGATGTATTTTTTTACTGGCATGTGGGGGTTCTATGGGATATTATTAGTAACTTCATTAGTTTATCTGGCGCAGGCTGCAGTTGGCCACAAGCAATTGAAACTGATATTAAAGGAAAAAGACTATGGGGTATGGAGTAAGTAATATTAATTTCTTTTACAGAAATTGGGTTGTTATTATATTCTTCGTTTCAGTAGTAACTCTTGTTTCGATTGATTCTGTAACAAGATATTTTGCATTACTGACTTTAGATGAACTTAGAGAAAGTGTAATATATGGAATTAGCCGTATTTTTTTATTTATTTTTTTATTTATTGCATTCTTATTTGATAAGATCGTAATTAAATCTAGATTAATAACGATACTATATCTATATGCTTTTTTCTTTTTTTTATCTGTGTTATTTAACTCTTTCTCACTTTTTGAATTTATAAAAGCCATAGTGTATCAACTACCATTAATATTAATTTTTCGATATGGATTAGTTTTTGGTCTGTTAAATCGCAATATATACCCTACAGTAATAGCAGCAACCGGTGCACTAATAGTGCTTATATTACTTTTTTTCAACAAGTATTTATTAGACTCTGCTCCTTTATATATTATTTCTAATGATGCTATTTTTTCTCTTGTTATATTTATTCCTTTCTTATTTTTCTTAAAAAGAAAGAGTTCAACATGGATACTAATATTATTAGTTTGTATCTGTACTCTTCTTTCACAAAAAAGATCAGCAATTATATTTGTAAATTTGGCAGTTATCATTTCATTATTATTGTACATCGGAAAATTTTCTAAAATTAAAATATCTGCTATTGTAGGTTCTTTGTTTTTATTATCTTTTTTGTTTTTTGATCGATTAAAAAATAATGAATTTATGAGTTTTGCTATAAACCGATTTGAAAATGATGGTTTTAACGGCAGAGACTTGATTTCAAATCAAATTATCACTCACTTTTCTAATGGTAATTTCACTGATTTAATTATTGGATATGGTTATGATGCGACCATCAAACATCATGGTCTTCCTGCTCACAACGATCTATTGGAAATTTTGTATGATTTCGGTGTTTTTGCATTTTTTTGTTATTTATATATA
>CAYXXY010000047.1:0-3900 GCA_964469175.1 uncultured Flavobacteriaceae bacterium
CAATATACTAATTTTTAGTATTTTGAGCAACTTTTTCTATAATGCACTACGGGTGATATAATGGTATTTTTTTGTTAAACTTGAATGCTAACTTTTAGTAGATGATTTCCTTTTATCTGACCTTGGGAATGGTTATTTTTATGAGCTAAAATTAGCATATAACAAAGTTTAATATTGCTGGATTTTCCTCAATTTTTTGCCCCAACCCTAAAGGGTGAAATCGAGGAAAATCAGACTCCCTTTAGGGAAGGGGAAAAGCTGATTTTCCGGCTAATCTAAGCTACAGCAAATTTTGTTATGCACATTAACTAAAAAATCAGAACCAATGCTTTGCATTCACCACCATAGTACCGACCCTTATTTTAATATAGCCACCGACGAGTATATCTTTAAACACATCGATGAAGACTGCTTTATGTTGTGGCAAAATGACAATGCCATCATCGTGGGTAAACATCAAAACACCCTGGCCGAAATCAATCTCGATTATGTCAAGGAAAAAGACATTAAAGTGGTGCGACGACTTTCAGGTGGTGGCGCAGTGTATCACGATATGGGCAATCTCAACTTCACCTTCACCCGCACGAGTGATAACGAAGATATGGTGGATTTTAAGCGGTATACAAAACCCATTTTGGAAGTGCTGCAAGGATTGGGAATTGATGCCAAATTTGAAGGCCGCAATGACCTGACCATTGAAGGGAAGAAGTTTTCGGGCAATGCAGAGCATGTGTTTAAAAACAAAGTGATGCACCACGGCACCTTGTTGTTTTCTTCAGAAATGAAAGATGTTTCGGGCGCTTTAAAAGTCAATCCGTTGAAGTATCAGGGTCGTGGGACAAAATCGGTACCAAAAAGGGTGACCAATATTAGTAATCATTTGAAAGAGCCGCTTTCGTTAAAGGAGTTTACGGAAAGAATTATGCAACACATCCTCAATACGTTTCCCGATGCGCGGTTGTATGAATTTACCCAAAAAGACTTAGAAGCTATTCAAAAGATACGTGATGAAAAATACGCCACCTGGGAGTGGAATTTTGGACGTTCACCGGAATATAATTTTAAGCAGGGAATGCGCTCAGAAGGCGGAGTAATCGAAGTGCATCTGGATGTTGAAAAGGGCATCATCAAAAAAGCCCAAATCACCGGCGACTTTTTCCACATCAGGGACATTGCACCCATAGAAGAGGTATTGATCAATTTACCCCACGACGAAACGGCGATTAAGAAAGCACTGAGTCAGTTTGATTTTAAGCAGTATTTCAAGGATATTACAGCAGAAGAATTGTTGAGTATTATGTTTTAGAATTTTTCAAAACATTAAGGAGTTAAGGGTAGTTAAGATATAAACCTTAATGTATCTTAATGCATTAATATTTTATTTTTTTGGCACACTGATGACGCGGATTATACGGGTTTGCACTGATTTTTTTTGAACCATTAAGAAGTTAAAGGCAATCAGCTTAATCCACCTTAATGCTTTAATGTTTTTTTATTTTCACAGCAATTAAAATAGTTTTTTGTCAAACCTCTGTTCATTTATTTTATCCATCCCTTTTCTCTATTTTTGCTTAAAACAAAACGCAATTATTGAAAGCACTTTTCCTCAAATACAAAGCAGTCATCCGGTTTTTAGTCCTTTTTTTGGGGACTTACTTGATGTTGAGCCTGCTTTATAACGCCTATTTGCATTTCGGCCAATCAGAAACTTGGTATCCCGACCCCATTACACATCTGGTGGCCAAACAAACTTCGGTGCTGACCTCCGGGTTTGGGTATCAGGCTGAAATTAAACCACACCCCAACGAGGCGTCGATGAAGCTTTTCGTCAACGAACGTTACCTCGCCCGCATAGTGGAAGGGTGTAATGCACTGAGTGTTATTGCACTTTTTGCGGCATTTATCGTGGCTTTTCATCAGCGCTGGAAACCCACCTTGCTCTATATTTTTGTGGGGGCGGTATTGATTTATTGTGCCAACCTTTTCCGCATAGTGCTTTTGACCATTGCCTTGTATGAATACCCGCAGTATGAGGAGTTTTTACACGGGGTGGTTTTTCCTGCAATCATTTACGGTATGGTGTTTTTGCTCTGGGTGCTTTGGGTGCGCCGCATTCCCTTAAATACAAAACTAGATGAACAGGCTGCTTAAAATAACAGGAATCGTTTTATTGTTTGGGTTACTCATACTCGTGCGCCTCTTTGAAGCCGACTTGTTCTATGACCCGCTACTCACATTTTTTAAACAAGACTATCTGTACGGCAAGGTACCTGAAGTTGAATTTGGAAGACTCATGCTGCACACTGGGTATCGGTTTTGGTTGAATACCTTGATTTCGCTGGCGATACTCTATGTGGCTTTCCGGGATAGGGATGTGATTAAATTTTCATTGATATTGTATGTTTTGGCCTTTGTCCTTTTATTTTCCTGGATGTCCTGGCTTGTTGCAAACGCTTCGCCGGAAAGCAATTTCAACATCCTTTTTTATGTACGCCGTTTTTTGATCCAGCCTTTGTTTGTATTGCTTTTGCTACCGGCTTTTTATTATCATAGGCAGCGGGGCAATTAGGTATGTGCTATTTTAAGCTTGATCAACCTAACGGGAACAACTTTCAATAGACCATCACCCTGTGTTTGAAATTAAGCTTCAGGTGGAAAGCGAAAACAAAGTCATCTTTTATCACTATATCATTCCTGAATACTTCAGGCATGTTACTGGTTTAGTACTATTTTAAAACGTAGCTGAACCGTAGTTTCTTCGATATTTCACCGTTATAAGTACCGTATTTACGGGAAAAATACGACTAAACTTCGAAGAAACTATGTTTTAGGGTGGTAGTTGCCTGCCATGTGATATAAAGTTAAACCGGGCATGTGTGGTTTTTAAATTATAAAAATTATATTTGGTATGGTTGAGGGTTTAAATTACTTCCAATTCAATTAAGATTTTATTCTTAACTTTCACTGTCAATTAAAACAGCACTTCCGGTAGCGGGGGATATGGAAAATATCAGCTATGATTTTTTGGGCTGTTGCTGAAATAAACAAGTTGCCCACAATACAAGAAAAATCTAAAACAATGAGAAAATTTGGAATTATAACAACAATGATTTTTGCAACTATTCTGATTAGTTGTAATTCGGACAAATCAAAAATAAAAGTCGAAAATAAAGTAGCCAATCTCACCGAAAAGAAAACTGACACGCTAACCAAACACCTAAAGCCTTTCAAATCGGAATTACCTACAATTGGACTTTTGATGTATAACGGAGTTCTTCAAGGCGAAGTCATCGCAACATCTGACGTTTTTGCAAAACCAACTGAAGATGGAAAACAGCTTTTTAATGTAATCACGATTGCGGAAACCGAAAATCCAATCACAACGGAAGAAGGAATGAGATTTCTTCCCGATTTTACGTTTGAAAATTGTCCGAAATTAACAGCTCTATTCGTGCCAAGTGCTTATGATATGTACGCTCAAGTTCATAACGAAAGAATTGTGAGTTTTATAAAAGAAAAAAACAAGGAAACTGAATATATTGTGAGCAATTGCGCGGGAGCTCAATTAATCGGTGCATCAGGAATTGCAGACGGAAAGAAAATCGTTACTTGGATTGGCGGAGGTGAACAATTACAAAAAGATTATCCGAATTTAAAAGTTCAAAACGACAGTTTGGTCACCTTTGTTGAAGATGGGAAATTTAGTTCCTCAAACGGAAATTTAGCAAGTTACATTTCTGCATTGAATTTATTAGAAAAAATGACCAGTTCTGAACACAGAGAGTTTGTCGAAAGCTATTTATATCTCGACCGACTTCAAAATTGGAGAAAATAAGTACTGTGGGCAATAACTAAGCGTTCATATGGTCGGCACGACCCAGTATGAACGCGGTGTTGACT
>CAYXXY010000048.1:0-3229 GCA_964469175.1 uncultured Flavobacteriaceae bacterium
TATGGCATCCCGCAAGCACTATTAGTAAGTGATTCCAGAATTTTTTTCTTCTGGCAAATTGAGTTAAAATAGTGCGGAAGGGATGCCATCTTTCATTCTTGCTGATGTGAGAATAAGGAAAGGGATGCCATAATGTAAAATTGATGATGTAAAATGTGTTATGTAAAATGTATCCTCTTGATTGGCAATATCCACACATTAAACATTTTACATTTTTCATCATCAATTCAACATCTGGATATTTCGGTGATATTGACCCCCATTTCGGTGATATTGACCCCCCTCTCAGGTTTTAATTCAAAGAACAGATGGAAACTGACATTTTTACAGTTTTCTTCTTAAACTTTCACCTTTTAATTCTATTCTGTACGAAGTGTGTATTAACCGATCTAAAATGGCATCTGCAATGGTTGCCTCGCTGATAATATCATACCAGCTTGCTATTGGCAACTGACTGACTATTATGGTTGATTTCTTTCCATGCCTGTCTTCTATAATTTCCATTAAATCAAACTGTTGTTGTTGTTCCAGGTTTGTTAATCCAAAATCATCCAGAATAAATAGCGATGTTTTTGCAATTTTATCAAAAAATTTCAAAATACTGCCTTCAAGGCGTGACATTTTTATTCGCAACATAAATTTTTGAGTGTTAAAATACAATACGCTGTAACCATGCAGACAAGCCTGATTGCCTAGCGCTGAGGCCAGGAAGCTCTTGCCACAGCCAGTGGCCCCTGTTATAACCAGCGACTCTCCTTTGGTGATATACTGGCAAGTAGCCAGTTCTGTAACCAGACTTCTGTCAAGCCCCCTGGAGGCATCATAACGAAGTTCTTCCAGGCTGGCCTGATAGCGAAAGCGGGCATTTTTCAAAAGCCGGTCGAAACGGCTGTTGCTTCTTTCATCTTCTTCGGCTTGCAGTAACATTTCAAGGCCTTCGCTAAAAGCTAAGCCATGTACTGTCCGGGTCTCTGACATTGCTTGCCAACTGCGAAGCATTCCTTTTAAGCGCAACTGCTTAAGTTTTGTTTCAATTTGTGTCATGTTGTTAAAAATTTAAGGATAACTGTTCATAATAATCTTTACCCCTGATATTTCCGTGGTCGGGTAATGGAGTTGGTAGTTTTTGTTGAACCGGCTGTTTTTTCAGGTTCTCGATGATATTTAAAATAAACCGGTATGAATAGCTTTTGCAGGATATTGCTTCTTCGCAGGCTTTGTTGAATAATCCGGGATCTGTTTTCTTATATAAGCTTAACAGTCCATCGCAAGTGCGATAATTTTGTTCTGGCGGTCTGCCTCCCTCAAAAAGAAGTTTGATGACCTGATACATTTCCTGGGATTTGTTTTGGGCCTGCTGCATATAGTACGAAGGGCTTCTGTCAAGGTAATGCTGGTGATGGGAACACAGATGTTCCTTTAGCGTAGAGTAGCCTGCCTGAGTGTAACTGCGTTTATGGATGGCAACCATTTTGCCACGGGCATAAATGCGCACCATTGAGCGGGTGTAGATTACTTTGACTTTTTCCCCGATCCATTGGTAAGGCACGCTGTAATAATGTTTGTCAAAGGCCAGGTGAATATGGTTGTTCTTTGCTACTTTTAATTGGCGATAATATTTGACCTCGTATTGCTGGGCAGGTAAAGGTTGTAGCAACTGCTTTTCACCGGACAAAAAGCGTTCTTCACGGCAATATGGTTTATGCTGCATCCGGGTCTGGTTATGTTGATGTGTTTTTGCTGCAATAGCTTGGTTCAGAGATGACAGGTCAAAAAACTGTTGATGGCGTATTTTTGCATAAACCCTGGAGTAAGCCATTTTTACCAGATTTTCAACCAGTGCCTTATCTTTTGGTTTTGCCACCCTTGCCGGTACAATGGCCATATTGTAGTGATTACAAAAGTCTTCCAGGGCCTGGTTTATATCCGGTTCATAACGACTGGCATTTATGATGGCTGCCTTTAAATTGTCCGGCACAAGAATAAATGGGACACCATCAAGAAACTCCAGGCAGCATCGTATAGCATAAAGGAAGTCTTCGACACCCTGGCTTCTTACCGCAAAAACAAAAGAGTAATCCGAATAGGGCAGACAGGCTACGAACACCGGGCACCAGATGATCTCGCCTGTATGCCTGTCAACATAGGAGAGCTTCTTTCCGGCGAAATCAACAAAAAGCTTCTCGGCAGGTTTGTGCTCCAAAATCATGGATGGTTTACGGGCAATAAGTTGCTGTTTGAGGTGATGGCAAAACTGGGTGTAGCCATACCCATCAGAATAATCCAGGCGGTATTCTTCCCACAGTACACGCCGGGTGACGCCATGTCTTTTCAGTTGTTTCTCAAAATAATCGAGATGGGTCTTTAAATGCTCAAAACGCTCATCCTTGTAAGCGGGATTACCGGCATGAAATTTAGTCTCCAGTTCAGGGTCTTCTAACAACAATAAATCTTCAATACCCGGCTTTAGAGTCATTAACTTTGATAAATACACCTTAACAGTGTTTTTGCTTATGCCGAGGTTTCGGGCTATATACTTAATGCCCCTGCCTTGTTTGCGTAATTGCAATAGTTGTTTGATCTGGCTCATAGGTTTTACTTTTCCTGCCATCTGTTTTAAATTTAGTGTTTAAAAAACCACTAAATAATCTAAAAACCCGAGTAAGATCAAATTGAAAAAGGGGTCAGCATGCTCCGAATTTCAGTCGCCCGCTGTCATGCCCTCAGCCCAAAACACCTTTGTGATGGGGCCAGCATGCTCCGTATTATTTCGGTGACGGCGCAAAAAATCACAGTATATTAAACTTTCAACTTTTTCAAAGGGGGTCAATATCTGCCGGATTGGCAGAGGTGTTTGATCAAAACCATTATGTTTTTCAGCCTCTAAAAAACCGAATTTGGGGGGTCAGAATACTCCGAACTATCCAACATCTTAGTGTTCCTTTGTGATCTTAGTGCCTTAGTGGTTTAACTGGACGAGTGGCGAGAAAATGGAAAATGGATGATGGAAAATGTGTTATGGAAAATGTAATTCTCTCGATTGGCAACATGCTCACTCACATTTTACATTTTACATCATCCATGTAACATTTTAAACCCCGCATAGTTTCACTATATTTGCCGCCAAAATCATTCTATTTTCAATCAACCTAATATTCAACTATTTCCGATGAACAAGATCAACATGGTTGACCTTCGCGGTCAGTACGAAAAAATCAAACCCGAAATT